>NZ_JBNINR010000045.1:0-550 GCF_051390595.1 Nocardioides segetis | reverse complement strand
ATGACCCGCCCGACATACGCCTTTCCGCCGTCGGGGGTGCGGCCGAGGACGGCGATGAGCTCCATCAACGCGAACTCGGACACCAGCGGTGCACCGGGACCGGCGATCGGGACCCCGGTGTCGAGGTAGCCCTCGGTGAGGGTCGCGACCCCCTCGGGACCGGTGATCATGTGGTCGCTCGCCCAGGCGGTGATGTCTTCCCATTCCTCGACGAGCAGTGCCTCGCGGGACCGGATCCGCTCACCCACACGCGACAGCAGAGCTGCTGTCGACGAGGTGCGGGTTCCGAGATCCATGACTGGATACTCCCACCCACCCACGACACAACCCGAGCGTCGCAAACCCGCCTGTGCACAAGGGAAACCACCTCGACCGAGGCACCGGAAAAACAGACGTCTCGCCCAGTGGGAGATGAGCCCGTGACACCTACGGCAGGTCAGCGACCCGCACCGACCTGCCGCACGTGTCACCGGCGCACGCCAGGCCCCATGCGACCGTCGCCAACCGCAGCCGGCAACCCAACCCAGCCACGCTGCCGGCCTTCCCCGTC
>NZ_JBNINR010000044.1:0-676 GCF_051390595.1 Nocardioides segetis | reverse complement strand
TCGTCCGAGTCCGGCCTGCCTGCGGCGGCGGTGGTAGGTCCTCTCGATCCAAGTCACGATCGCGATCCGCAACTCGTCACGGGTGTCCCAGGAGCGCCGGCCGAGGACGTTCTTTTGGAGCAGCGCAAAGAAGCTCTCCATGGCCGCGTTGTCGCCCGCGGCACCGACGCGGCCCATCGATCCGACCATGCCGTGGTGGTTGAGTGCATGGACGAATTTCCGGCTTCGAAATTGCGACCCTCTGTCGGTGTGGACGATGCACCCGGCCACGTCGCCGCGCCTGGCGACGGCGTTGTTGAGCGCCGCGACCGCGAGCCGTGACTTCATCCGCGAGTCGATCGAGTAGCCGACGATCCGGTTGGAGTAGACGTCCTTGATCGCGCACATGTAGAGCTTGCCTTCAGCGGTCCGGTGCTCGGTGATGTCGCTGAGCCACAACTCGTTCGGGGCGTCGGCAGCGAAGACGTGACGGACTACGCCGTGCTTGTCGGTGACCGCACATAGGTCGTCGTGGACCGGCGGGCCCGGCTTCCTCGCCTTGCCCCGCTTGGGCTTGCCGAATGCTGACCACCAGCCCAGGTCTGAGCAAATCCGCCAAGCGGTCCGTGCAGCCATGTCCTGGCCGGCCTCCTTCGCTTCGTCGAGGAGGAACCGGTAGCCGAACTCGGGGTCGTCC
>NZ_JBNINR010000043.1:0-756 GCF_051390595.1 Nocardioides segetis | reverse complement strand
GTCGATCTTCACGATCCAGGGGGTCTGGTGGATCAACGTGTGGTGGTGTCGGCACAGCATCACGAGGTTGGACAGTGCGGTGGGGCCGCCGTCGGCCCAGTGGGTGATGTGGTGGGCGTCGCAGGCCAGGGGCATGCGGGTGCAGCCGGGGAAGGCGCAGTGGCGGTCGCGGGCGATGAGGGCGGTCCACAGGGCGGGGGTGACGAGCCGGTGGGTGCGTCCGACGTCGAGGACCTGGCTCTCGGTGCCGAGGACGGTGGGGATGATCTCGGCGTCGCAGGCCATGCGGCGTACGGCGGTGGCGGAGAGTCGGGCACCGGTGGGGGTCTGGCCTTCGCGGGCGAGCCCGGCGTCGATGACCTGCTGGCGTAGGGATTGCTGGTCGATGAGCACCATCACGCGGGGTCGGGTGCCGTGGTCGCGGGGGAGGTCGTCGCTGTTGGCGAGGCGGTGGCAGGCGTCGACCAGTGCGTCCCACAGGCGGGCGCCTGCCTCGCGGGGGTCGGTGCCGTCGTGGCCACAGCCCGGGGTCAGGCAGGGCTGCTGGGTGGAGAGGCCGTGCTCGTCGAACATGGCCTGGCCGGGGGTGCGGTTGACGCCCCCGCAGGCACCGGGCTCGGTGGTGACGGGGGCGGCGAGGGGGTGCAGGACGGTCTTGATGGCCTCGGCGTCCTCGACGGTGCCGTAGCCGGTGACCTTGACCCCGCCGCGGCCGTCCTCGGCGAAGCGGAGGTGGCGGGCGTGGTGGGCACCGCG
>NZ_JBNINR010000042.1:0-825 GCF_051390595.1 Nocardioides segetis | reverse complement strand
CGCGAGGCGGTGCACCTGATCCATCCCGCCGACGTGTTCCCGTTCGCCGCCAACACCAGCCGCCGGATGGACCTCGACCACGCCGTCCCCTACAGCGAGGGTGGGGCGACCAGCATCGAGAACCTGGGCCCGTTGACCCGGACCCATCACCGGATCAAGACCCACGCCGGCTGGGAGGCCCGACATCCCTTCCCCGGGATCGTGATCTGGCGCGATCCCTACGGGGCCCACTACCTCATCGACCCGACCGGCACCCGACGCATCACCCCCACCACCGGCCACCAGACACCCACCCGGGTCGACATCATGGTCACCGAGCTGGTCCTCAACCACGCCGCCGCCTGACCCAGCCAACCGGCCTGCCTGCCGGTCTGCCGGTCTGCCGGTCTGCCGGTCTGCCGGTCTGTCGGTGTTCGTGTCGGTTGGTCAGTGGCCGACGAGTTGGGGGTCGGCCTCGATCGCGCGGAGCTGGTGGGCGGGGCCGTCGATGGTGACGGTGCCGGGGATGGTCTGCCAGGGGCCGGTGCCGATGCGGTAGCGGCCGGTGTAGGTGGTCGACAGGCGGGGGTGGTACTCGCCGGTGCGTCGGTAGCGGTGGGTGATGGACAGGTCGGGGTAGGGCGCTCCGGGCTCGGTCGTGGTGGTGGTCTCGCCGTCGCCGAAGTGCCACCCGAACCGGGCCGGTGTGGCCTCCAGGGTGACCTGTTGGCCCAGCAGGGTCACGGTGGTGCTGATCGGGGCGGTGCTGGTGGTGTAGAAGTTCGTCTCGAAGTTCACCAACGTCAGCCCGTCCGGCGGCTGGATGCTCAACGTTCCCGCCGGAAG
>NZ_JBNINR010000041.1:0-965 GCF_051390595.1 Nocardioides segetis | reverse complement strand
AGAGGTTCCGCCAATAGGTCGTTGCGTGTCGGTCCACGAGGACAGGCACGAGCCCCGGTAGACGAAGTGGTATCTGACGCCGCTTCTTCCCCGAGGTACTCGTGCCTGCTCTGCCATCTTTCATCATCGAACCGCTGTGGGACCAGTTCGCCGCGCTGATCCCTGAACACATCGAGACTCATCCGCTGGGATGCCACCGACCACGCATCGCTGACCGGATCGTGTTCGACAAGCTCGTCCAGATCGCGGTCCTCGGCGCCGCCTACGACCGCATCGCCGACACCACATGCTCGGCCACCACCCTCCGCAGACGCCGCGACGCCTGGATCAGTGCCGGGCTCTTCGAGCGCCTCGAACAGCTCGCGTTGGAGGCCTACGACCAGATCGTGGGTCTCGACCTCGACGACATCAGCGTCGATGGGTGCATCGTCAAAGCACCCTGCGGTGGCGAGGCCGCCGGGAAGTCTCCGGTAGACCGCGGGAAACAAGGCACCAAACGGTCGTTGATGACCGACGGCGCCGGGATCCCGATCGGGTGTGTGGTGACCTCGGCGAACCGGCACGACTCCCCGTTCCTGCGCCCGACCTTGGCGAAGCTGGGCAGGTTCGAGACCCGGCTCGGTGTCGGGCTACCCGAGACGATCACCGTGCATCTCGACGCCGGCTACGACAGCCTGGCTACCCGTGAACTGCTTGACGAACTGGGCTGCCAGAGCGTGATCAGCAAGAAGGGCACCCCCCTTCAAGCCGGCACCCGGTGGGTCGTGGAACGCACCAACTCCTGGCACAACCGCGGGTTCAAGAAGCTCCACATCTGCACCGAACGCCGTATCCGCGTGATCGAGGCATTCATCGCACTCGCCAACGCCGCGATCATCATCCGTCGCCTTGTCCGCATCGCCTGGACCACCCACCGCTGGAACACCCGACCAGCCCGACGCCCTTAACCTATTGGCGGAACCTCT
>NZ_JBNINR010000040.1:0-1152 GCF_051390595.1 Nocardioides segetis | reverse complement strand
GTTGAGTCCCCGATAGTGGTGTAGCGCGGTCGCCGAGATCGTCACCGGCGTGTACGTCGGACGAAGACGCGGCCACCGCGTGATCCTTCGAGTGAACCTCTCACAGCACTCTCGAATGGAGTCATCACGATGACCGCTGCCCACATTGTCGACCCTGCACGCCTGCTCGGCGAAGCCCTCGCCGAGGCGAGTCCCGATCTGATGCGCTCGCTGTTGCAGACGATGATCAACGCCCTGCTCTCGGCTGACGCCGACGCTGTGGTTGGCGCCGAGTACGGCCGCCCGACATTAGGCCGGACAGCACAGCGCAACGGCTACCGTCACCGCGACCTGGACACCCGGGTCGGGACGATTGATGTCGCGATCCCCAAGCTCCGCAAGGGCACCTACTTCCCCGAGTGGCTCCTCGAGCGGCGCAAGCGCGCCGAGACCGCGCTGATCACTGTGGTCGCCGACTGCTACCTCGCTGGTGTCAGCACCCGGCGGATGGACAAGCTCGTCAAGACCCTGGGTATCGACTCGCTGTCGAAGTCGCAGGTCTCGCGGATGGCAGCAGAGCTCGACGAGCACGTCGAGCAGTTCCGCCACCGCCCACTCGACGCGGCAGGTCCGTTCACGTTCGTGGCAGCCGACGCGCTCACGATGAAGGTCCGCGAAGGCGGCCGGGTCATCAACGCCGTCGTCCTGCTCGCCACCGGCGTCAACGGCGACGGCCACCGCGAGGTTCTCGGCATGCGCGTCGCCACCAGCGAAACAGGCGCGGCGTGGAACGAGTTCTTCGCCGATCTGGTAGCCCGCGGCCTGGCCGGCGTTCGACTCGTCACAAGCGACGCCCACGCCGGTCTGGTCGAAGCGATCGCAGCGAACTTGCCCGGCGCGGCCTGGCAGCGCTGCCGCACCCACTACGCCGCGAACCTGATGAGCGTGACACCGAAGTCGATGTGGCCGGCCGTCAAGGCGATGCTGCACAGCGTCTACGACCAGCCCGACGCGCCGGCCGTGCACGCCCAGTTCGACCGGCTGCTGGACTACGTCGACCAGAAGCTGCCCGAGGTCCACGCCCACCTCGACGCAGCTCGCGCGGACATCCTGGCCTTCACCGCCTTCCCCAAAGACGTGTGGACCCAGATCTGGTCCAACAACCCCGCCGAG
>NZ_JBNINR010000039.1:0-1261 GCF_051390595.1 Nocardioides segetis | reverse complement strand
GTGGTGCCGAGAGGTGCCGCTGGAAGGATGTGCACTGTGCCGAAGCCGTACCCCAAGGAGTTCCGCGACGACGTGGTTCGTGTCGCGAGAAACCGTGAGCCGGGCGTCCATCTGAGGCAGATCGCCGCCGACTTCGGCATCAGCGAGTCCTGCCTGACGAACTGGATGAAGACCGCCGACGTCGAGGACGGCATCAAGCCCGGCACGACCGCGGCTGAGAACGCGGAGAACCGCGAGCTGAAGAAGAGGATTCGGCTGCTGGAGCAGGAGAACGAGGTCCTGCGTCGCGCGGCCGCCTATCTGTCGCAGGCGAATCTTCCGGGAAAATGACGTACCCGCTCGTCCGCGAGTTGGCCGAGGACGGGATCCCCGTCACGGTGACGTGTCGGGTGCTCAAGATCGCGCGCCAGCCCTACTACCGCTGGCTGCGTCAGCCGGTCACCGATGCCGAACTCGACCAGGCCTACCGCGCCAACGCCCTGTTCGACGCCCACCGCGACGACCCCGAGTTCGGCTACCGGTTCCTTGTCGACGAAGCCCGTGATGCCGGTGAGCCAATGGCGGAGCGGACCGCGTGGCGGATCTGCTCCGAGCTGGGCTGGTGGTCGGCCTTCGGCAAGCCTAAGCGCGGGAAGGCGAAGAAGCCCGGCCCACCGGTCCACGACGACCTGTGCGCCGTGGTCGACAAGCACGGCGTGATCCGGCACGAGTTCAAGGCCGATGGGCCGAACGAGCTGTGGATCGGCGACATCACCGAACACCGCACCGGCGAAGGGAAGCTCTACCTCTGCGCCTTCAAGGACGTCTACTCCAACCGGATCGTGGGCTACTCGCTCGACTCGAGGATGAAGTCACGGCTGGCCGTCGCGGCGCTCAACAATGCCGTCGCCAGGCGCGGCGACGTGGCCGGGTGCATCGTCCACACGGACAGAGGATCGCAATTTCGAAGCCGGAAGTTCGTCCGTGCGCTCAACCGTCACCACATGGCCGGATCCATGGGACGGGTCGGCGCTGCCGGGGACAACGCGGCCATGGAGAGCTTCTTCGCGCTGCTCCAGAAGAACGTCCTCGACCGCCGCACCTGGGCCACCCGCGAGGAGCTCCGGATCGCCATCGTGACCTGGATCGAGAGGACCTACCACCGACGCCGCAGGCAGGCGGCTCTCGGACGATTGACCCCCATCGAGTACGAGACCATCATGACCGCGCCGGCCACTCAGGCTGCGTGACCCAACCTGTCACCCGATCGTGCAGCAGTCCC
>NZ_JBNINR010000038.1:0-1299 GCF_051390595.1 Nocardioides segetis | reverse complement strand
CCGAAGTCGGATTGACGACCGAAGGGGTCGCGCTGATCGAGATCGAACTTCAGGGGCGAGCTGCATGAACCCCGATCACTGGTTCGCCGCGTGGACTGTGCTCGCGATCGTCCTGGCGTTGCTGCTGATGTGGGGCGGCTGGAACCTGTGGACGGGGCGGTGGTGGCAGTGAGCACTCCTGCATCGCGCTGGATCGACGCGCGTATCTCAGATGCCCTCGACCGCGCCTTTGAGCGAATCGACGGCTACCAGCGAGATGGCTACTGCACTGAGGAAGACGTGTACGCCGCGCTTATGAACGGGTGGGGCGAGGGCGTCGCCGAGGGCTGGCGCGAGTGGATCGACGAGGGCGAGTCGTGACCGACAACAAGCCCATCTTCGACCCGGATCATCGTGCCCGGTCTGTCGCCGTGGTCGTCGTGGTCGGTGCGGTCATCGGGCCGCTGGTGCTGGTGATGCTGCTGGACATCGTGGCGCGGTCGGCATGAGCACTCGCTGACACGACTGTCTGATCTTCCGTCGCCCACGCGGTCTTTCGCGTGGTCGGCGGATCGAGGGGCGCCCTGGCAGGAACAGGGCGCCCCGACCAATTCCTAGGCCCGCGCGCGCCGCGAGAGGCCGGACAACAAGCACTCAAGAACGGAGCATCGCGATGAGCGAAGCCAACGATGACTACACGGTCCGACTGCGAGCACGGCAGGAGATCGACTACGAGTTCGAATTCACTCTGGACCCGAACGATCGCGCCGAGTTCGAGCAGTGGAGCGACGGGCAGCCTCCCACGCCGAGCCTGATCGCGGAGTTCATCGACGCCGGCCCCGCGATCGACTTGGACGGATTCCTGACGCCGGCCAACGTCGTCAGTGAGTTCACAGGGGACATCGAGGCCGCGCAGTGACTGCCCATGACCTGCTCACCCGCGCGGCTGGGAAGGTGCGGACACGCGGGGGTCCGTACCACGAGAACTGGCCTCTGGTCGCGGACCTGCTGCTCGATGCCGCCGCGTGGCTGGAAATGCACCCCGACGTGAACGTCGGCCCCCCTGTCCGCGGGATTCCGGTGGACGCGCCGCCGTGGATCCTCGGCGCCCTCGCTCTCGCCCGCTCGATCAAGGAGCCAGCCGATGTGCACTGACTGCACACCCAACTGGGAGCCACCCATGCCAGGCGAGAGCGAGACCTTCGACCCCATCGCCGACGCCATCGACGCCAAGCGCCACGCACGGGACCGGGAGAACCGTGCCGCTGCGGGGATTCCAGAGCCGACCATCGCCGAGCTCGCCCAGGGATTCGGGTCGCA
>NZ_JBNINR010000037.1:0-1370 GCF_051390595.1 Nocardioides segetis | reverse complement strand
GTGTCCTGGTTCGGGACATCGGAATGGGGTGTCTCGCGACATCGGAATGGGATGTGTCGGGTGATCGGCATGGCGCGGGTCTGATCGCGAGCGTGGGCTCGACGCTGGTCGGTGTCGAAGCGCCGCCTTGTCATCACTGCCGTGCTCGCGGGCGCCTCGCAGAGCGAGGTCGCACGCACCTACGACGTCTCGCAGGGCTGGATCAGCCGGCTCATGGCGCGCTACCGAGCCGAGGGCGACGCGGCGTTCGAGCCACGATCACGGCGCCCGCACACCTCCCCGGGGGCCACCCCGGTCGAGGTCGTCGACCTGATCCTGCGGCTACGCAAAGAACTCCTGGGACAGGGACACGACGCGGGCGCTGACACGCTGTCGTGGCACCTGGCTCACCGACACAAACAGGTGGTGCCACGGACCACGATTCACCGGATCCTGGTCCGGCACGGCCAGGTGGTCCCCGATCCGTCGAAGAGACCGAAGAGCTCCTACATCCGGTTCCAGGCCGAGCAGCCCAACGAGACCTGGCAATCCGACTTCACCCACTACCGGCTCACTGACCTCGACGGCAGCCCCGGCGAGGACGTGGAGATCTTAACCTGGCTCGACGACCACTCCCGCTACGCGCTGCAGATCAGCGCTCACCGTCGAGTGAGCGGCCCGATCGTGCTGGCCGCGTTCCGACAAGCCGCAGGCCAGCACGGACATCCCGCATCCGTGCTCACCGACAACGGCATGGTCTACACGACGCGGTTCTCAGGCGGCCGGGGCGGGCGCAACCACCTCGAGTTCGAGTTGCGCGAACTGAACATCGTGCAGAAGAACTCCCGCCCCAACCACCCCACGACCTGCGGAAAGGTGGAGCGATTCCAGCAGACCATGAAGAAGTGGCTGCGCGCCCAACCCGCCCAGCCCCGCACCATCAACGAGCTCCAACGGCTCCTGGACCGGTTCGCCGTCGAGTACAACACCAACCGGCCACACCGCTCCCTGCCGCGCAGCGCGACCCCGGCCACGATCTACACAGCCCGCCCCAAAGCGATCCCGGCCACCGACCGGACCGGCGACACCCACGACCGGGTCCGCACGGACAAGGTCAGCAAGAACGGCACCGTCACCCTGCGAGTCGCTGGTCGACTCCGCCACATCGGGATCGGCCGAACCCACGCCGGGACCGACATCTTCCTACTCATCCAAGACCTGCACGTGCGCATCATCCACGCCACCACCGGCGAGATCCTGCGCGAGCTCACCATCGACCCAACCAAGGACTACCAAGGAACCGGACGACCACCCGGACCCACACCGAAAAAGCAATGAGCCCAAACCCACAACCGTGGGTCCAGGCCATGCCGATGTCCCGAGACATCACA
>NZ_JBNINR010000036.1:0-1416 GCF_051390595.1 Nocardioides segetis | reverse complement strand
GGACAGAGCCCCGCGGGGTGGTGGGCTTTGAGGTGATCCTCGGTGCCCTACTCGCCGCTCTCGATGGCGGCGTGATCACCAGTATCCATGGGGTCGTTGAGCAGCGCCATGGACTCCTCTGAGAGGTAGCGGCGGTCGCCGGCGATCCACTCGTCGTGCATGTCGATGAGAACCGCGCCGACCAGTCGGATCACGGCGGCGGCGTTGGGGAAGATCCCGACGACGCGGCTGCGGCGCTTGATCTCCTTGTTGACCCGCTCCAGCGGGTTGGTGGACCAGATCTTGCGCCAGTGGGCCTTCGGGAAGGCGGTGAACGCCAGCACCTCGGCCTTGGCCTCATCCATCAACGGACCGACCTTCGGGAACGAAGCCGCGAGCTGGTCACGGACCTCGTCCCACGCGGCGGCCACGGCTTCGGGGTCGGGCTGGGCGAAGATCGTGCGGAACACCGCGGCGACCATGTCGGCGTGGGTCTTGGGCACGTGTGCCAAGAGGTTGCGGGCGAAGTGGACCCGGCACCGCTGGTGCGCGGAGCCTTGGAAGGACCGCTTGAGTGCCTTCACGAGACCGGAGTGCTGGTCGCTGATGACCAGCTTCACGCCGGACAGGCCGCGCTGCTTCAGCGACAGCAGGAACGCCCGCCAGAACGTCTCGTCCTCGCTGTCCCCGACGTCGAGTCCGAGGACCTCGCGGGAGCCGTCAGCGGCGATCCCAGTCGCCACGACCACGGCCATCGAGACGACCTGGCCGCCCTTGCCGGGCTTGTTGCGGACGTGGAGGTAGGTCGCATCGAGGTAGACGTACGGGAAGGGCGTATGGTCCAGCGGCCGGGTCCGGAACGCGCCGACGACCTCGTCGAGCTGCTCGCAGATGCGGGAGACCTCGGACTTGCTGATCCCACTGTCGGCGCCAAGAGCAACGACCAGGTCATCGACGCTGCGGGTCGAGACGCCGTGGACGTATGCCTCCATCACGACCGCGTACAGAGCCTGGTCGATCCGACGTCGGGGCTCGAGGATGCTCGGGAAGTACGAGCCCTTGCGGAGCTTGGGGATGCGCAGCTCGATGTCGCCGGCCTTGGTGGCCAGCAGCTTGGGGCGGGTGCCGTTGCGTTCGGCGACGCGGTCCTCGGTGCGCTCGTAGCGCTCCGCGCCGATCACGCCGGCGGCTTCGAACTCGACGAGTTCTTGGAGCACGGTGCGGACCGACTCGCGGATCATGTCGACGCCATCGCCGGTGCGGAACGCGTCGAGCAACTCGGACAGGGCAGACTGGGACAAGGCCATCGGATGGGCTCCTTCTTCAGTGCGTGACTTGGTCGTTTCACACCGAAGATCCCGCCGATGGCCGCCTACGTCATGAAGCCCCGCCGCCGGTCCTCAAACCCCACCACTCCAGGGGACTCTCTTGTCACCG
>NZ_JBNINR010000035.1:0-1661 GCF_051390595.1 Nocardioides segetis | reverse complement strand
TGCGACCCGAATCCCTGGGCGAGCTCGGCGATGGTCGGCTCTGGAATCCCCGCAGCGGCACGGTTCTCCCGGTCCCGGGCGTGGCGCTTGGTGTCGATGGCGTCGGCGATGGGGTCGAAGGTTTCGCCCTCGCCTGGTGCGGGTGGCTCCCAGTTGGGGGTGCAGTCGAGGCACATTAGGCGGCGCTCGTCTTCCTTGTGGTGCGCTTGCGGGGCGCGGCCGCCTTCTTGGCGGTCGCCTTCTTCGCGGGCCTCTCGGCGAGGAAATCCGTCCAGTCCTCGGCCTCCCCGCCGACGAGCCTTCGCGGCATCAGCAGTCCGATGAACCCCTCGTCGTCAGTGAGCAGGATCGGCCTGCCGGGTGCGCCGAAGGTGAGCCGAAGTGTCGGCGATCCGCACGCCTTGAAGTCCGCCAGGAAAGTCGGGTTGATCCCAGCCTCGTGACCACGCTCATCGGCACCCTCGGTCGCCTTGCGGACGAGTGCACGGAGGTCCGGGAACTCGCCGGGCGTAAGTGCGTAGGTGAAGCGCGAGGAGTCGAACAGGTCGAACCCACCCGCCCCCTCGGCGATCAGGTTGTCGCCGTCGATCGTCAGGCTCAGCTCGGGATTCATGCTCCGGGTCGGCTTGAACATGGACAGCAGTGACCGGACGGAGCGCAACGGGATCAGCGCACGGAACGCAGGCCACTCGATGGTCGGGTCGTCGTCGGTTGGTCGCTTGGCGATCCGCTTGACGCCGATGCGGAACCGGTCGGTCGACATGGCGTACAGCCACTTGCCGTCCGTCTCGATCAGCACCGCGTTGATCACGGGCAGCGCGTCGTCCTTGCCCGCCAACGGCAGGACCGGGTGCACCACGGCGGCGAGCTCGCGAGCCGTGAGGTTGAGAGTGGTGGTCATCGGAAGTCCTTCTGTCGAGATGCGTTGTTGGCCCGTCGCATCGCGCACGGGGCCTAGGAATTGGTCGGGGCGCCCTGTTCCTGCCAGGGCGCCCCTCGATCCGCCGACCACGCGAACAGTCACGTGGGCGACGGAAGATCAGACAGTGGTGTCGCTGATGCGCTCAAGCCGCCAGGTCGGGTGGCAGCGTGAGGTGTGCCTCTCGCCGTCGAGTCGGACGCCGATGTACTGGTCGGGGAACGACACGACCGTCCCCGGCTTGCCGTCAACCGCGACCCGGTCGCCGCGCTTGAAGTCGACGCCGTAGTAGCGGCGCACGTACTCGGCACTCATGCCGACCTCACCACGATGTCCAGCAGCATCACCAGCACCAGCAGCCCGATGACCGCACCGACCACGACGACCACGGCGACAGACCGGGCACGATGGTCAGGGTCGAAGATGGGCCTGTTGGCGGTCATGAGTGGCACTCCTCGTCGTGCTCATCCGCGTCACGATCTGCCGCTTCCTCGGACTCCAGCTCGTCGGACCACCAGTTGCACTCCGCGCAGTAGGCCCGGTAGCGGTGGATCTCCGTGACGTCGGCGCTCACTGCCACCACCGCCCCGTCCACAGGTTCCAGCCGCCCCAGATCAGCAGCAGCGCCAGGATGAGGGTGACCAGAGTCCACGCCGCGAACCAGGGATCGGGGTTCATGCAGCTCGCCCCTGAAGTTCGATCTCGATCAGCGCGACCCCTTCGGTCGTCAATCCGACTTCGG
>NZ_JBNINR010000034.1:0-2683 GCF_051390595.1 Nocardioides segetis | reverse complement strand
GAGTACGAGACCATCATGACCGCGCCGGCCACTCAGGCTGCGTGACCCAACCTGTCACCCGATCGTGCAGCAGTCCCCACCGCGTCCATCCGAGTCGCAAGCGGCGTCCTCGTGCATGGCGCCGTTGGTCGCTTGGCTCGGTTGGTGCCCGTCGTCGGGCTCTTGGCTGCGGCACTGTTGGTTCCACCAGCACTGGCGAATCGTGCGTCCGCGGTCCCCACAGTGGCCGCGTCCACGCCTGTCGCCTTGAGTTCAAATGCCTACCGAGTGGTCGAGGTCGGTGCGACGCTGACTGTTCCTCTGGCTGTGTCTGCGTCCGCACAGAATGTCGTCTGGTCGAGCTCGGCACCAAGCGTGGCAGGGGTCTCGGGGGATGCGCAGGGAGCGGAGGTGGCAGGTCTCGCCGAGGGCTTCGCAACCATTCGCGTTGACGCAGATGAGTCTTCAGGACACATGCACGATGAGTTCGTTATCTCCGTCATGAAAACTGAGCCTGGGTCAGAAGGCCAGGCATTCATCCGCAGGACGACTCCTCGACTGGCTGCGGCAGATGCCAGCTACGCAAGCGGTACCAATCTCGCCAAGGATGCAAAGGTGGACGTCCACGCGACGTCGCGTGACTACTACCTCGTCTCTCAGTCGGGCGGAGACGGATCGAGGTTCTGGCTTCGAGCGGCAGACGTCTACTACCCACCTTCCCAAACCCAGATTCTAGTCGAGCATTCGAGCCAAAAACCTAGTTCGAATTCCCGGCGATACCTCCCCGCCGGTGACACATACGACATCCCTTCCTGTGACGCAACGATCGCGGGGAGTTCGTTGACTTCGCAGGACGGGTGGTTGGTTCGGGATCGGTACAATGCTGATTGATGTGACGGCTATTCGTATGTTGATCGGGACGAAAAGTACTGGATCACGGATGGTGAAGCCACGTATTGGCGCTACATGATCGCATATCCGGTGCGAAAGCTGCCGATCTTGGTCCATCGAGTCCGATTGTCGCTGGAATCGAGCGAAGGCACTGCCGAGACGGTACGTCTTCACATTTCGTATGCCTGTGCAAAGAAGGAATACTGCAACACAAATCTTGTCGACCAGGCGAGTTCGAGTGCACTTCTTCTCGGCCCAAAGAACCGTCGCGTTAGTGTGGGAGCAGAATTCTCCTACACTGGAAAAGTGCAGACCAGCGCCGTTCTTTGGACTTCCTTCAACGCTACGGTTCAAGGCTTGGATAGTTCGAAGGTTCACACTATTGGACCGCTCTTCTCGCCAAAGACCAGGTGTGATCGAATGAGATACATTGGGTCAAGAGGTGGATGTGTCATCCTCAGCTATACGCCGAGGTTTGAGATGCTAACCAAGAGCAACTACAGAGAGAGTTCGCTGTTTGTCAAGTGGGCGCAGAAAAAGATGCCTAGTCATCCTGGCGTTTCCTACGTCAAGGGCGTGGGCGCGCTGACCCGTTTGCACTGGAAGTCTCTCCGGTCCGACAACAGGAACCTCAATCGAGAGATGGCGAAGAAGTTGTGTAAGAACAAGCCTGGGAGCGGTTCTTGCGACGAATATCCATTTTCGAGCACGTTCCAAGGCTGCTTTGCTGCGCGCACGTGTGAAGTGACATTGATTGACCTTGATCACAACAGGGGTGCCGGTACCGCGCTTGCCAAATTCCTGCGGGAGAACCGCATAGTGGCGACCGATCCGTACTGGGTCTACGTACGATGACCGTTCTGCAATATCGGCCGAGTTGCCGAGACTAGTGAATTCGAGGTTGAGTGTCCATGGATCAGCAAGCCGTTGAGATTGTTCCCGAGGATGGTTCCTTCTGGATCATGCGAGAGGAATACGACGATGTTCCCGACATTGAAGAGTCGCTTCGGGGATTTCGTGTCGTGACATTCGACGACTTCATGCTTGTTCAGTGCATCGAGGAAGACAATGCCGACAGTGTTCTCCTCAACATCATCGAGTTCGACCAGGCGCCTGCGCTAGGCATCCAACAGGTCATGGACGGCTGGCCCCACAAGGTGCGTGGAACCTGGACTGTTGCGGGACCGAGTGTGATCGCCTCAGCCGAAGACGCTGAGATCGCGTCCTTCCTCGAGAAACCTGGTACCTACGAGTTCATTTACGCTGCGTCTATGGCCGACACGAAGACCTGGAAGCCAGGCGAAGCCCGTGAAGAGCACCAAGTCTTTATCTGGCCGGAGGGTACGGACGACGAGCCCCAGGAGGACATGTTTGACTAGCTCTTCCGTCGAGGATGGTAGGCATTGTCAATCGTCACGGGCTTCGTCCAGTTGAAGTCGGCCTCAACGCGCCGCGGATCCGCGGGTTGCAATGTTGGCTCGACGCAACGCGCCAAGGACTGTTCCCTTGCTGCGACCAACTTGCTTCCCGACTGCGGCAAGGCCGAGGCCAGACTGGTAGAGATCGATGATCTCGTCTTGTTGCTCTTGGGCCAGACGGGTGACCCGGCGAGGCAAGTCCGCTTCTTCGGCAAGCATGTTGAGCGACTGTCGGCTGATGCCGAACTCACGGGAGATCTACGGCCAGCACTCCAGTTCGGTAGCGCTGAAGGAGAGCAGCCTTCTCCTCGTCACCGAGGACAGAGCCCCGCGGGGTGGTGGGCTTTGAGGTGATCCTCGGTGCCCTACTCGCCGCTCTCGATGGCGGCGTGATC
>NZ_JBNINR010000033.1:0-3530 GCF_051390595.1 Nocardioides segetis | reverse complement strand
GGGGGTCACCAGCCCATCGCGATGTAGTTGACGCCTGCCGTGATCGTGCCGGGCGTGGCGTTGATGTGGGTCAGGAGGACACGGCACTGGGTGGCGGTGATCGAGTCGACCCAGGCGTAGTAGGCGAAGGTTGTCGAGGAGACGAGGACTCTTGGGGGCGCCGTGAAGGTGCCGGTCGGGAACGTGAGGATCGTCTGTCCGGTGCCGTTGGGGTCGCCAGCGGACACGGCGACCGTCACTACTCCGGAGATCCGGGTTCCGCCCTCGCTGGTCGATGCCTTTGCCATTGCATCGAGTGCGAGGTTTCCGACGCTCTCAAGGACGCCCTGGGTGTCGCGTGGAGCGAGGTCTGCGGGGTTGAGCTGCGCCTCGTCGTCCTCCCAGTCATACTCGGTCTCACCGATCGCAAAGGTGGTGTTGCGAGCTATTCCGCGGGGGTCAGGTGATCCGAGCATGCAGGCGGACTCTCCGGCTTCGATGAGCGCCAGTTCGGCAGCGTCGCCGCCCTTGGCGGCGACCTGTCCGTGCGCCACGGTGGCGCCATTCGTGAAGCTAGACAGGCCCTGCCGCTGATTCCAGATGTTCGTGGCCTCGGCCAGCGCGGCGGCCGATGTCATCGCTCCTCGCCCGGCAATGAGGTCGACAGCCGACTCGATACCGCCGGACGGCGTGGTGGCGGGGTACGAAACGGTGTCGCGGCGCCCAGTGGCGGAGTTGATGAAGCGCGCGAAAACCCGATCGACGCGATCCTGTGATGCGGCGCCGAGAAAGCCTGCGCCAGGGACGATGAACCATCTCGGGCTGATGTCGATCGGCTCGATCACCAGCTCGCGTCGACGGTTGACCTTCCAGCGAGAACCGTTCTTCTGTGCCCAGGCGTCGAGCACGGAACGGATGGTGACCAGACCGCCGTTCGCGTCGCCAATGGGGGTGGTGCCGAAGTTCCCCACCCTCGTCCAAGACAGGACCCCGCGAACGATCGCAGCGTCGATGATCGTGTTCGGCTCAGTGGACGACGCGCCAGCACCGTCGAGCGCCATGGCAGTCTCCGCGTCGCGAGATGCACCGCTTGCAACGAACGAACCCTGGTCCCAGTCAGGCTCCTCCAAGGTGCCGGACCACACGACGATGGGGCCGTACATGATCTCCACCCGGGCGCCGCGGACCAGCGCTGGATGCCGCCACTGTCGCGGGTTCGGGATCGACCATGACGCCGACCAGGACCCATTGAGTCGCGTGGAGTGCTTGAGCTCTCCCCAGCCGCTTCGCCGCGGGACGATCGCCGAAAGCAGGTATGTGGCACCGTTCACGGTCAGCCGGACATTGGGTCGGGTTGCAGTGTGGCGACTCATCGACGCCTCACGGTGCCCACTCGGCGAGGATGTGGGAGTGGCCGCGGGGGTACATCTCAACCTCCGACTGCGACACGAGCGAGGATGTGGCGACGGTGAACAACTGGATGAGGCCGGGCTTGAACTCCGGGACCCCGATCGACCCGTAGCCGTCGCCGCCGGCCTTGTAGGAGACGTCGACCCCACCGACGCCAGGCACTCCGCTGCCGCCGTAGATCGAATCGTTCTCCGCACCCAGAACGGCGGAGCGGATCTCGATCCACGTCATGTTCTCGGTGTCGCGCAGCCAGTTCAGGACACCGTCGTCGAGACCGAACAGCCACATCTCGTCGATCGTCATGTTCGCGGTGCCGCTGATCGTGAGCTGGATCATCTGGTCGCCCTCGGGCTTGCCCATCACCAGGCCGAGGTCGGCCAGCTCCAACACGCGGTACGTGCCGCCGGTCGAGGCCAGTGGCCGTGACCCGGAGGTGATCACGGACGAGCCGACCACGTCAGCGCCAGTGCTGGACACGATCTTGACGGACCACGTCAGCGTCCCGACCGAGGTGACGTTCATCCGCCCCCGAAGGGCGTAGGTGCCTTCTGTGATCAGACTGGCCGGGAATCGGTAGACCGACGGCGTGGCGAGAGTGTTGCGCCCACCAGACACCAGCGTGGCGTCCGCGACGGCACCTGACCCCGTGGCCCGCCACTTTCGCAGCGGCGGTTGCCATGACGTGTTGTTAGAGGCGTGGACCAGAATCTCGCCACCCAGTGGTGCCGGGGTTGCGTCGTAGAACCTGATCGCGGCCTGAGTTGGCGCGGACCCCTTGATCTCGACCGTGCGCGACTGCTGGCGAAGCGTGGAGTTCGTCTTGTCGCCGATGGTGTCGGTGCGGGCAACGTTGGCTACGTCGAGCGTGAAGGTGTCGTCGCTACCGGAAACCGCCGGGCCCGTCTGCTGGGGCACCGAGACGGCGAGGGTGGTGAAGTTGCCCGTCGCGACATAGATCCGCGTGAGACCGCCTGCAATCGAGTCGGCGGAGATGGGCGCCTTGACTACGCCGTCGATTGTCACCGTGGGGACGCCTCGGACCGACGAGTGACTGCTGCGCACGTCAACCGCGAGGTACGGGTTGCCGGACATAGACAGCGCGCCCGATCGAGTCAGTGTGATCCCGGGGTACTCCGTCCGGGGTCCGGTGTCGTTCCAGATGCGAGCGCGGACTGCACCAGAGGCGACGGTAAGCGGGAAGACCTGCCACTGCCAGGTTTGGTTGACGCTAAAGGACGCCGACCAGTTCGTTGTCGAGTCACAGGTGTCCAGGTTGACGAACGCCGCAGGACCGCTCGGGTCCGGCGGAACCGGGATCGCGGGCACGATCACCTTGTCCTCGGTCCGAGGAAACGGCAGGCACTCCAGGGTCAAGGTGAAGTACCAGACCTCACGCATCACCTCGTCCAAGTCCCAGCCGTCCGAGGTGTCCCACTCCAGATCGCGCGCGATCACGACATCGAAGAACGCCGTCGCCGCACCGGTCAGCGACGGCGTGACTGCTAGCGGCGGCGGCGAGTCCATCTCGGCCTGCCCTTGAAGTGCGGCCTCGCCTGCGATGAGCGCCGGACCAGCGGTTGCCGACGGCGCCGAGACGGCGAGGCGGATCTGGATCAGCCGGTTCTTCCGGCCGCCCCGCACCACCACGGCGCCATCCCGCAACAGCGACTGGAGGGTCTGATAGTCCGCCTCGGGATTGCCGAACGAGGTGCCATTCGCCATCGCATGGATCAGGAATCCGTCGGCCGGCGGATCGGCCTCGGGGCTCACGAAGTCCAGCGCACCCCACGTGAGGCCGTGCTGCTGCACCATCCTCAGACCTCCAGCTCAGGATCGACGGGCGGAACCACGGGCGGGACGGTCGGCGGAAGGATCGCGATCGCGTCATCCAGTGCCACCAGCTCCGCCTCGCACGCAGCCAGCACCGCGAGGGCCGAGTCCAGAGCCGCACGCATCTGCTCGACCTGCTGCTCCTGCACCCCGATCGACTGCTCACCACCCGTCAGCTCCGCACGACGCGCCTCCAGCAGCACGACGGCCGGATTCGGCTCGGACTCGGGAGATGTCTCGGACACGTCAGCCCCTCCGCATGTTCAGCGACGCCTTGCCAGCGCCCTTGTTGTTCGCCTTCGCAGTCGCCT
>NZ_JBNINR010000032.1:0-5484 GCF_051390595.1 Nocardioides segetis | reverse complement strand
GCGTGTGATGTTTGAGAACTCAACAGTGTGTCATGCATAGATTGTTGTGACGTTTGTGTGCATCTGATCCTTTTGTGGGGTTGGGTGTGTGTTTTCGGCAATGATGATTCTGATGACAAGTTTGTCAGCAGTGTCTGTTTGTCAGGTATTGAGTTTTCTTATGGAGAGTTTGATCCTGGCTCAGGACGAACGCTGGCGGCGTGCTTAACACATGCAAGTCGAGCGGAAAGGCTCCTTCGGGGGTACTCGAGCGGCGAACGGGTGAGTAACACGTGAGTAATCTGCCCTGTGCTCTGGGATAGCCACCGGAAACGGTGATTAATACCGGATATGACCACTCCAGGCATCTGGTGGTGGTGGAAAGTTTTTCGGCGCAGGATGTGCTCGCGGCCTATCAGCTTGTTGGTGAGGTAATGGCTCACCAAGGCTTTGACGGGTAGCCGGCCTGAGAGGGTGACCGGTCACACTGGGACTGAGACACGGCCCAGACTCCTACGGGAGGCAGCAGTGGGGAATATTGGACAATGGGCGGAAGCCTGATCCAGCAACGCCGCGTGAGGGATGACGGCCTTCGGGTTGTAAACCTCTTTCAACTCCGACGAAGCGTAAGTGACGGTAGGGGTAGAAGAAGGACCGGCCAACTACGTGCCAGCAGCCGCGGTAATACGTAGGGTCCGAGCGTTGTCCGGAATTATTGGGCGTAAAGGGCTCGTAGGCGGTTTGTCGCGTCGGGAGTGAAAACACCGGGCTTAACTCGGTGCTTGCTTTCGATACGGGCAGACTAGAGGTATGCAGGGGAGAATGGAATTCCTGGTGTAGCGGTGAAATGCGCAGATATCAGGAGGAACACCGGTGGCGAAGGCGGTTCTCTGGGCATTACCTGACGCTGAGGAGCGAAAGTGTGGGGAGCGAACAGGATTAGATACCCTGGTAGTCCACACCGTAAACGTTGGGCGCTAGGTGTGGGGCCTATTCCATGGGTTCCGTGCCGTAGCTAACGCATTAAGCGCCCCGCCTGGGGAGTACGGCCGCAAGGCTAAAACTCAAAGGAATTGACGGGGGCCCGCACAAGCGGCGGAGCATGCGGATTAATTCGATGCAACGCGAAGAACCTTACCTGGGTTTGACATACACCGGAAGCCCCCAGAGATGGGGGTCTCTTTGATACTGGTGTACAGGTGGTGCATGGCTGTCGTCAGCTCGTGTCGTGAGATGTTGGGTTAAGTCCCGCAACGAGCGCAACCCTCGTTCCATGTTGCCAGCACGTAGTGGTGGGGACTCATGGGAGACTGCCGGGGTCAACTCGGAGGAAGGTGGGGATGACGTCAAGTCATCATGCCCCTTATGTCCAGGGCTTCACGCATGCTACAATGGCCGGTACAAAGGGCTGCGATCCCGTGAGGGGGAGCGAATCCCAAAAAGCCGGTCTCAGTTCGGATTGGGGTCTGCAACTCGACCCCATGAAGTCGGAGTCGCTAGTAATCGCAGATCAGCAACGCTGCGGTGAATACGTTCCCGGGCCTTGTACACACCGCCCGTCACGTCACGAAAGTCGGCAACACCCGAAGCCGGTGGCCTAACCCTCGTGGGGGGAGCCGTCGAAGGTGGGGCTGGCGATTGGGACGAAGTCGTAACAAGGTAGCCGTACCGGAAGGTGCGGCTGGATCACCTCCTTTCTAAGGAGCACACCCGCATCGATGACCGAGTGTGTTGTCGTGTATGGGGTGTTCGGATAGTGGAACGCAGCAATCGTGGATCGGCAGTTCGCACGGGGTTGTCCCTGTGGGGGTTGTTGGTTGGTAGGTGTGGCACGCTGTTGGGTGTCTGAGGCATCAGACGCCTGTCTGGCTGGGTGCCCCCGGGGTTTGGGGGTGGCTGGGTAGGGGCTGGTTCGGCTTCTGGTTGTTTGATTTCTTCATAGTGGACGCGAGCATTAATATGGTGTTTGTTTCGTGATTGTTTTGTGTGTTCTCTTGAATGGTTTGTCCCACAGGCGAGCATCATCACGCACAGTGTCGAACTTCAGTGTTGGACTTCAGTTGAACTGTTGTGTTGGACTGTAGTGTTGGTTTGTTGTGTGTGTTGGTGGTTTGTTGTGGGCAAGTTGTTAAGGGCACATGGTGGATGCCTTGGCATCGAGAGCCGATGAAGGACGTTGGAGCCTGCGATATGCCCTGGGGAGTTGGCAACCGAGCGTTGATCCGGGGATGTCCGAATGGGGAAACCCAGCTGGAGTTATGTCCAGTTACCCGCATCTGAATAAAATAGGGTGTGTGGAGGGAACACGGGGAAGTGAAACATCTCAGTACCCGTAGGAAGAGAAAACAAAAGTGATTCCGAGAGTAGTGGCGAGCGAAATCGGATGAGGCTAAACCCATGTCGTGTGATAGCCGGCAGGCGTTGCGGTGTGGGGGTTGTGGGAGTGTTGTTGCTGTCTCTGCCGGGATGGCGCGCAGTCAGAAACCTGAGGCGAGGTCGAAGTCCGTTGGAAAGCGGTGCCGGAGCGGGTGATAGCCCCGTAGACGATAGTGTCAGGCTGTGTTCAGCATTTCCCAAGTAACACGCTACTCCTGGAATGGTGTGTGAATCTGGCGGGACCACCCGTTAAG
Source organism: Nocardioides segetis (assembly GCF_051390595.1). NCBI lineage: Bacteria > Bacillati > Actinomycetota > Actinomycetes > Propionibacteriales > Nocardioidaceae > Nocardioides > Nocardioides segetis. The sequence continues at coordinate 2,875 of NZ_JBNINR010000032.1, read as the reverse complement.
CCTAAATACTCCTCGATGACCGATAGCGGACCAGTACCGTGAGGGAAAGGTGAAAAGTACCCCTGGCGGGGAGTGAAATAGTACCTGAAACCATGTGCCTACAATCCGTCGGAGCCTTACTTGTGGGGTGACGGCGTGCCTTTTGAAGAATGAGCCTGCGAGTTAGCGATACGTGGCGAGGTTAACCCGTGTGGGGTAGCCGTAGCGAAAGCGAGTCCGAATAGGGCGTTTGAGTCGCGTGTTCTAGACCCGAAGCGGAGTGATCTATCCATGGGCAGGTTGAAGCGCCGGTAAGACGGCGTGGAGGACCGAACCCACTTCAGTTGAAAATGGAGGGGATGACCTGTGGATAGGGGTGAAAGGCCAATCAAACTCCGTGATAGCTGGTTCTCCCCGAAATGCATTTAGGTGCAGCGTTGCGTGTTTCTTGCCGGAGGTAGAGCACTGGATAGCCGATGGGCCCTACCAGGTTACTGACGTTAGCCAAACTCCGAATGCCGGTAAGTGAGAGCGTGGCAGTGAGACTGTGGGGGATAAGCTTCATAGTCGAGAGGGAAACAGCCCAGACCATCGGCTAAGGCCCCTAAGAGGTGGCTAAGTGGAAAAGGATGTGGAGTCGCAGTGACAACCAGGAGGTTGGCTTGGAAGCAGCCACCCTTGAAAGAGTGCGTAATAGCTCACTGGTCAAGTGATTCCGCGCCGACAATGTAGCGGGGCTCAAGCCATCCGCCGAAGCCATGGCAGTTCCATCTGTTTGAGTGCAGGACCCAGGCATCCTCTTTGTGGGGTGTCCAGGGGTGGGACTGGGTAGGGGAGCGTCGTGTCACGGGTGAAGCGTCGGAGTGATCCAGGCGTGGATGTGACACGAGTGAGAATGCAGGCATGAGTAGCGAATCACGGGTGAGAAACCCGTGCGCCGATTGATCAAGGGTTCCAGGGTCAAGCTAATCTGCCCTGGGTAAGTCGGGACCTAAGGCGAGGCCGACAGGCGTAGTCGATGGACAACGGGTTGATATTCCCGTACCGGCGAAATGGCGCCCATGACGAGCCCGGTGATGCTAACCACCCGAAGCATCGCGTACTGATCCCTTCGGGGTGAGGGCGTGGTGTGGAGCGTGGGATCCGATCCGGTAGTAGTCAAGCGATGGGGTGACACAGGAAGGTAGCCCAACCGCCGCGATGGTAGACGGCGGGTAAGCATGTAGGGGGTGTGGTAGGCAAATCCGCCACGCGGCCGTTTGATCGGTGGCCCTGAGATGTGATGCCGACCCCGTAGGGGGGAAGTGGGTGATCCTATGCTGTCGAGAAAAACCTCTAGCGAGCCATGAGCCGCCCGTACCCGAAACCGACTCAGGTGATCAGGTAGAGAATACCGAGGCGATCGAGACAACCATGGTTAAGGAACTCGGCAAAATGCCCCCGTAACTTAGGGATAAGGGGGGCCCGAGGCGTGTACCCACTTGCTGGGGAAGCGCCGGAGGCCGCAGAGACCAGGGGAAAGCGACTGTTTACTAAAAACACAGGTCCGTGCGAAGTTGTAAGACGATGTATACGGACTGACTCCTGCCCGGTGCTGGAAGGTTAAGAGGACGGGTTAGAACGCAAGTTCGAAGCTCAGAATTTAAGCCCCAGTAAACGGCGGTGGTAACTATAACCATCCTAAGGTAGCGAAATTCCTTGTCGGGTAAGTTCCGACCTGCACGAATGGAGTAACGACTTTCCTACTGTCTCAACCATGGACTCGGCGAAATTGCACTACGAGTAAAGATGCTCGTTACGCGCGGCAGGACGGAAAGACCCCGGGACCTTTACTATAGTTTGGCATTGGTGTTTGGTTCGGCTTGTGTAGGATAGGTGGGAGACTGTGAAGCGGCCACGCCAGTGGTTGTGGAGTCATCGTTGAAATACCACTCTGGTCGTACTAGATGTCTAACCTAGGGCCATGATCTGGTTCAGGGACAGTGCCTGATGGGTAGTTTAACTGGGGCGGTTGCCTCCCAAAATGTAACGGAGGCGCTCAAAGGTTCCCTCAGCCTGGTTGGCAATCAGGTGTTGAGTGTAAGTGCACAAGGGAGCTTGACTGTGAGACAGACATGTCGAGCAGGGACGAAAGTCGGAACTAGTGATCCGGCCACTGCGAGTGGAAGCGTGGTCGCTCAACGGATAAAAGGTACCCCGGGGATAACAGGCTGATCTTCCCCAAGAGTCCATATCGACGGGATGGTTTGGCACCTCGATGTCGGCTCGTCGCATCCTGGGGCTGGAGTAGGTCCCAAGGGTTGGGCTGTTCGCCCATTAAAGCGGCACGCGAGCTGGGTTTAGAACGTCGTGAGACAGTTCGGTCCCTATCCGCCGCGCGCGTAGGAAACTTGAGAAAGGCTGTCCCTAGTACGAGAGGACCGGGATGGACGAACCTCTGGTGTGCCAGTTGTACCGCCAGGTGCATGGCTGGTTGGCTACGTTCGGAAGTGATAACCGCTGAACGCATCTAAGCGGGAAGCACGTTTCAAGATGAGGTTTCCCACCCCTTTGTGGGTTAAGGCCCCCAACAGACTATTGGGTTGATAGGCCGGAGGTGTACAGCAGTAATGCCCAGCCGACCGGTACTAATAGGCCGAAGACTTGCCACAACAAACCACTTACACACCCAACAACACCAAACAGTATTTTGGTGCTGCGCGTCCACGATGAAGACCAACCCCACCCAACACCGGCCCCTAATGTACCGGGGCCTGGGGGTGAGGGTTCATAGAGTTACGGCGGCCATAGCGGCAGGGAAACACCCGGTCCCATCCCGAACCCGGAAGTTAAGCCTGCCAGCGCCGATGGTACTGCAACCGAGAGGATGTGGGAGAGTAGGACGCCGCCGGACAAA
>NZ_JBNINR010000031.1:0-9977 GCF_051390595.1 Nocardioides segetis | reverse complement strand
GATGACCTGCCGGCCCTAACCGCCTGACCAACCCAAGCGAAGGAACGCAGCGCTACACCACTACGAGGGACTTGACCGTTCCCCAACCTCACCTCCGCGAGATGGCGTCCCAGTCGGCGTCGTTGAGCCACTGTGTAATGGCCTTGCCCGTCAGTGCGCCGCTCGTGGTGAGCGGCGTCCAGAACGGGGATCGGTCACGGTTCCACGGTGCTCCCGACGCGTTCGGAACGTTTCGCGAGTAGGTGACAAACGCGCCGTGTCGCGCTCGCGACAGCATGACCGACAGGATGCGTGCTTCCTCGAGCTGCTCTGCCTCGGACTTGGCCAAGAAGAACGGGATGTTTCCGTCTTCTGCGCCGAGAACAACCACCCAATCGAACTGCTGACCCTTGCCGACATGGCCGCTGAGCAGGTGGACGCCGTGCGCGTTGAGCAGCGTCGTCTGGTCGCCAACCCTTATACGCGCGGCGACCTGTTTCGTGTCGAGCCCCTCGTTTAGCCGGTCGAGGACCCAGCCGAGTGCATCGGCGAGTGCTTTGCGGGTGTCGGGCTCTTCGATACGGTCAAAGGCGGCGAGGTCCCTCAGATAGGTGAGCTTGTCCGTCTGTGCTGCGAGTTCAACGGTGTCGAGGCGTCGCAGGAGGGACCGGACGAGCTTCGCGGTGTCGGTGTCGAGGACGCCATCTTCCCAGCGGTGGAGTGGCAGGCCGGTTGCCTCGAGGACCGGGTCGACGAACCGAAGCCGGCTCTTGATGCGAGAGATGATGCCGACTCGCTGGTTCGGTGCGCGGCCGAGGATGAACTTGGCGAGGCGGCCGATGGAGGCGGCTTCAGCATCGGCGTCCGCGTAGTTGACAAGCGCGGCGACACCGCCGTTCGGCCAGGACGTCGGGTCGGCGCATTGAAGGTCCTGACCGCCGGTCAGGGGGTTGAGCGAGTTGACGAGCTGGAGCACTGCGGGGGACGAGCGGTGTGACTCGTTGAACTCGATGACTTCGACGGCGACGGCCCTGACGGTGGCGTCTACCTCGGCAGGGCTGGCACCCGCGAACCCGTAGATGCCCTGTGCGAGGTCTCCAGCGAAGGTGATGCGCCCTTCGCCGATGCGGTTCAGGACGCGGAGCTGTTGTGGCGTGAGGTCCTGGTACTCGTCGACGATGACAGCGCCGAAGTGGTTGCGGTAGAGGTTGGCGACCGTGTCGTTGGCGAGAATGAGCTCGGCATAGCGGAGCAGGTCGTCATAGGTCGCGCGGTTCTCTGCGATGCGCTGTTTCTCTAGGGCGATGGCCGTGTCGTTGCCGTGCACGTCGAGCGCTGCCGCTACCTCGTTGTCGGTGAGGGCCTGCTGCTTGGTGATGCGCAAGATGTCCGTCACGGCGTCCCGGTCCCTGTATTGCACGCCGATTCTCTGGAGCTGTTCGCCGACCCAGTCGTTCTCGGGAAGCACGATGGCGGGGTCGATGCCGGCAACGTCGCCGTGTGCGCGGATGATGCGGGCGGCGAGACCGTGGAAGTTGCTAACGGTGATGTGATCACGGATTCGGGCGGAGGTGATGTGGTCGCCCAGTCGGCCGCGCAGGTTGTCTTTGGCGCGGTTGGTGAAGGTCGTGGCAAGCACTCGTCGGGGCGCTGTCACGTGGCGGCGGTCGATGAGTCCGGCGATGCGCATCGCGAGGGTCTCAGTCTTGCCGCAGCCGGCCGGCGCGACCAATAGGAGCGAGAGGGAGTCGTGGTCGCGGACGCGTTTCTGGGTGTCGCTGGGGGTGATCAAGGCTTGGCGATCTCGTCGAGGACGGCGCAGACACTGGTGATCTTCTGCGCCGTGGCGCGGTCGAGTACGCGTTCGACGGCCATGGCGGCGTGCACCTTGTTCTTGAGACAGAACCCGCGGACGTCTTCGGCGGTTCGGGTGCCAGCCGGGCCGGTCGCGGGGCAACTCTTCAGCTTGTGGGCAGTGAACAGGCCGGACTTCTCTAGGATGTCCCACGTCTCTTCGTGGCCGATGGCGGCGATGTACTCGCCCTCGAGGTCGGGCTGGGAAACGTACACGCCGTGCTGCTCGACGTTGGCGGGGGCGACGCCGAGGACGCCAGCAGTCTCGGCGCGGGCGTCCTCGTCGATGAGGATGGATAGCGGGACCTGGAACCCGGAAAGGCCGAAGAGCTTGATGATGGCCGGCATGTTGCCCGATCCTCGGGTCTCGACTAGGGAGATGCCGAGTCGGTCGAGGTTGCGCTCGGTGAGGTCCGCGATCCGCTCGATGAGGATGCGATCGGAGATGCCTTCCGCACCTATGACTCCGTTTGCGGTCAGCGGTTCGAGCTTGTCGCGAACCCACCAGTGCACGACCATCTTCTCGTCGTCGGACAGAAAGCCGGCGTCGGGCTGGACAACGACGCCCCCAGGGCGGACGGACACGATGCTGTCGGCTGGGAACGCGCTGACGATGTCAGGCGAGTGGGTGGCGAGGAGCTTCTGGTTCTTTCCGTCGCGTAGCAAGCGGGCGAGGCTGCGTTGGCTGGTCGGGTGGAGATGGATTTCAGGTTCGTCGACCGCGACCATGTTCGCGCTGGTGCTGACGAGGTCGTACAGCGCGATGGCATAGAGGGCTCGCAGGCCGTCTGACTGCTCTGTGAGGTCCTTGGCCTTACCGTCGCGTTCAAGGCGGAGCCGGACTCCGGCGAGGACGTCGCCGTCGGCCATGGCATCGGTCTCGAATTTCAGCTCGTCCTTGTCCACGCTGACGGGCAGTGCCTTCGACAGCTGCGCGGATAGGTTGCCGCGGATGCCGTCGAGGACGGGTGAGGTCGTTAGCGCGTCCTGGATCTGGGTTATGAGCGTTTCGAAGTTGGTTTGCTCGGCGCCGAGGTCGACCTGCTGCAAGATGTCCTGTACGGCGTTGCGGCGGTCTTCGCGCAGCTCGCGACTGATCCCGGTGGCGCCGAGGAGGTTCCACCCGAGTTGGTCGATCTGGAGGCGCGACAGTTGACGGTGGCTACCGCTGTTCGGTGCAGTTCGGCTGATGGCGATGGTGCCGTCGGAGTCTTCGATGGTGGCCTCGAAGCTCAAGGTGAGCGTCAGCTCGTTAGTGACTGGGTCGACCGTGGCCTCGTCAGGGAAGGCCGCCTGGTCGTCAGCACCGAGGTCCGTGATGGTCGCCTCGATGACGAACGGCTGTGTCTCGTCGCGGAAGTCGTCGATCGTGGTGCGGCTGTAGATCTGGGCGGTGCTCGCTCCGAGAAGGAGGTCCAGGCACCTGAGGAGACTCGACTTTCCGACGTCGTTCGGCCCGACGAGGATCAGGTGGCCTCGGATCTCGATGTCGGTTTCGTCAAGCCGGCTGTGGTTCTTGACCATTACTCGGGTGAGGCGCATTTTGGGGAGTCCTGGGATCGAAGCTGGGGGGTGCCGCAAACGTAGCGACGGCGGCAGTTGGGCGCTGGGGATTGCCAAGTCTGAGTCTCGACGCGACCCGCCTCCATGGCGTCGTCAACTCCACGTCGCGCCCCGCCGCTCCGAGAGGTGGCAGGCGCCCAACAGCAGCGGTAGCGTTGTGCCGCGCAAATCGTCCGCAGATGCCCCGATCCGAGGGCCCTTAGAGCATCACTCCGCCGCTATTGCCCGCGCTGATAGCGCGCCCGCAGGCCGGAGTCCCGAACTCCGAACGGAGAGAAGGCCAGCTCGGTCAAGATCGGGCCGAGGATCCCTTCGATGGCTGCTACGTCCCTCAAGGTGAGCTGCGCGTACCCGCGCAGCAACTTGCTGAGGCGTCCCGGTGCGATCCCGGAGCGCTCTTCCAGCCAAGACTTCGAACGCCCGAGCTGCTCCAAGCGATCGGTCGTTTCGACCACGAAGTGGTGCTGCATCTCGGCCGCCCGTGCGTTCGCGTACGCCGCAGGCGTCGTCGGCTGGTTCCAGGTGACATCGCCGGGCCGGCCGAACATAACGGGCTCCTCGAGAAGGTCTCGGGGCATGGTCGAGGGAGGAGGCTTCGGCACCGATCAAACATACGGCGCGAGAATCGTCGATCCAGGCCTGTGGATGGCGGCGACGGGCCGGCAGTTCCGGCGTATCTTCCGTTTATGGAAGAAATCAGGAGTCGCGAAGCTGGAGCCCTACCCGGGCGAGTGCTGACGCGCATGACGACCACCGGGCATGCGATTCGGTGTGGTGAAGGCTGGTTTGCGCTCATTGAAGAGCTCGATCGGGCGCTGGCGGCCCTTGATCCTGCCTAATACCTCTTCGCGATCGCCCGCACCCGTGGCGAGCTTCTTTTCGATGCCGAGCCGTCGTCGCCCGAACTCGATCATCGTTTCGCTGCGATCGTCGGCTCGGCCTCAGAAGCGGCGAGCCGGATCTGTGAGGTTTGCGGGGAACCTGGCGAAAGGAGCGCGATCTGCGGGGTGGTCGAGGTGCTGTGTGCTGAGCATCGAGCCGCCGCTGAAGCAGCCGGACGGCGGCATCGAGCACCGCCGCACTGACCGATTCGCCGGACGAGCGGCCGGCGCATCGGCTTCCATGGTGCGAAGGTAGAGGAGGTCAGATGCGCTCGTTCCAGCCGTTCCCGCGACGAGAACTGAAGAGGCTGCGGCGCCGATGGCTGCGCCGCAACCTCAGCATCGTCGCGTTCCTCCTGGCGGGGTTAGTCCTCGCGGCGGCACTGATCTCAGTGCCCCTAGCGACCAGCGACCTCCCGGCCCGGTGGTACGTCATCGGCCTCATTCATGCCGGCCTCAGTGCTGCCGCTCTGCACCTCGTCAACTCGGGATTCATGGCCCACGAGGCTGCGGCGATATGGCAGCTCAGGGGTGCGTGGGGCGAGGACAACACGCGGTCGGAACTGCAGAAAGCGAAGCGGCGACGGCTCGTCTGGGGCTGGGTCGACAGCATCACGCTGCATGGTGGCGACCTCGACCACGTGGTGGTCACGCGCTCGGGTGGCATCGTCGTGCTGGACACCAAGTGGCGCAGCTCGATCGACGCGGACGCCGTTGCGGAGATGACCGCATCGGCGAAGAAGGCAGCCATCAGGGCACAGGGACTCGCCAGAACCATGCTCAAGTCAGAGCGCGGAGCGAAGCATCGGGCACGCGCGCAACCGGTGAACGTTGAGGCGGCCGTCGTGCTGTGGGGAGCAGCGCGGGAGATGGTGAAGGACGGCCGAGAGATGGACGGGGTGCAGTTCGTGGATGGTCGCAAGCTGGTCGACTGGCTCCGCAAACTCGAGGGGCCGCCGGTGCCTTCGGACGCAGCCAAGGAACTGCTTGAGCAACTGACGGCGTACCGCGCGACCGCTTTCAGGGCAGCCGAACCTCGGGAAGCAGAGCGTGCCTGACGGTGGCGATGCGCAGCCAACCTCACCCGACGAAACGTCCGGCAGATTGTTCAGCGAACCCAGCGGCTCCCCGTGTCCGGTCGACGGAGGCGAGCGATTTCGTCCGCGACCGAGCTCCACTTCGCGTCCACGAGCTCGCCCCGGGCACTGCGGTCGTTGAGCTCGCGGAGGACGCGTCGGCAGGCCCTGGGGGAGTCGAGAACGGCGCTGACGTGTTGCTCGATGCTCACCGGTTCGGTGACATAGGTGATCGCCGTGTGGCCCGCTTGAGCAGCTCGACGTTCCTCGGAGGCGAGCCTCCGGCAGGTGCTGCTGCACCACCGCCGTGGGCGGCCGGCCTTCGGCCGATCGGAGACGAAGAACGGCCGGCCGCATCGGGGACAGGCCTTCTCGATGATCACTGGTTCCGCTCCTGGTCCAGCGACCATTCGAAGACCGTGGCCACCCGCCAGCGGAGATGCTTGCCGATGCGGAATCCCTTGGGCCCGCGTCCTCGGCTGCGCCAGGCGTAGACGGTCTTGATGGGTACACCGAGGTACGCAGCCACGTCGACGGCTGTCCAGAGGCGCTCGCCGGCGGAGTGGGGTTGGGGGTTCGCGGGAACGGTCGGCTGAGGTGGGGGAGCGGCCTCAGGGCGGGGTCGCGTGCGGCTGCGGGTCCGTGTCGACTCCGGTGTGGGTTCGTCCCAAAGGGCTGGTTGTTCGAGGTTGTACTTGTTGTTGCTCATCGCGTGCCCGTCTTGATCCCGTGGGTGCTGGTTGCACCCCTCCTGGTCTCCTAAGACATCGCCAGCCGCTCGAGCGATCACTACGCGGCGAGAAACTTCCGCCGGCAAAGGGGGACGCGGCAGCTCCGGATGCTCGCAGGCATTACGCCGGACGTTTCCGCGCCGAGAATGCAAGAGGTGTGTGGCACTTCGTCGATCCGCGGAAGTGGGGGAACGTGTGAGACGCATCGGCGAGCCCAGTGCCCCTGGGAAGCTCGGCGCATCGGTCAGATGATCGGGGCCGCGTTGTAGCGAGGGAGCTGCTCGTGACCAGCATCGACGGCCAGCTGGGTTCCGGTGATCTTGGCAGCCTCGTCGGACAGAAGGAACAGGATCGCGTTCGACACCGTCTCGATCGGGTTCATCAGTGACGTGCGCGGCAACATCGTGTAGTGGTGACCGCCGACCGTGGCGTCCTCAGGGCGCCCTCCGGGGCCCCCGGCGAAGAGGTCGTAGGCACCTTGCCAGTTGAGCATGTGAGTATTCATTGCACCTGGTCGAATGGCATTGACTCGCACGTTGTAGGGACCGAGCTCCATCGCGAAAGCTCGCATCAGCCCGAGCACTCCGGTCTTGGTGCCCACGTAGTGGGACATCTTCGGGCCAGGCTCGACGCCGTTGTTGGACGAGATCATGACGATCGAGCCCTGCTCGCGTTCGATCATGTACGGCGCACAGGCCTTGCACGTCCGCCAGACCCCGTTGAAGTTGATCTCAACCTCGTCTCGCCACGCGTCCTCGTCGATCTCCCAGAAGTCCTTGCCCGGGGTCCAGATGCCCGCATTGGCGATCACTCCGTCGATCTGACCCAGCTCGGCGACCCCCGCCTTGGCCGCGGCGTCCAGCGCGGCTTGGTCCCTGACATCGGCAACGACCGGTACGACACGACGATCGAGCGCCTCGACCAAGCGAACAGTCTCCTCCAGATCGTCTCGGCTGGAGGTCTTGTATCCGATCGTCTCGATCTGTGTGCAAGCGTCGACAGCAATGATGTTCGCGCCTTCTTGCGCCAACCGGATCGCGTGTGCCCGACCCTGACCGCGCGCCGCACCAGTGATGAACACGACCTTGCCGTCCATGCGTCCCATCAGTTCTCTCCTCGGTCTCGCGGCGCCCGAATGGCCGCGTGTCTCGACGCGGAGCTGAGATGCGCCGCGATGCACAACGTCGGGGGTGCGTGGGACGCGCGTGTGTCCCGTTTTGGGACAGTAGATGGCTGGCGGCGACGCCGGGATCGAGCATGGGACCTCCAACCTGTGTCGATCCCTACGGAGGGTCCCGGCGGTCGGGGTCAACGAGCTGCCCACCTGAATGGCTAGACCCGGATCAGGGAGAGACGGGGTAGTGGCTGGATACGGCGATCCGATTCCAGGTGTTGATCGCGATCGCGACGGCAGTCACCGCGGCCACCTGTCGGTCATCGAGCGCGGAACCGATGTCGACCTCGGGCGCTGCCGACGGCCGCGGCTCGCTGATCAGGGTGATGCGCTCGGCGATCGAAAGGGCTGCCTGTTCGGCCGGCGTGAAGTACTGCGACTCCCACCATGCGGCGACCACGGCCAGCCGATCGGTGGTCTCCCCCTTAGCGATCGCGTCTCGTGTGTGCATCCGCAGGCAGAACGCGCATCCGTTCAGCTGGGAGGCTCGCATCTTCACCAGCTCGACCAGTAGCGGATCCAGACCGGCTGCCACGACTGCGTCCTCTGCGGCCTTGTCCGCAGCGAGCTGCGCCTGATAGACGGCGGGAAAGTGCTTGGTCACATTGACTTGCGGCTGCATGGAACGAGCCTGCTGGATGGCGGACATCTTGCGCCACTGTCGATCCACGCGTCCTATGGTGCTCTTCGAGATCAATCGGAACACACGGCGAGAGAGTAGGTCAGCACGGTGTCGAAGCCCCGCATCTTCCTGGGATCGTCCGGCAAGCAGGAGAAACTGCTCAAGGCTTTGGTCCGCGGGCTCTCGGACGTGGCTGATGTCGAGCCGTGGACCACTACCTTCAACCCTGGTCGGTCGACGCTGGACCGGCTGGTAGAGCTGACAGGACAAGTGGACTTCGCTGCGTTCATCTTTGCCCAGGACGACTGGACGAGCCGCCCAGAGGGGCGGGTCGACCACGATGGCCCAGGCCAGGCCTCCCCGCGCGACAACGTGGTTTTCGAAGCGGGTCTATTTGGCGGTGTGATCGGCATGCCCCGTACCTTCATCCTGCACGCCGAGGGTGCGAAACTCCCGACAGATCTGTTGGGACTCACGTGTGTCCGCTATCCCGCGGACCCTTCGCCGGCCGATGTCCGGGCGCTCAATCAGAAGATCCGCAAGGCCATCGCGGCGGAGTGGGACTCCGCTCCGAGCGGCATCGAGGGTTTGTGGTGGCAGCATTCCCTGACCGCCCGGACCAACGACGAACCATCTGCGGTCAGCCTGCTGCGGATCTCACGCGACGCGAGCGGTTCGCTGGTCCTCGACGGGCGCGCCTGGCAGGAGGACGGGATGCTCTCCGCCCGCTACCGCAGCGAGGCTGTCCGGGAGCGCACCGAGCCTGCGGGTATCTTCTACTACTGGAAGGGTGAGCGACCGCGCCATGAGGGCGCCCCAGAACTCGACGGGACGGGTGAGATTGTCATCGAGTCGACCGATCGCGCCTCCGGCTACTTCACCACGCGCGCCGTAAGTGACGCCGGCTTCCACACGCGGACCTCGGGGGTCTACCTGCGGGCGGACGAGGCCGATCTGCAGATCCTCGAAGGCCGGGACGCCCAAGCCCGGGCGGGCCTGATCGCAGAGCGCATGGCGGACTGGCGGTCCCTGTTGGACGCCTGAGATGCCGACCCGCGTTCATGTTGTCCGTCGGGCATGACCGCGGCAGGTGCGGGGTTTGCGGCGTAGCCGGGCTAGCTATCCGCCGATGGCGGACATCGGTCGGTGCGGCTGGAGGAAGGAAGGGTCGTTGATGCCGTGCCCCGGCTGCTTCGCCATCACAGCTGTCGCCCACTGGTCGCCGATCGCGTTGTCCGAGGCGCCGCTCCGAAGCGTCGTGCGCAGGTCCGACTCCTCCCGCGCGAACAGGCAGTTCCTGACCTGACCGTCGGCGGTCAGTCGTACCCGGTTGCAGGCGCCGCAGAACGGCCGGGTGACGCTCGCGATGACCCCCACCGTGTGCGGACCCTCAGCCACTACGAAGTGCTCTGCCGGCCTGTTTCCGCGCTCTTCTTCTGCGGGAGTGAGGCTGAAGTGGGCCTGGAGGTTGGAGAGCGTCTCTTCTGCGGTCACCATCTGGGTTCGATTCCACTGGTGCTGGGCGTCCAAGGGCATCTGTTCGATGAAGCGCAGTTGATATCCGTGGTTCAACGCCCAAGAGAGCAGCTCTGGCGCTTGGTCGTCGTTGAGCCCGCGGACAAGCACCGCGTTCACCTTGATCGGGCCCAGCCCCGCTAGGTGGGCGGCCTCCAGCCCGTCGAGCACATCCTTCAAGCGGTCCCGGCGGGTGAGCGCCTTGAACGAATCTGGTCGGATCGAGTCGAGGCTGACGTTGACTCGATCGAGGCCGGCGTCAGCCAAGGGTGACGCCAACCGGGCGAGGCCGATGCCGTTGGTTGTCAGCGACAGGTCCAGATGCGGGCCGAAGCCGCGGACCCGACGGACGATTTCGACCAGACCACGTCGCAGCAACGGTTCTCCGCCCGTGAAGCGGATCGACCGGATGCCGTGCCGCGACACACCGATCTGGATCAGACGAACAATCTCGTCATCCGACAGCAACCTCGAGCTGGGTAGCCAGTCGAGACCTTCGGCAGGCGGGACTGCTGCACGATCGGGTGACAGGTTGGGTCACGCAGCCTGAGTGGCCGGCGCGGTCATGATGGTCTCGTACTC
>NZ_JBNINR010000030.1:0-10649 GCF_051390595.1 Nocardioides segetis | reverse complement strand
CGGGACCGGGAGAACCGTGCCGCTGCGGGGATTCCAGAGCCGACCATCGCCGAGCTCGCCCAGGGATTCGGGTCGCACCAGCCGTGGAACTGCCCCACACCCACAGAGCGCTGCGACGACTGCCACCGTGCACACCGGGCCGAACGAGTCATCGAGGAGAGCGAGCACGAGCGGGAGTACGACGCGGACAGGTGGGCGTCATGAGCATCAACCGTGACCTGTCTGAAGCCGACTATCACCGTGACACCGAGCACCTGTCCGCGTCCGGGGCCAAGGTTCTACTCGGGAAGCGTCCGCCTGCCGAGGACTCCGACGCGATCCAGTTCGGCCGCCTCGTCCACACCGTCATCTTGGAGCCGGAGAAGCTCGACCGGTACGCCGTCCTGAACGCCGACGTCATCGGCGTCAAGAAGGACGGCAGCAAGGCCACCAATCCGAAGAACACCGACGCGTGGAGGGAGGCCGTGTTCAAGGCCGAGCGCGACGGACTGATCGTGATCGACGGTCGGACGCTAGCGAAGGCGCAGGCGCTTGCTGACGCGGTCACCAGCCACCCGGAGGCCGGACGTCTCCTCGCCGCCGCGGTCGAGCATGAGGTGTCGATGTTCGCCGAACACCCGACCGGGGCGCCGGTTCGTGGACGCCTAGACCTGCTCGGGCCGGACTTCGTGGCTGACATCAAGACCTGCCGCGATGGCAACCCCGAGGACTTCGGCCGCGTGATGGACAAGCTCATGTACCACGTCAGCGCCGCCAACTACATCGACCTCGCCCGCGCCAACGGCTACGCCGACGTCGACCGCTTCGACCTCATCTGCGTCGAGACCGAACCGACCCTCTCGGGCAAGTACCGCGTGTCAGTGCTGGAGGTCCACGGCGACGCGATCGACAAGGGCCGCGACCTCATGGCCGAGGCGTGCTCTCGGTGGCTGGCGAACGGGCGCGTGATCGACCTACCGGACTACGGCGACGGGCGGCATGTGGTCGACCTGCCGCCGTGGGCCTACGACAACGACTTCGAAGACATTCAGATTGGAGGGGCGGCATGAAGATCGACTACACGCGCGAAGACCTCATCGCTATCTGCGAGAGGGCCGTGGTTCCGCACGACAGGTGGGGCGATCGCGACACCCCCGGAGCACAGGAGGGAGTCGGCAAGGCGTGGGCGTTCCTCAAGGCCGGGTGCACCTTCCGTGTGTCGACCGAGGGCAAGTACTGCGTCACCGATGACCGAACGATCTGGATCGAGATCGACCACGACGACTTCGGAACGCGCGACTGGGGCGGTCCCGGCGAGACCGAGACCTTCTATCTCCCCACCCCCGCCCGGCTCGACGCGACCGCAGGAAGGGATTGGTACTGACCGTGGACATTGCCAACTCACTCGCACCCCGCAGTGATCAGGTCAACGCGGACGACCTCGTGGCCGGCCCTATGACCGTCACCATCCGAAAGGTCGTCGGCGGCAAGGCAGAGCAGCCGTTCGACTTCCTCCTCGAAGAGACCGACCGCGCCTACCGACCCGCCGTCACCATGCGTCGCCTCATCGCAGCCGCATGGGGAACGAACGGTGACCAGTACGTCGGACGACGCCTCACCCTCTACCGCGACCCCGACGTCACCTTCGGCAGGGACAAGGTCGGCGGGATCCGCATCTCGCACATGTCGCACATCGATAAGCGGCTGGAGGTCAAGCTCCAGGTGACACGTGGCAAGCGGGGAACGTTCATCGTCGACCCGCTCCCCGACGCCCCGCCCGCTCGCGACTGGGACGCGATCCTCGCCACCGCAGCCGGGCTCACTGACGAGGACTCGCTGCGGGACCTGTGGACGCGTGAAGGGCTCGGGTCCGCGCCGGCACAGGTCCAGGACGCGATCAAGACACGCGTCGCCGAGGTCAAGGCCGCCGTCACCGCAGAGGACGCGTTCGACCAGCCAGCCGAGGAAGGAGCGCAGTCGTGACGCTCTGCTACATCGACACCGAGACCACCGGCCTCGACCCGCGCATCCACCAGCCATACGAGGTGTCGTACTGGATAGAGAACGAGCCCGAGCCGTTCACGCGCAGCCTGATGCACACCCTGGAGTACGCCGACCCTCAGGCACTCCGCATCGGCCGCTACTTCGAGCGTGGGTTCACGCCCCATTCCACCGCGAGCAGGAATGGCGCGGTCCTCGCCGAGCGACTCCGTGGCGTGACCCTCGTCGGCTCCAACCCATCCTTCGACGCCGCCATGCTGACCCGTGTCATCGGCGCCCCAGTCTGGAATCACCGGATGATCGACGTCTCCAACGTCGCCATGGTCGCGCTCGACGTGGACCGGCCGCTTGGGCTCGCTGCCTGCGCTGACGCCTGCCGAGAGCGGGGCTACGACGTCCCGGAGCCCGATCACACCGCTGAGGGCGACGTGCGAGCGACACGCGCCATCTACGAGGCACTACGGGAGATCCGACGCAAGGAGGCCGCCGGTGAGTAGCCCGACCCTGCCCGACACGACGGCGCCCGAGACCACAGTCTCCGGCGCCGTTTCCAATTCCACCGTCCAGGAGCCCCCATGCTGACCCGCGACGAGCAGCGAGCCGTCCGAGCATGGGGCGGCGCAGCCCTCGAAGCCCTTGCCCACCCCGACACCCACGAACCATCCACCGGCGCGTCGTCCTCCACCCACGGCCTGTTCCCGAACGGCAACTGGCTCGAGTACAACACCAAGGGCATCACGGTCGGCCCGCTCGGCGGGCCTCCCATCGTCAAGGTCACGTGGCCCCAGGTCCACCGGCACGCCCGTGCGCTTCCCGCCGAGCTTGTCGAGCGGATACGCGCCCACCGGCGCCGAGTGCAGCGGCTCGCTATGCAGGGACACCGAATCTTCACGTTGGCGCCCGGCTACGACTACATGCGCCGCGCTGCGGACCGCGACCGGCCCGAGTACGACCGCGAGAGCTGGGAAGCACTGCGGGATCGGATCTGGCCGACCCAGCTCCGCGCGAGCACCCTGCTACGGGTCCAGGGCGACCGGCTGCTCGACGAGGCGCTGCCCCTGGCGGTCGACGACGAGCCGAACGACCTTCTCGAGCTTCTGGCGATGAGCGGTGCCGCATGAGCACCGTCCTCGCTTTCCAGCACCGCCGTCTCATCAAGGCCAGCCAGCTCTCCGACCGGCACCTGGGCCGCCTGGTGCGGATCCACGACGTCGAGGGAACGCTTGCCTGCGTGTCGACCAGCCTGACGCGGGTCGACGTCCACCTCATCGTCGGCGGATCACGCGCGATCTTCCCGCTCGACCACGACGCCGAAGTCGAGGTCGGACCGAAGAACGGCTGCAAGGTCACCCTCCCCCACCTCGTCCCCCGCTACCGAGGCAAGGCCGAGACCCCCACCTGCGGACGCCCTGTCGTCGCGCACGACCTCTGCGAGAAGCACTACGCCGACCGGATCCGACTCGGAGGGGCGCCGTGACGCCCTGTACCGCCACCCACGGCGACCTGACCTGCCGACGACTCAACGGCGGCAACGACCAGTTCCGCATCCCGCACCCCATGCCGCACCTCGCAGCCGACGGCACCCAATGGGACCACGCCGGCATCCGACAACCACGCGGCAACGACCCCTGGAAAGGAGAAGTCACGTGAGCCCCGACGACCCAAGACACGGAGAGGAGCGCGGCTACTTCGCCCACCGCAAGATGGGCGAGCGACCATGCGACCCCTGTACCGTCGCCCACCGCGCGGCACAGAAGCGCCGAACCCTCCGCGTTCTCAACGGCTCCGCGAACTGGATGCCGGCGATCGGGACCCAGCGACGGATCCAAGCCTTGGTGGCGATCGGCTGGCGCCTGGAGGACATCGCCGCCGCCGCGGGGCACAAGAGGACGCACGAGACGATGTCCAGCGTCTTGCGAAAGCAGACGCGAGTCCGCGCGCAAACGGCCGCCCACATTGCCCAGGTCTACGACCGGCTCAGCGGCAAGCCCGGACCCTCGTCACGGGTCCGCGTCAACGCCCGCAAGCGCGGCTGGGCGCCGCCACTGGCCTGGGAGGGCATCGACATCGATGACCCGCTCGCGCAGCCGTGGCAGCCCGAGCAGCAGGTGTGCAGCGTCGGCCGGACCTCGCTGATCGAGGCGCTCGTCGAGGACTTCGACTGGCTCGTCTCCCAAGGCGAATCCGAGCAGCAGGCCGCCGAAAGACTCGGGATCCGACTCGACAGCTTCAAGGACCAGAGGCGACGGTTCGAACGCCAGGAGGTGGCCTGATGGTCAACCAGGTGCGGCGCAACGGGTCTTTTGCACCGCTGTCAGCGCACTACTACGACGACGACGCGGTCATCGCGGCCGGAGAACGAGCCGAGGTGTTGTTCACGCGCGGCCTCGCTTTCAGTGCCCGCAAGCCGACCGACGGCTTCATCAGCGACTTGCAGTTGACGACCTTCCGCCTCTCGGGCGTTGAGTCGCGGGCTGCCCGACTCGTCGAAGTCGGCCTGTGGGAGCGCGTTGACGGCGGATACACGGTCCGTTCCTGGCTCAAGCACAACGCCAGCAGAGCCGAGATCGAGGAGAAGCAGCGCAAGGATGCCGCGCGGAAGCGTGGGGGTCAGTCGTGAGGATTCCATTCGGAGTCCGCGCGGATTCCGTTCGGACTCCGAACGCCTCGCGCGCGGGCGCGCTCCACAGCCACATACACATACACAGCCAGCGCCACCTCCACATGGATCTGGCTCGCCAAATCCAAATCGTTGCGTTCCGTATCGCGCGGGTCCGGCGACTTGGACTTGGAGCTGCGCGATGAACGAGAACGAACGCGACCGCATCGCCGCCGCCATCCACCAACTCCGCCCTGACTGGCCCGCCTCGTCACTGCGGACCCTGCTCGACCGCCCGCAGATCAAGGACCGACCCCGCCGCGATGTCGCAGTCGCCCTCACCTGGGTCGCCTGCGAATCCAAGTCCCAGACCCCGGCACGCGTCCTCGAAGCCGGGCCCTGGTGGCAGGCGGCAAGCACCGAGGGCACCGATGCCGGCGGCGCTGTCACCACTGGCCGCCTCGACCCGACCGGCACCTGTGACACCTGCTCCCAGCCCGAGCACCGTCACGGCCCGACGTCGGGTCACCGGTTCATCTCCGTCGTCGAGGCCGCCCGGTCCCGCGACACCGGCCCCAAGCCACCACTCCCCCGAACCAAGGAGGTTCCGCAATGACCGACCACATCGAGAGCGTCCGCGTCGTCGCCTCATGCCCCAACTGCGGCACGCGAGGCTACGAGATCGACTTCGAGCCTGACGACATCGCATCTGGCGCTGAGATCTCGTTCCCCTGCGATGAGTGCCCCAAGCGCATCACCGTCAGCGTCGACGTCCTTCTCCAGTCCGCCGAGGCCACCCGATGACCGCCGCGTCGAACTCCGAGGCCAGGAAGCGGGCGACAGAGGCCGCCAGCAATTCAGAATCGGCCGCTCTGGCGACGAACAGCCCAAAGCGGGGTGACGACACGTCCGAGACCGCGAACGGCCCGCAGAACGGCGTACAGCCGATCCCCGCCCCCGTGGACTCCGGGACCATCGGGCGGCTGAACGAGGCGGTGCGTGGCGTTCTCGTCGAGACGTTCGCTCGCGAGGTCTACGGGCGCGTGATGGAGGCGACCGCCGACCGGTGGCGGCAGTGGCGGTACCTGACGGAAGCCGCCAAGGAGCGGTATCGAGCCGAGGCTGCCGAGGCCATGGCAGAGGCGCTCGGGCCGGCCCTCGCTGATCTCCTCCGCGAGCACACCGACCGCGCGCTGGCTGAGGTCGAGCAGCGGATCGCATCCAGCGTCTCGCCCAACTTCGCCCTGAGGCATGACGGCAGCGAGGACCCGCAAGCCGCTGCCTACGTCGAGGGGCTGCACGACGCTCACGAGATCGTCCGCGCCGCACGACAGGAGCAGGGCCATGGCTAGGCGCGAGCAGTGGCGCAGCCTGCGTGAGCACTGCGACGTCCGGATGCCAGACGACCTGGCGCGCCTGCTTGCTCGCCACAACGTCACGCCCGCGCAATACCGCGACCTTGAGGCGTGGTGCGGCGAGGGCAACTTCGACCGGATCTACGAGGTCGTCAAGCGATCAGTGGGATACGACCACCGGACGGCCGAATGGGAGGCAAGCCGATGACCGACGCGACCGAGCTGGACATCGACGCGATCCGGGCGCGCGTGGAGGCCGCGACCGAGCTCTGGTCCTGGCACGAGGACACCGACGACACGCTCGCTGGTTGGGGTGCCCACATGGGCCAGATGCTCTATCGCTTGCCGCGTGACGGCCAGACCGACGACATGCGCGAGTCGATCCTGGCGATGGTGGCCGACCTGGGCGCCGCGCTGGACGAGGTCGAGCGGATCCGGGTGGCGCTCGACGAGGCACAGGCCGAGGCGGCAGGGCACCGCAAGCAGACCGACCACCACATCGGCAGGGCCAATCGAGCGGAGCAGCAGGTCGGCCACCTGACGACAGTCGTCCGTGGCCTGGAGGCATCGCTCGACGAAGCGACGACCGAAGTGGAGACGCGCCGAGACCAACTCACCAAGTTCGTCGACGCGCACGCCGTGTGGGTCGAACGAAACGAAGCCGCCACTGCCCGCGCTGAGGCCGCCGAGGCCGCACTCGGGGCCGTGCGGTCCGACGAGGCCGTGGCGCGCGTCGCCGAGGCGATCCGGCGCGCCGACGGCCACATGACCGAGGGCGAGGCACGATCGTGCGCCCGCGCTGCCCTCCGTGCCGTCCTGTCCGCTCCCACGTCCCCCGAGAGGAGCGAGCCGTGAGCCGGGCGCGGCAGTCGGCCGCCGAGTGGTTCGTCATGACCGCGATCGGCGAGAAGCCGAAGTCGCTGCATCCGGGGTCGCTGGTTCTCGACGGGTACGCACTCGACTGGACGCAGCGCACGCCGCGGGGACTCGTCGCTCGGTCGTCCTACCTCGCTCTGCGAGACCTGGCGACGGTCGTGCTCGATGCCGCCAGAGGGCTCGACCCGATCCCCACGTCCCCCGACGGCTCGGCCGTCACCACCACGAAGGAGAGCTGACCCATGTCCGATTCGACCGTCGGCATCACGCTGACCAGCGCGGGCACCGCCTGCGACAACGACCGGTGCTCGGTGCTGGTCTACAGCCCCGACGGACCGCGCCGCATCGGCAATCCGGTGAGCGGCTGCCCGTCGTGCGGCCAGGAGGGCATGCACGTCCGGTTCGGCATCGGCATCGACGAGATCACCGGCGGCTCGGCCGTCACCACCGAAGGAGACCCCCATGCCTGATCCGATCCGCGACGCGGCCCTCGTCGTCGCCATCGCGCTGACGGTCTACGCCGCCGTCTGCGCCCTGCTGCTCCTCGCGGCTCAGGTCGCGGGCGTCCGCCGCAGAGTCGAGTGGCGCTGGCCGCTGGCGCTCGCGACTGTCGTGTGGGTTGCCTGGGTGGTGTCGCGATGACCGGCCTGCACACCGCCCTCCGCGCGCTGGCTGACGAGTGGACCGCAGTGTATGAGCGCTGGAACGGCGTCAGCGACGGGCCGCGCGTTGCGATCTTCAACGTGCACGCACGCAAGATCCTCGCGCTGCTGGCCGAGCACGAGCCCACGCCGTCCGACCAGGCGCTGCGGGACCTGCGGGCCGAGGTCGAAGCGCTGGTCGACAGGATGCTCTGCCCCTGGGACAAGGCCGCCGTCGAGCGGCTCCTCGCCTCCTCTGCCCCCGCCACGGCGAGCGAGGACTGTAGATGTGGATTCGGTGGTTTCCATGATCCGCTGAACCGCCGATGCCCCGCCTTCGACCCGAACCACCCGGACGTCGCCGCCACGGCGAGCGAGGGCGCGACGGAGCCCGGGATCTGCCTGTGGGCCAACCAGATCTGCGAGCAGCCGAACCACCACGGATGCCTCACGTGCACGACCACAGCTGACCGAGATGCCGCCGCCGGCGTCACGTCGTCGGACGCTGCAACGGACCAGCCGTCTGGCTTGCAGGTGCCCACCGACGCTGCAACTCCCGTCACGTCGTCGGACGGGGACCGGGGACTGAGCGAGGAGGAGATCGGCACACTGCTCTGCCGCTGCGGAGTCCACATCTGCCCCGTGCACGACGAAAACGCCGATGGCTACGTCGAGCACCGGGTCGAAGACCTGATCGACGGGATCAACTGCATCCTCGCTGCCCGCACGGCAGGGGGCGCGTGATGGCAGATCCCCAACACTGGAAGCCGACCCGCGAGCAGGCGCAGGGCTGGCGCAAGCGATACGAGCAGAACATCAAAGGCCGACCGCTTGGCGACTTCGCCGAAGCATTCTGGAGCCAGGTTGATCGCGGTTCCGATGATGCCTGCTGGGAGTGGCGCGGTGGCGTGGACCGTGATGGGTACGGACGGTTTCGGAACCCGCTCGGGCGCCGCGCCCACCGGTACTCGCTCGCGCTCTCACTGGGCGAGCCCTTGCCCAAGGGCGCTGTGGTCCGCCACGCGTGCGACAACCCGCCGTGCGTCAACCCTGCCCACCTGTCGATCGGAACCGACCGAGACAACTTCGTGGACATGATCCGCCACAACCGTCAGGCGTGGTCGCTGACGCACTGCCCGCATGGACACCTGTTCGACGAGGCGAACACCTACATCCGACCGAGCACCGGTGGCCGCGAATGTCGCGCCTGCTGGAAGCGGAAGCGTTCCAACTCAAAGGAGGCCGCATGACCGAGCAGCAACAGCCCGAGGCCACCGAGCGCGTCGAGTGGGCCAGCATCTACGACTTCCGAGCACATCCGACACGCGAGGCCGCCGAGCGGGTGCAGAGCCGCTTCGGAGGCGAGATCTACCGCCGCACCGTCACGACCTACGCGCCCGTCGTGGGCCCGTGGGAGCCGATCGAGGAGGAGCAGCCGTGAGCACCTACCTGCTGGGCATCGCCACCCTCCCGACGATCCTCGTCGTCGGCTACCTATCCGCATGGCTGCTCGGGCGACTCATCGCCACCCTGACATCCCTCCACCTGGGCATCTGGCATCGAGTCCGCCCCGACGACGAGCGCATGACCCGCGAACGCCGAGCGGCCGTGATGTACGGCCTCCGCCACGGCGTCGTGTTCAGCCTCGGCGAGTTCGTCCTCGTCGTCGGCCGCGACCTCGACGAAGACCGACGGCACTGGGCGGCCAGACGGCTGCTGCGCAGGCTCGACGTCTTCGAGCCGGTCGAGGACACGGCGGGCGGTGAGCAGCCATGAGCACCCGACAGGACTGTCCAACCTGCCCCAGCCGCGACGTCACCGACACCCACATCGGCCGCTGCCGCTTTGTCACCACCGAGCGCACCTCGGCCGAGCAGTATGGCGCCACTCAGGGCATCCCGGCAGTCGCGACCGCCGACGCCTGGGCGCACCTCGGTCACGTCGCCACACCACAGGACGCCACGCGCATCATCCGCCAGATCGTTGACCTCGGCTGGCGGCCCGTGATCGGCAAGGATCCAGGGAGACTCTGGACGGGCGGTGACGACCGTGGCTGAGCAGGACGACCGGGACGCACTGTCCGAAGTGCTGCGGTGCCCCGGCTGCGGCTCGGTGATAGATCCGAACCGGAGCACCTGCTACCCGCTCAAGGTGGACGTGACGCAGCCCGGATACCGATACCTCGAAGGGATCTGGGGCTACTGCCGCACCCTTTCGCGCAACGTGCGACTCGGAGAGGACTGGCTGGCCCAGCGGGATCGGCGGGTGCGGGCGGAGGCGTTGCGGGAGACGGCCGACGAAGCGAGTTGGCCGAACCTCGGAAGCGAGCCGGGAAGCGGGCACACCAGCACCTACTCGGTTCGCCGCTGGCTCCGTGAGCGCGCCGACTGGATCGAGGCGGGCGACCAGTGACCACCTGCGACCACCACCTCTGGAACGACCCAGACGGACTCACCTGCACCAGAACCGACCCACATCAGACCGGACACGTCTACCGACCCAGCTCAGGGATGGACGACGAACAGATGGAGGACCAGTGAACTGCCGCTACAGCCGCGAGGCCGACGCCTACCTGGTCGACGGCGAGATCTGCCGAGTCGACGAGTACGGCGACCCGACCCGGCACTGCACGGCACGACGCACCTGCTCCGTGCACGTCGGCCACGGCGAGCTGACCTGCCCCCGATGCCTCGGGCGAGTCCGGCGCAACATCAAGCAGGTCGCCGGCTACTCGGCACTCATGCTCCCTGCGGCGATCGGTGCCGGCGTCAACTCCGACGCTGCCGACCTGGCTGGCCCGGCGGCAGACCCGAGGCTCGTTCGCGACCTGAGGTTCTACGTCGACGGCCACGCCACCCGAGCGCTGCGAGCGGGGCGCATCGACGAGGCGACCTGGGAGAAGATCCTGACCGCGCTGCCCGACGAGGACGAACTCCACCCGTACTCGGTCCTGACGCGCTGGCAGATGATGCTCTCCGAGGACTACGGCCACGACCTGCCCGAGCGGCTCAGCATCACCGGCGCCGCCGAGTACCTCGACCGGAATCTCGGCCGCATCGCCCAGGACCCGGAACAGGACTTCGCACTGCTGGCCCGGGAGGTTCGCAAGGTGTGCCAGCGCCTCGAGAGCGTGCTCCACAACAGCACCCGACCAGACCGCGGCGCGTTCTGCCCCGACTGCAAGGCCGACGGTCACGG
>NZ_JBNINR010000029.1:0-14877 GCF_051390595.1 Nocardioides segetis | reverse complement strand
CTCGAGAGCGTGCTCCACAACAGCACCCGACCAGACCGCGGCGCGTTCTGCCCCGACTGCAAGGCCGACGGTCACGGGCTTCACCGGCTGATCCGGCAGTACGGTCACTGGTGCGACGACGAGGAGTGCGACAAGGTGCACTACGACGACGACAGCGGTGACACGTGGAGGTGTCCGCGCGACCGTGAGCACACGTGGTCTCACGACCAGTACGAGAAGTGGCTTGCGCCGCGCCAGCGACGAGGCGAGAGGATTGGCGCATGACGATCACCGAGTTCCTGCTGGCCCGGATCGCCGAGGACGAACTTGAGGTCGGCCCAGCAGATCCAGACGAGGGCGCCGGACCGAATGGCATCGGGTGGGCTGAGGTTGGCGCACTCTCCGAAGTGCTGATGGCTCGACCGTCGCGCATGCTGGCCGAGTGCGAGGCCAAGCGGCGGATCGTGGAGCTGGCCCAGTCTGTCGACGGGGAAGAGCGCTACGCCGCTGAGGTCATCGGAGGAGTCGATGGCAACACGGTCGACACAGACGGTGCGGGCATCCTGCGCGCCCTCGCGTCGGTGTACGCCGATCACCCGGACTTCGACCCGACATGGCAGAACTGACGCGCCATCGGCGGTTGCGTGGTGAACGTCGCATTCATCTGGCACACTAGGCACAGCGCGCAGTTCACGCACCCCGTGGCTGCCGCATTCCCTCACGACCCCGACTCGCTTTCTCCGAGCCGGGGTCGAGTCATGTCGGGAGGCCAACCGTGGTCGTGACTGACGCACTCGACTTGGACTGCCACTCGGTCCGCGACTTCCTCGTGCTGGTGGCTGCGGTGCGTGAGCAGGGCGCACGTGATCCGCTGCGGGTACTGGAAGACGCGCTGCTCGATCTCGTGGGGACGGCGTGAAGGTCTGCGCCAAGCCCGGCTGCCCGCGCATCCAGCCCGAGACTCGCTGCATTGAGCACCGACGCGAGCAAGAGCAAGCGCGTGGCTCGCGACAGCAGCGCGGATACGACGCCCACCACGACCGACTGCGCGCCCACTACCAGCGGCGCATGGACCAGGGTGAGCGGTTCACCTGCTGGCGCTGTGCCGAAGCGGGCCGACCGCACCAGGTAGACCCGAGCAGCTGGCATCTCGGACACGACGACAGCGACCGCAGTGTCTACCGCGGACCCGAGTGCCCTGCGGGCAACCTTGCCACCTCCTCCCGACGCATCTCACCAGGCGCATAGCGACCCCAGGGGGTGGCCCCGGAGTGGGGCCTGCTGAGGACCGTGGGAGAGGGCTGAGAAAGGCGCGGAGGGTCAAAGACCTTCCGGCCGACACCACATGTGACATACCGCGTGGCGCGATGCCTGGCGGTTCGCCCAGGCGGCGCGATGCCGCGAGGAGTGATCGATCATGGCCCGTGGAGGACACGGCCGCTCTGGTCCGGCGCCCGATCCGAACTCGGGCCGTTCGGATCGCCGCGGCTACAAGCTCACCGCCCTGCCTGCCTCCGGGTTCGATGGCGAGGTCCCCGACTTCCCACTCCCTCCCGCTGCTGCCGGCGACCTGATCGCCGAGCGCGAGCTGGCGATCTGGGACCTGCATTGGCGGACCCCGCAGGCGTGTGCATGGTCGCTGGAGCCGTGGCGCTGGGAGACGGTCGCGGAGTTCTGCCGGATCAAGGCCATCGTCGAGCTGGCCCCGGACGCGTCGGCCGCGCTGGTCGACAAGCTGCGGATGTACCGAGACCAGGTCGGTCTCACGCCGGCGGGCCTGCGCGAGAACGGCTGGGCGATCGCTCACGACGAGGTCGGCGAGAAGCGGGACCAGAAGGACGCCGCGGCTCCCAAGAAGACCTCGTCGCGCGACCGGATGAAGGTCGTCAAGTCCGGTGGGGCCTGAGCCGCTCGAGCTCGACTTCGACCCGCTCCACACGCTCGGATTCCTGGCAACGGACTGGGTCGAACGCCACTGCCGAGTCCCTGGCGGCGTGTTCGAGGGTGAGCCGCTGCTGTTCAACGGCTGGCAGTTGTTCTGCACCGTCAACCACTACCGGATCGTCGCCGACGCGATCGTCAACGCTCGGACGCTGTTGGCGCCGTTCTTCTACCGCCGTTCGGTCATCGTCGGCCCACAGAAGTGCGGCAAGTCGCCGTGGGGCGCCGGGATGCTGCTGTTCGAGGCGGTCGGTCCATCGCTGTTCGCCGGCTGGGCCACGGGCAGCGAGATCTACCGCTGCTCCGATCATGGCTGCGGGTGCGGCTGGGAGTACGAGTACCTTCCTGGCGAGGCGATGGGCGCCCCGCGCCGCAAGTCCCTGCTCGGAATACTGGCGTTCGCCGAGGACCAGACCCAGAACGTGTACGAGCCGTTGCAGACGATGATCCACTCGGGCCCACTGGCGGAGTTCGTCAAGGTCCGCGAGGGGTTCATCCGAACCCCCAACCGCGGGATGATCCTGCCGATGACGGCGGCGGCCAAGTCGAAGCTCGGCAAGCCGCTCACCGGCGCCCTGGGCGACGAGTCCGGGCTTTACACGTCGGCGAACCGGGTCCTCGACACCTGGCAGACGATCCGCCGCGGCGTCGCCGGCATGCAGGGCCGCACGATCGAGCTGACGAACCCGTGGGACCCGATGGAGAACTCGGCGGCTCAGCAGGCTTTCGAGTCGCGCCGACCGGACATCTTCCGCTACTACCGCAAGCCGCCGACAGATCTCGACTACCGCAAGAAGCGGGAGCGCCAGCAGATCCACGTCCACGTCTACGCGGACTCGCCGTGGGTGGACACGAAGTCGGCGATCGACCCCGAGGCCGACGAACTGGTCGAGACCGACCCGACGCAGGCTGAGCGGTTCTTTGGCAACCGGCTCGTCCAGGGACTCGGATCGTTCATGACCGATGAGCTGTGGACCTCATGCACGACCATCGACGAGCCAACTGGCCCGATCTGCCTGGGCTTCGATGGTTCCAAGTCGGGCGACTGGACCGCCATCCGTGCCGAGACTCGCGACGGCCTCCGGTTCACCCCGACCTATGGTCCCGACGCCAGGCCGACGATCTGGAACCCGGCCGAGTGGAACGGCCGAATCCCCAAGGGAGAGGTGGTCGCTGCGGTCGCCGAACTGTTCGACCGCTACGAGGTCGAGCGGTTCTATGCCGACCAGGACCCGATCTGGGGAACACAGATCGAGGAGTGGGCACTGAAGCACGGCGAGGAGACGGTGATCCCGTTCCCGACCCGCGTCATCCAGCGCATGTACTTCGCCCTCGACCGCTACCTGAACGACCTGGTCGAGCGCACCACAACTCACGTCGAGTGCGCCATCACCCGCACCCACGCACTCAATGCCCGCAAGGTTGCCAAGCCGGGAGACAAGTACATCCTCGGCAAGCCATCCGAGCACCAGAAGATCGACGCGCTCATGGCTGACGTCCTCGCTCACGAAGCAGCCTCCGACGCTCGGGCATCCGGCTGGCATGTCGACACCGGCCCTGCCTACATCCGACTCCGCCGCTGACCATCGAAGGAGGGGCGCGTGGCACTCACACCCTCCGACCTGGAGCTGATCACCGAGCTCAAGCAGCGACTCGACGCCCGATTCCTGGTCGACGACCGGAACCTTCGCTACTACCGGCTCATGCAGCGCGTCGAGCAGCTCGGCATGGCGATCCCGCCGGAGATGCGCCGCTTCCTGGTGGTCGCGAACTGGCCGCGGGTGGTGGTCCGCACGATCGCCGGCCGCCAGAAGGTCCGCGCGATGATCCTCCCCGGCGAGGAGACGGTCGACCCGACACTCCGCGCGATCTGGGACGCCAACAACCTCTCCGCCCACACGAAGATGTACCGCCGCGACAAGCTCATCTACGGCCGCGGCTTCATCTCCGTGGGCGCGAACGAGCGCGACCGCCGACTCCCGATCATCCGAGTCGAGTCGCCCCGCGAAGTCGAGGCGATGGTCGACTCCCGCACCGAGCAGATGACCGCCGCAGCGCGCTTCTACGGCAAGGACAAGACCGGCCAGGGCCCGACGAACGTCACCCTCTACGTCCCGGGGCGCACGAGCTGGGTCGCCAAGAATGCCGACGGTCGCTGGTACGAGGTCGACCGCGACGAGCACGGCGAGCCCATCCCTCTCGTCATGGGCCTCAATGAGCGGCTGTCCGGCGGCTTCCACGGCGAATCGGAGCTGACCGACATCATCGGCCTCACGGACTCCGTCGCCCGATCGCTGACGAACCTCCAGTTCGCCCAAGAGGCACACGGCATCCCCGGCATCTGGGCCACTGGCGTCGCTCAGGGCGACTTCGTAGACGCCAACGGCGAGCCGCTCTCCCAGTTCGAGGCGTACTACGACGTCATCAAGATGCTGTCGAACAAGGACGCCAAGTGGGGCCAGTTCACCCCGGCCGACCTCAAGAACTTCGAGACCGCGCTCAACATCTACGGCAAGCAGGCCGCCGTCTCCTACGGCTTCCCTGCCCGCTACTTCGGGATCACCACTTCCAATCCGCCCGCCGAAGGCGCGATCCGGGCCGACGAGAACGACCTCGTCAACTATGTCGAGGACAAGAACGAGGCCGAGGGCATGGAGCTCGGCTGGATGGGCGCGCTCGCGCTCCGCTTCGCCACCGGCACCTGGGTCGATGGCAACCGAGTCCGCGTCGACTACTTCGACCCTGGCACGCCCACGTTCGCCCAGCGCGCCGACGCCCTGACCAAGATGCGCTCGGTCGGCGGCATCTCCCGCGAGGGCATGTGGGACGAGCTCGGCTGGTCCGAAGCGCGCAAGGCAAAGGAGCGGCAGTACCTCGAGGAGGAGGCCGAAGCGGCACGGACCGACCCGACGCTCGACCGGATCGCCGAGGGGCTGCTGAATGCCGGCGCCGGACTCGGCGAGTAGGTACTACCGCCGCCAAGAGCGTCTGCGCTACGCGACCCTGGCCGCGATCCTCGCCGCATGGCGTCGAATCCAGCCGAACGCGAACTGGGAGCAGCAGTACCGCGAGGACGTCGGGCCGAAGATCCTCGCCCTCATCGCAGCCGCGCAGATCGCAGCCACAACCGAGGCCAACTCCTACATCCCCGCCGTCCTGACCGAACTCGGCATCGCCCCCGAAGGTCCGTCCGTGCCTCGCGCGGCGTTCGTCGGCCTCGCGGGCGACGGTCGTCCGGTCGAGACGCTGCTAGCCCAGTCGGTCGCGGTTGCCGGTGCTACCTACGCCCGTCTCCGCGACGAAGCCGAGGCGCCTGTCGCCGTCGAGGGATCACTGCGGGTGATTCCCGCGGCGCCGGCCTTCGATCCCGATGTCGCGGCTCGCGACGCGCTCGCCAGTGCTGAGCAGTGGATGGCGATGGTCGCCGGGACGATCCTGTCCGACACTGCCCGCGCCGCAGAGTCGGCGAACACTGCCGCCCGGCGCCAGGTCGGCGGGTACGTCCGGATGCTCAACCCGCCGTCGTGCTCGCGGTGCGCGATCCTCGCCGGAAAGTTCTACCGCTGGAACACCGGATTCCTTCGCCACCCCCGCTGCGACTGCCGGCACATCCCCGCCAGCGAAGCCATCGCAGGCGATCTGACCACCTCGGTCGACACCTACTTCGACTCCTTGAGCCCGACCGAACAAGACCGGATCTTCACACACAAGGGCGCCGAGGCGATCCGCGACGGCGCCGACATCAACCAAGTCGTCAACGCACGCCGCGGGATGAGCAAGGCGCAGATCTACGGGCACGAAGTCCTCGTCACCACCGAGGGAACCACGCGCCGCGGGCTCGCCTACCGGTCCCTCAATGCTCGCCTCGGCACCGACTCTGACCTCCGGGCCGCGGGCGAGCGCTACGCCCGGACAAGCCGAGTCCGCCTCATGCCCGAGTCGATCTACGAGATCGCCAAGGACCGCGACGACGCGATCCGACTCCTACGGCTCAACGGCTTCATCACCTGATCTTCCCGCGTGACGCGAGGTCACCGGGCCAACTCCGCGATGGAGGAACCAATGTCCGACTCCAACCCGGCCGACCCGACCACGGACCCGCAGGGCGACCCTGCTGCCGCGGCCACCGACCCCAGCGACAAGCCGCTGGGCGAGAACGGCGAGAAGGCACTCAAGGCCGAGCGCGACGCTCGCGCCGCCGCCGAAAAGCAGGCCGCCGCGCTGCAAAAGCAGCTCGACGACATCGCCGCCGCCAACCTGAGTGACCTTGAGAAGGCGCAAAAGGCGGCCGCCGACGCCCAGGCCCTCGCCGACAAGGCCACGTCCGAAGCCCTGCGCTACCGGATCGCGGCCGAGAAGGGGATCACGGACAACGTCGACCTCATCCTGACTGGCTCCGACGAGGAGACCATGCGGAAGCAGGCCGACCTCTGGGCCAGCCGCTCCACGGAGCAGCCGCCCGGCCCTCGCCCCGACCTCTCCCAGGGCGCGAAGGGCGACCCCTCCGACTCCGGAACCCCGGAACAGGACTTCGCCAACTTCCTCGGCGCACAGCTCGCCTGAGGACCGACTGACCCAAGGAGTCAGCCATGGTTACCCAGCTTTCCAACGTCAACCCGACCCTCCTCCCGCCGACCATCACCGGCCCGATCTTCGACCAGGCCATCGAGTCGTCCGCGGTCATGAGCCTCGCCCGCCGGGTGCCGCTCTCCCTGACCGCCAACACCGCCATCCCGGTCTCCATGGACATCCCTGCCGCCGGCTGGGTCTCCGAGGGCGGCGCCAAGCCCGTCGGCGCCGGAGCGGTCGGCATCAAGACGATGACCGGCAAGAAGGTCGCCCTGCTCGTCCCGGTCTCCGAGGAGGTCGCCCGCAGCAACCCCGCCGGCCTCTACGCCCAGCTTCGCCAGGATCTCCCGGTCGCGATCGGCCGTGCGTTCGACTACGCTGCGATCCACGGCAAGGATCTCCGCACCGGCGGCGCCGGACCGTTCACCGACTACCTGACCAAGAACGCCTCCAGCGTCGAGCTTGGGACCGCCACCCAGGCCGATGGCGGCATGTACGCCGACCTCGTCGGCGGCGAGAAGCTCGTGGTCGACGCCGGCTACGACTTCTCCGGCTTCGCGGCTGACCCCCGCCTCAAGCCGCTGCTCAAGCTGGAGACCGACACCACCGGCCGCCCGCTCTGGGTCGACGCCCCGCAGCAGGGCGCGAACACGGCCAGCCTGATCGGCTACCCGGCCGCCTACAACCGAGGCGTCTCCGGCACCTACCGCCGCTCCGGCAACCGCGTCCAGGTCGTCACGATCACGGGCACCCCGACCGGTGGGACGTTCGCGCTCAAGTACGGCGGCCAGGAGACTGCGCCGATCGCGTACAACGCCGCCGCCGGCACGGTCCAGACCGCGATCCGCGCACTTGGCGGCTCCCTCGCCGGCGCCACGGTCGCCGGCTCCGCGGGCGGTCCGTACACGATCACCATCGGAGTCGCCGGCTCTGCTGCCGCGCCCTTCGTGGGCGACGGGTCGGCGCTGACCGGCGGGACCGACGCGAACGTGGTCGTGGGTCAGTCCCCGGACGCGGACAGCAACCTGCGCGCCATCGGTGGCGACTGGTCGCAGTGCGCCTACGGCGTCGGCATGGACATCACCATCAAGGTGTCCACCGAGGCGTCCTACGTCGACCTCGACGGCAACACGCACTCCGCGTTCCAGGACAACCTCGTCCTGCTCCTCGTGGAGGCCTACTACGGCTTCGTCACCAGCGACGCGCTCGGCGCCTTCGTGGCGTACAGCGACGCCGCCTGAGCGACGACCGTTCGAAGGAGGGCGGCCGTGGCTGTCACCGCAGACGACATCGCAACCAGCCTCGGCCGCCCCCTCACGACCGCCGAGCAGGCCCAGGCAACCCAGTGGATCGCCGACGCCTACATGCTCATCGAGGTCAAGTTCGGCACCACCTACCCCGACCTCAACCCGGACCTCGTCGACTACGTGGTCCGCGAGTCGGTCGCCAACCGCTTCCGCCACGGCGCCGGTGACGGCACGTCATCGGTCACCACCACAGTCGACGACGGCAGCGTCACCCGCCGCTGGGACAGCCAAGACGGCGGAGACTCCTGGCTCCTCGACGGCTGGGTCGACCTGCTCGCCCCCGACCGAGACTCGGCCGCGTTCTCCACCCGGCCCAGCTTCGAGCCCGACACCGTGCAGTGGACACCTCCCCCGCCGCGCTGCGACCCCGAATGGTGGCCGCTGCCATGACCCTCAACGACGCCATCGCCGCCGAGTTGCCCTTCCTCCGCGCCCAGGCCGAGTCCCGCATGACCACCACCGTCGAGATCGGCACGCCCGGCCCCTGGCGATTCGACCCCGACCTCGGCCGAGACGTCCGCACGCTGACGGTCGACTTCACCACCAAGGCCCGCATCCGGGTTCGCTCGGTGCAGCAGCAGACCGAATCAGAGGCTGGCGCGCGGACGATCGTGACCGTACAGCGCGAACTCCACATCCCGATCGGCTCCCCCGCCATCGCTCCCGGCAAGGTCGCCCGTGTCACCACCCTCGGCCCGCTGTCGGATCCCTCGCTTGCCGATGCGGAGTTCACCATCCTCGGCGTGATCCCCGGCGACCAGATGACCGCACGCAGGCTGCTGGTCGAGGAGGTGCAGACGTGAGCGGCGCCGACGAGATCCACGACCTGGCTCGCGACCTCGGCAACGCTCCTCGCGCGGTCGCGGCTGGCCTGTACGACGCCTACCGCGGCGCTGGCGAGGGCTTCCGCGACGAATGGCAGCACAACGCCCGCAACACCGCCGGAGTCCACGGCAAGCACTACCCCGACGCCATCACCACCGAGATGCGCACCGGCGGCCTGACGACCATCGAGGTCGAGACCGGCCCCGAATCCGGTCGGCGTCAGGGCGGCATGGGCCCCGGCTTCGAGTTCGGCTCGGTCAACCAGCCGCCCCACCTCGACGGACTCCAGGCAATGCCGCTCGCCGAGAAGCGGCTTGAGCGTCTCTCCGGTGCCGCGATCGGGCTCGCGCTGCCATGACCGACGCCATGGACGCCGTCGCCACCGCGACAGCCACTGTGCCGCGCACCCAACCCCTCAACGGGCTCACGGACAAGACGTACCCGTACAGCTCGTACAGCGCCACCCTCGGCCGCGGCGACACCTACACCCTGTCCGCCGAGGGCATCCGCTGGGGACGTGTCGTGGTCCAGAGCTTCGGCAGGACCGCCGCGTCCGCGCTCCACGTCGCCGAGCAGATCCGCGCCGCGCTCGTCGGTACCCGGCTCGACATCACCGGCTACCGGGCCACTCCCTGCCGCGCCGAACTCGACCCGACGATCACGCGCGACCCCGACGACCAGGGCGTCGTCGGAGTGACAGCGACCTACACCTTCACCGCCACCAAGGAGACCTCATGACCGACTACGTGCGCGTGCGCGAGGGCGCATGGGAGTACACCCTGCGCCGCGACCAGGTCCCGAATGACGAGCGCGTCACCGTCCTCGACAAGAACGCACTCGCCCCGAACGGCACGCCCGCTCCCCCGAAGCCCGTCACGCCACTCGGCGAACCCGCCCCCGGGACCAAGAAGGCCCGCGAGCGCAACCAGACGTCCGCCGCATCCCGCGACGACGACAACGCCGGCCAGGCGTCGGCTGACCCCAAGAAGGAGATCTGACATGGCTGACCCCGTGAAGCCCGGCGTCCACAACGTCCTCCAGATGACGTCGTTCTGGCTCGTCCCGGCGCTGTCCAACCCGCCCAAGAAGACCGAGGTCGAGTCCGCCTCCGGTCTGTACATCACGTGCTTCCTCACCGAGGAGAACACGGGCTGGACCGTGACGTTCAACAAGGGCCAGGCGCCCCGCCTGCTGTGCAACCGCACCCAGGCCGAGGTGCTCCTGCCCTCGACCACCCAGGGCGTCGACATCGTCGGCGTCGTGGACCCGCAGGCCGCCTCGGGCTCCGACGACAAGAAGGCCTTCGAGTTCCTCCGCAACGGCTTCACCGGCTGGGTGGTTCGGCGCCAGAACAAGATCAACGACACTGCGGACACCACCGAGGTCGGCGAGTTCCTGGATGGGCGTCCCGTCAAGATCACTCCCGCCGTCATCGACCAGTCCGCGCAGACCGCCGAGGGCGTCTACGTCTTCAAGGCGGGCGTCGCCGTCACGGGTGACGGCTTCGACAACATCGCGGTCGTCGCTGGTCCGTGACATCGACCTCCGGCGCCCGCTGACGGGACGAGGCGCCGGAGGTCTCCCGTCATCCCGTCACGCACCACCAGGAGAACACCTATGACCGCCATCAAGCCCCGCACTGCACGGGTCGTCATCTACCAGGGCGACGACCTCGCCCACCTCTCCGAGCTCGACGACGCCGTTACCCGCGCCGAGGACGCCGTCAAGCGCGCCACCAAGGAGGCCCTGCGCCCCCGCCTGATCCACGAGCGCGACCCCGGCGAGACGGCCCGCACCGACCTCGCCGCAGCCAAGGCCAGCCGCGACGACTTCGCCGCCGAGGCCGAGTCCCGCGGCGTGGCGGTCGTCATGCACGCCCTCCAGCGCAAGGCCTGGCGCGCTCTGATGCGCGAGCACGGCCCCCGCGACGGCGAGAAGCGCGACGAGGTGCTCGGGGTCAACATGGAGACCCTCCCCGACGTCCTGCTCCCCCAGGTCATCTGCCGCGACGAGCACTGTCCCATCTGCCTCGACATGGACCAGGCGTCCACCATCGAGGGCGACATCGACTCGTTCCTCGAGTCCCTCTCGGACTACGACTACTACGACCGCCTGTTCCTCCAGGCGTTCGCGATCAACCGAGGGTCGGCGCCGGCGGACCCTACGTTGCGGCTCGGCTCCGCGCCGAGCCCGACCTCGTCCGCGACCTCGAACTAGCCGAGCGCGGCGGCCACGCGTCGGTCGACGCGTTCCTCGACTCCCCGGACGCCGAGTTCCACATCGCCCGGTACGAGGAGGAGCGCAACACCTGCAAGTTCCACCACGGCCCGCTCTCGGAGTGCGGTGACGCGACGATCGACTGGTATCCCCAGCGGTCGATCTGCTACCCGGCGATGCAGCAGGCGGCGGTCGTGGCGATGTATGAGGATCTCCACAAGGACCGACCGTTCCACGACGGCCTCTTCCGGATCTGGATGAAGGAACGGTCGGCCATGACGCCGTTCCACTACGCAGAGGGCGTCTCGATCTGGCTCTCTCGTGAAGACCTCACGCCAGACGACGACTGGCTGGGACAGCGGCGGGACGCCCTGCCAGGCAACTAGTGCCTTCTCCCGGGGATCCGATCGCGAATCAGGCCACCTAGGTAGATCACTAGCAGCGCGACTCCGCCAATCCCCGCGACGCTACACATCAACCGCAGGCTCTCGTTGTCGACCTCCCCGACATTCACCAGGACGCCTAGCGCAACCATCGCGGCCCCCAACAGGGAGTAGCCCAACTGTTCTCGCACGCGCTTGCTCATGGCGCCTGACGGTACCTGCTTCTCAGCCTCGAAGGGCGGTGTTCTTGCATGCCCGACCGCAGCGTGACCTATACGTTCAAGGGTTCCTTCGGGAACCTGACTGCTGGCCTGACGACGGCGGGCAAGAACGTCCAGGAGTTCGGCGCCAAGCTCACCGCCTTGGACAAGAACGGTCAGCAGATGCGCGCCGGGCTGACCGAGATCGGCGGCAGCGCCGGCCGCGTTGGACTTGCTGCGGCGGCTGGACTTGCCGCAGCAACCAAGGCGGCCATCGACTGGGAGTCCGCGTGGGCCGGTGTCATGAAGACAACCGACGGCACGGCTTCGCAGATGGACGAGCTGGAGGGACAGCTTCGGGAGCTGGCGCGCACCATGCCAGCGACCCACGAGGAGATCGCGGCGACCGCTGAGGCTGCGGGCCAGCTTGGGGTTGCCCGCGAGGACATCGCCGACTTCACGGAGACGATGATCCAGCTCGGCGAGACGACCAACCTCACGGCCGACGAGGCTGCCACCTCGATCGCGCAGATGGCGAACGTGATGGGCACCGCGCCGGAGGATATCGACCGCCTCGGCGCCGCACTGGTGGCTCTCGGTAACGACGGAGCGAGCACGGAGCGCGACATCATCCAGATGTCCCAGCGCATCGCCGGCGCTGGCGCCCAGATCGGCCTGGCTGAGCCCGAGATCCTAGCGATTTCGAACGCCGTGGCCTCGATGGGCATCGAGGCGGAGGCGGGTGGCACGGCAGTATCGACCGCGTTCACAAAGATGGCGATGGCCGTCTCTTCCGGTGGCCCGAAGCTTGAGAAGTTCGCCGAGGTCGCAGGTACTTCCACGGACGAGTTCTCCCGACTGTTCAAGGAGGCGCCCGCCGACGCGTTCGCCGCGTTCACCCAGGGGCTCGACCGGATCAACAAGTCGGGCGGCGACGTCTTCGGGACACTCAAGGAGATCGGCCTCTCGGATATCCGGGTGTCGCAGGCCATGCTCGGCATGGCCTCCGCTGGCGACTTGCTCACCGAATCGCTCAAGACTGGCGACGAGGCATGGAGGCAGAACTCGGCGCTGGCCGAGGAGTACCAAAAGCGTGCTGAAACCACTGCCGCCGAGGCGCAGGTTGCCTGGAACAACATCAAGGATGCCGGCATCGAAGCTGGCACGGCGATGCTCCCGATTGTCGAGGCGGTGTCGACGGCCGTTGGTGGCATGGGCTCCGCGTTCGGCTCGCTGCCTGGACCCTTGAAGGCCACTACGTCAGGACTATTGGGTGTCACGGCCATTCTTGGCGGCGGCACCTGGTTCGCCTCGAAGGCGATCCAGGGCGTGGCCGATACCAGGCAAGCCCTAGCGGATCTCGGGATTGAGGCTGGCCGCGCCAAGGGTGCACTGCGGGGCGTGATCTCCGCTGGCGCGGGCCTCGCAACGGTCGCGACGAGCGCAACTCTTCTGCAAACCGCGTTCGAAAGCCTCTTCGACCTCCGCCTTGAAGGCGGAACGCTGACTCGCGACCTTGAGGCCCTGAGCAATGGTCAGGTCACACAGAACTTCGAAGACCTGTACCACACCTTCCAGGACATTGATGACCTGTGGATGGCGAAGGCAAATCCAATCGGTTGGGTGTCGAACTGGGACCCAACCGGCGCCGAGACTGCGCAGAAGAACATCGAGGACATCGACGCGGCCCTCGCTGGCATGGTCGAGGGCGGGAACGCCGAAAAGGCCGCGAAGGCGTGGTCCGAGCTTCAGAAGATCGGCAAGGATGCTGGCAAGTCCACCAAGGAGTTGATCGACCTCTTCCCGGAGTACGGAACGGCTCTCGCAAATGCAGAAGTCGAGTCCGGGAAGGCCGCCGGCGCAACCCGCGATCTCGGCGCCGCGGGCGAGACGACCGCTGGTCAGCTCTCATTGACCGACGAGCAGCTCAAGACGATCACCGACAACGCCAACGAGGCTGCTGGTTCGTTCGTCAACCTGGCCGCCGGCATCACAGACGGGAAATTCTCCTTCGAGGACTGGGTCTCGTCGCTGGAGGACGCCGGTCAGGCGATCAAGGATCTGCGGGTCAACTCGCGCGAAGCACTGGAGAACGGCGTCGATGAGGGCGTCGTCCAGGAGCTCAAGAACATGGGCACCGAGGGCGCCCTCCAGCTCAAGTACCTTGCCACCGCATCCGAGGCTGAGGTCGAGCGGACGAACAAGGCGCTGCGGAAGATTGCCAACCAGACCGCTAAGTCGGTTGAGCAGGATGTCGCGAACGCACAGGCGGGACTGGAGGATGTCGGCGCCTCGGTCGATGCGCTGGATGGCGCGAAGGCCGAGCCTCACATCGGTGCCTCCACGGCCGCATTCGAAGGCGGCAAGAAGAAGGTCGACAGGGCACTCGCGGCGCTGAACAAGGACAAGGCGGAGCCGTCGATCGACCTGAACGACGGCGCCTTTCAGAGTGCTCGCGAGGCGGCGTCCCGACAGCTCACTGATCTGACCAAGCCGCGCACGGTCCCGATCACGGCGTCGGTGGATCTCTCGGGCGCGTGGGCGAGGCTGAACAGCTTCTTTGGTGCGGCGAGCAGGGGTCCGTCCGTCAGTTCTGCCAATGCTGCGGAGAAGAAGAGGGCGTTCGGCGGCCTCGTCACTGGCCCTGGCGGTCCGACGGATGACCTGATCCCGACGTGGCTGTCGAATCGCGAGTACGTCATCAAGGCGTCCGCGGTGGAGAAGTACGGCGTCGGATTCTTCGACGCGGTGAATGCCGAGCGTCTGGCGACGGGCGGTCAGCCGGGCCGCAAGGACGGCAAGTCCAAGGGCACCAACTTCCTCGGCTTCTTCCCTGAGGTCGGCTTGGGGTTGAACGCGTTCATCAAGTCGCTGGAGGCGAGCAAGGACGCGCTCGATGACGAGTTGTCGGCGCGGAAGTCGGTGGCCGAGGCGTTGGCGTCGTCGGTCTCCGGCAAGTTCACCAGCGATCTGTTCGGCAACACGGACATCTGGTCGGCTGGCGGGTCTCTCGCCGATGCGATCGCCGCCCTCCAGGGCGACATCGCCGGGTCGCAGGCGTTCCAGTCGGACGTTGCTTCGCTACAGGCGCTCGGCCTGTCGGGTGCGGCTCTGGACTCGCTGCTGACTCAGGCGGATCCGGCGACGGTGGCGAACATCGCGGCGACGGCGTCGGCGGAGTCGGTGGCGGAGTTCCAGCGACTTTTCCAGCAGCGGATCGAGGTCAACGCGGCGACGGTGACGGCGGCGCAGATGGCGACGGGCGTGGCGCAGGAGATCGCGACCCTGGGCGCGAAGGTCGATCAGACGAACGCGCACCTGGCGACGTTGACGGGGATCCAGTCGGACATCCAGAAGACGGGTCCGTCGAAGACCGGCAAGGCGACTGCGAAGGCGAACAACAAGGGCGCTGGCAAGGCGTCGCTGAACATGCGGAGGGGCTGACGTGTCCGAGAC
>NZ_JBNINR010000028.1:0-15867 GCF_051390595.1 Nocardioides segetis | reverse complement strand
GTCTCGGACACGTCAGCCCCTCCGCATGTTCAGCGACGCCTTGCCAGCGCCCTTGTTGTTCGCCTTCGCAGTCGCCTGGCCGGCCTTCTTGCCCGTCGCGTCCGGTGCGATCGCGAGCAGCCGGTTGGCTTCAGCGAGCTGGGCGTTGACGTTCGCCAACTCGGCCTGCACCGGCGCGAGCTGCGCACCGAACGCGGCGTTCATCGCGGCCGTCTGCGCATCGGCGACCGCCAGCGCGCGGTCCTGGAACGCGCGCTCGTACTGGTCGAGCTGGTCCGCGGACAGGTCGGCCCAGGCGGCGATGGTCTCGTTGTCCGCGTCGGCCAGCAGTGCGGTCAGCGCGTCGCCGTCCAAGCCCTTGGCCTTGAGGGTCTCGATGTCCTCGGTCTGCGCTCGCGCCGCGGTGGTGTCGCCGGCCAGGACGGCCATGACGTCCTCGAACGTCGAGCCGGCCGACCACGGGTCGGTGTCGCCGAACGGGTTGGTCGTGAGCCGGTTCTTGATCGACTCCCCGAGCGCGTCAGCCAGCGACTGCCGCTCCTTGAGTTCGTTCTCGATCGTCGACCGCGACTCCTCCAGGCTCTTGACCCACGCCCTGAGCTCCTTGGCGCTCTTCCCCACCTCGGGAAAGAAGCCCAGGACCGAGTCGCCCTTGCGGGGGCCGCCGGGCCCGGCAAGCGAGGACACGATCTGCTTGCCCGCAGTGCCGCCGCCGGCCGCCGTGCGGGGAGTCGTGACCAGACCCCGCATCAGCATCCGCTCGATGACCTCCGCGCGGGACATGCCCGCGTTGATGTCCTTGAGCTCCGGTCGGAACCGGTCCGCCTGGCCCCGCCGGTTGGAGATGACCTCCTCCAGCGGCGCCAGCATGTACAGCAGGTAGTCCCGGTACCCGCCCCCATCGTCGGGCACGGTCGAGCCCGCAGCAGACCGGATCGGCCGGCCACCGAAGCGGGGGATCGTGCCACCGTCAGCCGGATTCTCGCCACCAAACAGCGCCTTGGTTCCCTGCGGCTGGGGCGCGCTCACCTTGGGGTTGCCGAGGCCCGCCAGTTCATTCTTGAGGGTGCGCACGCCTTGCAGCGCCGTGCCCAAGCCGTCCACGTTGACCGACGACGAGACCTTGGGCGGGATCCCAAGGAGCGCGTCGGCGAGCTGTCGGGCACGCCTACGCGACACCCCCATGCTCTCGGCGACCTCCATGAACGCCCGGCGGGCTCCGCGCTGGCGTCCGGCAACTTCGTCCGTCGAGGCACCAGCAGCGGCCATCTCTGCGCGCTGGGTCTGCCACGCTCCAGCGAGGCGCTCCAGTGCGGCTCGGTTCGCGAGCGCGGCGTCGCTGTTCCCCTTGATGCCAGCACTGTTCTGATCGGCCTGCTCACGGGCCGCCTTGAGCGCTTCGCGGTACTGGGTTGTCGCCGAGAACGCGCCCAGGCTGACCCGGTTGTACTCCGACAACCGATCCTTGGCTGCCGACGTACTGGCGCCCAGGTCGAGGTAGGAGTCGGCGGCGTCCTTGTTCGCGTCGGTCAGGTCGTTGGTCTTGTCGGTCAGCCCGGGGATCTCGACGCCGAACATTTCGAGGGTGCTGATCGCCGGGACGAGCGCGCGCAGCAATCCCTTGCCGCCGCTACGCTCGCCTCCGATGCCCTTCTCGAGGTTGTCGATCGCATTCGAGAAGCCGACGATCCCGGCAAGAGTCGCCAGGCCGGCCGGGCCCCCTCCAGCCAGCCCAACGAGGCCGCCACCCTTGGCGCCAGCGCTGGCCTTCCCGCCCGATCCGAAGCCAGCCGCCGCCTGAGCCACCTTGAAGCGGGCAAGCGACGCGGTTGCCACGTTGGTCGCAAGCGTCAGCGCCGACATCGCCGCGACGCCGGCCATGATCGGCGTGCCGAGAGGTGAGTCCGCAACCACGGCGATGACGTCGGCGAGACGGGTCAGCGCCTCAAGCACTGGCCCCGCGATCGGAGCGGCAGCTTCGACAATCTGGAGGATGGCATTCGCGATCGCGCCGGCGGCTTCCGCCACCTTCGGTCCGTTCGTGCGGACGTACTCAACGAACTCGGCAAACCCCTCGGTGGCACTCAGGCCCTCAGCCCAGTCCGCGAAGCCGCGAGAGGCGTCGAGAAGCCAGGAGGAGAAGTCGTCGTTGAGCGGATCGAACGCCATCCACATCTCGGCGAGTCCCTTGATGATGTTGCCGACGCTCCGGCCCAGTTCATCGAGTGCCTGCGGCGCGTTCATCTCCACGAACAGCAGGAACTCGGACCACTCCGGGCCAGCCAGCGCGTCGGCGCCCTCGGCCAGGAGGTTGCCGCCGGATTCGCCAATGGCCTCCAGGATGGCGCCCAGCCGCGGCCCCGCCGTCTCGAAGGAGTCCAGCGCCTCCGTCAGCCCGGGAAACCAGCCCGCAGCAGCGGAGTCCCGAATGTCCTTGAGGACGGGGCGGATCTCCTGGAACCGCTTGACGAACTCTTGCGCCTCGGGTCCCAGATCGGCCATCGCTGCGCGCGCCTTCTCCAGGTTCTCGGCAGTCGGCTCCAGGGCAGCCTCGTTGACGGCCTTCAATGCCTCGCCGACTCCTTGCGAAGCAACCACGAGCGAGAGCGCGCCCGTTGCGGCAAAGCCGAACTGGGCAGCAAGGCCGCTGATGCCCGCGATGGCGACCGCGCCGATCGGAGCCGCCGTTGGACCGACGAGCGCGAGCAGCCGAAGAAGCACGGACAGGCGCCCCGAGAACTGGTTGATGTCCGCGCCGGCTCGACGGGTGCTCTTCGAGACGCCATCCATGTCCCGCTCGACTGTCCGCGCGAACCGGCTTGACACAACGGCCTGGCCGGACAGTCGGTTGAGCTCGTGGTTCAGCAGGGCCGTCGCGCCGGCGCACCGGGCCATAGGGCTGGAGAAGTCATCGTCCAAGCTGACGATTACGCGCTCACGGCGAGTGCCCACTAAAACCTCCTGTTTAGTTCTGGCGACGCGGCCCACGACGCCGCCATAGGCTCAGCGCATGGCTGATCGAGGTTCGGACTTCATCCGCAACGACATCGGGCTGGCGATCCTTGGGTGGGTGGTAACGGCATGCGCGTGGCCGCTGCTCTTGCTCACTCCGTGGGCTGCCATCCCGATCTACGCGGGCACGTCCTTCGCCGTGATCGCCTTGATCCACCTGGGATGGCGTCTGGCGTTCCCCGCTGGCTGGCGGTCGGGGTCGACGGTCTCGGTACTGATGGTCGGCGTGCCCGTGGCGCTACTCGGCATGCCGCTCTTGGCCTTGCTCATCGCCCTCAAGTACGCGTAGGCCGAGCGTCTTGGCGAGGTCGTTGAGCCAGTCATCGTCGGGCGTGAGGTTGTGCTGGGTGACCCAGACGGTGACGCCGTCGCGGTAGTGGAACGGATGCCCAGGGCCGCGTTCCTTCGACCAGTGGGTGAACGTGCCATCGTGGTACGGCGCGTCCTTGTGGAGCTTGTCGTAGCGGGCGTTCGCGGAGGCGAGGGCCATCGAGGCGTAGCAGATGGTCCGCTGCGGGAACCAGCCGCGCGTGGGGTCTGAGCATTCGTCGCGGGGGTTGCCGCACTGGGGGCACTTCTCAAGTTCGCGGACCCAGTCGGCGATCCACAGGTCTCGCTCGAGGTCGTCGAGCGCGTCGAACTGGTGGAGGGTCAGTCCGAGTCGTCGGGCGATGTCGAGATCGCGGCGATAATCTGGTCGACGAGCAAGGACGCCTCGGCTTTTGGGATGGTGGCGTCGGCCTCCCAGTTGAGCCGGACCGCGGCGCTGTAGATGGCGTTGAAGTGCGGGTCCGACAGGTCGTCGCTGAACTCCTGCGCCGTCTTGTCGTCGTCGAAGCCGCCGCGGATCGAGGCCAGGACCAGCGGGTCGGCGATGGTCTCGGCGTTGAAGCCGCGGTCGTCGTCCTCGTGGGGGACCTCGACGTCCCGGGCGACGCCGTCGTCGCCGGTCACGGTCTTGGTGGCCATGCGGGGCGGGTGGGCGTCCTGGAGCTGGCGCTTCTCGCCGCGGCGCAGGGCCTGGATGGTGACCTTCCGCGCCCGCTCGGTGGCCTCACGGACGAAGGCGTCGTGGGCCTCGGCCTTGGCCTGCAGGTCGCCGGAGATCTGAGGGGTGGTGTCGGAGAGCAGCCGGGGCCCGACTACCGCGCCGGACGCGGCGTTCATGAGGTCGGCGCGCAGCTCCTCGATGCGCTGGAGGTCGCCTCCGCCGAACAGCGGGACGGTGACGGTGGGGCGCTCGTAGGTGTCGCTCATCGCGCACCTTCCTTCTCGATGCGGACTACCGAGGAGCAGAGGTGGACGAAGCCGACGAAGAGGATCCACCCGAGCAGCGCCCATCGCAGGACGCCGTCGGTCGCAGAGGCGGCGAACCCCATCAGGATCAGGGGCACGATGAGGCCGACGAGTCGGCCGATGATCTTGGGCATGTACATCACTCCTTGGCTGGGTGGGCTGGGGTGGCTGGGATCGAGGGGCGGTGGACCCGCCGCCGCCTCCCAGCCAGGGACGGCGGCGGGCCGATCGGGGGCGACCGGTCAGGGGCCGGCGACGATCGCGACGTTCCACGCCGGGGCGCTGGTGATGGAGGCGCCCTGGGTGAAGGAGTAGACGCCGTCGGCACCGGTGGACGTCTTGCCCGGGACCTTGTCGCCGAGCTGGACGGGGATGATGTCGACGAACTGGCCGACGGCGAGGGCGTCGCGGGCGGGGACGTTCTGCCGGCGCCACAGGAACCCGTTGAGCTGGTCGGTCATGGTCTCCCACGCCTTCTTGCCGTCCGAGCCGGCCGCGGCCTGCGGGGAGAAGGAGACGATGAGGTCGGGCATCGCGAACGTGACGGTGCCGTTGACCTCGAACTGCTGGGTCTGGCACAGGATCCGCGGGAGGGTGACCTTCTCCTGGGTCACGGTCGGGTCGCCCTGCTCGCCGAACAGCGAGCACGACAGGATGAACCCGGTCACGGCGTCGAGCTCGGTGAGCTTGGGGACCTGGATGTCGGCGACGGCGGTGACGAACCCCCAGCCGTCGTTGCCGAAGCTGCGCTGCAGCGCAGGCTGGATTGCGGTAGCCATCAGGCGGTCTCCTTCGTGGTGTCGGCCTGCTGGCCGTCGGTGAGCGGCTGGGAGTCCGCCGCGGGTGCGGCGGGAGTCGTGGTGCGCTGGCCGCGGCCGGTGCGCTTGCCGGTAGCCCGGGCGACCGTCTCGGCGAGACCGGTGCGGTACTTCGGCGGGAGTGGGCGGCCGGCGGAGTCGACGGCCAGCTCGTCGAGGACCTCGTAGCCGCCGGTCGTCTCGGCGTGCGATCGCGGGACGGACAACTCGTGTCCGGTTTCGACCTGGCGGACGCGGATGTACTCGGTGGTGGACGCGGGCATGGGCGTGCTCCCTTGCTGGGGTGGGGATGACGGAGCCACCCGGGCGCGCGGTGTCCGATCGCGGGGCGGCGGGTGGGTGATGGCGGCTGGGTCAGTAGGTGAAGGACGCCGAGCCGACGAAGTAGCCCTCGATGGACGAGACCTCGTCCTCGTCGCCCTCGTACTGGGTGGGCGGGTAGGTCTCGCCGGCGACGGCGAGGCGGGCGAACCGGAGCGCCTCGAAGCACTCCTCGCGCAGCAGTTGGGCGTTGGTGACCGCGTGCCGGGAGACCCACCACAC
Organism: Nocardioides segetis; assembly: GCF_051390595.1. Taxonomy (NCBI): domain Bacteria; kingdom Bacillati; phylum Actinomycetota; class Actinomycetes; order Propionibacteriales; family Nocardioidaceae; genus Nocardioides; species Nocardioides segetis. The sequence continues at coordinate 10,198 of NZ_JBNINR010000028.1, read as the reverse complement.
GGTGACCCGGTAGCGCCGGATGTTGGTGGTGGCGTCGAGCAGCAGCTCGTCGGGGGCGGTGAAGATCTCGGAGACCAGGACCTCGACGTACTCGGCCGGCCGGGTCGCGGGGACGTCGTCGGGCGCGTAGGCGTGCTTCGGCGCGACCGCGGTGTCGAGCAGCGCGGCGATCGCGGCCTGGTGCTCGGCGAGGGTCGCCATCACAGCACCTCGGAGAGGATCTTGCGGACCCGCGCGGCCAGGTCGGGGCCGACCTTGTCGGCGACCTTGGGGAGGTCGGTGTTGCGGCCGTGGCGGAACCCGACGCCGACGAACTCGGTCTTGGGGGTGCCGTCGGGGCCGAACTCGCCTTCGAGGGTCCCGGTCAGCTCGGCGTTGATCCGCTTCCAGTAGTGCTCGCCGTGCTCGCCGGCGCCCTCGCGGGCCAGGGCGCGGGCGAGGTCGCGGCCGAACTGGGTGGACTGCTTGACTGCGCGGCGGGCCTTGGGGGCGAACTCGACCGCGGCGTTCTCCTGCCGCCGGGCGAGGCGGTCGATGCGGTGGTGGACACGGACGCGCATCGCGACCTCCTACAGCTCGATGACGTCGAGGCGTCGGGCGGTGGCCTTCGACTTGGCCGGGACGGCGATGACCATGAACCGGCGGCCGAGGAGTGCGGGGTCGTCACCTGCACCCACGGCGAGCACGACGTACTCCCAGGCACCGCCGACCTGGCCGCGCTGCTCCCCGGCAGCCGGGACCTTCGCGCCGATCGAGATGTGCAGGCCGGCCTCGATCACCGGTCGCTCGACGTCGCCGATCTTGACGTAGCGGGTGGCGGTGTCCTTGCTGGAGCGGGTGCCTCCTTGGATCTTCCCGAAGGTCTGGCCCTCGGGGTTGAAGGTGGGGACCTTGTAGCCGTCGGCGTCGGGGACCAGTCCTGCCGGGGAGTAGGCCGCCAGGGTGAGGGTCATCTGCGCTTCGGCGGCCTGCCGGCCGGCCATGATCGCCGCGTCGCTGCTCATCTGGTGCTCACCGGGTGCTCACGAGGCGAACCGGGCGGCGTAGTCGGCGAGCGGGTCGACCATGAACACCCGGCCGCCGTCGCCGGAGCCGGGAACCAGGCCGTCGAGCTCGTCGTCGAGGAAGTACAGCAGCCCGGCTGAGACGGCCTCGTCACGGGACCAGGAGTAGTCGTCGATCGCCTCGCGCGACTTGCCGTCGGGGTTCTTCATGACCCGCAGCACGGCGGTCGCGAGGACCCGGACCACGGCCGCCTTGAGGGTCCGCTGCTCCTCGGGCAGCGCCTCGTCGGTGGCGATGAGGGCCTCGATGTCGACGTCAAGGAGGGCCATGCGGCGCTTGAGCATCACCCACGCGTCGGCCAGGAAGGTCTCGGCGTTGGTGGTCTCCTGCGTGGAGAGAGGGCGCCACCGTGCGATGACGTCAGCGACGGCTGCTGGGTTGGGCATGGTGGCGCCCTCCTCTCACTTCTCCGGCGGCTTGGGCGCCGCCTTCTTGGCCGGGGCCTTCTCCGGCGGCTTGGGCGCCTCGGAGATCACGAACTCGCCCTCGGGGTGGCGGGCGAGCGCGGCGGCCATGTCCTCGGAGACCGGGATGGACAGGCCGTTGGGGCCGGTGACGCGGGGCATCAGATGATCACGTCCGCCGCGGCGAGCGCGGTGCCGCGCACGACCTTGCCGCCGTACAGGTGCAGGCCCTTGACGCCGTCGGCGAACCGCTTCTCCATGCGGAACGCCTCGACGGAGCGGATCTGCTCGGCGTAGGTGGTCGCGATCTGCGAGCCCGCGATGACCAGCTTGCCCGCGCCGGCGCCGGGGCCGTCGGGGGCGTTGTTGGACTTGCGGACGGAGAACCCGGCGGCCTCGCCGACCACGCCGTTGGCGCGGACGGTGGATCCGGCGGCGTCACCGGCGGCGACGAAACGCTGGTCCTTGAGGAGCAGGCCGTGGAACTTCGGGGTGATGACCACGAAGCGGCCCTCGGTGGGGACGTTGTCCTCGTCGAGGATGGTGCCGAGGTCGACGAGGGTCTCGTAGGCGGCCTCGGGGGTGCCGGTGAGGGTGGCCTCGGGGATGAGGTTGCCGGCGTCGACGCCGGTCGCCATGAGGCTGGCGACGTACTGGTCGGCCTTGTCGCGCAGCAGGTACGCGGCGCGGCGGGCCTGCTCGGTCATGACGTTGCCGCGGGCCTGGCGCTTCTCGATGTCGTCGACCTCGAAGGCGAAGTACGGCGACTGGGTGATCGTCAGGACCTGCTCGGCGTCGTCGACGTCCTCGATGGTGATGTCGGTGTGGGCCGTGTAGGTGCCGATGGTCGGGTCGACCAGGTTGACGATGTGGACGGTGTCGCCGTACTGGCTGATCTCGCCCTCGTAGTCGCGGTTCACGACGCCGGGGGCGGCGTAGACCAGGGACTTCTCGAGCGCGACGAGCAGCTCGGCGGACCAGACCTCGGGCTTGAAGTTGGCGATAGCCATGGTGGTGTCTCCTCAGACGTGGGTCACTTGATGCCGAGGTAGTCGTTGAGTCGGCCCTCTGCCTTGGCCTTCACGATCTCCTCGTGACGGCCCTCCTCGGAGAGCTTCTTGACGTCTGCCTCGGTCAGTTGCGGGGTCCCGCCGGCGGCGCCGGTGGAGCTGGCGCCCTGGGCGGGGTTGGGTGCCGGCGCGCGCACGGTCGGCTCGGCGGATGCGGCACCAAGCCGCGGGTTGGCCTCGACGGCGTCCTCGATCGCCGCGGTGAGTGCGGCGGTGTCGGTCGGGTCGAGGTTGGCGACCTTCGCCAGGAAGGAAGCGGAGTCCAGCAGGGCGGCCGGGTCGGCGCCTGCGGTGGCGGCGTTGCGGAACACGGCGAGCTCGACTCGCGCGCGCTTGGCTTCGGCCTGGGATGCGGTCAGGCTCTCGGTGAGCTTGGCCGGGTCGGTCTCGGCGCCGTCCTCGATGATGCCGAGGGCCTTGCCGATGGTGTTCGCGAGCTCCTTGCGGGCGTCCTCGGCGGCCTGCGCCTTGGCGTTGGTGCGCGCTGCCCCGTTCTCCCGGCGAAGGCGCTCGATCTCGGCCTTCGCGGAGTCGGGGTTGTCCCACGGGTTCGTCTTGCCGGCGGCTGGGTCGGGCTGTGCCGTCGCGGCGGTTGTCGTCGCGGTACCGGTCTCGGACGCGGTCGTCGCCGCGCCGGACGAGGTGCTGGTCGGATCGGTCTGCCCCGTGCTCGGGGCGGCGGTGCTCGGGGTGGCGGTGCCGCCGCTGGTGTCGCCGGTGCCGGTCGTGGTGGTGGGTGCGTCGGACATGACAGAGCCCTCCTGGGGCGGTTGGTTGCCCCCGTGCCAGACGGGGGTTGGGGCGGGCCGGCGCGCAGGAAAGGGGCCGGAAATGACGAACACCCCGCGGTTGGGCGGGGTGTTCGAGGGAGCAGGGGTGAGCGGTTAGGCGGCGGCCAGTTCGCGTCGGTAGCGGGCCAGGATGGCGAGCATGTGACGCGAGGTCCTGGTCCCGAAGGTCTTGGCTCGAGCGGCCTCGGTGGCGACGTCGGCGTCGGCTCGGGTCAGGGTGTGGTCGTCGATGGCGCCCTGGATGAGCTGGGCGGCGGCGATGGTCCACTCCTGGTCCATCAGCTCGTCGAGGTCGGCGCGCGCACGGTCGCTCAACTGCTCGGCGCGGTCGCTGAGCAGTCGCTGCGCGAGATCGTGCAGTGCCTCCACGTCGACCATCATATGGCCTTCGGGTAGGCGGTGGCGACGAACCAGTCGCCGCCTCCGGTGGGGTGGGCGTGGACGATGCCGCGGATGCCCCGGCTGTTGCCGATGACGGTGTAGGCGTCGGGGATGTACTCGTGGGTGCTCACACTGGATCCCTCGGCTTCGAGGATGCCGCGCACCCACGCGATGACGTCGGCGTCGCTCCAGCCGGGGTCGAACTCGTCCTTGCCCCATCCGGTGCCGGAGCGGTGGCCGCCGTGCGGGCGGGGGTCCGCTCCCTGGCGGCCGCCACGAACCCAGCGGCGCCAGGCGTCGGCGACGCGGCGTCGGTCGGCGTCGGAGGTGATGTTGTCGTCGAGGATCTCCATGGCGTCCTCGACGCTGAGTGGCTCGACCCGGTTCGGATCGAACCCACCACGGTCTCCACCGCCCGAACGGCCACCGCGACCGCTGGGCGGGCTGGGCGGCTTGTTCCGGCCTCCGCCGCTCCCGCTGCCCGAGTCGCCGCTGGTCATGGCGGTGTCGATGTCGGCCAGCAGGGTGGAGACCGCGGCGACCCGGGCCGGCTGCACGGCCGGCGGCGGCACGGCGGGGTCGCGGGGCTCGGCACCATCGCCCTGGCCATCGTCCTGGCCGCCGTCCTGGCTGTTGCGCTGGGCGTTGAGGCGGCGGCGGAAGTCGTTGAAGTCGTCGGAGTCGTTGTAGAGCTCGTCGACCTCGTGCAGCCAGTCCGGGACCACGAAGTCGGTGGAGAAGATCGCCTCGACGACGCAGCGGCACTTGCCGCGGTGGAACCGGTTGACCTGCGTCGAGCCGATCGGGGTCTGGCCGGCGGCGGCGCGGGACTTGTAGACGCCCCAGTGCTCCTCGCCGCCCATGACGCCGGGGGTGCCGTAGCGGTCGAAGTCCTTCGCGAGGCCGCGGCGGCTGGTCTTGCGGACCGCGAGCGCGAGGCACCAGGCGCAGGCGCCGGGGCGCGGGACCCGGCGGTAGCCGAGGGCCTTGTCGTCGCCGATGACGGCGGCGATGGTCGTCTCTCGGGCCTCGTCCAGCAGTGCCTTCTGCATCGCGGCCTCGGCCCGGCCGCGGATCCGGTTCTCGATCTCGGCCCGCTTGGCATCCAGCTTGGCGTCGAGGTCGGGGTACGCGCGGCGAGCCCAGTCGAGACCGGCGTCGATCTTGCTGGCCGGCATTGGGGCGATCCGCGGCAGCGACGGGACGGTGGCGATGCCGGCGTCACGGCGCGCGAGGCGGTAGTTGTCGAGCGCGGTGGACGCGGCGACCTGCCCGTACTGCGGCATCAACGCCCGGGTGGCGGCTGAGAAGGTGCGCCAGGCGGCCTCGGACGACACCGGGCCGATCGAGGTCCACAGTGTCCGCAGCGCCTGGCCCGCCGCCGCCGAGAGCGCGAGCTGGGTGACGTACTGGCGCTGCGTGGCCGGTGCGTCAGAGACCGTCGGTGTCGCCACTGCCAGCCTCCACGCGCGTGGAGCCCTGCTGCGGGAGCAGGCCCTGCGCGAGAGCCTGGGCCATGTTCCGGGCGTCGTCGGCGACGCGGTCCTGCTCCAGGCGGCGCCGGTCGACGGCTCCGTACCCGAGTCGCTTGAGGGTGACGTCCGAGGTCGCGGGGACGGCGCCGGCGGCGATCTCCTTGCTGACCGCGTCGGACAGCAGGCCGGGGGCCTGCATCTCGACCGGGGACCAGTCTGCCGCGATCTGCTCGTATTCCTCCGGCAGGCGGCCCTTGTTGTCGAAGCGGACCATCATCTTCGCCACGTCGATCAGCGGGCCGGTGAACTCGCGCTGCATCCGCTTCGCGCGGCGGTTGCGACGGTCGTCGGCGATCAGGCCGGCCTCCGCGGAGGCCGGGTTGCCCTGGGTGTAGAGGCCGAGGTCCTGCGGGGTCGCGGCCACGATCCCGGAGGCCGAGGAGGCGAACCAGTCGAGGATCTTGGTGAACACCGACGGGTCGTATGCCTGGAACTGGTAGAGCTGCGGCAGCTCGCCGTTCTCGTCGCGTTCTAGGCCGAGGACCTTGGTGATGTAGGTCTCCAGGGCGCTGGCCGCGGAGCCGTCGGCCTTGGTGAACGCGGCCTCGGTCGCACCCAGGATGGCCTTCTGCGGCACCGAGTACAGCTCGCGGGCTACGGCGAGGTTCAGCAGGGTCCGGCACGCCTCGTCGATGATCGACTGCAACGCCGGGGTGATCTCCGAGACCCCGGACCGGTTGTTGGTCCGCGCCCGGTTCGCCATCCGCACCACGGGCACGAAGTCGAAGTCGTGGTCGTCGCGGTCGGCGACCACCCACTCGCCCTTGTCGTTCTGCGCGAGGTGGACCGTGCGGCGGGGCACCACCAGGGCGCCGCGACGGCGGGCGTCCTCGCCCCAGTACTCCATCATGAACGCCCGCGGACTGGTGCCGCGCAGGTCCCACAGCACCGCGGAGTTCAGCGGCGACTCAACGGACAGCTTCGGCGGCTCGCCCGGGGAGTCCGGCGACCCGACCATCCAGTACGCCGGCCCCATGGACAGGGCGTCGGTGTAGGCCAGCGACTGCTCGGACCAGAAGTTGTTGGCGTCCATCATCGCCATCAGGTACTCGTCGCCGTCGGTGGCGTCGACCTGGCGGAAGGTGTCGAGGTTGAGCCGCTCGACGTAGGGGTCGACCGCCATCGCCCCCCACCCGACCAGGGTGCACAGGTGTCCCTCGAGCTCCTTGGGCACCGCAATGCGCAGGTTCTTGATGGTCTGCACGCCGCGGTAGTACTCGTCGCACAGCCGCATCGTCGGCGCCAGCCGGTTGTACTGGCCCCGCAGCAGCGCGATCGTCTGCTTCTCGTCCTCCGACAGGCCCAGGCTGGGCAGCGTCGGCGTGACGGCGGAGGAGAAGGACGGGGAGGCGAAGTCGGCCACCGGAACCTCCTCACGTGTGCTGGTCGGGCGCTAGTCGCGGATGAGCACCCGGCCCTTGCCGGGAGTGCCCTTGCCCTTGCGGGTCAGGCGGACGATGCGCCACAACATGCGGGCGCCGACGAAGCAGACGGCCAGGTCGACCTTCCGCGTGCTGGAGCGGTTCTCCTTGCCGATCGTGATCCCGAACCGGCCCTCGCGCCGCCGGGCGTTCTTGAGGTGACGGCGCAGCGCGCCGGAGTCGCGGTACGGGGCCTCGCCGTTCTCCAGGTCCTCCGCGGCCTGGGTAACCGCGGGCTGGAAGAGCTGCTGGGCTGCGGAGCCGGACATGTCGAACGCGATCGAGTGGGCCTTCGGGCCGGACTTGACCGGCCAGAACTCCTTCTTGAGCCGGCCGTGGTAGCGCTGGTGCCACTGGTCGACCAGCGGCCACCAGAACCGGTCGTCCTCCACGGCGTCGTCGGCCTTGGCGTGCGAGGGGTCGAACCAGAACGCGACCACCTTGAACCGGTCGAACGCCACGATCACCGCCGCGTCGAGCTCGCCCCGGTTGACCAGGATCGGCTTGCCGTCGGCATCCTTTCCGGGGTGCTGGTGGTGCAACAGCTCGGCCAGCCCGTCGGCGAGCCGGACCGCGAGCAGGCCCGTGTCGTCACCCGACTTCGACCCGTCCCCGAACAGCACGACCTGGTCGCCGTCGACCAGCCGGTCGCCGTCGCCCTTGCGGCGGTTCCTCGGATCATCGACCCACCGCGGCTGCGCCCAGGCGTCCTCGGTTCCGACGATCTGGTTGTACCACTTCCTGCGCGACTCGCTGACCGAGTTCTCCGGGTTCATGCACGACTTGAGGATCCGGCCATTCGGCCGCACATCGAGCCACTTCGCGTCCCCGGCGACCGAGCGGACCACGTCCGGGATCGCCTCCCGGGTGAACGGCGCCTCGGGCGGAGCCTCCAGGGAGTCCCACAGCACGCCGTAGTCGGCGTTCTCCGCGTCCTCGCCCTGCGTGGACTCCCACGCCTCACGGGCACGCTCCGCAACGCTGTCGCGGCCGGGCCGGTAGGCGTTGAAGATGTCGAGGATCCGGGCCGGGGTGTCGACCTCCGACTTGGCCGCGTTGCCCTCCATCGCGCCCACCATGTCGTGACCGCGGTTGGTCTTGAGCCAGTTCTGCGTCTCCGCCCGCACGATCAGGTGTGGCCGGCCGCCTTCGATCGACTCCGGGTTCATCGTGACGCCCTCGATCTGGCGCCGGTCCCCGTCCGACCAGACCGCGGTCTTGCCGATCTGGATGCCGTAGTAGTCCCGCGTCGACTGCGGGATCAGGCCCGGGAACAGCTTGAAGGTGTTCTTGGTCTGCTCCTCCGACACCGCCGCGATCTGCGTCCACGCGTCCGGGTCATCGCGGCCGATCGGCCGGTCGCCCTCCCAGCGGTCGAACATGATCGGCGCGTGCAGCGACCCCGCCGAGACGCCCGCCGCGGTCGGGTCCTTGCCCCAGCCCTTGATCCGCTGCAACGCCCCGGTGTGGAAGTCGAACTCGCCGTGCGTGTCGACCGCGAAGTACCAGAGCAGGAACCGGGTCTGCTCCGCGGTCCACCACCACGGCTTGCCGGCCTTGCCGGTCAGCCAGCGCGTCGACCACGACAAGAACCCCCAGCCCAGCGTCGCCGCCGGGAGGTGCCAGCCGGTCGCGGCGTCGTACTGCCACGTCGGGCCGACCTTCACCGGCTCCCACACGAGGTCAGCCGGCGGCAGGGTGCGGTCTAGGAGGTCGCGGTACTCCTGCTCGATCGCTCGGTAGTCGCCATCGAAGTTCTGGACGAACGCCGGGCCACTGCTACGAGCCATGCTTCCAGCGCGACTCCGCCGCAGCACGCGCCGGGTTCACGCCGGCACCGGCGCCGGGCGTCACGTCGTCGGGGAGCTTGAGCTTGCCCAGCAGCGCCGCGAGCTGCGCCTGCTGCTGACGACGCTCGCCGATCAGCGGGTGGATCACGTCCTGGCCCATCGACCCGCGCGTCAGGAACGGCTTCCCGAGCCCGGTCCACTCCTTGTCGAGCGTCGCGATCATGTCCGCGGTCCGGCAGGCAGCCTCGAGGACCGCGAGCTCGTCGACCCGCAGCTCGTACTTCGCCACCACGTCGCGCCACAGCTTCTCGCCGGCGTCATCGAGCGAGTCGGGCGGGTCCGGCTTGCTCTGCTTGGCGGTCACAGCCAGCCCACCTCGATCGAGTCGTCGACCACGAGGATCGTCGACTCCTCCGAGCACTTCACCAGCGCGTCCTTGACCGACTTGATCAGCTCGCCGTCGGTGTCCGGGTTGGCGCCGGTCAGCACGCCCGACAGGCGCATCCGATCCCGGCCGTCCGCGTCGACATAGGGCGCGTGGAACAGGCTGAGCTTCATGATCGGCCCTCCTGGGGCACTCGGTGAGCCGCGCCAGGCGGCCTGAAAAACAGGAATCGGCAACGCACGCATCCGGAGCGGCTACCGCAGTCACCCCGCCCCACCCGTGTATGGGGTACCCCGGGGTAGGGGTGTGGTCAGCGGAGCCGGCCGGGGTGTCGTTCGACGGGCGCCTTCACCGCGGCGCTGTAGCCGTTGTCCAGCCGGGTCTTGCGGTCGTGGCACGGGCCGGAGAGGAGCTGGAGGTTGTCGAGCGAGTGGTCATCGCCCTGCACGACGTGGTCGACGTCCCTGCCTCGTCCATCGCAGCCTGGCGCGTGGTGCGTTGCCTCGCATTGTCCCATCGCACGTGCCTTGACCGCAGCCACTCGGACGGGCCAGTCGTCGGGGAGTCGGGAGCGTCGGTCGCTGGTGGTCCAGCTCATCGCCCAACCCCCGAACATGCGACGACCCCGGCCCGGGTGAATCGAGTCGGGGTCGTGAGGGAATGCAGCAGCCACGGGGTGCGTGAACTGCGCGCTGTGCCTAGTGTGCCAGACGAATGCGACGTTCACCACGCAACCGCCGATGGCGCGTCAGTTCTGCCATGTCGGGTCGAAGTCCGGGTGATCGGCGTACACCGAGGCGAGGGCGAGCAGGGTGTCGCACGGCCAGATGGAGCCGTCTCCGCAGCGCTGGCAGGCGTCGCACTCGGCCCCGGGGCGGTCGTGGACATCGCACCGCGGGTGCTCGTCGATGATCCGCCGCTTGGCCTCGCACTCGGCCAGCACGCGGTTGGGGTCGGCGAAGGCCGCGTCCGGCGGGTCCTCCTGCTCGTAGGCCAGCGGTGGGTTCGCGTTCATGTCGTCGATCCACTGCTGCATCGTTCGAGCGTCTGCCTCGTCCTCGGCGATCCGGGCCAGCAGGAACTCGGTGATCGTCATGCCCCGATCCTCTCGCTTCGTCGCTGGCGCGGCGCAAGCCACTTCTCGTAGTGCTCGTGCGTCCACGTGTGCTCACGGTCGCGCGGACACCTCCACGTGTCGCCGCTGTCGTCGTCGTAGTGCACCTTGTCGCACTCCTCGTCGTCGCACCAGTGGCCGTACTGCCGAACCAGCCGGTGAAGTCCGTGACCGTCGGCCTTGCAGTCGGGGCAGAACGCGCCGCGGTCTGGTCGGGTGCTGTTGTGGAGCACGCTCTCGAG
>NZ_JBNINR010000027.1:0-23039 GCF_051390595.1 Nocardioides segetis | reverse complement strand
CGCGCCATGCCGATCACCCGACACATCCCATTCCGATGTCGCGAGACACCCCATTCCGATGTCCCGAACCAGGACACGACAGGCGGCTCAGAGAGGGCCTTCGGCCAGCGGAAAACGCTGATCGGAGGCCCTTCGTCGTTCGTCCTGAGTGACACGGTCACAACGCGACTGGTCCTAGGCGCGTGATCGGCTCATTGACATACATGTTCGCCTAAGCGAACATGTATGTCATGTCGTTGCTTGCCGTCTCCGAAGCCGCCGAGCGGCTCGGTGTCTCGACGCGGCAGGTGCAGCACCTGGTCGCGCGGGGTGAGCTGCGTTCGCTGGCCAGGGGCGTGGTCGACGAGACCTCGGTCGAGCGTCTGCTTGCCGTCCGACGCGGCTCGCACACGAGGGCGTGGGCTGAGCCGACGGCATGGGCCGCTGTTGCCTTGCTGTCGGCACGTGAGGCGGGGTGGCTGGGGGAGAGCCAGCGGTCCCGACTCAGGGGACGACTCCGTGGTCTCGGAGCCGAGGAGTTGGTCGAGCGTGCGCGTGGTCGGGCCAGTGTGAGCCGGTACGTCGCGCATCGCAGCGCGGGGGACCGGCTGCGCGTGGAGTTGGTCGACACCTCGGCGGCGGCCGAGCGCTTGGGGCTGGTGGCGACGAGCGCGATCGACGGCTACTTGGAAGCGACCGCCTTGAAGGCGGTCGTGGCGCGGCATGGCTTGATGCGCGATGACAGGGGGACCGTCACCCTCCGCGCGACCTCCCTGGATCTCGACGTGGTTCGCGACCTCGTCAGCGCCAGCGATGTCCTGGCTGCGCTCGATCTGGCCGAGTCGCTCGATGTCCGTGAACGCCGAGCGGGCATCGACGCGCTCGAGCGCGCGCTGGGGCAGTTCCGTGGTTGATCGACGGACCATCGATGTCGCCACGCCCGCCGGCGGCTGGGGTATGCCGTGGCCGAACGTCGCCGAGATCGAGGCCGTCCTCTCCTACGAGAAAGTGGAGCCTCGTCGGTGGCCTGATGGCTCGACTGCACGGCATCCACGCGGGCATCGACGCTGCACGCCCCACCAATGACGTCGACATGGTCCTGCACGTCGAGACCACCCGCGGCATCGCGTCGGAGACCGCCCGGGCGCTCGAGTCGCTCGGCTACGAGCTGTCACCGTCGATCGAAGATCGGAACAACACCGCCCACCGATTCAGACGCGGCGAGTCGACGGTTGATGTCGTGACCGGCGGTCTCGACGTGGTCGATGTCCTCGTCGCCGACCACGCGGCACCGCGAGTGGTCGAGAAGCTCCGTGGTCGCACGATGGTCGCCATCGAAGGCGGCCCGCAGGCGTTTCGGCGAACAATCAACGCCCGACTCCAGATCGCCGTCGGCCGCACCACCACCGTGAGAGTGCCGTCGCCGTTCGGAGCGGTCATGCTCAAAGCCGCCGCCTATCAGACCCGACTCCCGCGATCGCGACCGTCACCTCCAGGACGCCGCGCTGCTCCTCGCGGTCATCGACGATCCCTACGTCGAGCGTGAGCACTTCGCCGGCTCAGACCGCTCCCGACTCCAGACGTTGGCTCGGGCGCTACCGGACGCCGCTCCGCAGTGGCGGACGCTGCCAGCAGATTCCCGCACGGACGGCCAGACCGCGCTGTGGATCCTGAACGCCTGACCCCGGCCGAACCGACGTCAATCGCGGCGGTTTGACTCAAGTGGAGAGACGCGCGAGCGGACGCGCCGGGAGCTGCGGAGTTGCCGCTAGCGCAGTCTCACCGCCGAGGATCGCACGTCGGCCGACTTCAACTTGTTCCCGACCAGGAGTCGCTTGACCGTATTGGCGTGCTCTTCGTTTAGAAGGGGGCCGAGGGTGACGGACAGAATCGGCAACGGCTTGCCACGCTTCTTGGTAGACCGATGCAAGACCCGCGTCGTCGGGTGAGTCTTCGGCGCCCGTGTAAGCAGTCCGTAGCTGACGATGCCGTTCGGCCCCGGACGGTAGCGAATGTGCTGATCGGCAAAGAGGAACGTGGTGACGACGCGCACCTCTCGTTCGCCCGTGAAGCCAGGCCCCTTGAGAAGGTGGGCGATTGTGCCCAGCGCCTCAAGAGCCTTGCCGTTCAGTGTGTCTCGCAACTCCGAGAACTCTTCTTCATCTGCGGCGGGTCCGAGACTCGGCAACTCGCGGGAGGTCGCGTCGAGCAACTCCTTCAGGGCAGTCGCAGCCTGCTCTTCGCTGTACAGGACGTGAAACCAAGGACTCACGGTTGCGCTCTCGCCGAGGAGCCAACCCAAGTTGATCGTACTTTTGCCGGAGGTAGAGACGATCGTGGGGCTCGCCTCCGGCGCATCACTGATGGCTGCCAGGTCTGCGGCAGTGTCGAGTCCGACCGCATAGCCCCTCCCCGAGTCACCGTAGAGGCGCCATTGGTTCGCATCGTCCGCTGCGGTGGACGCGCTCAGCACAAAGACTTCGTGCTTTTCCTCAAGTGGGTCGTCGGCCATTTGTATGAGCAATTCTCTGGCCTCTGAGGTGGGCTGTTCGGCCAGCCAGGATCGCACCACGTCCCATCCGTGCCGCACCTCCGACAAGTCGTTCAAACTGGTCGCCTCTGACGCCCATAGACACCTGGCCTCCACGAGACCGAGGAGGCCAGCCGAGGACGTGTAGTGGTAAACGGTTCCGGTTGCTCTCTGGAGCGACGGCGGCATCAGTTCGTTGGTGGGTCGCGTCATGCAGGCCAGCGTATGGGCAGCGGATCGGTCGCTCGGCTTGCGTTCCCGTCGCGGCGGTTCGACGTGGCCGCGAGCCGCAGTCCGTTCGCGGCTAACCCGAAGTCCGCCGCGACTCTGCGCCGCCAAGCGGACAAGTGCCTCGCCGACGCCGACGAGGCCGAACGCGCGGGCAAGACCAGCAAGGCCGCCCGGCTGCGAAGGTGGCTGAGCGGCCGAACCGGCGGGCAGACGAGTGGGAAGCACAAGGCCGCCACGGCCCCTGTGAACTGCGGGCAAGCGTCTCCGAGCAAGACCGCCAGCAACCCGACTGGCGTCCCTCCCGTCGGCTGCTATGCGACTTCGGTCGGTTCGACGCCAGTACTGTCGGAAAGTATCTCCCGCTGCTTCGCGAGCGACCGGTCAAGGGCAACGCAGACGGCCTTCCATTGAATCGCCCACCCGTCGTCGGACTCTTCCTCGGCCCGCGATCTCATCGTGTTCGATATTGATGACTTCGAGTTGTCCTTAATTCGATACTTCACAATCACATTCGATGCGTCAACCTGAAACTCGGAGAAGTGATTTGGGTTTGCCGCATGAGCGTCGTTCATCCAGGCATCCGGAAAAAGTCCCTCAATGGCAAATCCAGACCGGACGTACACATACTCCCTGTTGGGGTGAAATGGAATCCCGATTCCGTTAAAATAACCGCTCAAATCGCTGACGGCCCGGATTCCGGCCTCGTCGCCATCAAAGAGACTTACCGTGGGCTGCTCCTTCCGGAGAATTTCATAGTTTGCTCTCACGAATCCCGCGAGGTGGGAGGCTCCGCCACGGTCGCTGATCGTCGCAGCCCGGAGTGTGGGCCACTCGCAGCCGTCCCATGAAAGGGATAGGTTCAGGAACCAGCGTAGATACTCTGAATCCGACTGCCCCTCCGTCAACACAGTTGTAGTGCCGAGTGAAAAGTAATCGGAAAATCGGAGCCCGAGTCCTCGCCTAAGGGCGGCAGTCGCCTTTTCGTGTGATCTGAAGGTTGCTATTTGCGTACACCCATCGGCATCGAGACTCGTCCCGATCACGCGCTTCGGGTCATGCGGGACGAACGCCATCGAATGGCTTGTCATGGCCAAAGTCGATGACTGTCCCAACTTGAAGAGCAACTTCGTGGCGCTATGCGAGAGTTGGGGATGCAGAAACGACTCGGGCTCCTCCACGAGCCAGATCGATCGTTTGCCGTTGTCAGTCTCCATGTCAGTGACCCACTGCAGCGCGGCCATGAAGGCCAGGCTTTGAATTCCTTGCCCCTTTCTCGATAGCGGCGTCTTATATGGGTCACTTAGAAAGAACTCGAAATCACTGAGAACATTCTCGAGCGATCCGCCGCGGAATCCGAATGCTGCGGCGAGCTCTGCTGCCCCGCAATCCGACAATGCAGACGTAATGTTCGAAGCTACGTCCTCAAGCTTTTCTTCAACCGCCCCTAGAAGTGGTTGAAGGACACTAACCACGACTCCGCGGATGAACGGAGTGAGAACGTCGTCGATGAGCTCTCGCATGCTCTTCTCGGACGGAATGAAATGGCATTCAAATCTGGAGAGCAGGTCGATTACAAGTTGCTTCTGCAGGCGACTGATGGCGGATTGTGTCGTTCCATCCTTTGGCCGTTTCTGATTGGGAAAAAAGTTGTAAGTAGGGGTGTTGGATGGCGAGAATGTAAGATAAAGCGAGATTCCGGAACCCGGGCGCTCGAGCCCATACATTGCGTAAAGCTTGTCGAGATCATCGTAGAACTGAGAGTCGGCCCCGTTCGGATCGCCTTCGAAGTATCCGACGATGCTGGTGCGCGCTCCCCTGCCGCGGGGCGAATCGGTGTCGACCTGATATCCGTGAACATTCTCGTGCCCTGTGAAGAACATCTGAACGGCCTGAAGAAGGTTTGTCTTACCACTGCTATTTGGCCCAACTAGGGTCAAGGTTCCGTCTAAATCGAGAAACTGCTCTTGAGCGCCAACGGTTCGGAAGTTTTTTGCTCGTATTCCCGTGAGTCTCACGCCCGGAGGATATCGGGGGACGTGGTGGGTGGTGGTTGATTCGCCAGATGTGCTCGCGCCAAGCAGGAGAAGCTTCGCTGCCGCCTGCTCACCGATGTGGTGGCTCGGGGGCCCGAAGGTAATGGCAGTCTGGGCGCTTCGACCGTGCGTCCTTCGGGGCGCTTCGCACCTGCGTCCAAGTGGGCGGATAGACTTGAGCTGCAGACGTGCGACTTCCTACCCCCGCGTCGGACCGTTGGCGATGCCTGCTATGTGGCGCAACTGATCTGTCTCCCCGGTCGGTCAGATGGAGGAGGTCAGGATGGCGGCGAGAAGTAGGACTCCAACGCCGGCCGCGGTTGCGAGCACTCCGTTGGCGATGGGGATGAGTAGGCGTCGTCGGCGGAGGGTCGCTGCGCCAGCGGCCGCCGCGAGCGCCGCGGTCACAAGCACGACGACGCTGCTCGTGGTTGTGAGGAGCCAACCGAGTGACAGGAACGTAATCACTGCAACTGCGGTGCTGATTCCGAGCCGTGAGGCGTGTTCGGCTGCTGATCGCGGAATCTCGGCCAACGAGGGATCGTGGGCTTCACGCATCGCGATGTAGCGATCAAGAGCAGTCCACGCCGTGGTGGTCCATCCGCCCGGAGTGGATATTGTCGGCCTGGAGCCGATCCATCCCCGCAGGTCGTGGCCTTCCAAGACTGCGTAGTCGTGACCGACCTCGGGCTTGATGGTCTCTTCTCGGTCTCCGCCCCAGAGCACGACGATCCACGTGACCGGTACTGAATGTGCGGTGATCAGTCGTCTCAACTCGGACCACAGCATGAGCCGACGACCGGCTCGCTGCACCTGCTGGAGGGCGGTGTTGCGACGCTCGATGCCTGCTGTGTCGGTCCAACGCTCGGAGCTCCACTTGGTCTCGATGATGAACAGCCCTGCTTGTGTCAGCAGGACATGGTCGATGTCGTGCCCGTCCATCGGCACACGGTTCACGACGAAGCTGTCCCGGTCGTGGCGGACGAGTCGGCGCAACTCCTGCGCAGTCCATCTCTCGGCTTCATCGCCCATCATCGATGGAGTGGTGCTCGTGCTGGAGACCACAATGTTCCATATCCCGAGCGGGACGCCGACCGCGATCGCTCCGGCTGCGAGGCCCTGAAGGAAAGGGGGTTGGGCAGCAAGGGGAGAGCCGCGAGCGGAGCGCACATGACGGCGGTAGCGACGACGATTCGCCACCGGCGCTGTCGCATCCAGTGGCGCTGCTTCCTTCGAGCCTTCGCCCGTGCCCAGGAACCCGCTCTCCGATCACCGGCGAGGGATCGGACCCTCAGGTAGCGACGGAGGCGGGCCGTGGGTTCCATCCGTCCCAGTCTTCGCCATCGCGGGTGTCACGGTTTGTGGTTTGGCGGATCCGACGTGCGCAACCTGCGTGCCGGACGCACCTTGACTGCGGCCACGACCTGTTCTGCATGAACGGCGTGGGCAACTGCCTGCAACTGCGTCCCGGCTCGCCAGGTGGCGGAGTCGAAGATCGCCTCCCAGGACCGTTCCGCCTCCTCGCGGAGAGGTGCAGGCCAATGATCTCGATCGGGCTCCCCACCTGCACGCGAGGCCGCCAGCCGGCTGTGCCAATCGTCGATGATGGGCTCCGCCCGTGCCCACCAAGCGTCGTCGCTCTCGCCGACTTCGGGTGCGACATGGAAGCTGTTGTTGAGAACGACGTGCCAGGCGCCGAAGTCGGACAGCAGCACGTGCTCCCGCGGCATCCGTACGGTCAGCAGCACGTCACGACCGGCGTGCTTCGCCTGCTCGCGGAGGCTGCGTCGAGTCGTCATGGGCCAGAGCCACAGGAGGCCGCGGCCTTCGGTCGGAAGCCGGCTGCCTGCGTGCCGTCTCATCCACGGATACGCATGCGCCAGATCCGGATCCTCGAACTCCGGGCTGGGGCCGAGGGCGCCGGTTTCGGTGAGGGCGAGGTACGCGTCGGGAGCCTGGAAGGTCCAGAGAGTCAGTGGGTTCGCCGTGAGATCGCCCAGACGACCTCTTCCGAGGGGTGACACGATGCGCCACCACGGCCGTGTGGGCAGATCGTCATAGCCGAGTAGCACGACCGTAGCGTGCACCACCACACCGACAGATCCCGACCCGAGCTCGCTGCGGGCGACAGGGGCCCCGTCGTCGCGTTTCGAGTCAGTGACTCGGTGTCGATCCGCCTGTCCCGTGAGGCGGACAGGTTACGAAACATGTCCCTGCCCCGAGCCACCACGCCTGGGCCAAGCCCCCCTTGTGACCGGTCACAAAGGAAGGCTCGGAATCTTTGGCGCCCCGGCCGTGGTCCACGCCACGACGGGGTTGGCAGAGTAGCGCCGCGCTCGTCCCCCACAACGGGCGTCGACTCTTCCATCTAGGAGGCCTGTGGTGAAAGCGCACTCCCGTCGATCGCGGCTGATCAAGTCGGTGACGGCACTGACGGTTGCCGGCACGCTGGCTCTGTCCGCCTGCGGCTCCGACTCCGACAGCGGGTCGACCGGCAAGAAGCCGCTGGTGATCAGCCTGGACAGCTCGGTCGACGTGATCGACCCGCAGCAGTGGCGGACGCCGGCGTCGATGGTGACCTCGGGCTCCGTGGTGGAGCAGGTCATCGAGCAGACGTACAGCGAGAGCGGGGCGGCGCGGATCGGCGGCGGTGAGTTCACCGACGCGCTCGCGGAGAAGCACGAGTACTCCGCCGACGGCAAGACGCTGACGATCACCCTGCGCGAGGGCCTGAAGTTCGCGGACGGCAAGGCGCTGACGGCGGACGACGTGGTCTGGTCGTACCGGCGCGGTCTCGAGATGAGCCAGGCCTACACCAAGGTCCTCTACCCGATGGTCGGCCTGACGCCGGAGAGCTTCAGCGCGCTGGACCCGCGCACGGTGCAGGTCACCGCCGAGTTCGGTACGCCGCTGCTCGACAAGATGCTCGCGATGCAGCCGTTCGGCATCTACTCCAAGGAGACCGGCGAGGAGCACGCGACGCCGGACGACCCGTGGGCGGCCGACTGGTTCCGCGAGAACAGCAACTCGTCGGGCCCCTACAAGGTGGCGGCGTACGACAAGACGACCAGCATTCAGCTCGCGCCGAACACCGAGTACTACGACCAGGACCGCATCGCCAACGGCGGGGTGACCATCCAGTTCGTCTCCGACCCGGCCCAGCGCGCCCTGCTGCTGCGCAACGGTGAGATCGACCTCGCCGGCGGCCTGCCGCTCGACCAGGTGGCGGAGCTGGCGAAGACCGACGGCCTCTCGGTGGTCTCCGAGCCGTCCAACCGGCTCGAGTACCTCGGCCTCAACACGACCAAGGCGCCCTTCGACGACAAGCGCGTGCGCCAGGCGATCGCCCTCGCGATGCCGTACCAGACGTTCGTCGACGAGGTCCTCTACGGGTACGGCGACGCGTCGTCCGGCATCGTCTCGAGCAACATGGAGACGCACGACGACGGCGTGGCCTCGGCCTTCCAGACCGACCTCGACGCCGCCAAGCAGCTGCTGGGCGAGGCCGGCGTGAGCGGTCTCAGCACGACCCTGTCCTTCAAGCAGTCCTCGACGGTCGAGGCGCGCGCCGCGGTCTACATCCAGTCCGCGCTGAAGGAGATCGGGATCGACGTGGAGATCAAGCCGCTCCCCGACGCCGAGTTCACGCAGCGGACCATGGCCCGCGACCTGGAGATGTACCTCAACAACTTCCTCGCCTGGGGAGCCGACCCGTTCTACCAGATGGCATCCCTGGCCGGCAGCGACGCGGGCACGAACTTCAACAACTATGCCAACCCGGCGCTGGACGAGCTGCTGCAGAAGGGCTTCCGCTCCCAGGACCAGGCCGACCGGGATGCCGTGTCCGCCCAGGCGCAGGAGCTCATCGCGGACGAGATGCCGCTGGTACCGCTGTGGAACCCCAAGTGGACGTACGTCGTGCGCGACGGGGTGCACGGGCTCACCAAGGACAACACCGAGCAGCTCCGCCTGCAGTACCTGACCAAGGACTGACCAGGACCGACAGGGACTGACAGCGTCGTCCTCCGGGCGGGGTGGTCCGCGACCACCCCGCCCGGGTCTCATCGATCAACCCTCGATCGCCCCGATCGACCAACGAATCGATCAAGGAGGTGGAGTCGTGCTCCGCTATGTCTTGCGGCGACTGGCGATCTCAGTCGTCACCGTGGTGGGACTGGTGCTCGTCACCTTCATCGTCGTGCGCATCCTGCCGGGAGACTCCGCCGCGGCGCGGCTCGGACCCGAGGCCAGCCAGGCCGACATCGACGCCCTGCGGGCGCAGCTCGGCCTCGACGACTCGCTGCCCCGGCAGCTGCTCGACTACACCGGCGGCCTGCTCAAGGGCGACCTCGGGCCGGCGGTCTCCACGGGCCGGCCGGTGAGCGACGAGCTGTTCGACCGGCTCCCCGCGACGATCGAGCTCGCGTTCGCGGGCCTCGTCATCGCGCTCCTCATCGGATTCCCCTGGGGCCTGCTGGCGGCCGCGCGCCCCGGCCGGGTCGGTGACGTCTCCGGCCGCCTCTTCGCCGTGCTCGGCTCCTCCATGGCCCCCATCTGGCTGGGCCTGCTGCTGATCTTCGGCTTCTACTCGACCTGGCATCTCTTCCCCGGACCGGTCGGCCGGCTGGCCATCGGCACGCCACCGCCACCGGAGGTGACCGGGACCTACGTGCTCGACAGCGTCCTGGCCGGCGACTTCGGATTGGCCTGGCAGTCGATCCAGTACCTCGCCCTGCCGGCGCTCACGCTGGGCCTCGGCGCCTCCGCCGCGGTGTTCAAGATGGTGCGCTCCGCGGTCCTCCACACCTCCGAGTCGGGCTTCGTCCGCACCGCCCGCGCGTACGGCGTACCCGGGCGGGAGGTGCTGCTGCGCGACCAGCTGCGCAACGCGATGCTCCAGGTGCTGACCGCGATCGGGCTGGTGTTCGGCTTCCTGCTCGGTGGCAACATCATCGTCGAGCGGCTCTTCAACTGGCCCGGCATGGGCCGGGTGGCGTACGACGCCCTCGGCAGCAACGACCTCGGCCTGCTGCAGGGCTACGCGCTGATCATCGGCACCCTCTACATCCTGCTCAACCTCGCGGTCGACCTCGTCTACGGCGTGATCGACCCCCGCGTCCGTCTGGGAGGGAGCAACTCATGAGCACCATCGACGCCACCGCAGGTGCCGGCACCCGTTCCCGGCCCGCCGCCCTGCTGCGCCGCCCCTTCCTGCTCGTCGGCGTCACGATCGTCGGCCTCCTGCTGGTCCTCGGGCTGGTCGGGCCGTTCCTCGTGGCCGACCCGAGCGCCCGGGTCGCGGAGCCCTTCCTCGCGCCGTCGGGTTCGCACTGGTTCGGCACCGACAGCTTCGGCCGCGACATCTTCGCCCGCTGCGTCAACGCGATCTGGCTCGACCTCGCCATCGGCGTCAGCGTGGCCGTGCTCGCCATGCTGATCGGCTCCGCCATCGGCGTCATCGCCGGCTACCTCGGCGGCATCGTCGACGACGTGATCATGCGCTGCGTCGACATCCTGATGGCGTTCCCCGGCTTCGTGCTGGCGATGATCCTGCTGGTCTCGATCGGCGAGTCCCTGCCCAAGCTGGCGATCGCGCTGGCCATCGCCCAGGTCGCGCCGTTCGTGCGGCTGGTCCGGGCCAAGGTGCTCAGCGAGCGCGAGCTCGACTACGTGGCGGCCGCCCGGGTGTCCGGCGCGCGCTGGCCGCGGGTCGCCTTCCGGCACCTGCTCCCCAACTCCATCCGGCCCGCCGCGGTGCAGCTCACCCTCGTCTGCGGCTACTCGATCCTCAACGTCTCCGGCCTCGCCTATCTCGGCGTCGGCATCCACCCACCGACGGCGGAGTGGGGCGTGATGGTCTCCGAGGGTGCGGCGAACATGCTGACCGGGCAGTGGTGGACGGCGTTCTTCCCCGGCCTGCTCATCGCGATCACGGTGATGGCGCTGCACTTCATCGGCGACGACCTCGGCGGTGATCGCGCATGAGCCGGCTGGTCGTCGAGAACCTCGGCATCGCCACGGCCGCGGGCACGCGGATCCTGGACGACGTCTCCTTCGACATCGCCCCCGGCGAGATCGTCGGCCTGGTCGGCGAGTCTGGCTCCGGCAAGTCGATGACGTCGTACGCCGTGATGGGCGTCCTGCCGCGCGGCGTGCACCAGACGTCGGGGCGGATCCTCGTCGACGGCGAGGACGTCACGGACGTCGAGCGCCGCTCGGTCGCCTGCCACTTCGCGATGATCTTCCAGAACCCGCGCGACTCGCTCAACCCGCTGATGCGGGTCGGCGAGCAGGTGGCCCGGATGGTCGCCCTGCACCAGGGCGTGAGCCGCCGCGACGCCCGCGTCCAGGCGGTCGAGCTGCTCGAGCAGGTGCGGATCGCGCAGCCCGCGGAGGCGGCACGGAAGTACCCGCATCAGCTCTCCGGCGGCATGTGCCAGCGGATCATGATCGCGATGGCACTGGCCTGCCGTCCCCGGCTGCTGCTCGCCGACGAGCCGACGACCGCGCTCGACGTCACGGTGCAGTCGCAGATCCTCGACCTCATGGTCGAGCTCACCGAGCAGATCCAGTGCGGCGTGCTCCTCGTGACCCACGACCTCGGCGTCGTCGCCGAGACCTGCGACCGGGTCAACGTGCTGAACCACGGCACGCTCGTCGAGCACGGCCCCGCGATGGACCTGCTGCACAACCCGCAGCACGAGTACACGCGCTACCTCCTCGATTCCGCCCGCGAGCTGGAGGTGGACGGCCGTGCTTGAGATCAGCGAGCTCCGCAAGGAGTACCGCACGGGCTCCGGCGTCCTCGCCGCGCTCGACGGCGTCAGCGCCACCCTGGAGACGGGACGCACCCTGGCCGTCGTCGGCGAGTCCGGGTCCGGCAAGTCGACGCTCGGCGCGATCGTCACCGGCCTCGAGACCGCGACCTCCGGCACCGTGACGATCGACGGTACGACGATCGACCGGCGCGCCTTCCGCGGCCCGCTGCGGCGACGGGTGCAGACCGTCTTCCAGAGCCCGCTGCAGTCGCTCAACGCCAAGTTCAAGGTGGAGACGACGCTGGCCGAGCCGCTGCGTCTGCTGCTCGGCCTCAGCAAGAGCGAGGCGTCCGCCCGCGTCGACGAGCTGCTCGACGCGGTGCACCTGCCGCGCGAGCTGCGGCACCGGCGGCCCACCGAGCTGTCCGGCGGGCAGCAGCAGCGCGTGGCGATCGCCCGCGCCCTCGCGCCGGAGCCGGACCTCGTCGTCCTCGACGAGCCCACCAGCGGACTCGACCAGTCCATCCGTGGCCGGATCGTCACCCTCCTGCGCGAGCTGCAGGCCGAGCGCGGCCTCAGCTACGTGTTCATCACCCACGACATCGACGTGGCCCAGGCGATCGCGCACGACGTGATCGTCATGCAGCACGGCCGCATCGTCGAACGGGGCGGCCGCGAGGTGCTGCACACCCCGCAGCACGACTACACGCAGCGGCTGCTCGCCGCCGTCCCCAGTCTCGATCCCGCGCGGCGCCGACGTGCCGCGCACGCGCTCAGCCCCACCCCCCTTCCCCATGATGAGGAGACAGCACCGTGATGCGTTTCGGACTCGGCGTTCCCACCGGAACCGAAGGCCTGATGTACCCCGTTCCCTACGCGAGCCCCGAGCAGGCCGTGCACCTGGCGGTGGAGGCCGAGCGGCTCGGCTTCGACGGTGTCTGGGGCAACGACCACGTCACCACGCAGCACTACGTGCGCGAGGAGTTCCCGGAGCCCCCGCGCTACTACGACCCCTACCTCTACCTCGCGTACGTCGCCGCGGAGACGACCACGCTGCACCTGTGCACCGCGATCACGGTGCTCTCGTTCCGCAACCCGGCCGTGCTGGCCAAGCAGGCGGCCACGCTCGACCAGCTCTCCGGCGGCCGGTTCAAGATGGGCGTGGGCATCGGCGCCTACCGCGAGGAGGCGGAGGCCATCTGGCCCGGCGCCAAGCTGCACCGCGGTCGCCAGGCCGACGAGTACCTCCAGGCGCTGGAGGTCATCTTCCGTGACCGCAGCGCGTCCTTCGAGGGCGAGTTCGTCAACTTCCGCGACGTGGAGAGCTTCCCGCGCCCCCGCCAGGACGTCCTGCCCATCCTCTCGGGCGGCAACTCCGACGGCTCGCGCGAGCGCGCCGCCCGCTGGTGCCAGGGCTGGATCCCCGCGGTCCTGACGCCGGCCGAGATCACCGAGGGCCTCGACGAGATCCGCCGGATCGCCGAGAGCCACGGCCGCGAGCTGCCCGCCGACTTCGACGTCGCGCCGCAGCTGTCGGTGTCGCCCGGCAAGGACACCAAGGACGCGATCACCCGCTTCGAGGGCTCGCAGCTCTACGCCCACATGCGCTCGCTGTCGAAGAGCACCCTGAAGGACCAGGACACCTCCGACTTCGTGCGGCGCAACCTGATCGGCAACGCCCAGCAGATGATCGAGCAGGTCCACGCGTACGCCGAGGCGGGCGTCACCACGCTGTCCGCGCTGCTGTTCGCCTGCAACACCGTCGAGGAGACCCTGGACAGCATGGCCTGGTTCGCGGAGAACGTGATCCACCCCTACCGGCGCGAGGCCGGCTCCGGAGCGTCTCGATGAGCGCTCGCGCCATCGACCCCGCCCTCGTCGCCGCGCGGCGCGAGCGGCTGCGCGGTGAGCTCCCCGGCGCCGGCGTCGACGCGGTGCTCGCGCTCAGCGCCGCGAACTTCGACTACGCCACCGGCTACCGGAGCGTGTCGGCGGTCGTCCACGGGATCTCGCCGCTCGCCGCGGTGCTCACCCCCGACGCGCTCAAGGTCGCCGGACCGGTCTCCGACAGCGCCCCCGGCTTCGACGCGGGCCTGGTCGAGGACGACTACTTCGCCTACGGACGCTTCTTCTACGAGTCCGAGGGCGGCGCGGCGCGGCCGACCCAGCTGGTCGAGCAGCACCCCGACTACGCGACCGCGATCGCGGCGGCGGTCCGCGCCGCGGGCGTGGCGTCGGGCCGTCTCGGGATCGACGAGCGGGCCTGCCCGGAGCCGTTGCGCCGCCAGCTCGAGGAGCTGCTGCCCGACGTGGAGCTCCTCGCCGCCAGCACCTGGTTCGGCCAGGTGCGTGGCGTGAAGCTGCCCGGGGAGATCGAGCTGCTCGAACGCTCCGCGCGCGTCGTGGAGGCGGCCATCCTGGCCGGCATCGACGCGGCCGGGGTCGGCGTCTCCGAGGCGGAGATCGCCCGCGTGGTCAACCGCGAGCTCGTCGCCGACGACTTCGAGCCGCGCTTCGTCGTGGTCACCTCCGGTCCCCGCTCGGCCCTGAGCGACGCCTCCCCGACCCATCGCAGGCTGGAGCAGGGCGACCTGCTCCGGTTCGACGTGGGCGGGATGCGCGAGGGCTACTGGGCCGACCTCGGCCGGACGGCCGTCGTCGGCGAGCCGAGCGAGCGGCAGGCCCGGTTCTACGACGCGATCCTCGCCGGTGAGGACGCCCTGTTCGCCATGGCGCGCCCCGGCGTCAGCGCCAAGGCGCTGTTCGAGCACGCGCTCCAGGTGGTCGAGTCCACCGGCGGGCCGCAGCCCTACCGGCGCCAGCACGTCGGCCACGGCATCGGCCTCGAGGTCTACGAGCCGCCGATCGTGGCGCCGTCGCACGACGTCCCGCTGGAGGCGGGCATGACCTTCTGCTTCGAGACCCCGTACTACGAGCTCGGCTGGGGCGGGATGATGGTGGAGGACGCACTGGTGGTCACCGACGACGGCGTCCGGTTGCTCAGCGACCGGCGCCGGGAGCTGCAGGTCGTACCGGCATGAGCAGCTATCTCGGGCACCTGATCCACCCGGTCACCGGCGCCACCGTCAGCGAGGCCGACGCCTACCTCCCGACGGAGGTCGACGGCGGCCACGTGTACGCCGTCCCGGCGCACGACCTGAGCCGGCTGCGCGGCCTGGAGACCACCGACGACCCGGGCATGTTCCGGTACCGGCCGCTGCTGCCCCTCGGCGACGGCCCGGTGGTCAGCCTCGGCGAGGGTGACACCCCGCTGGTCGAGGCGTCGAACCTGGCCGCCGAGCTCGGTCTCGACCACCTCTACGTCAAGGACGAGTCGCGCAACCCCACCTGGTCCTACAAGGACCGGCTCGCCGCGGTCGCGGTGACCAAGGCGGTCCAGCAGGGCCGCGACACGGTCGTGGTCTCCAGCACCGGCAACCACGGCGCCGCCGTCGCCGCCTACGCCGCCCGCGCCGGCATCCGCTGCGTCGTGCTCACGCTGGCCTCCGTGCCGCTGGCCATGAAGACGATGATGCAGGCCTACGGCGCCGAGACCGTCGCCGTCGAGAACCCGACCGACCGGTGGGTGATCATGCGGCAGGCGGTCGAGGAGCGCGGCTGGGTGCCGATGTCGGGCTTCGTCGGCCCGCCGTCGGGCTCCAACCCCTTCGGCTGCGAGGGCTACAAGACCATCGCCTACGAGCTGCACGCCCAGCTCGGCGACGTCCCCGACGTCGTCGTGACGCCCGTGGCGTACGGCGACGCGCTGGCCGGTCTGTCCCGCGGCTTCCAGGACCTGGTGGACCTGGGGCTCAGCACGTCGGTGCCGCGCCTGGTCGCCAGTGAGCCGTTCGGACCCTACGGAGCCGCTCTCGAGCACGGCTACCGGGCCGGCGCCACGGTGCCGGTGTCGTCCTCGGTGGCCTTCTCCATCGCGACGCCGATGGCGACCTGGCAGGGCTGGGACGCACTCGTGCGCACCGGCGGCGCCGCGGCCACCGTCGACGACGCGACCACCCTGGCCGCCCAGCGCCGCCTCGCCAGCAGCGACGGGCTCTTCCTCGAGGCGTCGTCGGCCACGACGGTCGGCGCCCTGCCGTCGCTCATCGAGCGCGGTGTCGTCGCCGCCTCCGACCGGGTGGTGCTGCTCGGCACCTCGACGGGGCTCAAGGACATCCCGACCACGGCGGCGGCCCTCCCGGCCGTCCCGGTCATCGAGCCCAGCCTCGCCGCCCTGGACGCGGCGCTCGCGGAGACGGCGCGGGCATGAGGCTGGGAGTGGCGCCCTCGGGGCGTCGTACGGCGGCCGACGCGGTGCGGCTGGCCCAGCGGGCCGAGGCGGCCGGACTGCACGAGGTCTGGGTCAGCGAGGACTACCTGGAGCGCGGGGCGTTCGCCGTCGCCGGCGCCATCGCGGCCGTCACCGAGACGGTCCGCGTCGGCCTCGGGGTCGTGAACCCGTGGACCCGTCACGTCGCGCTGATGGCGATGGAGGCCCACGCCCTCGACGAGGTGGCCGGCGGCCGCAGCGTCCTGGGCATCGGCGCCTCCAACGCGCGATGGATGCAGGAGCAGCTCGGCATCGAGTTCGAGCGGCCCATCGGCGTGCTCGCCGAGTACACCGCCGCGCTGCGGACCCTGCTGCGCGGCGAGCGCCTGCGGCAGACGCTGCTCGGCAACGAGATCGACTGCGCGCTCGACGCCGCCCCGCCGCGGGACGTCCCGATCGTCTGGGGCGTGAAGGGTCCGCGGGCGCTGGCATCCGGCGCCGAGAGCGCGGACGGGCTGATGCTCTCCGTGCTCTCCTCGGCCGGGTACGCGCGCTGGGTCCGCGAGACCCACCAGCCGCGCGAGATCACGGCGTACGCCTCGTTCGCGATCGCCCCCACGACCGCCGAGGCCCGCGAGCAACTGCGCGCGCACACCGCCCGCTATCTCGGCATGCACGGCGCCTCGGCGATCACGGCCCAGGCCGGGATCGACCAGGAGCTCGCCGCGGAGCTGCAGCGCCGGCTGCGGTCGGGCCAGGCGGCGGCCGACCTCGTCGACGACGACTGCGTCGGCGCGGTGACGATCTCGGGCACCGTCGAGGACGCCGCGCGCGGCCTGCTGGCGATGCGCGACGCCGGGGTCGACTCGCTCGTGGTGATCGACGACGGCACCGCGGCCCCCGAGCTGCTGGTCGACTCGCTCGTCAGCGCCGCGCGCGAGGCGGGCCTGATCGCTCCCTGACGGCGCGGCGAGGCTCAGCCGCGCGGCTCGGCCGGGGGCTGCGCGTCGCGGTGCGCCCCGC
The DNA here is from genome assembly GCF_051390595.1 of Nocardioides segetis. Taxonomy (NCBI): domain Bacteria; kingdom Bacillati; phylum Actinomycetota; class Actinomycetes; order Propionibacteriales; family Nocardioidaceae; genus Nocardioides; species Nocardioides segetis. The sequence goes on along the minus strand of NZ_JBNINR010000027.1, from coordinate 6,215 downwards.
CCGCCGCCTTCGCGGCCTGGTCGGCCTCGACCGCCAGGACGAGGAGCGCCAGGTCGCGGGTGTCGCGCAGGCTGAGCCCGGTCAGCTCCTCGGCCCGCCTCAGTCGGTAGACCACCGTGTTCTTGTGCACGTGCAGGGCCTCGGCGGTCGCCCGCACCGACAGGTGGTGCTCGAGGTGCGTGGTCAAGGTGAGCAGCAGGTCCGTGCCCTGCAGCCGGGAGAGGTAGCGCTGGACGAGCTGGCGGGCCGTGGCGCCGTCGCGGTGGATCAGCACCTCGAGCAGCGAGTCGCGGAAGAGCAGCACCGGCGCCGGGATGTCGCGCCCGCTGCGCGACTCGAGGGTGACGACCGCCTGCCGGCACGACGTCCCCAGGCCGGAGAGGCCCGAGAACGGCTCGCCCACCGAGGCCCGCAGGTCGGGGGCGGCGTCCTGCTTGAGCGCGGTCGCGACCCGCTGGGCCAGCAGGTCCAGCTCCGCCTCCCAGGGCATGGCCAGCACGGCCATCCAGCCGTCCGAGCCGGACCGCACCGTGCCGGACAGGACCGGTACGGCGAGGAGGTTGCGCAGCCGCCCGACCACGTGGTGCCGGTGCTGCTCCATGGCGGCCCGGTCGGCGGGCACGGACGTGCCGAGCCCGACCGTCACGAAGCTCGCGTGCTCGGGGTCGTCGATGCCCATCGTCACGGCCAGCCGCTCCACGTCCGCCCGGTCGACGTTGCCGCCCGCGGCGAGGCTGCGGAAGAGCGCCGGCTCGCTGAGCCGCTGCCCCTCCTCGATCTGCCGCTGGATCTCCAGGTGCGAGGTGAGCATCGCGTGCTCGAGCTGGTCCAGGCTGGAGATGAGGGTGGCCCGGCCCCGCCGGATGTTGGCCCGCCGGACCTGCATGCGGGAGCACCAGTCGAAGTACTCGTCGTTGAGCGCCCGCTCCGCCGTACGGAACGACTGGATGACCGACGAGGGCGACACTCCCTGCAGCGCCCGTCGCTCCCCGGTCAGGGAGGCGCGCGCGAGCTCGGCCGCCGTGGGCCCGCGGCCCTCCAGCAGGCAGACGATGACGGTGTGGACGTTCTCGCGGATCCGCTCCCGCAGCTCGCCCTGCTTGAACACGAGCTCCGCGTAGGCGGGCACGGAGGACCAGACCTCGTCGACGATGCGCGTCATGAGGTCGTCGAACTCCTTGAGCATCGCCCGCGCGAGGCGCTGGAGATCGGGCGGCACCGGGTCGCTCGTGCGCAGCTCCCGGGAGTCGGCGCGGCTCACGTCAGGACCGGCTCACGTCGAGGTCGTCGTAGAGCTGCCGCGCGCGCAGGGCCATGAGGATGTCGACGCGCACCAGCTCGGCCGAGCTCTCGACGCCCAGCAGGTCGCAGATGCGGCGGACCCGGTAGGTGACGGTGTTCTCGTGGACGTGCAGCTCGGCGGCGGTGGCACGCGTCGAGAGGCCGCAGCCCAGGAAGGTGCGCAGGGTCTCGAGGAGGTCGCCCTTGTCGATCGGGCCCAGGACCGAGCCGGCCATCTGCGCGGCCATGCCGCGGTTCTCGACGATGAGGACCTCGGGGATGACGTCCTCGAAGAGGGTCAGCCGCGCCTCCAGCCGGCGGCCCACCTCGAGTGCCGCGACGGCCTCGCGCAGGGAGCCCGCGGACTCGTTGAACCGGGCCCGTCGCATGCCCACCCCGACCGCGGTGCTGCCCGGGACTCCGGCGTCCCCCAGCGCGCGGTCGAGGACGTCGTCGATCCGCTCCACGTCGGCCGTGACGAGGATCGTGCATCCCTGGTGGCTTCCGATCAGGATCGGCCCGTCCACGTGCGAGCGGAGCCGGTCGACCAGTGCCTGCCGGGAGCGGGCCACGAGCGGGCCGTCCTGGGGGCCGACCGACAGGGCGATCACCCGGTGGGGCTGGTGCACCCGCACGCCCGCCGTACTCGCCAGCCGGTCGAGGTGGGCGGGGTCGAGCGCCTCGGCACCGGCCAGGCGCGACACGAGGTCGACACTGAGCCGGCTGAACGGCGGGTGCAGGTCGCCGGCGACCTCGCGGTAGGCGGCGGTCGACGCGCCGACCATCGCGTCGACGACCACCCCGACGCGCCGGACCACCTCCTGGATGTCGGTCGTCGTCAGCGGGGTGGCGCTGGTCAGGAGCCGGGCCAGCATGGTCCGCTCGGCGTTGCGCCACGAGCCGACGAGGCTCTCGATCGGCACCCCCTGGATCGCCCGCCGTTCGGCGATCCGGCGCGCGGGCTCCAGCTCGGACTCGTGCGGCGGTCGGCCCTCGGCGATCGCCAGCAGCATGGACCGGGTGCCGGCCGTGATCGCGCTCGCCACCTCGGTGCGGTCGAGGGCGCCGAGCTCGTAGCCGGGGAGCTTCTCCCACGCCGCGTCGGTCAGGTGCTCCGCGATCTGGAGGTCCTGGGTCAGCAGCTCCTGCGCCCGTTGTGTGATATCCACAGACCCGCTCTCGACATCTTCCCCACGATCCACGTATCGCCTCTCGATGCTATCGCCCATGATCGAGGTCGGAGCGCCCGGCCGTTGGAGCTGTAACTACCTGTCCTTGTCACTGGCTGATCGGTCTACGGGTCAGGTGGTGACATGAACAGGTAGTTACAGCCGGCGCGGGCCGGTCACACCCGACCCGATCCCCGAACCGTCCCCGAGACCCGAGGAAGCCTGCATGCCCACCCCCCAGCCCATCGTCAGCGACGCCGCGCCGGCCGCTGTCGGCCCCTACGTCCACGCCGTCCGCCACGGCGACGTCCTCTACTGCTCGGGGTCGCTTCCCCTCGACCCCGCCACGGGCGAGCTCGACAACGCGGACCTGGCCGCCGAGACCCGGCGGTCGCTGGCCAACCTCGAGACCGTGTGCGCGAGCGCCGGCACCAGCCTGGAGCGGGCGCTGCGGATGACGATCTACACGACGCGGCTGGACGGCTTCGCGGAGATCAACGAGGCCTACGCGGCGGCCTTCCCCGGCAGCGTCCCGGCCCGGACCACCGTCGGCGTGGCGGCCCTGCCGAAGGACGCTCGCGTCGAGATCGACGCCATCGTCGCGATCGGTGCCGACGATGAGTGAGGTCGTCGCCGTCCTCGGCGGGACCGGCGCGCTGGGCTACGGGCTCGCCGTACGACTGGCGGACGCGGGCTTCGCCGTCGCCCTGGGGTCGCGGGACGCGGCGCGGGCCGAGGCCGCCGCCGAGCGCCTGACCCAGCAGCTGCCGTCGGCGACGGTGCACGGTGTGGCCAACGCGGAGGCGGTACGCCGCGCGGACCGGCTGGTCATTCTCTCCGTCCCCCTCGCCAGCCAGGTCGCGACCATCACCTCGGTCGCCGACGAGCTGGTTCCTGGCAAGGTGCTGCTCGACGCCACGGTCCCGCTCGCCCCCGCCATCGGCGGCCGGCCGACCCAGGTCGTCGGCGTGTGGGCGGGCTCGGCGGGACAGCAGGCGGCCGCGGCCGCGCCGGCCGGGGTCGACGTGGTCTCCGGACTGCACACGCTCAGCGCCGTCGTCCTCGAGGATCTCGGCAGCCCGCTCGACCAGGACACCCTGATCTGCGGGGACACCAAGGCGGCGAAGGAGGTCGTGCGCGAGATCATCGGCGCCATCGACGGCCTGCGCGTCGTCGACGCGGGCAAGCTGGAGGCCAGCCGCCTCGTCGAGTGCCTGACGCCGCTGCTGATCGGGATCAACATCCGGAACCGGACCCATGCGGGCGTGCGGATCATCGGCCTGCCCTGACCATGTCGAGCCGGGTGTCGAGCCGGGTGCCGCCCCGGCAGCGCGTGGTCGCGGCGGGAATGGCGCGCGCTGACATCGCGCCGGGAGCCTTCCAGGTCCTGGTGCCGGTCAAGGAGCTCGAGCTGGCCAAGTCGCGGCTCGCGATGCCCGAGGCGGCGCGGCGGGAGCTGGCGCTGGCGTTCGTCCTCGACACGGTCGCGACCGTGGTGCGCTGCGCCGCCGTGGGCGGTGCGGTGGGGGGTGTGGTGGGTGACGTCGTGGTCGGCACCCGGGACGCGTATGTCGCGTCCCGGGTGGTCGACCTGGGCGCCCGCGTCGTCGTGCCTCCGGCGCCGGGGGAGCTCAACGGCGACATCGCATGGGCCCTGGGCCGGATGGCGCCCGGCCGGCCCACGGCGGTCCTGGTGTCGGACCTGCCCGCGATCTCGGCCGCCGACCTCGCCGAGGCCCTCGTCCGGGCCTCCCGGCGGGGCGTGCCGTGCCGGGTCGCGGACTTCGGCGGCGCCGGCACGACCTTGCTGACCGCGCCCGAGGGTCGGATCGAGCCGCGGTTCGGCGACGACTCGGCCGGCCGGCACGTCGCGGCCGGCATGGAGCCGCTCGGCGAGGACCTGCTCGCGTTGCGCTGCGACGTCGACGACGTGCACGCTCTGCGCCGGGCGATCCGGCTCGGTGTCGGCCCCCACACCACCGCGACCCTGCGCCGCATCCCACCCGACCTGCTGGGCGACGTCCGAGCGGTCGGGACGACGATCGACACTGGTCGACCAGAGCGTCGACCAGCAGCACAGAAGGTGAGTCAGCCGTGACCATGGGAACTCCCGAGGTGCCCACTTCCCAGCAGGTTCGTCGTGCGTTGGTGCGTGCGGAGCGTGGTGTGGCGTTGGATGTGGGTGAGGCGGCTGCGTTGTTGGCGGCGACCGGTGGGGAGTTGGATCGGTTGTGTGTGGCGGCGGCGCGGGTGCGGGATGCGGGTCTGGTCGCGGCCGGCCGCCCTGGCGTCGTGACGTTCTCGCCGAAGGTGTTCGTCCCGGTGACGAGGTTGTGTCGGGATCGGTGTCATTACTGCACGTTCGTGGAGACCCCGGCCCAGGGGGCGCGGGAGGGGCGGGCGCCGTACTTGTCGCCGGACGAGATCCTTGCCGTGGCCCGCCAGGGCGCCGAGCTCGGTTGCCTGGAGGCGTTGTTCACGTTGGGTGACCGGCCCGAGGACCGGTGGCCCGAGGCGCGGGCGTGGTTGGACGAGCAGGGCTACGACTCGACGTTGGCGTATGTGCGGGCGATGGCGATCCGGGTCCTCGAAGAGACCGGTCTGTTGCCGCATCTGAACCCCGGAGTGATGTCGTGGGAGGAGTTGAACCGGCTCAAGGCGGTGTCGCCGTCGATGGGGATGATGCTGGAGACCATCTCGCGGCGGTTGTTCGAGACGAAGGGGCTGGCGCATTACGGGTCGCCGGACAAGGACCCGAGGGTGCGGTTGCGGACCCTGGAGGACGCGGGCCGGTTGGGGATCCCGTTCACCACGGGTCTGCTGGTCGGGATCGGGGAGAGCCTGACCGAGCGGGCCGAGACGATCTTCGCGCTGCGGAGGGTCTCACGCGCCTACGGGGCGGTGCAGGAGGTGATCGTGCAGAACTTCCGCGCCAAGCCCGACACGGCGATGCGTCATGTCGACGACCTCGACCTCGCCGAGTACCGGGCCGCGATCGCGGTGACCCGGATCGTGTTGGGCCCCAAGGCCCGGGTCCAGGCCCCGCCGAACCTGGTCGACCACTCGGCCGGTGCCCTCGAGTGCCGCGCGTTGTTGGATGCGGGGGTCGATGACTGGGGTGGGGTGTCGCCGTTGACGCCGGATCATGTGAACCCCGAACGGCCGTGGCCCTCGCTGGACCGGCTCCGGTCGATCACCGCTCAGTGTGGGTTCGAGCTCAAGGCCCGGTTGACGGTGCACCCCGAATACGTCGTCGGGTCGTTGCAGCGCGGTGAGGCGTGGATCGATCCCCGTCTGCATCCCCACGTCGCCGCGCTCGCGGGCCCGGACGGGCTGGCGATCCCCGACGTGCGGCCGGTCGGGTTGGCGTGGCAGGAGCCCGACGGCGGCTTCGAATCGGCGGGACGCACCGATCTGCACGAGGCAGTGGATACCGAAGGACGGAGCGGGGACCGGCGCTCCGATTTCGGGTCGGTGTACGGCGACTGGGCCACCGTCGGCGAGGCTGCCGCCAGAACGGGCGCGCCGGCGGTGCTGCACGCGGAGGGTGGTGCCGCGCTGCGTGCGGCGGAGGCGGCCGCGGCGTCGGGGCTGGTGGACCTGTCCGATGAGCACGCGTTGACGTTGATGACCGCCGAGGGCGACCTGCTCCGGCAGGTGGTCCGCCTGGCCGACGACCTCCGCAGGCAGGCGGTCGGGGACACGGTGACGTATGTGGTGAACCGGAACATCAACTTCACCAACGTCTGCTACGTGGGGTGCCGG
>NZ_JBNINR010000026.1:0-26503 GCF_051390595.1 Nocardioides segetis | reverse complement strand
CGCGCCATGCCGATCACCCGACACATCCCATTCCGATGTCGCGAGACACCCCATTCCGATGTCCCGAACCAGGACACCACCGCCCGCACCACCGGGGGGCCACCGACTTCTGCTGAGAGCAGAACTCCGCTGCTGGGCCCGGATCGGGCCCGGCCATCGACCTACGATGAGGCATGGCCGAGGAGCAGAGGGAAGCCGAGCCGCTGTGGCGGGACCTGGTGGGACGACGACTGCGCGACCTGCGCCGCGAGCGCGGTGAGACGCTGACCGAGACGGCGGGGCGGGCCGGCATCTCGCCGCAGTACCTCTCGGAGATCGAGCGGGGCGTCAAGGAGCCGAGCAGCGAGATGATCGCGGCGGTGCTCGGCGCGCTCGGCACGACGCTGCTCGACCTCACCACCTCGGTCGCCGGCGACCTCCGCCCGGTGGCGGTCCCGGTGCCCCTCCCGGTGGCAGCGGCCCCGGTGTCGGCGTACGCGCTGGCCGCCTGATCACCTCCCGGCGACGACGGCCGGGCCGCGCTCCTCGATCACGTGGTCGATGAGGCCGTACTCCTGCGCGCCCAGCGCGGTGAAGACGCGGTCGTGGTCGGTGTCGGCCCGCAGGGTCGCGGTGTCCTGGCCGGTGTGCCGCGACAGGATCTGCTCGATGTCGGCGCGCACCCGCACCACCTCGTCGGCCTGCAGGATCAGGTCGGGGATCGCGCCCCGGCCCTGGGCGGCCGGCTGGTGGAGCACCACCCGGGCGTGGGGGAGCGCCGCCCGCTTGCCGGCGGCGCCGGAGGCCAGGAGCACCGCCCCGACGGCGATCGCCTGGCCGACGCAGGTCGTCGCGACCTGCGGCCGGATGAACTGCATGGTGTCGTGCACGGCGAGCATCGCGCTCGGGTCGCCGCCCTCGCAGTTGATGTAGAGCTGGATGTCGCGGTCGGGGTTGTCCGCCTCCAGGTGGAGCAGCTGCGCCACCAGCGAGTTGGCCACCCCCGCGTCGATCGCGGTGCCCAGGTAGACCACGCGCTCGGCGAGCAGGTGGGAGTACACGTCCATGATCCGCTCGCCACGCGGGTGCTGGGCGATCACGTTGGGGACGAGGTAGCTGCTCATCGCGCCTCCTTCACCCTGGTGCCCGCCACGGCGAAGCTGCCGAGGCCGAGCGGCGCGCGCCGGGGCGGCACCAGCGCGTCGTACGACGCCACGATCTCGTCGACGAAGCCGTACTCCAGCGCCTGCTCGGCGGAGTACCACCGGTCGTGCAGCGAGTCCTCGAACACCCGCTCCAGCGGCTGCCCGGTGTCCTGCGCGATGAGGCCCAGCACGGTGTCGCGTGTGTGGCGCAGGTCCTGGGCCTGCAGCTCGATGTCGACGGCGGTGCCGGCGATCCCGGCCGACCCCTGGTGCATGAGCACGCGTGCGTGCGGCAGCGCCCGGCGCTTGCCGCGGGTGCCGGAGGACAGCAGGAACTGGCCGGCGCTGCAGGCGATGCCGAGCGCCAGGGTCGCGACGTCGCAGGGCACCAGGCGCATCACGTCGCGGATGGCGAGCATGGCCGGCACGGAGCCGCCGGGGGAGTGGATCCACAGCGCGACGTCGGCGTTCGGGTCGTCGGCGGCCAGCGCCACGAGCTGGGTGGTCAGCAGCACGCCGTTGTCGTCGTCCAGCGGACCGTCGAGGACCAGCACGCGCTGCTGGAGCAGCTCGCGCCGTACCCGGTCGTCGAACATGCGGGGTCGGTTGTCATCGCTCATGCCGCCACCCTGCGGCGCGCGGCGGCCCCGGACCAGGCGGTTCCGCCCACGGCAGTGCGCCGCTGCCCACAGCAGCGCTTGACTTCATGTCCACCTGAAGCGGGACAGTAGGGCCATGCACCGTCATCACCACGATCACGACCACTCCCTCGAGGCCCTGCGCGACGCGCTCACCGCGGGCTTCTGGGACGAGCGGTACGCCGGCAGCGACCGGGTCTGGAGCGGCCGGCCCAACCAGCGGCTGGTCGAGCAGACCGCCGACCTGACGCCCGGCACCGCCCTCGACGTCGCGTGCGGCGAGGGCGGCGACGCGGTGTGGCTGGCGAAGCAGGGCTGGCGGGTCACGGCGGTCGACGTGTCGCAGGTGGCGTTGGCGAAGGTCGCCGCGCACGCCGAGGACGAGGGCGTCGGCGACCGGATCAGGATCGGGTTCTACGACGCCCTCGCCGACCCGCGCCCTGCGGGCCGGCACACCTTCGACCTGGTGACCGTGAGCTTCCTCCACGTCCCGACGCCCGACTTCGCGGACATCTACCGCGGGATCGCGGAGGCCGTCGCTCCGGGTGGGCGGCTGCTGGTCACCGCCCACCACCCCGACGACGTCGTCACCGGAGCCCGTCACGACCACGGCCCGGGCCTGATGTTCGAGCCCGACCGCGTCCTCGGGACACTCGGCGCCGACCGGCCGGACGGCGGGTGGGAGGTCGAGGTCGCCGACACCCCGGTTCGCGAGCAGGCCACCGAGGACGGACCGCTGCTCGTGCGGGACACCGTCGTCCGGCTGCGGCGCACGGAGTGATCCGCGTCACTTCCGGCGCCGGCCGTCGTTGACGGTTGCGTGCTCGCTAGAACACGTTCCATCTCCTTGTTGGCGGTGGCCGCGTTGGCGGCGGGGGTCCTCGCCACCGCGAGCCCGCCCGCGCCCGCCGCCCCCGCCGTGCGGTCGTCGGTCGTGCCCGCCTCGGCGCCCGCCGGCCCGGACGAGCCGCCCCAGCTGCGACGCGAGGGACGCTGGCTGGTCGATGAGCGGGGCCGGGTCGTGATCGTCCACGGCTTCAACCTGGTCTGGAAGCTCGACCCCTATGTCCCGCCGGACACGGCCGAGGGCTTCACCGCGGCCGACGCACGCTGGCTGGAGCGGTACGGCTTCAACGGCGCCCGCCTCGGCACCCTGTGGGCGGGCATCACGCCGGACGCGCCGGGCGTCGGCGACCCGGCGTACCGCGCCGGCTGGCAGCGGGTCATGGACCTGCTGGCCGAGCGCGGGATCTGGATGCAGCTCGACATGCACCAGGACCAGTGGCACGAGACGTACGGCGGCGAGGGGGTGCCCGACTGGGCGCTGCGCCGTCCGCCGCTGCTCGGCCTGCTGCCGCCGGTCAACCTGCCCTTCCCGATGGGCTACTGGACGCCCGAGAACTCGGCCGTGTTCGACCAGTTCTGGGCCAACAGGCACGGCGGTCTCGACGGCTGGGCGCGGGCCTGGCAGGTCGCGGCCACCTGGTGGAAGGACCAGCCGCACCTGATGGGCTACGACCTCATCAACGAGCCGTGGATGGGCCTGGAGTGGCTGTCCTGCTTCACCGACGGCTGTGCGGCGTCCTACCGGCGCGAGCTGCAACCGGCGTACGAGAAGGCTACCCGGGCGATCCGCCAGGTCGACCCGCACAACGTCGTGTGGTGGGAGCCGCAGCAGCTGGCCGCCGGTCGCCAGGTGCCGACCTACCTGGAGCCGATGGCGGGGGAGGACCAGCTCGGCTACTCCTGGCACAACTACTGTCAGGACGTCTTCCTCGAGTCGCAGGGCCTGCCGTTCGGCAAGGTCGAGAACTGCTGGCGGTTCAGCCGGGAGCGGACGGCGACCGCTCTCGCCCAGGCCGACAGGATGCGGGCCGCGCCGATGATGAGCGAGTGGGGCGCGACCGACAACCTGCGCGCCATCGAGATCGACGCCGCGGTCGCCGACGAGAACCTGATGGGCTGGTCCCACTGGGCCTACAAGCGGTGGCAGGATCCCACGACCGCCGACGACGCGCAGGGGATGTTCCGCGACGACACCGACTTCGGCACGGTCAAGCAGGGCAAGCTGCGTCGCCTCGTGCGCACCTACGCCCAGGCGACCGCGGGCACGCCGCTGGCGATGTCCTTCGACGTCGAGAGCGGGGACTTCGCCTACCGGTACCGCTCCAACGCCGTCGACGCCCCGACCGAGATCTTCGTCAGTCCGCTCCACTACCCCGGCGGGTATGACGTCACGGTGACCGGCGGGCAGTGGGCGCCGGGCACCGGCGGACGGATCGAGGTGCGGCCCGACGTACCCGGCCGGGAGGTGTCGGTCAGGATCACCGGGCGCTGAGACGGCCGGTTCGGGAACCTTTGGCAACGTCCGAGCGTTGCACCAGCATCGAGACACCTAGACTGTAGGTGGAAGGGCGTCCACCGTGGCCGCCCGGCAGACTCGCAAGCCTGCGGAGGAGACCATGCAGAGCAACAACCCGGTGTTCCGGCGCTCCGAGGAGTTCAACCGGTCCGGAGCCGCTGCCTACCAGGGCTTCGGTGAGCCGCAGTACGGCGGCTACCAGCAGCCCGGCTACCCCGCCCCCGAGGCGCCGACCGGCGCTCGCCCGGGCCGGATGACGATCGACTCGGTCGTCCAGTCGACCGCGATCACGCTGGCCGTCGTCTTCGTCGCGGCGGCCGCCACCTGGTTCCTCACCCCGGCCATCGAGGGTGCGGACGTCGCCGAGGACCTCGCGCCGCTCTACGCCGCGTCCGCGATCGGCGGCATCCTGGCCTTCGTCCTGTCCCTGGTGAACTCCTTCAAGCGGGAGATCAGCCCCGCGCTCGTGCTCGCCTTCGCGGCGGCCGAGGGTGTGGCGTTGGGTGCCATCAGCAAGACGTTCGACGCCTTCATCGGCGACACCATCGTCCTGCAGGCCGTGCTGGGCACCATGGCCGCGTTCGCCGGCACCCTGGCGGCGTACAAGTTCCTCGACATCAAGGTCGGCAACAAGTTCCGCACCATGGTCACCGCGGCGATGTTCGGCATGGTCGGCCTCGGCCTCATGGAGATCGTCCTCAGCATGTTCAGCGCCGACCTCGGCCTGTTCGGCTTCGGCCCGCTCGGCCTGATCTTCGCGGTCGCCGGCCTCGTGCTCGGTGTGTTCATGCTGGTCATGGACTTCGACTTCGTCGAGCAGGGCGTCCGTAACGGCATCCCGGAGCGCGAGTCGTGGCGGGCGTCGTTCGCGATGACCGTCAGCCTGGTCTGGATCTACACCAACCTGCTGCGCATCCTCGCGATCCTCCAGCAGGACTGACCTTCCGGTCGCACGACGGCCCCGGCCCACCTCGGTGGGTCGGGGCCGGCATGTTTTTCGGTTCAACTACCGAATTCGTCGCCCTCGAGCGGTCTGAGCGACAGTTCCGGTGGTTGAACCGCGCGCCGCAGCCGACCTCTCGCCACCTGCCGCCGCAGCCAGATCCGCCGGTCCTCGTCGCCGAGGGCGCGCCGTCGGTCCACGGTCGACGTGTCGATCCACCACCAGGGCTGGTCGAGGGTCCACTCCGGGGTCGGGCGCCGCCGACCCGCTCGTTGGTACGCCGTCGCCAGCCTGCCGTCGAACGAGCGCATGTCGTCGTGAACCGCCGCTGGGGACGACAAATTCGGTAGTTGAACCGGAGACCCGGACCAGCCTCAGACGGGGTCCGGCGCCGTCTCGTGCTCCTCGGGCGCCTCACCGGGAACGTGCTTGCGGCCCCGGCGGTGCCGCAGCTCCACCCAGAGGCCACGGACGCCGGCTCGCCGGCCGCCGACCTCGGTGCCGCCCAGCTCGGTGCCGGGCTCGTTGACGGCCTGCACCGCGGCCCGGGTGACGGGCAGCACGCCCTCGCCGCGGTACGCCTCGAGGTCGGCCTCCTCGGGGGCGTGCTCGAGCGCGGCGAGCACGGAGGGGACGAGGACCCCGGCCAGTGCCTGGTAGCCCTCGGCGGAGGGGTGGAACTGGTCGGGACCGAAGAGCAGCGCGGGCGCGGCGGCGAACTCCGGGCCGAGGATGTCGCCGAGGGACACGGTCCGGCCGCCCTCCTCGACCACCGCGATCGTCTGCGCGGCGGCGAGCCGGCGCGACCAGGCCCGCGCCACCTGGCGCAGCGGGGGAGCGATCGGCTGGACGGTGCCGAGGTCGGGGCAGGTGCCGACCACGACGGTCGCGCCCGCCGCGATCAGGCGGCGCACCCCCTCCGACAGCGAGCGCACGGAATGGGAGGGCCGCACGGTGTGGGTGACGTCGTTGCCGCCGATGAGGATGACCGCGACGTCGGGCTCGATCGGCAGCGCGCGGTCGACCTGGGCGGCGAGATCGGAGGACTTGGCCCCCACCACGCAGAACTCGCGCAGGTAGACCCGGCGGTCGGCATGCTCCGCGATCGCGGAGGCGATGAGCGCGCCCGGCGTCTCCTCCACCCGCTCGACGCCATAGCCCGCGGCGCTGGAGTCGCCGAGCAGCGCGATCCGGATGGCGGGCCCGGGGCGGCCGCGGCCGTACCAGCCGGTCGCGTCCGGCGGCGGCTCGTCGCGGGCGGGGCCGATCGTCTTGCGCGCGATCCGGGCCTCGGCGGACAGGACGCCGTACAGGCCCGCGCCCAGCGCGGAGAGCCCGCCCCCGCCGTACAGCGCGGCGGCGGCGAGCTTGCGGGCTGCGGACGCCTTGCTCACGCCGCAACTCTACGGAAGACACCGGTACGGTGATCGCATGGAGTACGTCGAGTCCCTGCTGGAGCTGATCGGCAACACCCCGCTGGTCCGGCTCAACCGTTCCCTCGACCTGCCGGACAGTGACGGCGGACCGCTGGTGCTGGCCAAGGTGGAGTACCTCAACCCCGGCGGTTCGGTGAAGGACCGGATCGCCACCCGCATGATCGAGGCCGCGGAGGCGTCCGGCGCCCTGCAGCCGGGGGGCACGATCGTCGAGCCGACGTCCGGCAACACCGGCGTCGGGCTGGCGATGGTCGCCCAGCAGAAGGGCTACCACTGCATCTTCGTGTGCCCCGACAAGGTCAGCGAGGACAAGCGCAACGTCCTCAAGGCGTACGGCGCCGAGGTCGTCGTCTGCCCGACCGCGGTCCCGCCCGAGCACCCCGACTCCTACTACAACGTGTCCGACCGGCTCGCGAGCCAGCCCGGCGCCTGGAAGCCCGACCAGTACTCCAACCCGCACAACCCGCGCTCCCACTACGAGGAGACCGGTCCCGAGCTGTGGCGTCAGACCGAGGGGCGGATCACCCACTTCGTCGCGGGCGTCGGCACCGGCGGCACGATCTCCGGGATCGGCCGCTACCTCAAGGAGCAGAACGGCGACGTGCAGGTCGTCGGGGCCGACCCGGCCGGCTCGGTCTACTCCGGCGGCACCGGCCGTCCCTATCTCGTCGAGGGCGTGGGCGAGGACTTCTGGCCCGAGACCTACGACCGGGGCGTGGCCGACCGGATCATCGAGGTCTCCGACGCCGACTCGTTCGCCTTCACCCGCCGCCTCGCCCGCGAGGAGGCGCTGCTCGTGGGCGGGTCCTCCGGGATGGCCGCCTACGCCGCGCGCCAGCTCGCGCAGGAGCTCGCCGCCGAGGGCAGGAACGACGCGGTGGTCGTCGTGCTGCTGCCCGACTCGGGTCGCGGCTACCTCAGCAAGGTCTTCAACGACGACTGGCTGGCCCAGTACGGCTTCAGCACCGGTCAGCCCCGCCCGGCCCAGGCCGTCGGCGAGGTGCTGCGGAGCAAGTCGGTCGGCATGCCGGCCCTCGTGCACACCCACCCCAACGAGACGATCGCCGAGGCCGTCCAGATCCTCCAGGAGTACGGCGTCTCCCAGATGCCGGTCGTGCGCGCCGAACCGCCGATCGTGGCCGCCGAGGTCGCGGGCTCGGTGTCGGAGCGGGCCCTGCTCGACGCGCTGTTCACCGGCAAGGCCAAGCTGACCGACTCCGTCGAGCAGCACATGTCGGCGGCGCTGCCGACGATCGGCTCGACCGAGGACGCCACGGCGGCGGTGCCGCTGCTCGAGTCGGCGGACGCGGTGCTGGTCCACGAGGACGGCAAGCCGGTCGGCGTGCTCACCCGGCACGACCTGCTCAACTTCCTCGCCCGTGGCTGAGGGCGGGCCCGGCCTGCCGGCCGGGGTCCGCCCCGCGACGCCGGAGGACGTCCCCGACGTCCTCCGGTTGATCCGGGCGCTCGCGACGTACGAGCGGGAGCCCGACGCGGTCGAGACGACCGAGGACGACCTGCGCCGCTGGGTGTTCGGCGAGGATCCCGTCGCCGGCGTCCTCGTGGCGGAGTCCCCCGAGGGCGTGGTCGTCGGGATGGCGCTGTGGTTCCGCACCTTCTCGACCTGGACCGGCACGCCGGGGATCTACCTCGAGGACCTCTTCGTCGAGCCCGAGCAGCGCGGCAGCGGCCTGGGCAGGGCGCTGCTGACCGCGCTGGCGAGGATCGCGGTCGATCGGGGCTACCGACGCGTCGAGTGGGCCGTGCTCGACTGGAACACCCCGTCGATCGAGTTCTATGAGGAGCTGGGCGCCCGCCCCATGGAGGAGTGGACGACCTACCGGCTGACCGGCCAGGCGCTGGCGGAGCTGGGAGCCTCCGGCACGTAGTAGCGGCAGGTGTGGTGGACGACGAAGCCCAGCCGCTCCCAGAACGCATGCCCGCCGGGATTGTCGGTCTCGACGTGCAGCCAGGCGGTCAGCGCGCCGCGCTCGGCCGCCCAGTCGAGGAGGGCCAGGACGAGGGTCGTGGCCACCCCGCGGCGGCGGTGCGCCGGGTCGACGGTGACGCCGTGCAGGCCGACCCAGTCGCCGTCGACGGCGGCGTGCGCCTCGGCGACCGGATCGCAGCCGGTGCCGGCCGAGGCCAGGGCACGGGCGCCGGTCACGGTGAGCTCGACGCCGTCGCGGGAGGCGGCGCCGGCCAGCTCGCGCCGCAGCCGCGCCACCGAGGCGAGCATGAGGTGGGACTCGCCGTACTCCAGGCGCCGCCAGCCGGCGTCGGCGAAGGCCTGCTCGACGGCCGAGTCCGCCTCGACCTGGGCGAGCGGGTCCCGGCCGCGCGCGGCGTAGAACGCGACGAGGTCGGCCAGCGCCTCGGCGAACGGCCGGCCGGGGTCGCCCATCGCCAGGCAGGAGTTGGCGCGCTTCAGCAGCCGCCCGACCGGCTCCCGCTCGGAGCGCAGCTGCCACGCGCCGAGCGCCTCCCGCTCCACCGTGGGCCACAGGCCGCCGGTGTGCACCTCCGCGTCGCGCGGACTGACCCGCAGCCGGGGCGCGGGGCGGGGCGGGACCGGCTTGCCGGAGACGATGTCGGCCAGGGCGATCCGGACCTTCTCACCGTCGGCCTTCTCGACCAGGCAGCTGTCGGCGTCCCAGGCCAGGCAGGTGCCGAGGACGTCGGTGAAGGCGGGCCCGCCGCTGGGCCCGGTCCGCCCCGGCAGGACGCGGCGGACGACGATCCGCCGGCCCACGACGTGGGGTCCGAGGAGGTGGCGTCCAGAATCCGGGGGTCTGCGCGCGTCGGGCACGCCGGGGATACTAGGCTGACCTCGATACGAAACACATTCGTGTCTGACTCTGCCGCTAGTCCTGGTTCAGGAGGAACCGATGACCTACATCATCTCGCAGCCGTGCGTGGATGTTAAGGACCGTGCGTGCGTCGACGAGTGTCCCGTCGACTGCATCTACGAGGGCAAGCGGATGCTCTACATCCACCCCGACGAGTGCGTCGACTGCGGCGCCTGTGAGCCGGTCTGCCCGGTCGAGGCGATCTTCTACGAGGACGACGTGCCGGAGGAGTGGAAGGACTACTACGACGCCAACGTGAAGTTCTTCGACGACCTCGGCTCGCCCGGCGGTGCCGCCAAGATGGGCGAGATCGACAAGGACGCCGAGTTCATCGCTGCGCTCGAGCCGCAGAACCAGGACCACTGAGCCGCGCCGTGTCGGGCGCGGTCTCGGGCCGGCTGCCCGACTTCCCCTGGGACAAGCTGCCCCAGTACGCCGAGCGGGCCCGTGCGCACCCCGACGGGATCGTCGACCTGTCGATCGGCACGCCGGTCGACCCGACGCCGGAGGTGGCCCGCGCCGCCCTGACGCGGGCCGCGGACGCGCCGGGCTACCCGGTGACCATCGGCACTCCCGAGGTCCGGCAGGCCGTCGTCGACTGGCTGGCCGGCACGCACGGGGTGACCGGCCTGGGGCTCGACCAGGTCCTGCCGCTGATCGGCTCCAAGGAGTTCATCGCCTCGCTGCCGACCTATCTCGGACTGGGGCCGGGTGACCTGATCGGCTACCCGGCGCTGGCCTACCCGACCTACGAGGTCGGGGCGGCGCTGGTCGGCGCGCGTGCCGTCGCCACCGACGCGCTGACGACCTTCGGCCCCGAGACGCCGAAGCTGCTCTGGGTCAACTCGCCCTCGAACCCCTCGGGCCGGGTGCTGCCCAAGGAGCACCTCAAGAAGGTCGTCGACTGGTGCCGCGAGCGCGGGGTGCTGCTCGTCTCCGACGAGTGCTATCTGGACTGCGTCTGGGAGGGCGAGGCCCACTCCGTCCTGCACCCCGACATCTCCGGAGGCACCGCCGAGGGCATCCTCGTCGTCCACTCGCTCTCGAAGCGCTCCAACCTCGCCGGCTACCGGTGCGCGTTCGTCGCCGGCGACCGCGACGTCGTCGCCGAACTGCTCGCTGTCCGCAAGAACCTGGGCCTGATGATGCCCGCGCCCCAGCAGCACGCCATGGCCGCGGTGCTCGGTGACGAGGCGCACGTCAAGGAGCAGCACGAGCGCTACCGCGCCCGGCGTACGACGCTGCGCTCGGCGCTCGAGGCCGCGGGCTACCGGATCGACCACTCCGAGGCGTCGCTCTACCTGTGGGCGACCAGGGGCGCCGCCGACGAGGGCGGCCCCGACTGCTGGCAGCTCGTCGCCGAGCTCGCCGCCCAGGGCATCCTGGTCGCGCCGGGCGCGTTCTACGGCCCGGCCGGCTCCCACCACGTCCGGATCGCGCTCACCGCGTCCGACGAGCGGATCGCCGCCGCGGCCGCGCGGCTGGGCTGAGACGTCGTCGGCCGGCTGTTGTAACTATCTGTTCTTGCCGCTACCTGACCCGTAGACCGGTCAGGTAGCGGCAAGAACAGATAGTTACAGCGGCGCCCCGGCGCCGACCGGTCAGCGGAACACGTCGACGTGCACGTGGTCGCGGTGCTCGAGGATCTTCCGGTCGCCCGCGCGGTCCGGAGGGTCGTAGTCGCGCCAGCCGTCGCGGCCCGCGGTCCAGATCCGGTCGTCGAAGATGACCGTGCGGATGCCCAGGCGGGCGGCATTGGCGACCGCCCAGTGCGCCATCGCCCAGCCCTTCGCGCGGTTCGGCTCGGTGATCGGGCGGACGAAGACGTCGATGGCCCGCCCGTCGTAGTGGGCCGAGCCCTCCATGTGGCCGGTCGAGACCCCGTCCGGCTCGAAGCCGCCGAGCTGCAGCCGGCCGAACCGCTCGAGCAGCTCGGTGCGCACGGCGTCCGCCCGCGGCGTGAGGCCGCTGGCGACCAGCTCGACGTCGGCCTCGGGCGCCCCACCGGCGAGGTCGCAGCTGAAGGTGGCGGGGGAGTAGCCGGTCAGCGCGGAGGCGAGGGCGCGCCCGTCGGCCTCGTGGTCGGCGTACGCGTTCGGGAAGGCCGAGCGCTGCACGGCCTGGGCGGCGACGGTGATCTCCATCGTCTCGTAGCCGTCGACCTTCTCCAGCGCGTCGTAGAAGGCGTTGGTGGCGTAGACGGGGTCGAGGACCTGGTCCGGCGTGCCCCAGCCCTGCGAGGGCCGCTGCTGGAACAGCCCCAGCGAGTCGCGGTCGCCGTAGTCGATGTTGACCAGCTTCGACTCCTGGTACGCCGTCGCCAGGGCGATCGAGGTCGCCCGGGCCGGCAGCCCGCGGCGTACGGCGATCGCGGCGATCAGCGCCGCGTTCTCGGCCTGCTCGCCGCTGACCTCGACGGTGTGGTCCGCGACCGTGACGGTGCAGTCCCCGTCCGGCCCTCGGCCCAGCCGGTCGGTCGCCCGGAGCGCGCCGATGCCGACGGCGGCGACGGTCGCCAGGACCGCCAGGCCGACGACGACCGCCCAGGCAGGGTTCTTCACGGCACCCAGTGTGCGTGGGGGCTGGTGACCCGGTCGCTCAGTTGGCGTGCAGCGCGGCGTTGAGCGCGATCCCCTCGCCCTGCCACGGCACGGCCTCGATCGCGCCGGACACCGAGTTGCGGCGGTAGAGCACGTTGCTGGCCCCGGACAGCTCGGCCGCCTTGACGACCCGGGCGTCCTTGCCGGGCTCGAGCACGGTCACCTTGGTGCCGGCCGTGACGTAGCAGCCGGCCTCGACCACGCAGTCGTCGCCGAGCGAGATGCCGATGCCGGCGTTCGCGCCGAGCAGGCAGCGCTGCCCGACGGCGATGACCTGCTTGCCGCCGCCGGAGAGGGTGCCCATGATCGAGGCGCCGCCGCCGATGTCGGAGCCGTCGCCCACGACGACGCCGGCCGAGATCCGGCCCTCGACCATCGACGTGCCGAGGGTGCCGGCGTTGAAGTTCACGAAGCCCTCGTGCATGACGGTCGTGCCCGCGGCGAGGTGGGCGCCGAGGCGGACCCGGTCGGCGTCGGCGATCCGGACGCCGGCGGGGATGACGTAGTCGACCAGGCGCGGGAACTTGTCCACGCCGTACACGGTGACGTGCTGGCCCGCGGCCTGCAGCCGCAGGCGGGTGAGCTCGAAGCCCTCCACCGCGCACGGACCGGCGGAGGTCCACACCACGTTGGTCAGCAGCCCGAAGATCCCCTCGAGGCTCTGGCCGTGCGGCTCGACGAGGCAGTGCGAGAGCAGGTGGAGACGCAGCCACACCTCGACGGTGTCGGTGGGCGCCGCCGTCAGGTCGGCGATCTCGACCAGGTTGACCTCGCGGGTCACGCCGCGCGCCTCGTCCGTGCCCTCGAGTGCGACCAGCTCGGCGGGAGCCTGCGCGTCCGCGGGGCGCTCGCCCAGTGCGGGGGCGGGGAACCAGGTGTCGAGGACGGTCCGGTCGGCGGCGTAGGTCGTCAGGCCGAAGCCCCATGCAGCAGTCACGTGAGGAGAGTGTAGTTCCGCGACGCGGCACGAGGTGCCCGGGCCGCTCAGCCCTCCGCCAGGATCGCCAGCTGGCGGCTCTGCGCGATCAAGCGACCGTGCTCGTCCCAGAGCTCGACGTCCTCGTCGTGGTAGCCCGCGATGACGTGCCGGGTCGTGACGTGGCCGAGCGCCCAGCCGGTCCCCGTGGGGCGCCGGCGGTAGTGCACGGTGAGCTGGATCGTGGCCGAGGCGAGCAGCCCGATCTCGGCGGTCGCCGGCGGGAAGGCGTCGACCATGGCGCCGGCGAGGAGGGCGTCGACCGGACGCTCGTCGGCGGTCCGGATCCAGCACAGCGCCTCGGTGACCCCCGACGGCTCGCCGCGGAACCAGCCGGGCACGACCGGCGCGCGGTAGCGATACCGGTCGAGGATCGCCATCATCCCGGTCGGGATCAGCGCGCTCACGTCGGCGCACTCCTCGGGCCGGGGTACGTCGGGCGCGGCGTGAGGAAGGTGCTCGGCCGTGCCGGTCGCGTCCCAGTCGTGGGTGCTGACGACCGCGTGCGCGATCTCCTTGCCGTCCTGCGCCAGCACGGCGTCGTACGTCGAGACGCGGCGCCCCTTGCGGACCTCGCGCACCGTGATGTCGGCCGGCCCCGGCAGCCCCGGCCGGAAGTAGGTGATCGAGATGCTCAACGCGTCCGGATGCACCGACTCGAGGAGCACCGCGTGCTGCAGCAGGGCGAGGACGTAGCCGCCGTTGGGCGTCTGGTTCGCGGTGTTCCAGTCGGCGGTCACCTGGACCAGGTAGCGGCCCTCGCCGAGGGGCTGCGCGGTGACGGCGTCGTCGAGGAGGTAGCTCACCGGCCCATCCTCGCTCACTCGCCGGTGACGCCGTCGAGGCACTCCCGCAGCAGGTCGGCGTGACCGCAGTGGCGGGCGTACTCCTCGATCATGTGCACGAGGATGTCGCGCACGCTGGACGTCTCGGTGCCCTGGCGGAAGGTGACCGTCCGGCCGAGATCCTCGTCGCCGATCCCGTCCAGCCAGGCGTCGGCGAGCGCGACCTGCTCGCGCCACGCCGCCCAGGCCTCGGCGACCGCCTCCTCGGTCGGCTCCACCACGGCGAAGCCGGCGTCCCCGTCGTCGTAGATGCGCTCGCCCTCGACCTCCACGAGCGCGCGCTGGAACCAGAAGTGCTCGACCCGGGCCAGGTGCCGCACCATGCCCAGCAGGCTCAGTGAGCTCGGCGGGACCGACCGGGTGGCGAGCTGCGCGGGTGTCAGGCCCGCGCACTTGCGCTCCAGCGTCGCGCGGTAGTGGGTCAGGTAGTCGCGGTAGTTCGCCAGCTCGCCGGTCATGGGCCCACGGTAGGACGCGGCGCAATCCGGTTTCCGCTTCGGCCGCCCGCCGCCGTAGGCTGGGGGCACAGCGTTCGAGCCGTCATCAGCGGCGAGCTCCGGGAAGAAAGCCGCCAGCAGCCAGCAGGGGCGAGTAGAACCCGGCGGGCAGGCCCGTCACAGCCGTGAACGAGCGGTCGCCCCGGGCAGTCGACGGGTCGGCAAGCGAGGTGGTACCGCGGCAGACGTCGTCCTCGTGTCAGCAACGACGACGCAGGAGACCGAAGCCCGATGACCTATCCGAAGGTCACCACCGACCCGACCGCCGGACCCGCCGGCGAGCACCGAGCCGTCCCGTCCTCGCCGCGGTTCCCCCGCATCGAGGAGGGCGTCCTCGCCTACTGGGCCGAGGACGACACCTTCCGCGCCTCGGTGGAGCAGCGCGACCCCGGCGCGAACGGCGAGAACGAGTTCGTCTTCTACGACGGCCCGCCGTTCGCCAACGGCCTGCCGCACTACGGCCACCTGCTGACCGGGTACGTCAAGGACATCGTGCCGCGCTACCAGACGATGCGCGGCAAGCGCGTCGAGCGCCGGTTCGGCTGGGACACCCACGGCCTGCCCGCCGAGCTCGAGGCGATGCGGCTCAACGGCATCAAGACCACCGACGAGATCGTCGAGATGGGCATCGACAAGTTCAACGACGCCTGCCGCGCGTCGGTGCTCAAGTACACCGGCGAGTGGCGCGACTACGTCACGCGCCAGGCCCGCTGGGTCGACTTCGACAACGACTACCGGACCATGAACCCGGAGTTCATGGAGTCGGTGCTGTGGGCCTTCAAGGGGCTGTTCGACAAGGGCCTGGTCTACGAGGGCTTCCGCGTCCTGCCCTACTGCTGGAACGACGAGACCCCGCTGTCCAACCACGAGCTGCGGATGGACGACGACGTCTACCAGATGCGGCAGGACCCGGCGGTCACCGTCGGCTTCGAGGTCACCACGCCCGGTGAGTTCCAGGGCGTCAGGCTGCTGATCTGGACCACCACCCCCTGGACCCTGCCCAGCAACCTCGCGGTCATGGTCGGCTCCGAGATCGACTACGTCGTCGTCGCCCACGAGGGCGAGCGGTTCGTGCTGGCCGAGGCCCGGCTGGCGGCGTACGCCCGCGAGCTCGGCGACGAGCCCACGATCACCTGGCGCGGCACCGGCGCCGACCTGCTCGGCCTGACCTACGCACCGCCCTTCTCCTACTTCGCCGGCCACGAGAACGCCTTCCGCGTCGTCGCGGCCGACGAGGCCGTCACCACCACCGACGGCTCCGGCCTGGTGCACAGCGCCGGCGCCTTCGGCGAGGTCGACAAGGAGGTCACCGACCGCGAGGGCATCGATCCGGTCATGCCCGTCGGCAAGGACGGACGGTTCACGCACCCGGTGACCGAGTACGCCGGCATGCTGGTCTTCGACGCCAACCCGCACATCATCGACGACCTCAAGGCCCGCACGGGCGCGGTCACCGCGGGCACGGTGCTGTTCCGCCGCGAGACCTACGACCACTCCTACCCGCACTGCTGGC
The DNA here is from genome assembly GCF_051390595.1 of Nocardioides segetis. NCBI lineage: Bacteria > Bacillati > Actinomycetota > Actinomycetes > Propionibacteriales > Nocardioidaceae > Nocardioides > Nocardioides segetis. The sequence continues at coordinate 10,720 of NZ_JBNINR010000026.1, read as the reverse complement.
GCTGCCGCGAGCCCCTGATCTACAAGGGGGTGAGCAGCTGGTTCGTCGAGGTGACGGCGATCAAGGCGCGGATGGCCGAGCTCAACCAGGAGATCCGCTGGGTCCCCGAGCACATCAAGGACGGCCAGTTCGGCAAGTGGGTCGACAACGCGCGCGACTGGTCGATCACGCGCAACCGGTTCTGGGGCTCGCCCGTGCCGGTGTGGAAGTCCGACGACGAGGCCTACCCGCGCATCGACGTCTACGGCTCCTTCGAGGAGATCGAGCGCGACTTCGGGCGGCTGCCGCTGAACGCACAGGGCCAGCCCGACCTGCACCGGCCCTGGATCGACGAGTTGACCCGGCCCAACCCCGACGACCCGACGGGGAGGTCGACGATGCGCCGCGTCACCGACGTCCTCGACGTGTGGTTCGACTCCGGCTCGATGTCGTTCGGCCAGGTGCACTACCCGTTCGAGAACAAGGAGTGGTTCGAGGAGCACTTCCCGGCCGACTTCATCGTCGAGTACATCGGCCAGACCCGCGGCTGGTTCTACACCCTGCACATCCTCGCGACCGCGCTCTTCGACAAGCCGGCGTTCTCCTCGTGCATCAGCCACGGCATCGTGCTCGGCTCCGACGGCAACAAGATGTCGAAGTCGCTGCGCAACTACCCCGACGTCTCCGAGGTATTCGACCGCGACGGCGCCGACGCGATGCGCTGGTTCCTCATGGCCTCGCCGATCCTGCGCGGCGGCAACCTGGTCGTCACCGAGCAGGGGATCCGCGACGCCGTGCGCCAGGTGATGATCCCGCTGTGGAACACGTGGTACTTCTTCGCGCTCTACGCCAACGCCGAGCAGTACGACGCCACCGGGCGCACCGACTCCACGGACCCGCTCGACCGCTACCTGCTCGCCAAGACGCGCCAGTACGTCGAGAAGCTCACCGCCGAGATGGACGCCTACGCCATCGCCGACGCCTGTGAGACCACCCGGTCCTTCCTCGACGTGCTCACCAACTGGTACGTCCGTCGTTCCCGGGAGCGGTTCTGGGAGGGCAGGCCGGAGGCGTTCGAGACCCTGGCCGCCGTCCTCGACGTCGTGTGCCGGGTCGTGGCGCCGCTGCTGCCGCTGACCACCGAGGAGATCTGGCGGGGCCTGACCGGCGGTCGTTCGGTCCACCTGGTCGACTGGCCCGACGTCTCCACCCTGCCCGCCGACGACGGACTGGTCGGCGCGATGGACGAGGTGCGCGAGGTCTGCTCCACGACGTCGGCGCTGCGCAAGGCGGCCAAGCTCCGCAACCGGCTGCCGCTCGCCGGCCTCACCGTCGTGGTCGACGACCCGGCCGCGCTGGAGCCGTTCGCCGCGATCGTCGCCGACGAGCTCAATGTGAAGTCGGTACGCCTGGTCGCCACCGGCTCCGACGAGGCCGCCGGCTACGGCGTGGAGCAGAAGCTCACCGTCAACGCCCGCGCCGCCGGTCCGCGGCTGGGCAAGGACGTGCAGCTCGCCATCAAGGGCTCCAAGTCCGGCGACTGGTCGGTGGCCGCCGACGGCACCGTCACCGCCGGGGGCCTGACGCTGGCCGACGGCGAGTACACGCTCGAGACGGTCGCCGGGGACGCGGCCGCCGGCACCGCCACCGGCATGCTCCCCGGCGGCGGCTTCGTCGTCCTCGACACGGTCGTCACGCCCGAGCTCGCCGAGGAGGGCCTGGCCCGCGACCTGGTCCGCGCCGTCCAGCAGCTGCGTCGAGAGAGTGGCTTCCAGGTGGTCGACCGGATCGAGCTCACCATCGCCGGGCCCGCGGCGGTCGTGGCCGCGGCGCGTGCGCACGAGGCGCTGATCGCGGGCGAGACCCTCGCGACGTCGTACACCGTGACCGAGGAGGCGCCCGCCGGCGCCACCGAGGTCGTCGTGGGCGAGGGCGACAAGGCGGGGATCGCCGTCCAGCTGGCCTGACCCGGAGCGGCGCCAGCCGGTCATGACCTCGCGGGTCATGGCCGGCAGGCGCGCCGCTGCGGAGGATGGGCACATGCACACGCTCGCCCGCAGCTGGATCGACGACGTCCTCGCGGCCTCCCCGGTCGCCCGTGCCCTCGGGATCGAGGTGGTCTCCGCCCGGCCGGAGGAGGTCGTGCTCGCGCTCGCGTTCCGCGACGACCTGACGACCGTGCCGGGCGTCCTCCACGGCGGCGTCGTGGCGACGCTCGTCGACATCGCCGGCGCCGCCGCCTCGGCCTCGGGCCTCACGCCGGAGGACGCCGCCACGGGTGGCGCGACGACGCAGCTCGACGTCTCCTACGCCGACGCGGCGACCACCGACCTGCGGGCGACCGCGACGGTCCTGCGTCGTACCCGCTCCGCGACCCACAGCCAGGTCGTCGTCCGCGACAGCGGCGAGCGGGTCGTCGCACTGGCCCAGGTGACCAGCCGCATCTTCCACTGACGGGCGGGCGCCTCCCGTCGCCGCGCGCGACCGTCGGGCTGGTTGACTGTCACCCGTGCCCGCTCCACAGCTCGACCTCGCCGCCGACGTCGTGACCCTGACCCGCCAGCTGGTCGACATCGAGTCGGTCAGCCGTGACGAGCAGGCCATCGCGGACGCCGTCGAGGTCGCGCTCCGGGCGCTGCCGCACCTCGGCGTGACCCGCCGCGGTCACACGGTGGTGGCCCGCACGACGCTCGGCCGGCCCAACCGGGTCGTGATCGCCGGCCATCTCGACACCGTCCCCGTCAACGACAACCTCCCGAGCCGGTACGACGCCGCGGCGGGCATCCTGCACGGACTCGGCACCTGCGACATGAAGGGCGGCGACGCCGTCATCCTCAAGCTCGCGGCCACCCTGACCGAACCGGTGCACGACGTCACCTACGTGCTCTACGAGGCCGAGGAGATCGAGTCCGCCTACAACGGCCTGCGCCTGCTGGGGGAGTCCGACCCCGATCTGCTCGAGGCCGACTTCGCGATCCTGATGGAGCCGTCCAACGCCGGGGTCGAGGCCGGTTGCCAGGGCACGCTGCGCGTCGAGGTGCGGACGACGGGGGAGCGGGCCCACTCGGCACGCAGCTGGCGCGGGGTCAACGCGATCCACGGCGCGGCCGAGATCCTCGCGCGGCTCAACTCCTACGAGGCCCGGCGACCGGTCATCGACGGGCTGGAGTACCACGAGGGCCTCAACGCGGTCGGGATCCGCGGCGGCGTGGCCGGCAACGTGATCCCCGACGAGTGCGTGGTCACCGTCAACCACCGCTTCGCGCCGGACCGCTCGGAGGCCGAGGCGCTCGCCTTCGTCGAGGAGTTCTTCGACGGCTTCGCGATCACGCTGACCGACTCCGCGCCCGGCGCGCTGCCCGGGCTCGAGCGACCGGCGGCGAAGGCGTTCATCGACGCCGTGGGCGGCCGGGTGGCCCCGAAGTTCGGCTGGACCGACGTCGCCCGGTTCACCGTCCTCGGCGTGCCCGCCGTCAACTACGGGCCCGGGGACCCGATGCTGGCCCACAAGCAGGACGAGCACGTCGAGGTCGCCCAGATCGAGAGGTGCGAGCGGCAGCTGCGGGCGTGGCTGACCGGCACCGTCAGCCACACCGAGGAGGAGCAGGCATGACCAGGCGCAACGGACCCGGCCCGCGACCGAGCAAGGGGCGCCCCGCGGGATCCACCACGGACCAGCGGCTCCTCGACAGCCGTGGCGACGGCGGCTGGGTCCACACCGACACCTGGCGCGTGTTGAAGATCCAGGCCGAGTTCGTCGAGGGCTTCAACGACCTCGCCGAGGTCGGCCCCGCGATCTCCGTGTTCGGCTCGGCGCGGATCGCGGAGACCCACCCCGCCTACGACATCGGCGTCCGCGTCGGCGCCGCACTCGCGAAGGCGGGATTCGCCGTCATCACGGGCGGCGGACCGGGCGCGATGGAGGCCGCCAACCGCGGTGCGATGGAGGCCGGCGGCGAGAGCATCGGCCTCGGCATCGAGCTGCCGTGGGAGGCCAAGCTCAACGATTACGTCGGCTTCGGGCTCAACTTCCGCTACTTCTTCGTCCGCAAGATGATGTTCGTCAAGTACAGCCAGGGCTACGTCGTGCTGCCCGGTGGCCTGGGCACGCTCGACGAGCTGTTCGAGGCGATGACGCTCGCCCAGACCCTGAAGATCACCCAGTTCCCTATCGTGCTGATGGGTGTCGAGCACTGGCAGGGCCTCATCGACTGGATGCAGGGCTCGATGCTCGAGGACGCCCGGATCAAGCAGTCCGACCTCGACATGCTCACCCTCACCGACGACGTCGACGAGGCCGTGGCGCTGATGGTCGCGGCCCGCGAGCGGCACGGCTGAGGCCCCTGCCGATGTCCCACCCGATGATGTGGGTGTTCGCCGTCCTCATCGTGCTCGCGATGGGCGGCGTCGCCCTGCTCGCCGCCGGTCGCGGGGAGCCGATGGCGCCGGCGTACGACGACCGACCGGACGCCCTCGTCCCCGTGGGCCGTCCCCTCGGGGCCGACGACCTGCGGCGGGTGCGCTTCTCGCTCGCGCTGCGCGGTTACCGGATGGGCGAGGTCGACGAGCTGCTCACCCGGCTGGCCCGCGAGCTCGAGGGCGACGCGCCCGTCGGCGCATCCGCCGCCACGGGCGGGCCCGCGCCGGACGCCCTCGTGCGGGCACTCGCCGAGCGGTGGGCGGCCGAGCACCCGGCCGGCAGCGACATCCTCGACTTCAGCGCCGAGAGCGTCGACCAGGTCGAGTCCGCCCTCGACCAGTGGTCCCGCCGGGCCGAGGCCGGCCCGGCCGAGGACGATGCCGCGGTGTGGGCCGCGGGCAGCTATCTCGGCGAGGTCCTGGTCCGGGCCGTTCCCGGCGCCCGCTGGGCGCAGCACCCCGCCTTCGACGGGGTCCCCGTGGTCCGGATGCCGTCGGGCCGGTTCGAGAACCCGATCGGCAAGGCGATGGCGCGCTACGACGGCGACGAGGCCGACAGCGTCATCTTCTTCGTCGAGGCCGCGCTGGCGGCCGAGGAAGGGACCCGCTGAGAGTCCGGCTGCGCCTGCCGTGCGGCATGAGGGATAATGATCTGGCGCACAGTCGGATGCACAGGGCGTCCGGCGGATCGCAGAGGTAGTGGAAGAGGGGTGCCGCATGGCGGCGATGAAGCCTCGGACCGGCGACGGTCCGCTCGAGGTCACCAAAGAGGGTCGCGGCATCGTGATGCGGGTGCCGCTCGAAGGTGGTGGCCGACTGGTGGTCGAGCTCAACGCCGAGGAGGCTGCCGCGCTCGGCGACGCGCTCAAGAACGTCGTCGGGTGACCTCTCCGGCGACCCGCACCTCCGGCCCCGTCCTGCCGGGCCAGGTCTCACCCCCCGAGTTCGCCGCCAGCGAGCTGCCGCCGGGCGCCATCAAGGGCGTCGATGTCGTCGCGCTCCCGGTGCTCCCGGGTGACGACGGAGGCTTGCTGCTCGGCCCCGGCGCCGCCGAGGTGGCCGACGAGCTCGGTCTCGACCTGGTCGGCATCGCCGAGGTCCACGGCCTGACCGGAGCCACCGCCGAGGTCGCGGTCGTTCCCGTGCCCGACGGTGCCCCGGCCAACCCCGCCCTGCGCGTCGTCCTGCTGGTCGGGGTCGGCGCCGCGCGTCCGGTCGACCTGCGCCGCGCCGGCGCCGCCCTGGCCAAGGCGACCCGCGACCGCGCCGCTGTCGCCACCTCGATCCCCGGCCTGGCCGAGGACGCCTCGCCCGACGACCCCGTCGCGCTCGAGGCCTTCGTCGCCGGTGTCATGCTCGGCTCGTTCGTCTTCCACTGGCGCTCGACCGGCCCCGAGCACCAGCCCGTGCGCCGGGTCGTGCTCGCCGGCGCCGCCACCGACCGGGCGGCCCTGGAGCGAGCGGTGGCGCTCGGTGGCGCCGGCTGGCGCTCCCGCCTGCTGGCGACGGTGCCGTCCAACCTCAAGAACCCGGCCTGGCTGGCCGCCCAGGCCGAGCAGATCGCCGCGACGAGCGGTCTCGACGTCCGCGTCTGGGACGAGGTCGAGCTCGACCGCGACGGCTTCGGCGGCATCCTCGCCGTCGGCGCCGCCTCCGCGACCCCGCCGCGCCTGATCCGGCTCGACTACACGCCGGCCGGCGTGTCGGCGCGTGCCGCGCGGAAGCTGCCCGTCGTCGTCCTGGTCGGCAAGGGCATCACCTTCGACTCCGGCGGCCTGTCCATCAAGCCGGCCGCCTCGATGGGCTCGATGAAGCGCGACATGACCGGCGGAGCGGTGGTCCTCGCGACCATGGCCGCGCTCGCCGACGTCGACTGCCCGGTCCGCGTCGTCGGCCTGGTCGCCGCCGCCGAGAACGCCATCTCCGGCAGCGCGCTGCGCCCCGGCGACGTGATCCGGCACCACGGCGGCCGCACCACGGAGGTCGGCAACACCGACGCGGAGGGCCGCCTGGTCCTCGCCGACGCCCTCGCGTACGCCACCGCCTCACTCGCCCCCGCGGCCGTGGTCGACGTCGCGACCCTCACCGGCGCGGTCAAGGTCGCCCTCGGCCAGCAGGTCGGTGGCCTGTTCGCCAACGACGACACCCTCGCCGCCGCGCTCGACGCCGCGGGCGCCCGGGCCGGCGAGCCGCTGTGGCGCTTCCCGCTCTACCGCGGCTACGAGGACAAGCTCGCCTCCAAGGTGGCCGACGCGTCCAACGATCCAGGCGGGGCCGGTGCCATCACGGCCGCGCTCTTCCTCGAGCCGTTCGTGGGCGACGTGCCGTGGGCACATCTCGACATCGCCTCGGTCGGCGACGTCGAGAAGGAGTGGCACGAGTGGACCGTCGGACCCTCCGGCTTCGGGTCCCGGCTGCTGCTGTCGTGGCTCGGCTCGGCCGACCCGCTCGCCGGCATCCGCCCCTGAGGCGTCGTACCGGACCCGAGGGTCGTGGAATCGGCTGATCCACGACCGTTCCGTCGGGTACGACGGAGGTCAGTCGGCCTCGGGGACCCACTCCTTCTTCGCCACGAGCAGGCCGTCGCCGACCGGCAGCAGGGCGGGGACGAGCCCCTCGGTCGCGGCCACCTGCTGCACGAGCTCGCGGATCGCGACCGTCTCGTCGTCGCGCTGGGCCGGGTCCGCGACCCGGTCGTGCCACAGGGCGTTGTCGAACGCGACGACGCCGCCGGGCCGGAGCAGGCGCAGCGCCTCCGCGAGATAGGCGGCGTACTCCCGCTTGTCGCCGTCGGCGAAGACGATGTCGTAGTGCCCGTCGGTCAACCGCGGGAGGACGTCGAGCGCCGAGCCGGCGATGGTCCGCACCCGCTGAGGCGCGACGCCGGCCTCCTTGAAGGACTCCTTCGCCAGCCGCTGGTGCTCGGCCTCCACGTCGACGGTCGTCAGCACGCCGTCGGGGCGCATGCCACGCAGCAGCCACACCCCGGACACGCCCGTACCGGTGCCGATCTCGACCACCGCACGCGCCTCGAGGGCGGCGGCGAGGAAGCGCAGCGTCGCGCCGGTCCCCGCCCCGATCGGGACGACGCCGACCTCCTCGGCGCGCGTCCGGGCGGCCGCGAGGACGTCGTCCTCGGCGACGTAGGTGTCGGCGAAGGTCCAGCTGGTCGCGTTGATCGGTGTCGGAGCCACGGGCTCACCCTATTGCGTCCGGCGCCCTCCCGGCCGGAGCCGGCGCCGGGAACACCCGTCGGTCGCCGATCGTTGTGGCCAAAAGATGGGAGAGTTCACAGGGAACGCTCAGTTCCCACCCCTACGGTGAGAGGAGCCAGGACACCTTGGCGCTGATCCAGCGGAAGAAGGCCACGATGAAGGAGCCCGTCGATCCTCACCCCCAGCCCATCGGGCAGGGGCCGTCCGACCTGGACTGGGGACGCATCGTCGAGGAGCACTCCGACCGTGTCTACCGGCTCGCCCTGCGGCTGACCGGCAACCGCCACGACGCCGAGGACCTCACGCAGGAGGTCTTCGTCCGGGTCTTCCGCTCGCTCCACACCTACACGCCCGGCACCTTCGAGGGCTGGCTGCACCGGATCACGACCAACCTGTTCCTCGACCAGGCCCGCCGCAAGCAGCGGATCCGGTTCGACGCCCTGTCCGACGAGCGTGCCGCCCGGCTCGCGAGCGCCTCGCCGGCGCCCGACCTGGCCTATGCCGACCAGACCTTCGACGACGACGTGTCCGCCGCCCTGGCCGCCCTGCCGCCGGACTTCCGCGCGGCCGTCGTGCTCTGCGACATCGAGGGTCTCAGCTACGAGGAGATCGCCGAGATCCTCGGCGCCAAGCTGGGCACGGTCCGGTCCCGGATCCACCGGGGCCGGGCGCTGCTGCGCACCGCGCTCGCCCACCGCGCCCCGGCCGCCGGACGGACCCGGTACGCCGGTCCCGCGCCGCTGTCCGTCGGCGGGGGAGCGACCACGTGATCGGCCACCTCGGCACCCGGGTCAGCGCCCTGCTCGACGGACAGCTCTCCGATCGGGAGACCGAGGAGGCGTGGTCCCACGTCTACACCTGCCACGCCTGCCGTGACCTCGTCGAGCGCGAGGGCTGGGTGAAGACCCGGCTGGCCGGGCTCCACGAAGGCGAGCGGGGTGCGCCGTCCGGCCTCAAGGGATCCCTGCTGAGCCTGCCTCCCGGCGAGGCGCTGCTGGCCGGCCACGAGCCGCACGGCCCGCACCGTCGGATGACCGGCGCCGTGATGCTCGGCGGCAGCGCCATCGGCGCCGCGATGCTCGGCGTCATCGCGCTCGGGTTCGCGCCGGGCTCGGGTCCGCCGGCGGACCGCCGTCCCCCTGTCTCTCAGATCAACACGACGGTCCCGACGCCGTCGGGCTCGCCGGGCACCGGCACCGGGGGCACCGGCACCGTGGGTCCCTCCCGCGTACCCGGTCTCACGCCCGTGAGCCGGATGCTGCCCTGACCCGTCGGGTGTGGGGCCATCGGACATGATGGACCTGTGAACGACGCGCCCGACTCCGACCGCGAGCCCACCGAGCCGCTTCCGCCGCTCGAGTCGGAGCCCGTCGACTCCACGACCGGCGAGCGGGAGTCGGTCGACCTTGAGCCGGTCGCAGCGGAGCCGGTCGGGCCGGACCCGGTTGGGCCGGAGCCCGTCGAGTCGGCCCACCCCCAGTGGGCACCGCCCGCTCCCGGAACCGCGTCCGTCCCGGCGCCCAGCTCCGCGTACGGCGCGGCTCCCGGCCCCGGCCTGACCCCGCCTGGTCCTACGCCCGGTCCGACGCCCGAGCCGACGCCCGAGCCGACGACTCCGCTGCCGGGCCTCGCACCGTCGCTGCTTCCGCCGCCCGGGCCGCCCGTCCCGGGCGCGCCGCCGGCGGATCTCACGGTCCGCATGCCCGCGCCGTCGCACCGCAGCGCGACGCGGTCTCCGGGTTGGCTGATCCCGGTCGTGGCAGCGGTGGCCCTCGTGCTCGGCCTCGGCGGTGGACTGCTGGGCGCGCTGGCCTACGACCGGATCTCCGACGATTCCCCCGAGGGACCGGGCTACTCCGGGGACGGACTCGCCGGCGTCGACCTCGAGGACGCGCCGCCGCTGGCCGCGCCCGGCTCCGTGGCGGCCGTTGCCCAGGCCGTCTTGCCCAGCACCGTCCAGATCATCGCCGAGTACGGCGGTGAGGCGACCGGCGCGAGCGGGTCCGGCTGGGTGATGGACGGCAACGGCCACATCGTCACCAACAACCATGTCGTCGCCGACGCGGCCAAGAACAACGGCCCGATCGTGGTCGTCGACCACGACCGCAACCGCTACGAGGCCGAGGTCGTCGGCCGCAGCCCGATCTACGACCTGGCCGTCCTCTACGTCAAGGAGAGCGACCAGCTGAAGCCCGCGTCGATGGGCGCCTCCTCGAAGCTCCAGGTCGGCGAGCCGGTCGTCGCGATCGGCTCCCCGCTGAGCCTGCCCGACACGGTCACCTCGGGCATCGTCAGCTATCTGCACCGTCCGGTCACCACGGGCGGCGCCGACTCCCAGTCGTGGATCGACGCGATCCAGACCGATGCCGCGATCAACCCCGGCAACTCCGGCGGTCCGCTGGTCAACCAGAAGGGCGAGGTGATCGGCGTGAACTCCGCCATCGCCACGGCCGGCGGTGGCTCGATCGACTCCGACGCCGGCAACATCGGTGTGGGCTTCGCGATCCCTGTCGAGCAGGTGCGGGTCACGGCCGACCAGATCCTCAAGACCGGCAAGGCGCAGTACCCCGTCATCGGGGCCACGGTGAAGACCGGCGGTGGGCCCACCGGCGCCGGTGCGGAGATCAACGAGATCAACTCCGGCAGCCCGGCTGAGGCCGCCGGGCTGCGCAAGGGCGATGTGATCACGCACGTGAACGGCAGCCGGGTGAGCGACGGCAATGCCCTCATCGTCGCCATCCGGACCCACCAGCCCGGCGAGACGATCGAGTTCACCCTCACCCGCGGCTCGAAGGAGCAGAAGGTCGAGGTCACCCTCGACGGCCAGGAGGGGTAGGGCGCGCTCGCGTCGGGACCCGACGCCATCGCTGACGCGATCCGACGGCACGCTCCGGAGCCGCGCCGGCAGCGGCTGCTACCCGGCCGTGATCAGGCGGCTCGGGGTCGGGCGGGGGCGTAGGTGAGTCTGCCGGTGAGGTGGTGGCGGGTGGTGCGGGGTGGTGGGGTCCAGACGGGTTGGCCGGTGTCCTTGTCGATCTTCACGATCCAGGGGGTCTGGTGGATCAACGTGTGGTGGTGTCGGCACAGCATCACGAGGTTGGACAGTG
>NZ_JBNINR010000025.1:0-35770 GCF_051390595.1 Nocardioides segetis | reverse complement strand
ACCCGGAAGTTAAGCCTGCCAGCGCCGATGGTACTGCAACCGAGAGGATGTGGGAGAGTAGGACGCCGCCGGACAAATATTGGCTCAGGGCCAGCACCTCGTGTGCTGGCCCTGAGTTCTTTTTCGCCGCATCTCCTGCCCCAGCGGTCGGTCGACGTGCCGTCGTTCGTCCCCAGGCGGGCTGCTCCCGTGGGTTCTCCACAGGAGCGGGCGGTGCCGGGCCTCGCTGGCGCACCCGCGGCGCACCATGGTCTCGACAGGACGGGCGGTCGCGCTCGTCACGACGAGATCTCGGGAGGTGGCATGGCGATGGCGGTCGACCAGGTGGCGGGCGCTGCGGCGCCGGAGGCGGTGGCCAACACGGTGATGCTGAGCGGACGGGTCGCGGCGGACCCCGAGGAGCGGGTGCTGCCGAGTGGCGACCGGCTCTGGACCTGTCGCGTGATCGTGCCGCGTCCCCAGGTGCGGGTGCTCGCCTCCGGGCGCAAGGGGCCCTCGGTCGATGTCGTGGACCTGGCCGGCTGGTCGGCACGGGTGCGGCGATCGATGCGGACCTGGCGCGCCGGCGACGTGGTCGGCGTCGAGGGGGCGTTGCGGCGCAGGTTCTACCGCTCGCGCGGCCAGACCGCCTCGCGGGTCGAGGTCGAGGTCACCGCGGCCCGGGTGCTGCGTCGCGCAGCGAGCGGATGAGCACGCCCAGGCTGGGCTTGGGCTGGAAGGAGGTCGCCTTCTCCGGGAGCAGCCGGTCTGCCTCGGCGATGCGGAGCACGAGCTCGACCGACGGGGCCGGCATCAAGACGGCGATGGCGTCGACGCGCGCCCCGCCGAGCGCCTCCTCCACCGTGTGGTGGTAGGCGATGCCCGTGGGGCCGTGCGGGAGTGCCGGCACGATGCGCCGGTGGAGCGTCTCGACCGCTGCCTCGTCCGGGCCGTTGCCGAGGCGCACCACGGCCCAGCGCTCACCGTCCGTGGCGGCGATGTGGGTCGAGGAGAGCGCCTGGACCGCTTCGGGCTGGGGGCGCGCGCGGTACTCGAGTCCGAGTGTCTCGGCGGCGTCACGAAGGTCGTCCAGCGAGGTGCCGCCGAACGTGCGGTGGATCGGCCCGAGGAACAGCGGCGTGTCCGCCTGGTCGACGAGCATCGCCAGGCCCAGATCGGTGGGACGGGGCTCGGTCGGGCCGGCGACCCGCCGACGCTGGAGCCGCAGGTAGGCCGCATAGCGGTGGTGGCCGTCGGCGATGAGGGCGCGGCCCTCGGCGAGCTCGGTGGCAATGTCCGCCAGCGTGTCGGGGGAGCGCTCCGCCCAGATCCGGTGCTCCTGGCCCCCGCGGTCGGTGAAGGCGTGATCCGGGTCGCGGCGGGCGATCTCGGCCAGGAGGGCGCGCAACCGGCGGCTGCCGTGATGCACGAGGAGGATCGGTGCCGGGTTGAGCTGCATCTCGTCCATGCGGTCGGCCAGCTCGTCGGCCTGCGCCGGATGGATGCCCTCATGGGGCAGGACCGCGCGGTCCTCGGGCCGGGCGGCGCGCCGGGAGACGTCGAGCGCGCCGACCAGGCCGCGCACCGTCATCCCGTTGGCGCTGTACTCGTGCAGGTAGAGCGCCGGTTCGGTGTCGGCGGTGACCAGGCCCCGCGCCTGCCAGCGCTGGAGGCGCGCCGAGACGTCCCTGTAGGGCCGGGCGAAGGCGCGTCCGGTGATCGGGTTCCCGACCCGCGCGGGCGTCAGCATGAGGGCGGGGAACGGCTCGAGACGCAACGGCCCGGCCACGTACGGCGGTGTGACCAGGGCTGTCGCGTCCATCAGGGCATCGTACGGAGGCCGTGGTGGCGCGAGGTGGCATGGTGGTGCCGTGTTGCTCACCTCGACCGCACCCCTGGCCGACGTCTACGACCTCGCGATGCTGGACCTCGACGGAGTCGTCTACATCGGACAGCACGCCGTGGACGGGGCCGCGGGACACTTGGCTCGGGCCCGGGAGGCGGGCATGCGCGTCGCCTTCATCACCAACAACGCCTCCCGCTCGGCCGAGGTCGTGGCCGAGCACCTCCGCGACCTCGGCGTACCCGCCGAGCGGGACGATGTGGTGACGAGCGCCCAGGCGGCGGCGCGCCTCCTGGTCGAGCGGTTCGGCGCGGGCGCTCCGGTGCTGTGCCTGGGCGGGCCGGGACTGCGGTCCGCACTCGCCGAGGTCGGACTGCACGCCGTCGACGGGGACGCCGAGGCGGTGGCGGCCGTGAGCGGGTACGGCCCGGACCTGCTGTGGCGCGACATCATGCAGGCGGCGGTGCGGATCCGCGACGGCTTGCCGTGGCTGGCGAGCAACACCGACCACACCATCCCGACGACCTACGGCGTGGCTCCGGGGCACGGGGTCCTGGTGGACATGATGCAGCGGTTCACCGGCGTGACGCCGCAGGTGGCGGGCAAGCCGGCCCGTCCGCTGCTCGACGAGACCGTGCGCCGCGTGGGCGGCCGGCGACCGCTCATGGTCGGCGACCGGCTCGACACCGACATCGAGGGGGCACACAACGCGGGCGTCGACGCCCTGCTGGTGCTGACGGGCGTGACCGGGCTGCGCGAGCTCGTCGCCGCGGCGCCGATCGAGCGGCCGGCCTACATCGCGCCCGACCTCGGCGGGCTGACCGTGCCGCACGGCGCGCCGCAGGATCTCGGCGACGGACGCTGGCGCCTCGGCGGGTGGACCGGGCGGGTCGCCGGCGGCCGGCTCGAGATCGAGCGGACCGGCGCGGACGCGTCCGCCGCCGACTGGTGGCGCGTGGCGGCCGTGACCGGGTGGGACCACCGGGACCGGAGCGGTGCGACCCCGGACGTCGCGTCGGCACGGGTCCCCGAACCGGGTCCGGTGGCGCGGTAGCCTCACGTCATGACCGAGGTAGGTGTTCCGGCGCCGACGCCCACCGGCATCGATGCCGTCGACCGCGTGCTCGACCTCGTCGCGGGGCTCACCGAGCGTCCGATCGAGGAGCACGCGCGCGTGTTCGAGGAGGCGCACGGCGAGCTGCGGCGGACGCTCGACGACCCGCCCGCCGCACCGTAGTGCCGCCGCGCCGACTGCGCCTCGACGCGGAGCTGGTCCGCCGCGGGCTGGCGCCGTCTCGTGAGCGCGCCGCCCAGCTGATCGCCGACGGTCGGGTCAGGGTCGCCGGATCGGTCGCGTCCAAGGCGGCCACCGGTGTGACGACCGACGTCGCCATCGTGGTCAAGGAGGGCGAGCATGGGCCGGACTACGTCTCGCGCGGCGCCCACAAGCTCGTAGGAGCGCTGGCCGCCTTCACCCCGCTCGGGCTCACGGTGAGCGGTCGGCGCTGCCTCGACGCGGGCGCGTCGACGGGCGGCTTCACCGACGTCCTGCTGCGCTCGGGAGCGGCCGAGGTGGTCGCGGTCGACGTGGGCTACGGGCAACTGCACTGGTCGCTGCAGCAGCACGAGCGGGTGATCGTGCACGACCGGACCAACGTCCGCACCCTCACGACCGACGACATCGGCGGTCCGGTCGACCTCGTGGTCGGCGACCTGTCCTTCATCTCGCTGACGCTGGTGCTCGACGCCCTGCTCGGGGTCACCCGGCCCGACGGCGATCTCGCCCTCATGGTCAAGCCCCAGTTCGAGGTCGGCAAGGACCGGCTCGGCAAGGGCGGGGTGGTCCGCGACCCGGAGCTGTGGGTCGAGACGGTGCTCGCGGTCGCGCGGGCGGCCGCGGATCGCGGCTGGGGCGCCCGGGCGGTGACGGTGAGCCCGCTGCCGGGCCCCTCGGGCAACGTCGAGTTCTTCCTCTGGCTGCGCCGGGGGCCGGCCGCCGTGGCGGACGAGGAGCTCGCCGCGGTCGTCCGGCGCGGCACGTCGGACGCGGATGAGAGGGTGGGCCCATGACCTCAGCGACGACCGACGCGCCCCGGCGGGTGCTCGTGCTCGCCCACACCGGGCGCAGCGAGGCCCGCGAGGTCGCGCGCGCCTTCGTCAAGGAGCTGACCGGCCACGGCATCGTCGTCCGGCTGCTGCGGCACGAGGCCGACGATCTCGACCTGGCGCCGGAGGACTACGTGCCCTCGGTCGAGCTCACCGACTCCGAGTCCGACGCGAGCCACGGCTGCGAGCTGACGGTGGTCCTCGGTGGCGACGGCAGCATCCTGCGGGCCGCCGAGGTCACCCATCAGCGGTCGACGCCGGTGCTCGGCGTCAACCTCGGTCACGTCGGCTTCCTCGCCGAGGCCGAGCACGAGGATGTCGCGGCGACGATCGACGCGATCGTCCACCAGCGCTACACCACCGAGGACCGGCTCACGCTCGACGTCAAGGCGTACGTCGACGGGCGACTGGTCTACTCGACGTTCGCCGTCAACGAGGCCAGCGTCGAGAAGGCCGCCCGGGAGCGGATGCTGGAGGTCGTGGTCGAGATCGACGACCGGCCACTGTCGCGATGGGGCTGCGACGGGGTGGTCTGCGCGACGCCGACCGGCTCGACGGCCTACAACTTCAGCGCCGGCGGGCCGATCGTGTGGCCGCAGGTCGAGGCGCTGTGCATCGTCCCGCTGAGCGCGCACGCGCTGTTCGCCCGGCCGATGGTGGTCGCGCCGTCGTCGGTCATCGCGATCGAGGTCCTGGAGGGCAACCAGGGCTCCGGCGTGCTGTGGTGCGACGGTCGGCGCAGTGTCGACCTGCCCCTCGGGGCGCGGATCGAGGTGAGCCGGGGCGAGCGCCCGGTCCGCCTGGTGCGCCTGCACCAGGCGCCGTTCACCGACCGGCTGGTGGCCAAGTTCGGGTTGTCCGTCGAGGGCTGGCGCGGCGCGGCGGAACGGCGCCAGCGCCGCCACGGCGGATCCGCGACGACAGGAGATGTCGGGTGATCGAGGAGATCCGGATCAGCTCGCTGGGGGTCATCGACTCCTCGACGCTGGAGCTCGGCCCGGGCCTGACCGTCATCACGGGTGAGACCGGTGCCGGCAAGACCATGGTGGTCACCGCGCTCGGTCTGCTGCTCGGCGGGCGCGCCGACAGCGGCGCGGTCCGCGCCGGCGCGAAGCAGGCACGGGTCGAGGGACTCGTCGCGGCCACCGCGCTGCCCGGCCTGGTCGCCGCGGTCGAGGAGGCCGGCGGCGAGGCCGAGGACGACGGGGTCGTGCTGGCGCGCAATGTGAGCGCTGAGGGCCGGTCCCGGGCCTTCGCCGGCGGTGCCGCCGTGCCGGTCGCGACCCTGGCCGGCCTCGCCGAGCCGCTCGTCGCCGTGCACGGCCAGTCCGACCAGCACCGGCTGCTCAAGGCACAGACCCAGCGCCAGGCACTGGACCGGTTCGGTGCCCTGGAGGAGGTGCACGCCGCCTACGCCGAGGTCCATGACCGGCTCGTCGCCACGGAGCGCGAGCTGGCGGAGGTCACCGCCACGGCCCGCGAGCGCGCCCGCGAGGCGGACCTGCTGCGGTTCGGCGTCGACGAGGTCGCCGCGGTCGCGCCCCAGCCCGGCGAGGACGCCGAGCTGGCGGCCGAGGAGGCGCGTCTCGGGCACGCCGACACCCTGCGGGGCGCGGCCGAGCAGGCGCGGGAGGCCCTCTCCAGCGAGCACGGATCGCCCGATGGGCTCGCGGCGGTGGCCGCGGCACGCGCCCTGCTCGAGGGCGTCCGCGATCACGACCCCGAGGCGGCTGCCCTGGCCGACCGGGTCGCCGAGGTGAGCTACCTGCTCTCCGATGTCGCGGCCGACGTCGCGTCGTACGCCTCGGGGGTCGACACCGATCCGGCGCGCCTGGCGGCGGTGTCGGAGCGCCGAGCGGCGCTGACCGGCCTCACCCGCAAGTACGGCGAGTCGATCGACGAGGTCCTGGCCTGGGCCGAGCGGTCGGCGATGCGGCTGATCGACCTCGACTCGACCGACGACCGGATCAAGGAGCTGACCGCCGAGGCGACCAGGCTCCGGGCCGACCTGGCGACGGCGGGCAGCAGGCTCAGCGAGGCGCGGGTCGAGGCCGCCGGCCGCCTCGGCGCCGCGGTCTCCGAGGAGCTCACGCTGCTGGCGATGCCGCACGCCGTGGTGACGATCCGGGTCTCGCCCCGTGCGACGGAGCAGCCGGCCGACCCCGCGCACCCGCCGGCCGACGTCCTGCGGGTGGGGGAGCGCTGGGTGCGCTTCGGGCGCAGTGGGCTCGACGACGTCGAGTTCCTGCTGGCTGCCAACACCGGCTCCGAGCCGCGTCCGCTGCACAAGGGCGCCTCCGGCGGCGAGCTGTCGCGGGTCATGCTGGCGGTCGAGGTGTGCCTGGCGGGCACGAGCCCGGTGCCGACGTTCGTGTTCGACGAGGTCGACTCTGGCGTCGGCGGCGCCGCCGCGGTGGAGATCGGGCGGCGGCTCGCGACGCTCGCCGAGCAGGCCCAGGTCCTCGTCGTGACCCACCTGCCCCAGGTCGCGGCGTTCGCCGACCGGCACGTGCTGGTCGAGAAGTCCAGCGACGGCTCGGTGACCAGCTCGGGGCTGGTGACCCTCGACGACTCGGGGCGCGAGCGTGAGCTGTCCCGCATGCTGGCGGGCCTCGCCGAGTCCGACACCGCGCTGGCCCATGCCCGGGAGCTGCTCGAGCTCGCGCGAAACGCCCCGCGGGCACCGTGAAACTCCCCGGCATGACGTAGGATGGAATCCCGTGAACATGGCGTCCCCCTACGGTCAGACACAGCGCGGGCAGAATCAACAGGCAAAGCACGTCTTCGTCACCGGAGGTGTCGCCTCCTCGCTGGGCAAGGGGCTCACCGCCTCCAGCCTCGGCCGGCTGCTGCGCTCGCGCGGGCTGCGGGTCACGATGCAGAAGCTCGACCCCTACCTGAACGTCGACCCCGGGACGATGAACCCGTTCCAGCACGGCGAGGTGTTCGTCACCAACGACGGCGCGGAGACCGACCTCGACATCGGCCACTACGAGCGCTTCCTCGACACCGACCTCAACCAGATCGCCAATGTCACCACCGGGCAGGTCTACTCCTCGGTGATCGCCAAGGAGCGCAAGGGCGAGTACCTCGGCGACACGGTCCAGGTGATCCCGCACATCACCAACGAGATCAAGGACCGGATCCTCGCGATGGGGTACGGCGAGCCGGTCGATGTGGTGATCACCGAGATCGGCGGCACGGTCGGCGACATCGAGTCCCTGCCGTTCCTGGAGGCCGCGCGCCAGGTCCGCCACGACATCGGCCGCGACAACTGCTTCTTCCTCCACGTCTCGCTGGTGCCGTTCATCGGCCCCTCCGGGGAGCTGAAGACCAAGCCCACCCAGCACTCCGTCGCCGCGCTGCGCCAGGTCGGCATCCAGCCCGACGCCGTGGTCTGCCGCGCCGACCGTGAGCTGCCCGAGGGCATCAAGCGCAAGATCTCCCTGATGTGCGACGTCGACCAGGAGGCCGTCGTCACCGCGGCCGACGCGCCGTCGATCTACGACATCCCGAAGGTGCTGCACCGGCAGGGCCTCGACGCCTACGTCGTGCGCCGGCTCAACCTGCCCTTCCGCGACGTGGACTGGACGGTCTGGGACGACCTGCTCCGCCGGGTGCACCACCCGAAGGAGGACGTCACCGTCGCGCTGGTCGGCAAGTACATCGACCTCCACGACGCGTACCTCTCGGTGACCGAGGCGCTGCGTGCCGGTGGCTTCGCGCACGAGGCGAAGGTGCACATCCGCTGGGTCGCCTCCGACGAGTGCGAGACCCCGGCCGGCGCGACCAAGCACCTCTCCGACGTCGACGCGATCTGCGTCCCCGGTGGCTTCGGCATCCGCGGCCTCGAGGGCAAGCTCGGGGCGCTCACCTACGCGCGGACCCACGGCATCCCCACCCTGGGGCTGTGCCTGGGCCTGCAGTCGATGGTGATCGAGTACGCCCGCACCGAGCTGGGACTCACGAAGGCCGGGTCGACCGAGTTCGATCCCGACACCCCGGAGCCGGTGATCGCCACGATGGAGGAGCAGAAGTCGATCGTCGAGGGCGCCGGCGACCTCGGCGGCACGATGCGCCTCGGCCTCTACCCGGCACATCTCGCGCCCGGCACGATCGCGCGCGAGGTCTACGGCGCCGAGGTGATCGAGGAGCGGCACCGCCACCGCTACGAGGTCAACAACGCCTACCGTCCGCAGCTGGAGAAGGCCGGCCTGGTGTTCTCCGGGCTCAACGCGGAGCTCGACCTGGTCGAGTTCGTCGAGCTGCCGCGCGACGTCCACCCCTACTACATCGGCACCCAGGCGCATCCCGAGCTGCGCTCCCGGCCGACCCGCCCCCACCCGCTGTTCGCCGGCCTGGTCGGCGCCGCCATCGAGCGGCAGCGCGAGACCCGGCTCGAGATCGACGACTCGAACCTGCACGCCGAGCCCGTCGAGACCGCAGCCGAGCAGTGAGCCCACTGCGCGACGTCCCCGAGTCGTGGCCGGTCGAGGACAGTACCGACCTGCATCGCGACGACTGGGTGGTCGCCTTCCGCTCCGACCGGATCCGGCGGCCCGGCGCCGTGGACGAGGAGCCGTTCCGCCGCCTCGTGCTCGAGCACCCCGGCGCGGCCGTCGTCCTGGCCGTCGACGACGAGGACCGGGTGCTCTGCCTGCGGCAGTACCGCCACCCGGCGCAGCACCGCCTCGTCGAGCTCCCGGCGGGCGTGATCGACCACGAGGGGGAGGACCCCGAGCAGGTCGCGCGGCGCGAGCTGCGTGAGGAGGCGGCGCTGTCGGCCGAGCGCTGGACCCACCTGCTCTCGACGCTCAGCTCGCCGGGCTACTCCGCCGAGCGGATCCACTACTACCTCGCCGAAGGGCTGGCTCCCGCGGACCGCGGAGACTTCGTGCTGCGGCACGAGGAGGCCGACCTCGAGACCTTCTGGGTGCCGTTCCCCGAGCTCGTCGACGCGATCCTCGCCGGTGACGTCACCGACGGGCCGGTCGTCCAGGCCGTCCTCGCCTGTCACCTCCTGCGGGAGCGGCGCTCGCGGGCGTAGATTGCCCGGTATGCGCATCGGCGTGCCGAAGGAAGTCAAGAACCACGAGTACCGCGTCGCCATCACGCCGGTCGGCGTCCACGAGCTGGTCGCCCACGGGCACGAGGTCATGGTCCAGGCCGGCGCGGGGGAGGGGTCCTCGATCAGCGACGCCGACTATGCCGCGTCCGGGGCGAGGATCCTGCCCGACGCCGACGCGGTCTGGAGCGCGGCCGAGATGGTGCTCAAGGTCAAGGAGCCGGTCGCCGAGGAGTACCACCGGATGCGGGAGGGGCAGGTGCTCTTCACCTACCTCCACCTCGCCGCGGACAAGCCGTTGACCGACGAGCTGCTCGCGCGCCGGGTCACCGCGATCGCCTACGAGACGGTGCAGCTGCCGTCGGGGGCACTGCCACTGCTCTACCCCATGTCCGAGGTCGCGGGCTGTCTCGCGCCGCAGGTGGGTGCCTACTCCCTGATGAGGGCCCAGGGCGGCCGCGGGGTGCTCATGGGCGGGGTCGGCGGCGTGGCGAACGCGAAGGTCGTGGTGATCGGCGCCGGGGTCGCCGGCCAGAACGCCGCCAACATCGCGCTCGGCATGGGGGCGGACGTCACGCTGCTCGACACCGACCTGGACAAGCTGCGGATGTCGTTTTGGCGCTACAACAACCGGGTGCACGGCCTGGCGTCGTCCCGGCTGGCGATCGAGCAGCAGGTCACCGAGGCCGACCTGGTCATCGGGGCGGTGCTGATCCCCGGGGCAGCGGCGCCGAAGCTGGTGTCCAACGAGCTGGTGTCACGCATGAAGCCGGGCTCGGTGCTGGTGGACATCGCGGTGGACCAGGGCGGCTGCTTCGAGGACCCGCGTCCCACGACGCACGCCGACCCGACCTACCAGGTGCACGGCTCGACGTTCTACTGCGTGGCGAACATGCCCGGCGCGGTGCCGAACACGTCGACCTACGCGCTGACCAACGCGACCTTGCCGTACGCCGTCGCGCTGGCCGACCAGGGATGGCGCGACGCGTGCCGGGCGGACGCGAGTCTGGCGCTCGGCATCAACACCCACGCGGGCGTGCTCACCAACGCCCCGGTCGGCGAGGCCACCGGCATCGCGTCGGTCGCCGTGGCCGAGGCGCTAGCCTGACCGCGTGAAGGGCACAGGCGCGGTGGACCGGGCGGTCCGCACGTACCTGGACCACCTGAGCGTCGAGAAGGGACTGGCGGCGAACACGCTGACCTCCTACCGGCGCGACCTCCGGCGCTATCGCGCGTACCTCGCCGGCGTCGGGATCGACCGGCTCGACGACGTCACCGAGGCCACGGTCACCGAGTTCAAGACCCGGCTGCGCGAAGGCGACGGCGAGCACCCGCCGCTGAGCGCGTCGAGCGCGGCGCGCACGGTGGTCGCCGTGCGCGGCTTCCACAGGTTCGCGGTCGCCGACGGGCTCGCCGTCGCCGACCCGGCCGCCGGCGTCAAGCCGCCGACGCCCGCCAAGCGACTGCCGAAGGCCCTTCCGCTCGCCGACGTCGAGGCGATCCTCGAGGCGGCCGGGGCCGCGGACACCCCGCTCGCGCTGCGCGACCGGGCGCTGCTCGAGATCCTCTACGGCACCGGTGCCCGGATCTCCGAGGCGGTCGGCCTCGACGTCGACGACGTCAGCCACCTCGCCGAGCCGGCGCTCGACCCCGCCGACGCGACCCTGCTGCTGCGCGGCAAGGGCGGCAAGGAACGCCTGGTGCCGGTCGGCTCCTACGCGCGGGCCGCGCTGACGGCGTACCTCGTGCGAGGACGGCCGGCCCTGGTCGGGGTCGCGACCGGCTCGAGCGGCGCCGCGGCGCTCCTCCTCAACTCCCGCGGCGGCCGGCTCTCGCGTCAGTCGGCGTGGGCGGTGCTGGTCAAGGCCGCCGAGCGGGCCGGGGTGACCCGCGACGTCTCGCCCCACACGCTGCGGCACTCGTTCGCGACCCACCTGCTCGACGGTGGCGCCGACGTCCGCGTGGTCCAGGAGCTGCTCGGGCACGCGTCGGTGACCACGACGCAGGTCTACACGCTCGTCACCGTCGACAACCTGCGCGAGGTCTTCGCCACCGCGCACCCGAGGGCCCGCCATGGCTGACGCGTACGACCGGATCCTCGAGTATGCCGAGGGGCGCGGCCTCGAGCTCTACCCGCACCAGGAGGACGCGATCCTCGCGCTGCTGGCCGGCGACAACGTGGTGCTCGCGACGCCGACCGGGTCGGGCAAGTCGCTGGTGGCGATGGCGGCGGCGATGGGCGCGCTCGCCGACGACCGGGTGACCTTCTACACCGCGCCGATCAAGGCACTGGTGAGCGAGAAGTTCTTCGACCTGGTCGAGATCTTCGGTGCCGCCGACGTCGGCATGCTGACCGGCGACGTCGCCGTCAACGCCGACGCGCCGATCATCGCGTGCACCGCCGAGGTCCTCGCGAACATCGCGCTGCGCGAGGGCGACCGGGCCGACGTCGGCATGGTCGTGATGGACGAGTTCCACTTCTACGGCGAGCCCGGCCGCGGCTGGGCGTGGCAGGTGCCGCTCATCGAGCTGCCGCAGGCGCAGTTCCTGCTCATGTCGGCGACCCTCGGCGACACCACCGACCTCGCGGCCGACCTGACCCGGCGCAACGGGCGCGAGACGACGATCGTCGACCGGGCCGAGCGCCCCGTCCCGCTGGACTTCACCTGGTCGCTGGAGCCGCTGGGGGAGAAGCTCGAGGAGCTGGTCACCACCGGCCAGGGGCCGGTGTACGTCGTGCACTTCACTCAGGCGGCCGCGGTCGAGCACGCCGTCTCGCTGCTCAGCGGGCCCGGCCGGCTCGACACGGTGCTGCCCAAGGACCGCAAGGAGCAGATCGCCGAGCGGATCGCCGGGGTGCGCTTCGCCGCCGGGTTCGGCAAGACGCTCAACAAGCTGCTGCGGCAGGGGATCGGCGTCCACCACGCCGGCATGCTGCCCCGCTACCGGCGCCTGGTCGAGCAGCTCGCCCAGGCCGGGCTGCTGACCGTGATCTGCGGCACCGACACCCTCGGCGTCGGCATCAACGTGCCGATCCGGACGGTGCTCTTCACCGGCCTGGCGAAGTTCGACGGGTCGCGCCAACGCGTGCTGCGCACCCGGGAGTTCCTCCAGATCGCCGGGCGCGCGGGCCGGGCTGGCTTCGACACGGCGGGCTATGTCGTGGTCCAGGCGCCCGAGCACGTCATCGAGAACGAGAAGGCCAAGGCGAAGGCGGAGGCCAAGAACGCGGCGCTCAGCGATGCGAAGCGAGCGAAGCGAGCGAGCAAGCCCAACCTCAAGAAGCCGCCGGCCGGCACGGTCGTGTGGAGCGAGCAGACCTTCGCGAAGCTGGTCGAGGGCAGGCCCGAGCCGCTGAAGTCGCAGATGAAGGTCGACAACGCGATGCTCGTCAACGTCGTCTCCCGCGAGGAGGACGCGTTCCCCGTCATGCGGCGGCTGATGACCGACAACCACGAGGAGCGCCGCGGTCAGCTGCGCCTGGCGAAGCGGGCGGTCCGGCTGGCCCGCAGCCTGGTCACCTCCGAGGTGCTGACCCGGCTCGACGAGGTCGACGGGTTCGGCCGGCGCTACGTGCTCACCGAGGCGCTGCCGGAGGACTTCGCCCTCAACCAGCCGCTGTCGCACTTCGCGCTCGCGGTGCTCGACGTCCTCGACCCCGACAGCGAGACGTTCACGCTCGACGTCGTCTCGGTCGTCGAGGCGACCCTGGAGGCGCCCCGCCCGCTGCTGATGGCCCAGCGGCACGCCGCGCGGGGCGAGGCGATCGCGGCCCTCAAGGCCGACGGGGTCGAGTACGACGAGCGGATGGCCCTGGTCGAGGACATCACCTGGCCCGAGCCGCTGGACGACCTGCTCGAGCCGCTCTTCGAGACCTACCGTGAGCGCCATCCCTGGCTGGCGCCCGACGCGCTCGCGCCGAAGTCGGTCGTGCGCCAGATGTGGGAGCAGGGCATGGGGTTCACCGATCTGGTCTCCCGCTACCAGGTGGCCCGCTCCGAGGGCCTGGTGCTGCGCTACCTCACCGACGCCTACCGGGCGCTGCGGCAGACCGTGCCGGCGGCGTACCGGACCGAGGAGCTGGAGCTCCTCGTCGAGTGGCTGGGCGAGACGGTCCGGCAGGTCGACTCCTCCCTGCTCGACGAGTGGGAGGCGCTCAACGACCCCGAGCACGCGAGCCGCCAGGTCAGTCACCACGAGCCGCCGCCCCCGCCCCGGCCGCTCAGCCAGCAGGGCCGGGTCTTCGAGGTCATGGTCCGCAACGCGCTGTGGCGGCGCGTCGAGCTGGTCGCGCGCGACGACCTCGACGCACTGGCCGGCCTGGAGCCCGAGGGCTCCGAGATGACCTCGGACCGTTGGGATGCGGCACTCGACGGGTACTACGACGAGCATGAACGGCTCCTCACCGATGCCGATGCCCGCGGACCGGCGCTCCTCTCCGTCGACCGGAGCACGCCCGGGGAGTGGCGCGTCGTCCAGACCCTGCACGACCCCGAAGGCCACCACGACTGGGTCATCGAGGCCGTGGTCGACCTCGCCGCCTCCGACGAGGCGGGCGAGGCGGTCGTCCGCACGGAGGCGATGCGCGCCCTGGGCGGCTAGCGGCGCGCTGCTCGTCCTCGTCCTGTCCGGCTGCGCCGGCGACCAGGACCGCGACCGCGCCGTCGCGGACGTCGCTCAGCGCTTCCAGGCGGCGGTCGAGTCCGGCGACGGTGATCAGGCGTGCGGGCTGCTGGCCCCCGCGACGCGCGAGACGCTGGAGCAGGACGCGCAGGCGCCCTGCGCCGACGCGCTCCTCGAGGAGGACCTGCCGCCGGCGGGCGACGAGCTCGAGACGGAGGTCTACGCCACCGCGGCCCAGGTCCGCACCGGCACCGACACGGTGTTCCTCGGCCGCTTCGACGACGGCTGGCGCGTGGTGGCGGCGGGCTGTGCGGCAGCGGGCGACGCGCCGTACGAGTGCGCCGTGGAAGGAGGCTGAGGTGAAGCTCATGTTCGTGGCCTATGTGGCCGTCATCGCCGTGGGGCTGGTGCTCATGCTGTGGTCGGGGCTGAGGCACGCATGAAGACCTTCGTGCGCAACAACTCGCTCGGCCTGTTCTTCGGCCTGCTCTTCCTGGGCACCGTGGTGGCCCAGTCCTTCGCCGGCTGGCAGGCGTTCAACGACCAGCAGGCCGGCGAGCGCCTCGGCACCATCGGCTACGGCGAGTACGTCACGTCCACCGACTTCGCCGTGGCCGTGGCCGAGAACTGGCAGAGCGAGTTCCTGCAGTTCCTGCTCTACGTGCTCGCGACCGTCTGGTTCCTGCAGCAGGGCTCGCCGGAGTCGAAGGAGCTGGACAAGCCCGGCCTGGAGACCGACGAGCAGCAGAAGCTCGGTCCCCACGCGCCCGCGGACGCGCCCCGTTGGGCGGTCGCGGGCGGATGGCGGACCCACCTCTACTCCCACTCGCTGGCCCTCGCCGTGGGCGTGATCTTCCTGCTCTCGTGGCTGGCGCAGTCCGTCGCCGGCTGGGCGGCCGACAACGAGCGCCGGCTCGAGCAGCTGCGCGATCCCCAGTCGTGGGGCGGGTACGTCGCCTCCGCCGACTTCTGGGAGCGGACCCTGCAGAACTGGCAGTCGGAGTTCCTGGCTGTCGGCGCCTTCGCGGTCCTCGCGATCTTCCTGCGCGAGCGCGGCTCGGCCGAGAGCAAGCCCGTCGGCGAGCCGCACCACAGCACCGGCGTGGAGGGCTGACTCGGCGCGCCTCCCGAATGTCGCCGTGTCGACATTGTTGGATGGAGCAGTCCCGGGCTCTGGGGAAGGAGCCCGCAACCACTCCAGACAAAGGTGAGGGCGATGGTCGGCTACTACGGAGGATCCAGTGCACCCGACATGCCGCCGAGGATGCCGATCCCGGCGCCCGGCAGCGACGTACCGCTCGGCACCGAGGACGCGGCCGTGACCGGCGAGGCCTCGGCGCGCGAGGACGCGATGACCCTGCAGTTCCCGCTGCCCGACGCGGGCGCGAGCGGGGCGGAGCGGGGCGCCGTGCAGACGGTGACCGGGGAGATCGGGCCGACCGGGCGTCCGATGCCGGTCCTGCCCGACCCGCGGCCGGTGACCGCGCACGGCAACGCCCGCGTGATCTCGATGTGCAACCAGAAGGGCGGCGTCGGCAAGACGACGACCACCATCAACCTCGGCGCCGCGCTGGCCGAGTTCGGCCGCAAGGTGCTGCTCGTCGACTTCGACCCGCAGGGCTCGCTGTCGGTGGGCCTGGGGCTCAACCCGCACGAGATGGAGAGCACGGTCTACAACCTGCTCATGGACCCCGAGGCCACCCTCGACGAGGTCGTCGTGCCCTCCGGCGTGCCCGGCATGGACCTGCTGCCCTCCAATATCGACCTGTCGGCAGCCGAGGTGCAGCTGGTCCACGAGGTCGCCCGCGAGCAGACGCTGCAGCGCGTGCTCGCCCCGGCCGTGGCCGAGTACGACGTCATCCTCATCGACTGCCAGCCCTCGCTCGGCCTGCTGACGGTCAACGCGCTCACCGCCTCCGACGGCGTCATCGTGCCGCTGGAGTGCGAGTACTTCGCGCTGCGGGGCGTCGCGCTGCTCAAGGCCACCATCGACAAGGTCAAGCAGCGCCTCAACCCCGGACTGGAGGTCGACGGCGTCCTCGGCACCATGTACGACGGCCGCACGCTGCACGGCCGCGAGGTGCTCGAGCGCCTGGTGCAGGCCTGGGGCGACCAGGTCTTCCACACCGTCATCCGGCGCACCGTCAAGTTCTCCGACTCGACCGTTGCGGGCGAGCCGATCACGTCGTACGCCTCCGGGTCGAGCGGGGCGGAGGCGTACCGCCAGCTCGCGAAGGAGGTGGCGGCGCGGTGTCTCGACGTGTGAGCATGCCGGCGGCGGACGACCTGTTCCGACCGACCGCCGAGCCGGCCGTCCGGGCCGTCCCCGACCCGCCCGCCCAGCTGGAGGAGCCCGAGGCTCCCGCCCCGAAGGGGCCGAGCGGGCGGGTCCGCCACGACGAGAAGATCACCGTCTACGTCACCTCGGCGGAGCTGATGGAGCTGGAGCAGGCCCGGCTCACCCTGCGCGGCGAGCACGGCCTGGCCGTCGACCGCGGGCGCCTGGTCCGCGAGGCGCTGCACCTGGTCCTGGGCGAGCTCGAGGCCGAGGGGGAGAGCTCCGCGCTGGTCAGGCGCCTGCGTGAGTCATGATGCAGGTGTGAGCAACCACGAGTCGGTCGACGCACCGGTCGCGGACGGTGGGGCCGAGGAGGGGCACGGTGGGTTCGCCGTGCGCCTGGCGAACTTCGAGGGCCCGTTCGACCTGCTACTGAGCCTGATCTCCAAGCACAAGCTGGACGTCACCGAGATCGCGCTCTCCCAGGTCACCGACGAGTTCATCGCCCACATCAAGCAGCTGCCCGACGACTCGCTGGAGGAGACCACGTCCTTCCTGCTGGTCGCGGCGACCCTGCTCGACCTCAAGGCCGCGCGGCTGCTGCCGGCCGGCGACGTCGAGGACGAGGAGGACCTCGCGCTGCTGGAGGCCCGGGACCTGCTGTTCGCCCGCCTGCTGCAGTACAAGGCCTACAAGCAGGTGGCGGCGGTGTTCGACGCTCGCCTGCAGGCCGAGGCGCGGCGCTTCCCCCGGGCCGTGGGCATCGAGGAGAGGTTCGCGGCGCTGCTGCCCGAGGTCCTCATCGGGATCGGGCTCGACCAGTTCGCGGCGCTGGCGGCCAAGGCGATGACCCCGAAGCCGGAGCTGCAGCTCACCCTGCACCACATCCACGCCCCGACGGTCAGCGTGCGGGAGCAGGCCGCGATCGTGGTCGACCGGCTGCGGCGCAGCGGCACCCTCACCTTCCGGTCGCTGTGCGGCGACTCGCCCGACACACTGACCACGGTGGCGCGGTTCCTGTCGCTGCTGGAGCTGTTCCGCGAGGGTGCGGTCGCCTTCGACCAGGTCACCCCCCTGGGAGAGCTGACCGTCCGCTGGACCGGTGACGAGGCGGTCGACATCGAGGACCTGATCACCGACGAGTTCGACGGGGCGACCACCCCCGAGGAAGCAGGAACAGATGAGTGAGGAGACGCTCCCCGTCCCGGTCGCCGAGCTCCGCCCGGCGCTGGAGGCGGTGCTCATGGTCGCCGACCAGCCGCTCGACGCCGTCTCCCTCGCGACGGCCGTCGGCTACCCGGAGCCGCAGGTGATCGAGGCGCTGAGCGCCCTCGCGGCCGAGTACGACGAGCAGGGCCGCGGCTTCGAGCTGCGCAACGTCGCGGGCGGCTGGCGCTACTACACCCGTGAGGACCTCGCGCCCGTCGTCGAGGCCTTCGTCCTCGACGGCCAGCAGGCCCGGCTCACCCAGGCCGCCTTGGAGACGCTCGCCGTCGTCGCCTACCAGCAGCCCGTCTCGCGGGCCCGCGTCTCCGCGGTGCGCGGGGTCAACGTCGACGGCGTGATGCGGACCCTCCTCAGCCGCGGCCTGGTCGAGGAGGCCGGGCGCGACGGGGAGCACGGCGCCACGCTCTACCGCACCACGACCTACTTCCTGGAGCGCATCGGCATCGTCTCGCTCGACGAGCTGCCCGATCTCGCGCCGCACCTGCCCGACCTCGCGGAGGTCGAGGAGGAGCTGGCGCCGACCGTCGACCCCGGCACGGAGCCGGCGACGGAGTCGGCGACGGAGTCGGCGACGGAGCCGGGGGAGGAGCCCGCCGATGACGCGTGACGTCGCCGTCGACGACGACGGACTGATCCGGCTGCAGAAGCTGCTCGCCCAGTCGGGCGTCGCCTCGCGCCGGCGCTGCGAGGAGCTGATGCTCGAGGGCGAGGTGGAGGTCGACGGCGAGGTCGTCACCCGGCTCGGCACCAAGGTCGACCCGCGCACGGCGGTCATCAAGGTCTCCGGCAAGCGGCTGCCCCCGGTCTCCGACCACGTCTACCTCGTGCTCAACAAGCCGCGGGGCGTCGTCTCGACGATGTCCGACCCGCAGGGGCGACCCACGCTGACGGACGTCGTCGCGGACCGGGTCTCGGGCGACGCGGCCCTGCGGCTCTTCCACGTCGGTCGCCTCGACACCGACACCTCGGGCCTGCTGCTGCTCACCAACGACGGCGACTTCGCCCACCGCATGGCGCACCCGTCGTTCGAGGTCGAGAAGACCTATGTCGCCGAGGTGTCCGGACGGCTCACCAAGGCGACGCTCGCCGAGCTGCTCGCCGGCGTGACGCTCGAGGACGGTCCGGTCGAGGTGCGCCGCGCGCGCGTCATCGACAGCTCCACCGACAAGTCGATCATCGAGCTGGTCATCCACGAGGGCCGCAACCGCATCGTGCGGCGCCTGCTCGACCAGGTGGGGCATCCGGTGCGCCAGCTCAGCCGCACGCGGTTCGGGCCGATCGAGCTCGGCACCCTGCGCAGCGGCACGCTGCGGGAGCTGTCCGACGACGAGCTCGGCCAGCTGCTGGAGCTGGTCGGTCTCTAGACCTACCGTGGTGAGGTGATCCCCGCCCCTGCGGTGCCCACGGCGCTGCGACCCTACGTCGCCGCGCGGATCCCCTACGACGTCGCGTTCGGTGCGCCGGGCGTGCACCGTGGCCTGCCGTCGACGACGCTCACCCTGGTGCTGCCGCTCGACGAGCCGCTGCGCGTCTCGTGGCCGGACTGGTCGGACTCCCTGCACGCCGCCTGGGGCTCGCTCTCGGGCCTGCACACGGCGCCCGCGGCGGTGCACCACGACGGGGCGCAGCGCGGGATCCAGCTCGCGCTCACGGTGGCCGGCGCCCGGGTGCTGCTCCGCCGTCCCGCCTCCGACCTGGCCGGCGCGCTGACCGACGTCGACCAGGCCGTCGTACCGCTCGCGTTGCGAGAGCTCCCCGAGCGCCTGCACGACCTGCCGTCCTGGCCGGCCCGGGTGGCGCTGGTCGACCGCACCCTCGCGGCGCTGGCCGCGGCGTCGGGCGATCTCGCGCCCCGCGCGGAGGTGGCCCGGGCGCTGGCGCTGCTCACGTCCGGAGCCGCCGTGGCGGGCGTCGCGGCGGAGGTCGGCTACAGCCGGCGCCGGCTGTCCACGCTGGTCCGGGCCGAGTGCGGGCTGACGCCGAAGGAGTTCCAGCGGGTCGCTCGGCTCGAGACGACCCGGCAGGTGCTGGGACGGCGGCCTCTGGCCGAGGTGGCGGCGGTGTGCGGCTACAGCGACCAGGCCCACCTCACCCGGGAGTGGAGCGCGCTGGCGGGGTGCACCCCGACGACGTGGCTGCGCGACGAGTTCCCCTTCGTTCAAGACCGCCGGGACGACCAGGACGCAGGATCGGAGCATGACTGAGACAACGACACCCGCCCCGAGCTCCACCCCGGCCTCCGCGGCGTCCGTCCGGCTCTGGGCGGCGATGCAGTTCCGCGACACCGACGCGATGATGGCGTGGCTGCGTGCCGTCGGGTTCACCGAGCACGCGACCCACCGCGACGAGCACGGCGTGGTCGTGCATGCCGAGTGGCTGTGGCCGGGTGGCGGCGGGCTGATGTTCGGCGCGGTCCGGCCCGAGAGCCCGCTCCAGCCGGCCGGGTCCGGCGCGGTCTACCTGGTGACCGACGACCCCGACGCCGTCTTCGAGGCCGCCGTCGCCGCGGGCGCCAGCGTGGAGCGGGCGATGGTGGACCAGGACTACGGCGGGCGCGGCGGTAGCGTGCGCGACCCCGAGGGCAACCACTGGTCGTTCGGCTCCTACCAGCCGGGCGCCGAGGCGGGCTCGTGATCCCCTAACCTTGCCTGCGTGTCGGAGACGAGAGTGCTCACAGGCCCGGTCGAGATCGTCGGCACCGGGTTGATCGGCACCTCGATCGCCCTGGCCTGCCGGCGCGCCGGCCTCGACGTCCTGCTCACCGACAGCACGCCGGACCACGTCCGCACCGCGACCGGGCTGGGAGCCGGGCGGGCCCGGGCCGAGGGCGACGTCCCCCAGCTGGTCGTCGTCGCCGTCCCCCCGGACGCGCTGGGGCCGGTCATCGGGCAGGTCCTCGACGACGCCGGGCCCGAGACGGTGGTCACCGACGTCGGCAGCGTCAAGGCGGGCCCGCTGGCCGCGGTCGCGGGCCACCCGGCCGTGAGCCGCTACGTCGGCAGCCATCCGATGGCGGGCACCGAGCACTCCGGACCGCTCTCCGCCACCGCCGAGCTCTTCGACGGTCGGCCCTGGGCGATCGCGCCCGGACCGGAGGCCGCGCCCGCCGCGACCCGGGTGGTGGAGGCGCTGGCCGCGATCTGCGGCGCGGTCCCGGTGCACCTGAGCCCGGTCGAGCACGACCGGGCCGTCGCCCGGACGTCGCACGTGCCGCACCTGATGGCCTCGCTCGTCGCCGGGACCCTCGCCGGCGCCTCGCCCGAGCACCTCGCGCTCTCCGGCACGGGCGTGCGCGACGTCACCCGGGTCGCCGGCGGCGATCCGCGCCTCTACAGCCAGATCATCGGCGGCAACGCGGCGGCGGTCGCGAACCTGCTCGCCGAGGTCCGCGACCGGCTCGACCTCGCGATCGAGGCCGTGTCCGGCGGCGACCGGACCGGCCTGGAGTCGCTGCTCGCCTACGGCCGGGCCGGCACCCGCGCGATCCCCGGGAAGCACGGGGCGGCCCCCCAGCCGATGGAGGCGGTCCGGGTGGCCCTGCCCGACCAGCCGGGCGGGCTCGCGCGTCTGTTCTCCGACGCCGGCGACAGCGGCGTCAACATCGAGGACGTGCGGATCGACCACGACCCCGGTCGCCCGGTCGGCCTCGTCGAGCTCGACGTCGTGGAGGGCCGCGCCGACGAGCTGCGGGCCGCTCTGGAGTCGAGGGGATGGGTGACCCACCGGTAGGGTGCGGGCCGTGGACGTGCCGGT
The DNA here is from genome assembly GCF_051390595.1 of Nocardioides segetis. Classification (NCBI taxonomy): domain Bacteria; kingdom Bacillati; phylum Actinomycetota; class Actinomycetes; order Propionibacteriales; family Nocardioidaceae; genus Nocardioides; species Nocardioides segetis. The sequence continues at coordinate 14,896 of NZ_JBNINR010000025.1, read as the reverse complement.
GAACGTGGTTGTTGCAGTCGACGGAACCTCCGGCTCGGGCAAGTCGAGCACCTGCCGCGCGGTCGCCGCCCGGCTCGGCCTGCGCTACCTCGACACCGGCGCGCAGTACCGCGCCATCACCTGGTGGATGCTCGAGCACGGGGTCGACGTGCACGACGCGGCCGCGGTCGCCGCGCGCGCGGGGGAGCCGGTGCTCGTCTCCGGGACCGACCCGCTGGCCCCGACCATCACCGTCGACGGTCGCGACGTCTCGGTCGAGATCCGCGGCGACGAGGTCAACGCCGCGGTCTCGCCCGTCAGCGCGGTCCCCGAGGTGCGTGCGCGGCTGGTCGACCTGCAGCGCGCGCTGATCGCGCCGGCCGACGGACCCCGCGGGGGCATCGTCGTCGAGGGGCGCGACATCGGCTCGGTCGTGTGGCCCGAGGCCGAGCTCAAGGTCTACCTCACCGCCGACCCGGCCGCCCGGGCCGCGCGGCGTGCCCTGGAGAACGGCGGCGCCGACGTCGCCGCGACCCAGGAGTCCCTGCTCGCACGCGACCGGATCGACTCCGGCCGCGCGGTCGCGCCGCTGACCATGGCCGACGGTGCCGTCCACGTGGACTCCACCGCGCTGACCCTGGACGAGGTCGTCGACGTCGTGGTGGGCCTGGTGATGGAGCGCGCGTGAGCGCCCATCACGTCCCGCGGCCCGCGCGCTGGCTCCTCACCGGGGGAAGGCCGACGGCGCGCTGGCTGATCCGGCGTCGGTGGGACGTGCGGGTGCACCACGCCGAGCGGTTCCCCACCGAGGGGCCGGCCGTCGTCGCGGCCAACCACATCGGCTTCGTCGACGGGCCGTTGATGGCGATCTTCGCGCCGCGGCCGGTGCATGCACTGACCAAGATCGAGATGTTCGCCGGGCCGTTGGGGCCGTTCCTCCGGGCGTCCGGGCAGATCCCGCTGGACCGCGACCACACCGACCCGGCCGCGGTGCGGATCGCGCTGCGGGCGCTGCGGGAGGGGCGCGCGGTCGGCGTCTTCCCGGAGGGGACCCGCGGCCCGGGGGACCTGGAGAGGTTCCGCGGCGGTGCGGCCTATCTCGCACTGGTGACCGGGGCGCCCGTCGTACCGCTGACCTTCCTGGGATCGCGCGACCCGGGCGGATCGAGCGGCTCGCTGCCCCACAAGGGGGCCCGGATCGACATCATCGTCGGGGAGCCGTACGCCGTCGATGCGGTGCCCTGGCCTCGGACGCGGGAGAATGTCTCATCGACCTCGGCCGCGCTGCGCGACCACATGCAGCAGCAGCTGGCCGTTGCCCTGGACGAGACGGGGCGGAGCCTTCCGGGCCCGCTCCCGCAAGGAGAGCGTGATGAGTGAAGACACCCCGACCGGGGTGGTCCCGGTGCTGGCCGTCGTCGGCCGCCCGAACGTCGGCAAGTCGACCCTGGTGAACCGGATCCTCGGCCGCCGCGAGGCGGTCGTCGAGGACATCCCCGGCGTGACCCGCGATCGGGTGTCGTACGACGCGGAGTGGGCCGGACGGGCGTTCACGCTCGTCGACACGGGCGGCTGGGACCCCGACGCGCGGGGCATGGCCGAGCGGATCAAGGTGCAGGCGGAGGTCGCCGTCACCCTGGCCGACGCCGTCCTCTTCGTCGTCGACGCCTCCGTGGGCATCACCGACGCCGACGAGGCGGTGGTCCGGGTGCTGCGCAAGTCCGGCAAGCCGGTCGTGCTCGCCGCCAACAAGGTCGACGACGAGCGCGCCGAGGCGGAGGCCTACGGCCTGTGGAACCTCGGCCTCGGCGAGCCGTACCCCGTCTCCGCCCTGCACGGCCGTGGCTCCGGCGACCTGCTCGACGCCGTCCTCGAGGTCCTGCCGGAGGCGCCGGACCCGGTGGAGGAGGAGATCGGCGGACCGCGTCGGATCGCCATCGTCGGGCGCCCCAACGTCGGCAAGTCCTCGCTGCTCAACAAGCTCGCCGGCGAGGAGCGGGTCGTCGTCGACAACGTCGCCGGCACCACCGTGGACCCGGTCGACGAGCTGGTCACGCTCGGCGGCCGGGAATGGCGGTTCATCGACACCGCCGGCATCCGCAAGCGGGTCAAGGAGGCCTCGGGCCACGAGTACTACGCCTGGCTGCGCACCTCGACGGCGATCGAGCGTGCCGAGGTGTGCGTCCTCGTGCTCGCCGGCAACGAGTCGATCGCCGAGCAGGACATGCGGATCCTGCAGGAGGTGCGCGAGGCCGGCAAGGCGCTCGTGATCGCCTTCAACAAGTGGGACCTCGTCGACGCCGAGCGGCGCTACTACCTCGACCGCGAGATCGAGCGGGACCTGGTGCAGGTGCAGTGGGCGCCGCGGATCAACATCACCGCCAAGACGGGCTGGCACGTCGACCGGCTGGTCCCCGCGCTCGACCGCGCCATCGAGGGCTGGGAGACCCGGGTCTCCACCGGCGCCCTCAACGCCTTCCTCGGCCGGATCGTCGCCGAGCACCCGCACCCGGTGCGGGGCGGCAAGCAGCCGCGGATCCTGTTCGGCAGCCAGGTGCAGAGCGCGCCCCCGGTGTTCAAGCTGTTCACCACCGGCAAGCTCGACCAGGGCTACGAGCGCTTCGTCGAGCGCCGGCTGCGTGAGGAGTTCGGCTTCGTCGGCACCCCGATCGAGATCAAGGTCCAACCGCGGGAGAAGCGCGGGCGCAGGTAGGCCGGTGGTTGCGGTTTGGTCCCAAACCGCAGCAATTCGGGCCTCCGGCATGCGGTCTGTGCCCAAACGAGGGGGCCGCCGCTTGCCATGTTCGAACAAATGTTCGAACATGGCGGAGTGAGCGTCCGCCCCCTCGAGATCGACGACCCCCGCGCGGTCGTGGACCAGCTGCGGGGCCGGATCGCCGCCCTCGAGGGCGGTCCGACCCGGCTGCTCGTGCCGGTCGTGCCGATGCTCGCCGGGCTGGTCCAGTTGCGCACCGGCGGGGTCTACGGCGTCGACTCCGCGACCCTCGGCATGATGCTGGCCGCCGGCGCCTCGCAGGCCGGCGAGTGGGTCGGCTTCGCCGGGTGGGACGACTTCGGCGCCGAGGCCGCGCAGCAGCGGGGGATCGTGCTCGGGCGCACCGTCCTCGTGCCCACGCCCGGCGAGCACTGGCTCGAGGTGACGGCGGCCCTGGTCGACGTCCTCAAGGTCGTGGTGCTGCGCCCGCCCGGCGGTGTCGACGCCAAGACCGCCTCGCTCCTCGAGGCGCGGCTGCGGGCCCGGTCGGCGGTGCTCGTGGTGCAGGGGGAGTGGCCGCGCTGCGAGGCGCGGATCAGCGCCGAGCGGGTCGACTGGGACGGGATCGGCCACGGCCGCGGCCGGCTGCGTGAGCGCCGCGCGACGCTCGTCGCCCGCGGTGGTGGCCGTCTGCCCACGCGGGCCGATGTGGTGCTCGACTGATGGCGGGGATGTGATGGCGGGACGGACGATGGTCCTGTGGTGCCCCGACTGGTCGGTCACGGCGGGTCTGCTCGAGCTCGCCGACACCGCCTCGGGAGCCGCGGCGGACGTCGACGCGGCGGCGCCCGCCGTCGTACTGGCCAACAACGTCGTGGCGGTGTGCAACGCCGCGGCCAGGTCCGAGGGCGTACGCCGCGGGCAGCGGCGTCGTGACGCCCAGGCGCGCTGCCCCGAGGTGATGCTGCTCCCGGCCAACCCGGACCGTGACGCCCGGTGGTTCGAGCCGGTCCTGGCGGCGGTCGAGGAGATGCGCCCGGGGGTGGCGCCACTGCGCCCCGGCCTGCTCGCGATCCCCGCGCCGGGCCGCTACTTCGCCCGTGCGGGGATCGACGGCGAGGAGGCCGCGGCCGCGGTGCTCGCGGAGCGGCTCGTGCGGGCCGGGGTGTGGGACAGCCGGTTCGGTGCCGCCGACGATCTCTACACCGCCGAGCGCGCCGCCCGGCAGGCGTCGGCGCAGGCCTGTCTGTCGATCCCCGCGGGCGGCTCGGTGGAGTTCCTGCGCGGCCTGCCGGTCACCGTGCTCGCCGACGACGGGCCGGAGGGCGCCGAGCTCTCCGGCCTGCTGCGCCGGCTCGGGCTGGTGCTGCTCGGCGACTTCGCCCGGCTCGGCGCGGGCGAGGTCGCCAACCGCTTCGGCGGCTACGGCGCCGACGTGTGGCGGCGGGTGCAGGGCCGGGAGGTGGTCCGCATCGCCTCCCGCACCCCGCCCCCGGAGCTGGCCTGCGAGATCTCCTTCGAGCCGCCGCTCGACTCGGCCGAGGCGGTCACCTTCAGCGTCCGCACCACCGCGGAGCGGTTCGTCGCCGGTCTCGCCGACCGGCAGCTGGTGGCGACATCGGTCCGGATCGAGGCCGAGTTCGAGGAGGGCGTCTCCACCCGGACCTGGCTGCACCCCCGTTGCTTCACCTCCCGCGACCTCGTCGACCGGGTGCACTGGCAGCTCCAGGCGGGGATGGCGTCCTCGGGCCTGCGCAGCCGCAAGCCCGCGGGCGAGACGATCACCTCCGCGGTCACCGTCGTCCGCTTCCTGCCCGACGTCGTCGAGGCGGCCGGCGACCACGCCGACGGGCTGTGGGGCGGGGGTGCGGAGGAGCAGGTGGTGCGCGGGGTCGCCCGGGTCCAGGCGATGGTCGGGTACGACGCGGTCCGGGTCCCCGTGCTCCAGGGCGGACGCGGCGCCGCCGACCGCCAGGCGCTGGTGCCGTGGGGCGAGCGACCGGTCGGGCTGCGTCCGGTCGAGCGCCCCTGGCCGGGCCGGATCCCCGGCCCCGCGCCGAGCCGGGTCTTCGCGATGCCCCTCGAGGCGGAGGTCGTCGACGAGGCGTCGGTCGCGGTGTCGGTCACCTCCCGCGGCCTGGTGACCGGGGAGCCGTGGCGGATCCGGATCGGTCGGCACTGGTGCCCGGTCGCCTCCTGGGCCGGGCCGTGGCCGGTCGACGAGGGCTGGTGGCTCGCGACCGCCGACACGCCGGACTCGGCGTCGGGACCCGGGTCGGGGCGGGCGGCCCGGTTCCAGGTCGTCGGCGTGGACGGCCGGGCGTGGTTGCTGTGCTGGCGCTCGCCCGGCAGCTGGGAGGTGGAGGCGGCCTACGACTGAGGTTCGCCCGGCCGTCTCGTCCGCTGGCCTCTGTCCTCGCGGCCCCGCGATGGCTACGCTGCTGGAGGGAGGGCGGCACCCGGTGGAGGAAGCATGGGACGCACCAGCAAGCCGGCTGACCTGGTCGGTCGCAACCTGCGCGCACTGCACGGCGCTCTCGAGCACAGCGTCACCATCCAGATGTCCCGGCTCCAGGGGCTGATGGACGACCTCGTCGCCCGCGGCTCGCTGACCCGCGCCGAGGCCGACCACCTCCTCGCCCAGCTGATCGGCACCGGCAAGGCCTACTCGCAGGCGCTGCTGCAGGTGCTCGACGCCGTTCGTGACCAGGCCCCTCGGCTGCCCCTGGTCCCCAGCCAGCTGGTCCCGACCCACCTCCTCCCCGGCCGGCGCAGGCGTGGGTCCGCTCCCGCGCCCGACCCCGACAACGTCGAGACGCTCGTCCTCCCCGACCTCGACCGGCTCACCGTGCCGCAGGTGAAGGCCCGCCTGGCCGGCGTCGCTCCCGACGACCTGCGACGCGTCCAGGAGCGCGAGGTGGCGGGCAAGAACCGCAAGGGCGTCCTCGCCGAGATCGACCGACTGCTGCGTGCCTAGGGGTCACGAGCGCCCGCGGCGACGGAGCGCTCCCGGCGCTTACGGCAGGTGACCTACGTCCCACCTGTAACGAATCCGCGCGCCCCGACGCTGTGAGAGGGGAAGTACGTCGGGAACGAGGAGTGTGGGCATCGTGCGGTTCGCGTGGGGTAGGTCGGCGGTCGGTCGGACTCGGGGAGGCGTCGCGACGACGGTGGCGCTGCTCCTCGCGGCGACCCTGCTGGTGGCGGGTCCGGGCGAGGCGACCACGGCCGATGCCGCTGCGACCGGCGTCGCCGCGAAGAAGGCGCCCGACCCGGCGTACGTCGTCAAGCCGGGGATCGTGTTCAACCACCCCTTCCGCAGCACCAAGAAGAAGACCAAGATCCAGCGCCGGATCATCAAGACGGTCAAGAACGTGCCGGCCGGCGAGACGATCCGCCTGATGACCTGGAACTTCGACTCGCCGAAGTACGCGAACGCCTTCATCAAGGCCCACCGCCGCGGCGTCTCGGTGCAGATCATCATGGCCCGGGGCCTGGCGAAGTCGCAGGGGCCGGGCCGCTCCTACCCGACCCTGCGCAACGCCCTGAAGCAGGGCAACGCGGACCGGCCGAAGGCACTGCGCAGCTGGATCCGCACCTGCGTCTCGACCTGTCGGGGCAAGGGCGGCGCGATGCACTCCAAGCTGATGCTGGTCAGCCGCTCGGGCGCCACCACCAACATCGCCATGCAGGGCTCGGGCAACTTCACCGGTGCCGCGGCCGTGCAGCAGTTCAACGACTGGACCACCATCACCGAGAACCCGGCCGTCTACGACGGCTGGATGACGATGTGGAAGCAGGCGAAGAAGGACAAGAACGTCAAGCCGCTGCGGTTCACCGCTCCCAGCACCACCACCCCGGGCGCCACCATCACGACGATGTTCGCGCCGCACCGGAAGAAGACCGACCCGGCGCTGAAGGTGCTCAACAAGGTCCGGTGCACGGGCGCCTCCAACGTCCCGGGCGGGCGGACGAAGGTCCGGATCGCCAACGCGGTGTGGGGCGATCAGCGCGGGGTGAAGGTCGCGAAGAAGGTCCGCGCGCTGCACCAGGCGGGCTGCGACGTCCGGATCGTGTTCATGATGATGCCGTTGAAGATCCGCGGCATCCTGCGCGGCCTCCCGGCGAAGCAGATGGTCTACATCACCGGGGCGACGGCCAACAAGTTCAAGGACCGCTACGTCCACATGAAGGGGCTGTCGGTCCAGGGGAACGTGGACGGGCGGGCCGACGGCAACGTCGTGCTGTCCAGCAGTGAGAACTGGACCCAGCTCGGCTGGCACTCCGACGAGCAGAACGTCATCTTCTGGGACGACCAGCCGATGGCCGCGAAGTACGCCGACTGGGTGGACCTGATCTTCCGTCAGGCGCCGCGCAACCTGAACAACTACGTCAACTCCGCCGACCCGAACGGCCGGATCACGCCGGGCACCGAGTTCCTCGGGCCCCGGGACTACCCGTTCCACGAGCTCGAGCTGCACTGATGCCGTACGCCGCCCGGCGGTGGCCCGTCAGTGCTCGAGCGACGGGTCCCACCGGTTGGCGAGCAGCTTGAAGCTCGGTGTGTCCTCGAGGGACGTCATCGCCTCGTAGATCCGCTCGTACTGCGTCGAGGCGATCCGCCACGCGCCGTCGGCGTCGCGGCGGTAGGTGTCGACGTAGTAGCCCCCGCCCCGGATCTGCACCTTGAAGTCCGGCACGATCACGGTGTCCTCGAACGCCCACGAGCCGGTCGCGGTGGCGCCGTCCACGTCGATCTCGGGGTGGTTGGCGATGTGGATCGTGATGATCCCGGGACCGAGGTTCTTCTCCATGTACGCCACGACGTCGGCCCGGTTGTCGAAGTGGAGCGGCTCGCCCATCGCCTGGGTGCCGTAGCGCGCGCTGACGTCCTCGGCCAGGCAGTCGGCGTACTCGTCCCACCGCTTGAGGTCGAGCGTGCGGAAGTAGCGGTGCTTGAGGCGCTTGATCTCTTCGATCGCGACGAGGTCCATGGGCGCACTGTAGAACGTGTTCTAGCTTCGGTCGAGAGGCTGTGTCGGTCGGCCGTGGCAGCCTGGGTCGGTGTGGAGGCGATGCGTGCGCTGCTCGAGGCCGAGCGGGTCGAGGCCCAGCGGCGCCTGGCGGGCCTGACCGGCAGCTTCGACGAGGTGGTGGCCGCCTCCCGCGACACCAACGCCGACGACGAGCACGACCCCGAGGGCGCGACCATCGCCTTCGAGCGCTCGCAGCTCGCGACGCTCGTCGCCCAGGTGCGCCGCCGGCTGGCGGAGGTCGACGCGGCCCTCGCCCGTCTGGACGCCGGCACCTACGGCAGGTGCGAGCGATGCGGACTGCCCATCGCCCCCGCCCGGCTCGAGGCCCGTCCGGCGGCGCGGACCTGCATCGGCTGCGTCGGATAGCGGCTGGCCCCGTCGGGCACACTGGCGTCCGGGCGGCTCGCGACGTCGAGCCGTGGGACCACGGCACAGGAGGTGACGCGATGGCGGACGAGGGACCGTTCTTCCACGGCACGAAGGCGGATCTGCGGGTGGGCGACCTGCTCACCGCCGGCTTCCGGTCGAACTATCGGCCCGAGGTCGTGATGAACCACGTCTACTTCACCGCCCGCGTCGACGGTGCGGGGCTGGCCGCCGAGCTCGCCCCCGGTGATCGTCTCCCGCGGGTCTACGTCGTGGAGCCGACCGGCGACTTCGAGGACGATCCCAACGTCACGGACAAGAAGTTCCCCGGCAATCCGACGCGGTCGTACCGCAGCCGCGAACCGCTCCGGATCGTCGGCGAGGTGACCGACTGGACGCGACTGGCGCCCGAGGCCCTCCAGGCGTGGCGCGACCGGCTGGCCGACCTGCGGGCCGACGAGCGGGGCGAGATCAGCAACTGAAGGAGCCGGGGTCAGGCGCCGTCGTACGCCGCCCGGAGCTCGGCGACGTCGATCTTGCCCATCGTCAGCATGGCGTTGCAGGCCGCCTGGTTGGCGGGGGTCGTGTAGTCGCCGCACAGCTCCTCGAGCTGGACGGGGATGACCTGCCAGGAGATGCCGTACTTGTCCTTGCACCAGCCGCAGGGGCCGGGTTCGCCGCCGTCGGCGGTGAGGACGTTCCAGTAGTGGTCGACCTCCTCCTGGCCGTCGACGCGGAGGTAGAAGGAGAACGCCTCGTTGAGGTGGAACTCGGGGCCGGCGTTGAGGCCGATGACCTCGTGGCCGGCGACGGTGAACTCGACGACCTCGGCGACCGACGTGCCGGGCTCGGTCCAGGCGGTGAGCACCTGGCCGACCGACGAGCCCGGGATGTGCTCGGCGTAGAACCTCGCGGCCTCGACGGCCTTGTCGTTGCCGAACCACAGGTGGGTGCGAACGGAAACCATGGGGATCTCCTCGGGTCGGGACCCTCCGGGCGAGGGTCGCTGTCGAGGACGACCGGGCTCGGCGCCGGGACTCATCGCCACGACCGGGCGAGGACCGCTAGTCGAGGCAGAACTCGTTGCCCTCGACGTCGAGCATGTTCTGGCAGGACTCGTTCTCGCCGTCGGCGAGCAGCAGGGTGCCGCGGGTGGCGCCCAGGGCCTCGAGCCGACTCGCCTCGGCCTCGAGCGCGGCGAGGCGTTCGTCGCCGGTGAGCCCGGTCCCGACGCGGACGTCGAGATGGACCCGGTTCTTCGTGGTCTTGGCCTCCGGCACGCGCTGGAAGTACAGCCGCGGGCCGACGCCGTCGGGGTCCTGACAGGCGGCCCAGGCGTCCTCGGGGTCGGGCGGGTACGGCGGGTCGACGTACCCGAGCACGGCCTTCCAGAACTCCGCCACGGCCCGCGGGCTCGCGCAGTCGAAGGTGACCTGGACCTGTCGTACCGTCGCCATGCGGACAGCGTAGAGAAGGGGACACCACGCCCTGGTGTTCGAACAGGTGTTCGACTAGAGTCTCGGGTCATGGAGACTACTCTCGACGCCGCGGAGGTCCGGTCGTACGCCGACCGGCTGCTCGCGTCGCGCCGTGAGGGCTCCGCGGCCGAGCTGGTCGACCTGATCGCGGCGCTCGAGGAGCTGAAGTCGACGGCGTGCGCCGTCCAGGCCGAGGCATCGGTGGCGTTCGACGCACGACGCCGGTGCGAGCAGGCGCAGGCGGGGGTCCCGTCCCGGCGGCAGGGCCGGGGGATCGCGGCGGAGGTCGCGCTCGCACGGCGTGAGTCACCGCATCACGGACAGCGCCTGCGCGGGCTCGCGAAGGTCCTCGTCGCCGAGATGCCGCACACCCTGGCGCGGCTCCGTGACGGCTCGCTCAACGAGTTCCGGGCCACCCTGCTGGCCCGGGAGACCGGCTGCCTGACCGCCGACCAGCGCGCCTTCGTCGACGAGGAGCTGTGTGCCGACCCGCGGGCTCTCGACGGCGTCGGCACCCGCGAGCTCCTCGGCCGAGTACGCCGTCTGGCGGCCGAGCTCGACCCGGCGGCCGTCGCCCGGCGGGCCCGACGTGCCGAGGCCGACCGCAACGTCACCGTGCGCCCGGCGCCGGACACGATGGCCTACCTGACCGGCCTGATGCCGGTCGCGCAGGCGGTCGCGGTCTATGCGGCGCTGCGCACGGAGGCGCAGCGCGCCCGTGCGGCGGGCGATCCGCGGTCGCTCGGCCAGCTCATGTCCGACCTGCTGCTGGCCAAGGTGACCGGGGTGAGCGACACCGGTGACGACGGGCACGCGCCCGCCGTGCCTCTCACGATCAACCTGACCCTGTCCGACGAGACCCTGGCCGGCGGCCACGCGCCGGCCGTGCTGTCGGGCGACGGGGTGCCCGGTGAGGTGGTGCCCGCCGAGGTGGCGCGTCAGCTGGCCGGGCGGGCCTTCGCGGCAGAAGCCACCGTGTGGTTCCGCCGGCTTTACCGCAACCGTCTCGGCCGATGGGTGGCGATGTCCAGCCGGCAGCGCCTCTTCCCGGAGGGGATCGCCGAACTCCTCGCCCTGCAGGGTGGGGGGATCTGCGCGAGTCTCTACTGCGACGCTCCGGTGCGGCATGCCGACCACATCAGACCCGTCGACGACGGCGGCGCGACCAGTGCCGCCAACGGCCAGGGACTGTGCGTCGCCTGCAACCACGCCAAGCAGGCGCCGGGCTGGCGACAACAGGTGGTCTCGAGCCCGCGGGAACGCCCCGAGGTCGAGACCGTCACCCCCACCGGCCGGCGCTACACCGCGACCGCTCCCGCGCCACCCGGCTGGCGCGAGCCGCGGTTCGTGCGGGGCGGTCCCGGTCGCTACGACCTCATCGCCTGAGGCGGGGCGGGCAGGCATGGGCTGGAACAACCCGCCGGTTCCGTGGAGTGAGCTCGAGCGCCGCCTGTCCGGGCGTGCCCCGGCTCTCGAGGCGCCGGTGTCACGGCGGAAGCGTCCGCGCGTCGAGCCCGACGCGGTGAGCCGGCCAGACGAGTCGGTGCCGTACGCCGAGCTGCACTGTCACAGCCACTTCAGCTTCCTCGACGGCGCCAGCTCACCGGCCGACCTCGTCAAGGAGGGAGCCCGGTTGGGTCTGGACGCGATCGCGCTGACCGACCACGACGGGTTCGCGGGCGCGCCGCTGTTCGCGGAGGCCGGCACCGACTACGCCATGGCGACGGTGTACGGCGCCGAGCTGACCCTCGACGTGCACCGCGCCCAGAACGGCATCCCCGACCCCGAGGGCAGCCACCTGCTGGTGCTGGCGCGCGGGGTGGAGGGCTACCACCGGCTCTCGGGAGCGATCACCGAGGCCGGGCTGCGGGCGCCGGAGAAGGGCAGTCCCGCCCACGACCTCGACGAGCTCACCGAGCGGGGCCGCGGGCACTGGGTGGTGCTGACCGGGTGCCGCAAGGGGACGGTGCGCCAGGCACTCGCCCGGCACGGTCCCGCCGCGGCGGCAGGAGCGCTCGACGAGCTGACCGACCGGTTCGGTCGCGATCACGTCGTGGTGGAGCTGACGGTCAGCGACCACCCGGGCGGCGAGGAGGACAACGATCTGCTGACGCGTCTCGCCGACGACCGTGGCCTGTCGGTGGTGGCGACCGGCAACGTGCACTTCGCGACGCCGGAGAAGCGACGGCTCGCGGCGGCGATGGCGGCGGTGCGGGCGCGGCGCAGCATCGCCGAGCTGGACGGCTGGCTGGACCTGTCGGGTGGGGCGCACCTGCGCAGTGGCGAGGAGATGCTGCGGCGCTTCGCGCACCGTCCCGACGCGGTACGGCGCTCGGTCGCCCTCGCCCGGGAGCTCGCCTTCGACCTGCGCAAGGCCTCGCCGCGGCTGCCGAAGCAGGGCATCCCCGAGGGGCGGACGGCGGGGGAGCAGCTGCGCTTCCTGCTGGAGGAGGGCTTCGCGGAGCGTTACGCCCACCTGCCCCACGCGAAGGAGGCCCGGCAGCGCGTCGAGGCGGAGATGCGGGTGATCTTGGAGAAGGACTTCGCCGGCTACTTCGTCATCGTGCACGACATCGTGAAGTTCGCGCGCGACAACAAGATCCTGTGCCAGGGCCGGGGATCGGCGGCGAGCAGTGCGGTCTGCTTCGCGCTGGGCATCACCGCCATCGACTCGGTCCGCTACAACCTGCCGTTCGAGCGGTTCATCTCCCAGCACCGCGAGGAGGAGCCCGACATCGACGTCGACTTCGACTCCGACCGGCGCGAGGAGGTGATCCAGTGGGTCTACGACACCTACGGCCGGCGCAATGCCGCGCAGGTGTGCAACGTGATCAGCTACCGGCCGCGGATGGCGGTGCGCGACGCGGCCAAGGCGCTCGGGTATTCCCCCGGGCAACAGGACGCCTGGTCCAAGCAGGTCGACAGCTGGCATGCCATCGACGAGGACGCGGCGATGCCGCGCCCGGTCATCGACCTGGCCAACGAGCTCATGTCCGCTCCCCGCCACCTCGGCATCCACTCCGGCGGCATGGTGCTCACCGAGCGCCCGATCGGGGAGGTCTGCCCGATCGAGAGGGCGCGGATGGACAAGAGGACCGTGCTCCAGTGGGACAAGGACGGCTGCGAGTCGATGGGTCTGGTGAAGTTCGACCTGCTCGGTCTCGGGATGCTCGGCGCGCTCGACCACATGATCCGCCTGGTCGAGGAGCACCTCGGGACCCGCTGGGAGCTGGCGACGCTCCCGGCGGAGGAGCCGGCCGTCTACGAGATGCTCGGCCGCGCCGACTCGATCGGCGTCTTCCAGGTCGAGTCCCGCGCCCAGATCGGCACCCTGCCACGGCTCAAGCCCCAGGAGTTCTACGAGCTGGCCATCGAGATCGCGCTGATCCGCCCCGGCCCGATCCAGGGTGGCGCGGTGCATCCCTACATCCGCCGCAAGACCGGGGTGGACAAGGTGACCTATCCGCATCCGCTGCTCGAGCCGATCCTGGAGCGCACGCTCGGCGTGCCGCTCTTCCAGGAGCAGCTCATGCAGATGGCCGTCGCCCTGGGCGACTGCACCCCCGACGACGCCGACCTGCTGCGCCGCGCGATGGGCTCGAAGCGCGGCATCGAACGGATCGAGAAGGTCAAGGACAAGCTGTACTCCGGCATGGCCCGCAAGGGCATCACGGGCGACGCGGCCGACGCGATCTACGTCCAGGTGCTGTCCTTCGCCGGCTTCGGGTTCGCCGAGTCCCATGCGCTCAGCTTCGCGCTGCTGGTCTACGCCTCGTCGTGGTTCAAGCTGCACTACCCGGCTGCCTTCCTCGCCGGGCTGCTGCGCAACCAGCCGATGGGCTTCTACTCACCGCAGTCCCTGGTCGCCGACGCCCGCCGGCACGGCGTCCTCGTCCTGCCGCCGGACCTGGTCCACTCCGACGTCCAGGCAGGGCTCGAGCCGTGCGCGGTCACCACGCCTGAGGACCCGCTGAGGTACGACGGCGCGTGGGCCGTGCGGCTCGGACTGGATGCGGTGAAGGGGATCGGACGGGAGGTCGCGACCCGGATCGTGGCGGAGCGCGCCGCGGCGCCATACGCCGACATCCGCGACCTGTCCCGCCGCGCCGGGCTCGCCCGGGCCCAGCTCGAGGCGCTGGCGACCGCAGGTGCGCTCGCGGGCTTCGGCCTGGACCGGCGCCAGGCGCTGTGGATGGCCGGCTACGCGGAGGACGGCGACCAGCTCCCGGGAAGCACCCCGGCGCCCGCGGCACCGGCGCTGCCGGAGATGTCGGCGTGGGAGGTGACCCTGGCGGACCTCTGGGCGACCCGCATCTCCACCGACGTCCACCCCGTCGAGCACTTCCGGGAGACCCTCGCCGCCGCCGGGATCAGGTCGGTCGCGGAGCTGCCGGAGACCGACGCCGGCCGGCGGGTGCATGTCGCCGGGCTGATCACCCATCGGCAGCGGCCGGGGACGGCCGGTGGGATCACCTTCCTCAACCTCGAGGACGAGACCGGGATGCTCAACGTGGTCTGCTCCCCGGGCGTCATGCGCGCCCACCGCCAGGCGGCCCGCAACCGGGTCGCGGTCGTGATCCGCGGGATCGTGGAGCGCCAGGACGGCGTCACCAACCTGGTCGCGGACCGGATCGAGCCGCTCGACGGCGTCCTGCCGGGCGCGGGCGACGCGCTGCAGATCCGCCAGGCATCGCGTGACTTCCGCTAGCGGCGCGTCTGTAGAAGTTGTTGGTCGGTTGGCGTGCTCAGGGTGCGTGCATCGCAAGGCGCCGGCGCGCCGCCATACCGGGTCGTCTTGCAAGCGTCGGCAACGCCGCGAGGTGCGTGCCCTGGGTGCGCGAAGCGTTCAAGAACTTCTACAGACGCGGCGCTAGCGGCGAGGCCGATTCGGGGGAGCCGCCGAGGCTGCGGTAGTGTTCCGTTCGCCTCGGACGGCGATCCGGACGAGGCATCGGGCTGTAGCGCAGCTTGGTAGCGCACCTGACTGGGGGTCAGGGGGTCGCAGGTTCAAATCCTGTCAGCCCGACCAGAACCGCTGAGTTCAGACCAAGGTCCAAGTGACCGGGTTTGAGATCAGCGGTTTGGTCGTTTTTCTGAGGGTGTTCCCAACGGCGCTCGTGATCGTCCTCTGTGCCCCCGCTGGGAGGCACAGCCATCCTTCGTGGACCTTTCGCGGTTCCACGAAGGGCGGGGTCCAAGCGGCGTCCTGCACATCGCCATGGTCATCGATGTAGAAGGCCACAAGGGACTGCTGCACGGATAGGTGACATCTGATCTGTGGTGCCGAGAGGTGCCGCTGGAAGGATGTGCACTGTGCCGAA
>NZ_JBNINR010000024.1:0-41152 GCF_051390595.1 Nocardioides segetis | reverse complement strand
CGTTTTTGTTTTTTGGCCCAGCTCCCCCCCCTCCCTCCTCCCCCCCCCCCCCCCCCCCCCCCCTTCTTTTTTTCTTCCCCCCCCCCCCCCCCCCCCCACCACCGGACCGACCACCGGACCGACCACCGGATCGACTGGGAGACCTCCATGTCCGTTTCCTCCCTCGCGCTCGCCCAGACGCTCCTCAACGGAGCACTGCTCGGCTGCCTGTTCGGCAGCATCGCGCTGGGCCTCAGCGTCAAGTGGGGCCACCTCGGGGTGGCCGACTTCTTCCACCTCTCGCTCACCCTGCTCGGCGCCTACCTGACCTACAGCCTGGTGACCGAGCTGCTGTGGGACCCGTTCCTCACCCTCGCGGTGACCGTGCCGGCGTTCTTCGCGGTGGGGGTGGGCGTCCAGTGGCTCTTCCACCTCATCGACGCCCAGCCGTTCACGACACTGCTCATCACCTTCGCGCTGTTCATCGTCACCGAGAGCGTCGTGTCGATGATCTGGAGCCCGGACCTGCTGAACCTCCGCCCGCTCCTCTCCGACGGCTTCACCACGAGCATCCGGCTGCCCGAGCCGCTCCCGCAGCTGGCCGTGCAGCCCATCGACCTGGTCGCGCTCGTCTGTGCGGGCCTCATGGTCGGCCTGGCGGCGTACGCCCTGCGCAGCACGCGCTCCGGGCGGGCGGTGCAGGCGATGCGCCAGGACGCCGCGATCGCCGAGACCCTGGGCGTCCGGGTGCTCCCGCTGACGCTCGCCGTCTCGGGACTGGCCGCGGCGACGGCGGCCGTCGCGGGGATGGTCGTCAGCCTGCGGATGCCGCTGACCCCGACCCTGCCGCTGCAGTGGATCGGCATCGTCGTGGTCGCCACCATGCTCGGCGGGCTCGGCCGGCCGCTCGGCGCGCTCGTCGCGGCGGTCGTGCTGATGATGATCCAGAACGCCTGGTCGCTCTGGTTCCCGCCGCAGTGGGCGCCGGCCGTCACCTTCGGCGTGCTCTTCCTCTTCCTCGCCCTCCAGCCGCTCACCCGCATCGCGCGGGAGCGCATGACCTCCGGGAGGACCGCATGAACGACCTGCGCGATCTCGCCCTCTGGCGCCAGTTCGCCGCGGTCGCCGGCTGTGCCGTCGTCGCCGCCGTCGTCGTCCCCGCCGTCGGCTCGGACTTCGTCGTCGCCTTCGGGTTCCAGTTCGTCACCTGGATCGTCCTCGCCCTCAGCTGGGGACTGTTCTCGGGCAACACCGGCTACGCCAGCTTCGGTCACGGCGTGTTCTTCGGCATCGGGACCTACGCCGCGGCGGCGGTGTTCCGGCACACCGACGCGCCCTTCGTCGTCGTGCTCCTCGTGGCCGGCCTGGCCGCCGGAGCACTGGCCCTCGTGGTCGGCCTGGCGGTGTTCGCGTCGTCCCGGTTCTCCGGCGACCTGTTCGGCCTGATCACCCTCGCCATGGCCTTCATCGTCGTCACGGTCGTGTCCAATGTCGCCTTCCTCGACGGCGGCACCGGCGTCTTCGTCCGCGAGCACGCGATCGACTCGTGGGCCGGCTCGTCGACCGGCCACCTGTTCGTGATCGCCACCGGTCTCGCCGTCCTGACGGCCGGCGTCGCCATCGCCACCTCGAGCACCCGCTGGGGCGCGGCGCTGCGGTCGATCCGGGACGACGAGCAGGTCGCCGAGTCGCTCGGCGTACCGACCTACCGCTACAAGGTGCTCACCTTCGTCGTCAGCGCGATACTCGCGGGACTGGCCGGCGCGCCGCAGGCGATCTACCTCGGGTACGTCGAGGTGGGGGCGGTGTTCAGCCTCAACATCCCGCTGCTCGTCATCATGATGACCATCCTGGGCGGCATCACCCGCTGGTGGGGACCGCTCATCGGCGCGGCCTCGGTCGTGGTCCTTCGGGAGGCGCTGCTCGACCTCGGCTCACCCGAGCTGTCGCAGATCATCCTGGGCGTCGCGCTCGTCGTAGTCATCGCCCTGCTGCCCCACGGAGTGTCCGGGGCGCTCCCTCGGCGTCGTGCCTCGCGGCGGACGTCGGCACTGGAAGGAGCTGCGCGATGAGCCTGCTGCGCTGCCACGGCATCACCAAGCGCTTCGGCGGGGTCAAGGCCCTCAGCGAGGTCGACATCGAGGTGGCCGCCGGCGAGATCGTCGGACTGGTCGGTCCGAACGGGTCCGGCAAGACCACGCTCCTGAGCACGATCGCGGGCTCGCTGCCGGTGACGGCGGGGACCATCGAGTTCGACGGGAGCGACATCACCCGGGCGAGCGCGCACCACCGCGCGCACGCCGGCATCGCGCGGACCTTCCAGGTCCCTCGCCCCCTCGGCTCGTTCACGGTCGAGGAGAACGTCGCCACCGCGTCGATGTTCGGGCGCCACGCGACCGGCCGGACCGCCGCTCTCGAGCGAGCCCGCGACGTGCTGGACGCCGTCGGCCTGGCGGCGCACGCCACGCACGCGGTCGACTCCCTCACCCTGCACGAGCGGAAGTTCCTCGAGATCGCCCGGGCCGTGGCGCTCGACCCCTCCCTCATCCTGCTCGACGAGGTGCTCGGCGGGCTCAACCCGAGTGAGGCCGCGCTGGGCATGGAGCTGATCGCGAGCCTGCGCGAGCGCGGCATGGCGGTGATCTACATCGAGCACAACGTCCGCGCCGTCTCCACCCTCGCCGACCGGATGTACGTGCTCAACCAGGGACAGAACCTGGCGGACGGCACCCCTGCGGAGGTGCTCAACGACCCTCGAGTGATCGAGGCCTACCTGGGAGGACCGGTCGATGCTTGAGGTACAGGACCTGGTCGTCAACTACGGCGAGGCGGCCGCCCTGCGGGGCGTCAGCCTGCGGGTGGCGGCGGGCACGACGGCATCCCTCATCGGCTCGAACGGTGCCGGCAAGAGCACGCTGGTCAAGGCCCTGCTGGGCATGCAGCCCGTCGCGGCCGGCCGGATCCTCCTCGACGGCGAGGACATCACCCGGCGTTCGGCGGCGGACCGCCCGGCACTGGGGATGGCGATCGTGCCGGAGGGGCGGCGGCTGTTCAAGGAGATGACCGTGCGCGACAACCTCCGGCTCGGGCTGCACCACCCGGCCGCGCGCGGGCGCTCGGACAACGGCATCGACCTCGCGCTCGACCTGTTCCCGATCCTGCGCAAGCGCTCCCGCCAGCTGTGCGGGACGATGTCGGGCGGCGAGCAGCAGATGGTCGCCCTCGGGCGGGCCCTGGTCTCGCGACCCCGGCTGCTCGTCCTCGACGAGCCGTCGCTCGGCCTGGCGCCCATCGTCGTCGCGCAGGTCTTCGACGTCATCGAGACCATCGCGGCGCAGGACGTCACCGTGCTGCTGGCCGAGCAGAACATGCACCGGGCCCTCGGACTCTCCGACCACGGCTACGTCCTCGCCGACGGGCAGATCGTGCTCGAGGGGACAGGCGAGGAGCTGCTCCGCTCCGACCGGGTGCGCTCGGCGTACCTGGGGGAGCAGTGAGCGGTACGCCGGCCGCTCCGGGCCTCCTCGGCCGCGCGCCGTGGACGACGGCCGGCCCGCTCTCCGACGACCAGCGGGCGTTCGTCGAGCTGGTCCGGGACCGCTGGGCCGGGGCCGGGCTCGGCATCGACCCGGTCGACGCCGACGGGCGGCTGAGCGGGCCCTTCGACCTGATGGCGGCGAGTCCTCGGGTCGGGGAGGCGGTCCTCGCCCTCGCCGGGCGGTTCCGGGAGGGCGAGCTCAGTGCCGTCGAGCGCGAGCTGGTCATCCTCGTCATCGCCGCCCTCGACGACTGCGCCTACATGTGGGCGGGACACGAGCCGCTCGCCCGGCGGGCCGGCGCGCCCGCGGACCTGGTCGCCGCGATCCGCGACGGGAGCCCGTGCGCGTCGGGCGCGCACCTGGTGGTGCGCACCGTCGCCCACGACCTCTGCGCGCACGGCGACCTCGCGTCGCACGCGTTCGACGACGCCCTCACGCAGCTCGGCTGGCCGCGGCTGCAGGAGGTCGTGTGGCTCGTCGGCCTCTATCGCGCCCTCGCCACCGCGATGCGGGTCGCCCAGGTCGGACCCGACCCGGCGCTCTCGGAAGGATGATGCAGATGCCCACCGATCCCGTGCTGCGGGACTACCTCGTCCCCGCACTGGCCCGGCACGGCGACCGTCCCGCGGTGGTCGCGGGCGGTCGCACCTGGACCTATCGGGAGCTCGACGATCACGCCCGCCGGCTGGCGGGACGGCTCCGGACCTGGGGCGTCGGCCCCGGCTCGCCGGTGGCGCTGGCCCTGCCCAACGGCGTGGCGTACGTCGTCGCGGACCTCGCGCTGGCGCTGCTGGGCGCCGCGAAGGTCCCCATGAACATGATGCTGTCCGACGACGAGCAGGCCTACGTGCTGGCCGACTCCGGCGCGGTGCTGTGCATCGTCGACCACGCCCGGGCCGTCGCGCTCGGTGCGAGCCTCCCCGAGGGGTCCGCGCCGCGCCTGCTGGTCGTCGGCGGCGCGACGGACGGGTGGGCCGACGCCCTCGACCATCCGCCGCTCACCGACCCGCCCGGCGTACCCGGCTCGGGGCGCGCGCTGCTCATGTACACCGGCGGCACCACCGGGCGGCCCAAGGGCGTGGTCCACACGCAGCGCGGCATCGCGATGAACCTGCTGTCGCACCTGGTCGAGATGGAGCTGGCCGCCGACGACGTGCTGATGCTGACCTCGCCGCTGCCCCACAGCGCGGGCTTCCTGCTCCAGGCCGCCCTCGCCAAGGGCGCGACGGTGCTCCTGGAGGAGGGCTTCGACGTCGGTGCGGTCGTCGACCGGATCGAGCGGGACCGGGTCACCTACCTCTTCCTGGTCCCGACGATGATCTACCGGCTGCTCGACGAGGTGGTCGAGCGCGGGGACGTCGACACGTCCTCCCTGCGCACGATCCTGTACGGCGCCGCGCCGATCACCCGCGACCGGCTGGAGCAGGGCCTGCGCCTGTTCGGGCCGGTGTTCATGCAGCTCTACGCCCAGTCCGAGGCGCCGAACTTCCTGACCCGGTTGCGGCGCGACGACCACCGGCTGGACCCGGCGGGCGCGTCGCGCCTGACCAGCTGCGGCCAGGCGGTCGTCATGGCCGACGTCCGCGTCGTGGGGGAGGACGGCACGCCGTGCCCGCCCGGCGAGGTCGGCGAGGTGACCGCCCGCTCGCCGTACACGATGGAGGGCTACCTGGCCCGTCCCGACGAGACCGCCGCGGCCCTGCGCGACGGCTGGCTGCACACGGGCGACCTGGGCTACCTGACCGAGGACGGCTACCTCCACCTCGTGGACCGCAAGAAGGACATGATCATCACCGGCGGCCTCAACGTCTACTCCAGTGAGGTCGAGCAGGTGCTGGCGCGTGTGCCGGGGGTCCGTGAGGTCGCGGTGGCCGGCGTGCCGCACCCCGACTGGGGCGAGGCGGTCGTCGCCTTCGTGGTCCCCGAGAACCCGTCGGACGCCGAGGCGACCGAGGAGGCGCTCCGGTCCGCGGCCCGGCAGGGGCTGACGACGTACAAGCGACCGAAGGCCGTCGTGCTGGTGGACGGCCTGCCGACGACCGCCGTCGGGAAGATCGACAAGAAGCAGCTGCGAGGAGGATGGCAGGGATGGTGAGCAGGGACGAGGCACTGATCCTCGGCTGGGGCCACACGGCGTTCGGCAAGCACCAGGACGCGACGCTCGAGTCGCTGGTCGTCGAGGCGGGCCGGGCGGCCCTGGACGACGCGGGGATCGAGCCGGGCCAGGTCGACCTGGTCGTGCTCGGCCAGTTCAACTCCGGAATGCAGCCGCTCGGGTTCCCGTCGTCGCTGGCGCTGCAGATCGACGACGCCCTCTTCGGAGTGCCCGCGCTGCGCGTCGAGAACGCCTGCGCGTCGGGGTCCGCCGCCGTGCACACCGGGCTCGGCCAGCTGCTGTCCGGACGGGCCGAGCACGTGCTCGTCATCGGCGCGGAGAAGATGACCGGCCTTCCCCCCGAGACGGTCGGCGCGGCGCTGCTCGGTGCCGACTACGACGCCGCCGGCACCACCTCGACGACCGGCTTCGCGGGGCTCTTCGCCGACGTGACCCGGGCCTACGAGGAGCGGCACGGCCCGGTCAGCGACACCCTCGGCGCGATCGCCGCCAAGAGCCACCGCCTGGCCGCGGCCAACCCGTTCGCGCACCTCCGCAAGGACCTGGGCGTCGAGTTCTGCTCGACCACCTCGGAGCGGAACCCGATGGTCGCCGACCCGCTGCGGCGTACCGACTGCTCACCCGTCTCGGACGGCGCGGCGGCGCTGGTGCTCGGCCGGCGACCCACCTCCCGGCACCACGGCGCGGTCCGGGTGGCCGGCTGGGCGTTCGCTAACGACCACCTGCCGGTGGCCCGCCGCGACCCGCTCGCCTTCGCGGCCACCGAGCTCGCCTGGCGGCGGGCATTGGCGGACGCCGGGATGAGCCGGTCCGACCTCGACCTGGTCGAGCTGCACGACTGCTTCACGATCGCGGAGCTCCAGCTCTACGAGGTGCTCGGCCTGGCGCCGCGCGGCGAGGGGCACCGGGTCCTCGACGACGGCACGGTGCTCCCGGGCGGCGCGCTCCCGGTGAACCCGTCCGGGGGCCTGAAGTCCAAAGGCCATCCGGTCGGCGCGACCGGGGTGTCCCAGCACGTGTCGGTCGCCATGCAGCTGACCGGCACCTTCCCGGGCGTCCAGGTCGAGGACGCCCGGGTCGGCGCGGTGCACAACATGGGCGGACTGGCGGTCGCCAACCACGTGTCGGTGCTCGCCGCGCTGTAGCGGCCCGGGCGGGGCCGGCTCAGCCAGGCTCAGACCAGCTGGTCGAGGGCGATCTCGAAGGCGGTCGCCGCCACCGAGGTCGGGTACGCCGAGCGCGCGTGGCACCGCTCGAGCGCCTCGCGGATGGTCCGGGAGACGTCGCCGAAGACGGCCTCGTCGGAGACCTCGGGGATGCCCTCCATGAGTAGGGTGAAGGTCCGGGCCATCCCGCAGTTGGCGATGAAGTCGGGGATCACGGCGACGTGCTGGTCGGCGAACTCGTAGGTCGGCCCGTAGAAGATCTCCGGGTCGGCGAAGGGCACGTTGGCGCCGGCGGAGATCAGCTCGAGGCCGCCGGAGACCAGGCGCTTGACGTGCTCGGCGGTGACCAGGCGCGAGGCGGCGCAGGGCAGGAAGATCTCCGCGCCGCTGTCCCAGACGGTCTCGTCGAGCGCCTCGAAGGGGATCAGGTCGTCGGCGCGCAGGGCGTTGCCCTCCTTGGCGAGGAAGAGCGCACGGACCTCCTCGGCGGTGTAGCCGTCGGGGTTCGCCAGGCCGCCGGCGCGGTCGACGATCCCGACGACCCGGGCGCCGGCCTGGGCGAGGTAGTACGCCGCGGCGGAGCCGACGTTGCCCCAGCCCTGGACGATCACCCGCTTGCCCGCGAGCCGCTGGCCGCGGTCGGCGCCGTAGGTCGCGTAGTAGTGGACGACCGACTCCGCGACGCCCCAGCCGGTGACAAGGTCGGCGACGGTGTACTTCCGGTCCCGGTCGGGCGTGTAGCGCGGGTCCTCGACCACCTTGGAGACGCCGAGGCGCAGCATGCCCACGCGCTGCACCAGCTCGCGCTCGTCGGCGGCGAAGTGGCCGTTGACGATCCCCTCCTGCGGGTGCCACAGGCCGTAGCGCTCGGTGAGCGGGATGACGTCGTGCAGCTCGTCGACGTTGAGGTCGCCGCCGGTGCCGTAGTAGGTCTTCAGCAGCGGGGAGACGGCCTTGAACCACCGCGCCAGGACGCCCTCGCGACGTGGGTCCGAGGGGTCGAAGTCGATGCCCGACTTCGCGCCGCCGATGGCGGGCCCGGACACGGTGAACTTGACCTCCATGGTCTTGGCGAGCGCCTCGACCTCGCTGCGGTCCAGGCCCGCGCGCATCCGGGTGCCCCCGCCGGCGGCGCCGCCGCGCAGCGAGTTGATGACCGCCCAGCCCTTCGCCTCGGTCTCGGCGTCGTGCCACTCGAAGACGATCTCGGGGGCCTTGGACTCGAAGCGGCCGAGCAGCTCCAGCATGCCGGCGCCGGTCGTCGTCCCCGCGGTCGTCGTCATCAGAAGTTCCCCCGTCGTTCCTGCTCGCGCTCGATGGCCTCGAACAGCGCCTTGAAGTTGCCCTTGCCGAAGCCCAGCGAGCCGTGCCGCTCGATGAACTCGAAGAAGACGGTCGGCCGGTCGCCGAGCGGCTTGGTGAAGATCTGCAGCAGGTAGCCGTCCTCGTCGCGGTCGACCAGGATGCCGCGCCTCTGCAGCTCCTCGACGGGCACCCGGACCTCGCCGATCCGGGCCCGCAGCTCGGGGTCCTCGTAGTAGGAGTCGGGCGTGGCCAGGAACTCGATGCCCTCGGCGCGCAGGCGGTCGACGGTGTCGAGGATGTCGTTGGTCGCCAGCGCCAGGTGCTGGGCGCCGGGGCCGTCGTAGAACTCGAGGTACTCGTCGATCTGCGACTTCTTCTTCGCCACGGCCGGCTCGTTGAGCGGGAACTTCACCCGGTGGTTGCCGTTGGCGACGACCTTGGACATGAGCGCGGAGTAGTCGGTGGCGATGTCGTCGCCGATGAACTCGGCCATGTTCGTGAAGCCCATGACCTTGCGGTAGAACTCCACCCACTCGTCCATCCGGCCGAGCTCGACGTTGCCGACGATGTGGTCGAGCGCCTGGAAGAGACGCCTCGGGGCGCCCTCGCGGCGGACGAAGGGGGAGGTCCGGGCGACATAGCCGGGCAGGTACGGCCCGTCGTACCGGCTGCGGTCGACGAGCGTGTGCCGGGTGTCGCCGTACGTCGCGATCGCGGCGATCCGGACGGTGCCGTGCTCGTCGCTGAGGTCGTGCGGCTCCTCGACGATCGTCGCACCGACCGAGCGGGCGTGCGCGATGCACTTGTCGACGTCGGGCACCTCGAGGGCGATGTCGACGATGCCGTCGCCGTGCCGGCGGTGGTGGTCGAGCAGGGTGCTGCGCGGGTCCACGCCGCCCTTGATCACGAACCGGACCGCGCCGCTCTTGAGCACGAACGCCACGTGGTCGCGGTTGCCGGTCTCCGGACCGGAGTAGGCGACCAGCTCCATGCCGAAGGCGGAGACGAAGAAGTGCGCGGACTGGGTGGCGTTGCCGACCACCCACACGGCGGCGTCCCAGCCCGTCACCGGGAAGGGGTCCTCGCGGTCGTCGTACTCGACGAGGCCGACGAGCTGCTTGAGCGTGTCGAGGTCGAGCTCGGCGAGCCGCTCCTCGCTGGTCAGGGTCTCCTGGAGGGACATGCGAGGAGCACAGCAGAGGTCGATCGACCCCACAACCTGTGTAGCAGGAGGTAGGCAGAGTGGTGCCTTCTGCTGCCGATGAGTGCGCCGAGATGTGCAGATTGTCTAGATTGGATCCATGCTCGCCCTGGACCGCATCGACATCGCGCTGCTCACCGCGCTCACCGAGCACCCCCGGGCCGGCGACCTCGAGCTGTCCCGCCGCACGCAGGTCGCCCGGGCCACGGTGCAGAGCCGGCTGCGCCGGATGACCGAGGCCGGCGTCATCGCCGACTGGGACCCCACCCTCGACGTCGCCGCCGCCGGGTTCGAGGTGCAGGCCTATGTCACCCTCGAGATCTCCCAAGGCGCCCTCGACGAGGTCTCCCGCGATCTCGAGGCGATCCCGCAGGTCCTCGAGGCCTACGTGACGACCGGCTCCTACGACGTCCTGTGCCGCGTGGCCACCCGCTCGCACCCGGAGCTGCAGGCGACGCTGGTGCGCATCGACCAGTCGTCGTCGGTCGTCCGCTCGACCAGCGTCATGGTGCTGTCGGTGCTCATCGCGCCGCGGGTGCTGCCGCTGCTGGCCAGTGCCGAGCCGTCGCCGAGTCGCCGCGCGCCGGCGTACCGGGACTGACGCCGCCGGCGCAGCACGCCCTGAGCTGTAACTACCTGTTCTTGCTGCCACCTGACCCGTAGACCGGTGAGGTAGGGGCGTGGACAGGTAGTTACAGCGCCCGGCAGCGCTCGATCTGACCCGATATCCGACACGCTCGGCCCATAAAAACTGGAAGCCGCCGCAGGCGTCTCGGGTCACCTGCGGCGGCGAGAGCAGCATGGCAGATGCCGCCGCGCTTTGTCACCAGGTTCGCGGAAAAACTTCGCGGCGAAGATCCCGGCCGGGGTGGGCACTGCCGGACGCGAGCCGCGTCCGCGACACGCTCGGCCCCATCAGGAGCCGAACAGCAGGGCGGACCGGTAGTCGCTGTTCATGGTGTTGACCAGCGAGGTCAGCCGCTTCTCGGACACGCCCGCCCGCGCGGTGCCGATGGTCACCGCGACGATGTTGCCGTAGACGCCGGAACTCCATCGGCCCTGCGCGAAGGACGGGAGGGTGCTGTCGGCCGGCAGGTCGAAGTCCTGGTCCTTCATCGCCGCCTGGGCGGCCTTGGCGTGGCGCTCGGTGTCGAACACCAAGAACAGATGGGTCAGCCGCACCTGACCGCGCACGGCCTTGAAGACCCACTGCGCGGCGTACTGGCAGCGCTGCCGGGTCAGCACGTTGCGCTCCTCGACCGGGGCACAGCTCGCGTGGTCGACCGAGCGGACCAGGGTCGCGTGGTGCTCGACGTCCCCGAGCCGGAAGTCCCAGTCGCCGGGGAAGTCGGCGGTGCGGACGTCGTTGTGGATGTCGTCGTCGGTGTCGTCCGAGGGTGTGTACGGCGTCGACGGGCCCGAGCTCGGGGCGTCGGTGGGGGTGGTCGAGCCGTCGGGGGATCCCGTGGTGGACGGCGTCCCGGTGGCGGTGGAGCCGGAGGGGGAGCCGGAGGGGGAGCCGGAGGCGGCGGTGCTCCGGTCGTCGGCCGTGCGGTCCCCGTCGTCGTCGCCCCCACCCGCGATCAGGAAGGCCCCGACGCCGATGGCGGCGAGCAGGACGACCGCCAGCAGCACCGTCCCGACCACGAGGCCGACCCGTCGCCGGCGCGGCGGCGGCCCGAACGGCGGGTACCCGGGCGGACCCCAGTCGGGCGGACCCCAGCCGGGCGGACCCCAGCCGGGCGGCGGTCCCGGCGGCGGTCCCGAGGGTGGTGGCCCCGCGGGTGGCGGGGGCGGGAGGCTCATGGCCGCCTCCTACCCGCGTGACGGCCCCTCAACCGGTGCGGATCGCGAGACCGTCGACCCGCACGGGCCGCCCGGACGAGGCGACGACGACGCGCACCTTGCCGGTCCGGACGGCGAACGCGGGGAGCAGGCGCAGCTGCTGGTGGGCCGCGGCTCCCTGGAGCGAGATCCGGCCGATCCGTGTGCGCCCGACGAACACGTCGACCTTGCCGCACCGACGACAGGCGCTGACCACGACGCCGACCTGGCTGAGCGTCGTCCGGCGCAGGGTGAGGGTCGCGCCGCGGCGCTTCGACAGCACGGCCGTGCCGCCGGCGTACGACGGCGAGCGGGTCCGCTTCCAGCCGGCCGAGCGGGTCAGCGCGCCGTCGTCGACGGTCGTGAGCGCGGCCGGACCCACCGGCGTCGTCGGCGGCGGTGTGGGCGGCTGGGGCGAGGGGGGCGAGGGGGGCGTCGGCGGCGTCACCGCCCCGGGAAGCCCGCTGCTGGCACCGGCATGCAGGCGGTCCGCGCCGCCGTCCGCGGACAGCCAGCCGGCGAGGAGCCGCCCGTCGGAGGTGAGGTGGAGCGACTGCACGACGGTCGCCGGCCCGGACAGGTCCAGCGCGCCGCTGAAGGGGATGCTCGACCAGCCGTTCCCCGCGGGAGCGAGCACCCGGCCCCGATCCGTGGTCGCGTGCGCGTAGCCGACGACCGGAACCCCCGCCGGCGTGAGGACGGCACGACCGCCGGTGCCGACGACGTCGGCGCCGTCCTCGCTCATCGCCGCGACCGGTCCCCAGGGTCCGCCGGGGGGACGCAGGGCGGTGTGGAGGTCCCGGCTGCCGTCGATCGCGGAGGGCGGGACGCCGACGACCACGACGGCCCGACCGCCGACCATGGCGATCGAGCGGACCGCGGCGTTGACGGGGGCGGGCGTGATCAGCCCGGTCGCGCCCGCGACGTCGCCGCCCGCGTGCGCCCACGTCTCGGTGCCGGTCGGGACCTGACGGTGCCAGGCGAGGGCGACGCCGCCGGCCGGGTCGGCGTCGATGGCGGCGAGGCCGAAGGAGCGCGCCTCGAGCTCGGAGCCGCTGGCCAGCTGTGTGGTGGTCGCGCCGCGCAGGAAGACGCCCGCCTCCTCCGCGGGCTCGTCGGCCGCCTCACGGTGCACCCAGGCGATCCACTCCTGCCCCGATCCGTCGAAGGCGACCGCCGGCTGGTCCGACGGCCCCTCGCGGTCGGGGCAGTCGTCGGGGTCCGGTTCGACGCAGCCGACGGGGGTCGCCGGGGTCTCCACCGAGACCTCCTCCGGCGTCGTCCAGGTGGAGCCCGACCCGTGGGTCCGGAAGACCTCCGGGTCCGCGCTGTTCTCACCGGGATCCTCCTGCGCCTCCCGGGCCTCGAAGGCGATCGTGGCGTCGCCGTCGGGGGCGACCGCGACGGCCTTGGTGCCGCTGAGGCTGATCGAGCCCACGGCACCGGTGTCCTCGACGGCGACGGTGTGCGGCACGGCCCACGCTCCGGACACCGACCGGGTGACGGCCCGGTAGGTCCACGACGACGTGCCGGGGTCGTACTGCGTCCAGGCGACGACCGCGGCGCCGGTGGCGTCGACGTCCCAGCTGAAGTTCGGGTACGTCGTGAAGTACTGCTGGTAGTCGCTCACCTGCTCCGGCGGCCCCCACAGCCCGTCGGAGGTCCTGGTGCGCGACCAGACCTGGGCCGGCCCGTCGCCGGCGGCACCGGGGTCGTCGGCAACCGACCACAGCGCCAGCAGGGACCCGTCGGCCAGCGGCCACACCCCGCCCGCCGCGAGGTCCACCCCGGCCGGGGAGACGGCGACGGGCGTGGTCCACTGGACGCCGCTCCACGGATCGGTGTCGGCGGCGCGGACCGGGGACGTCGCCACCGTCGCCGCGATGAGCGCCGGCCCCGCGGTCGCGGCGACCCAGCTCCTCACCGCAGCACCTGGACGAAGACGTCGTAGTCGCCGCTCGCGCCCGGGGTCACGGCCGCGGAGGATCCGAACACGAGCACCGAGCCGTCCGCGGAGAGCTGGTCCTCGCCGCTCGCGCCGGCCCCGGCGCGGGTGAGGAGGGTGCTGGTGCCGGTGGCCCGCTCCCAGAGCACGATGTCGGCCTGGGCGCCGTTCGTGTCGCCCGGCAGCACGTTCTTGGTGCCCATGGAGACGTAGCGGCCGTCGTCGGAGAGCGTGCCGCCCGGGTTGCCCGCCGCGCCGTACGGGCCGGTGAGGACGAAGCTCCCGGCGACCGTGCGCAGGTAGGTGTCGCGCGCGCCGTTGAGGTCGGCGGGCGACAGGGCGACGTCGGTGGTGAAGGCCAGCTCGTCGCCGGTGCCGCCCACGGAGGGGCTGTCCGCGTCGATGTCGGGCGTGAGGTTGGTGCGGCCGGAGATCGGCCCGCTCGCGGCGATGTCCCAGGCGAAGATCGCCGATCCGGTGACGTCGCCGGGATCGAGGTCGGTGTCGCTGCTCTGGAACGCGACCCGGCTGCCGTCCGCGCTGAGGTCGAGGCCGTAGATGTTGGCGTCCGACCACCCGCCGAAGGTGCGGTCGAGGGGGCGGCTGATGTCGCCGCGGGTGCGCACGTAGGCGTGCCGGACGCTGTTGTTCGGGGGCGGCGAGCTCGCGACGAGGTCCGTCGCGAGGGAGGTGAACGCGACGACCCGGCCGTCGTCGCTGAGGTCGGCGAGGTAGGAGTCGTCGTCGGCCGCCGCCGTGCCCCCGGACGTCGTCGAGATGAGCTCGATCTGGCCGCTCGCCCGGTCGAGGACGAAGACGTCGGAGTCGTAACCCGGCTCGCCGGCGAGGTTGGAGGCGATGGAGTCGAACGCCAGGTACCGCCCGTCGCCGGAGAGCACCGGCGCGTTGACGTGGTGGTTCGCCTGCGGCACGGCCAGGCTCAGGGCGCCGCTCACCCGGTCGTAGAGATAGACGTCCTGGTGGGCATCGGCGTCGGCGGGCAGCAGGGGCGAGTCGGAGGTGAAGGCGACCCACCGGCCGTCGGCCGAGACCGACGGCTCGAAGGAGCCGTCGCCGGGCGACGTGCCCGGGCTGGCAAGCTCGGGCGAGCCGGCGGTGCGCACCGACTGCGCAGCCGAGGTCACCGGAGCAGCGCCTCGATGGCCTGTCCCGACGACCCGGTACGACGTGGTGCCGGCCGGCCCGCCGGCGTACGCGATCCGCGCGGTGCCGGCGCCGTCCGCGGAGGCGGAGGCCACGGTGGCCCAGGTGGCCCCGTCGAGGCGCTGGAGGAGAACGGTCCGGCCCGCGCGCACCGGGGTCACCGTCGCGGTGACCTGGCGCGCCAGGCCGCTGACGAACGGCGGCGCCCCCACACCCATCTGCGCCGCCTGGGCCGCGAGCCGGACCTTGACCTGCCGGGAGGTGAACCCGCCGGCACGCACCCGGTAGGTGCCGGCCTTCCTCACCCGCGCGCTGACCCGGTACCTGCCCTGCTTCACCACGCCGCGCGCGACCGCGACCCAGCGCTTGCCCTTCCTCCGCTCCAGCGTCGCGCGACCGGAGACGCCCTTGGCCCGTCCGCTGAACCGGGTCCGCTCCCCGGCCATCGGCTGGGCGGGGGTGACCGTCAGCGCCTTGCCGCGGGCCGGCGCCGTGGGACCGGCCTGCGACGGGAGCGCCCCGAGCGGGGTCAGGGCCAGGGCGGGCACGACGAGCAGCCCGGAGAGCAGGCCGACGAGCAGACTGACGGGCAGGCCGAGGAGCGGGCGACGCGGGGCACGAGAGGTCACGTCGTGATGGTGGAGCCCGGCGGGGGAGGGTGCCGAGCGGTTCGCGCCGGTGTGAGACCAGGCTGAGACTGCCCGCTCAGCCCTCGACCGCGTCGCGCACGGCTCGGCGCACGGCGTCACGGTCGACGGCGCCGACCGGGCCCAGCGCGAGGACGGCGTACGGCGGCCCCGGCTCGGTCACCGGCCACGGCAGGGCGACGCAGCCGGCGCCCTCGATGGTCCAGGAGCGCTCCTCGGCCGGCGCTCCCGCCCGCACCGCCCGGACCAGCTCCCGGACGGCCGCGGCGTCGCGCGGCGCCGCGGGGGAGGAGGTCGGCCACGGTGTGACGTCGAGCCGCCGATCGAGCTCGGGGTCGGGGACCTGGGCGAGCAGGGCGATGCCGCCCGCGGTCGACCACAGGTGCTCGTAGGGCGCCTCCGGGTCGAGGAAGTCCGCCGTCCCGGCCACGGCCACCGGCCGGGCGCCGTCACCGGCGAGCCGGAGCACGACCGCGGTCAGGCCGGTGCTCTCGTGCAGTCGCTCCGCGATCCGAGTGGCCCGGCGCCGTACGGACGCGGGGTCGGTGGCGACCATGGACAGCGCGCGCTCGCCGAGCACGTAGCGCGCGCCCGTGCGCAGCACCCAGCCCTCGGCGTGCAGCTGGCCGAGCATCCGCGAGACGCCGGCCTTGTCGACGCCGAGGCGGCGGGCGATCTCGGAGACGCCGAGCGCCTCGCCGCCCAGCAGCTCGAGGGCACGCAGGCCGCGCAGGAGGCTGGTGGTCACGCCCCCACTCTAGGCGACACCGTTGACCACTCGTCAACGCTGCTCCTACCCTTCCTCCATGGGGATCGTGCAGCTGCGGCCCGGCCGGCCGGACGCGCCCACCCTGGCGGCGTACGCCGAGGGGCTGGATGCGCGCCGCTACGTCTGCCCCGCGGAGCTGGAGCGGCCGCTCGATCGCCTGCTCGACCCCGCCGGGACGCTGCGGGTGCTCGCGGTCACCGGCCGCGGCGGCGTGGGGAAGAGCGCCGTGCTGCGCGAGGTCGCCCGCCGGGCGGAGCGGTGCGGTCGGCGGGTGGTCGCGCTCGATGCGCGGGTCGACGACGTGGTGGCCGTGCTGGACGGGCTCGACGCGCGCGGCGGCCCCGCCCCGGTCCTGCTGATCGACGAGGCCGATGCCCTCGGCCCCGCGCTCGGCGCCGTCGGCCCGGCCGTCGCGCGGCTGCCGGAGGACGCCCGGCTGGTCGTCGCGGCACGCGCCCTCCCCCCGCGCTGGCTGCCCGACCCGCTCGCCGCGCTGGCCCTGCGGATCCGGATGTCCGGTCTGGGCGCGGCCGAGGCCGACGCCCTCCTGGTCAGGCACGACGTCGACGATCCGGCCGTGCGTGCCGCGCTGACCGCGCGAGCGGCCGGGCTGCCGCTGGCGCTGGTCCTCGGTGCCCGTGCCCGGGCCCTGGCGGGCGGGGGCGACGACGTGGCCCTGGCCCGGTCGTGCGGCGACGAGCTCGCCGCCCACCTCGCCGATGCGGCCCTCGACCGGCTGGACCCCGACCTGCTGGCGGTCGTCGTGCTCGCCGCCGGTGTCGACGGGCCGCTGCTCGCGGACCTGTTCCCCGGTCGTGCGGCCGAGCTGGCCGAGGCGCTGCGGGAGACCAGCGTCGTGGAGCCGGCCGGTGACCGCCTCGTGCTCCACCCGGCCCTGGCCCGGCAGCTGGCCGATCGGCTGCGGCTCGAGGAGCCTCGGCGCGCGAGCGCGGCGGTGCTGCGGGTCGCGGCCCACGAGCACGCCCGCGCGGTGGCGGGCGAGGCCGGCGCGCTGCCGCGGCTGGCGGCGCTGGTCGAGGACCCCGGGCTGCGCGCGGGGCTGGGGCCGACGACGCTCAGCCGCCACTACGCCGACCGCTGGCGGGCGAGCGACGCGCTCGCCGTACGCCCGGCGCTGCGGGCCCGGCATCCCCGGCTGTGGGACGTGGTGGCGCCGTGGCTGGGCGACCGCACCCGGGTGGTGCGGTGCGCCGACGGCCGCCCGGTCGCACTCGTGGCCGCCCTGCCGATGGACGCCGCGAGCGCGATCCGCGGCCCCGAGGCGCGGCTGGTGGCGCCGGTCGTCGAGCACGCCCGCCGCGCGGGCGCGACCGACCGGGCGGTGGTCACGGCCCTCCAGCTGACCTTCGACGACGTGGTCGAGCCCGAGGTCGCCTGGGTGCGCAACGCCGCGGGCCTGTCCCAATGCGGTGTCGGCAATCCGCGCAGCGACCACGTCAACCTGGTGGGGGACCCGCCGGGCGAGCGGGCGGTCCTCGAGACCTACGGCTACGCCGAGGTCGCGGCCCTGCGGCGCGCGGTCGACGGCGTCCCGGTCACCACCTGGGTCGCCGACGTCGGACCGGGCGGGCTCGCGGGGCTGCTGCACGCGGCGGTCGTCGCGGAGCAGGGCGGGCCCGCGGACCGCCGTACCGATCTCGTCGCGGCGGTGGAGGGCTACGGTGCCGCGAGCGAGCGGGAGCGGGCGTGGGTGCGAGCGCGGGTGGACGACGCGCTCGCGGGGGAGCCGGCCCTGCTCGACCTCGTCGTCCGCCGCTACCTCACGGCCGGGGCCACGCACGACGCGGTAATGCGGTCGAGCTTCCTCAGCCGCGCGACGTACTTCCGCCGGCTGCGCCGTGCCCGGGAGCTGCTGGCCGCGCGCCCGTGACATTCGATCGATCCAATCGCGGAGGGCGGCGTTCACCCCGCTGAGTCGAGGTACGCGCCGATGTGCGTCATCGCAAAACGGGTGTCATGGTGACTGTCACGCGGACGACGGTGTCCCCGGATCACACGATTCGAACCCCGGGAAAACCCGGGTGGGCTGTGGGGTAGCGTGCCCACACTGCTGACTTGGACCGAAAGGCTGGCGAAGCACATGGTTGATGTGGAGCGGACGCTCGACGAGGCGGGTCTCACCAACCCCCACGTTCGTGAGTACGTCGCACACTGGGCCAACATCACGGGGGCAGAGCGCATCGAGGTCGTGTCCGCGGCCGACGACGCGCGGCTGGTCCAGGAGTCCCTGGACGCCGGCGAGCTCCTCCCCGCCGGCGAGGGCCTCTACTACTCGCGCTCCTACTTCAAGGACACCGCGCGCGCC
Organism: Nocardioides segetis; assembly: GCF_051390595.1. NCBI lineage: Bacteria > Bacillati > Actinomycetota > Actinomycetes > Propionibacteriales > Nocardioidaceae > Nocardioides > Nocardioides segetis. The sequence continues at coordinate 23,171 of NZ_JBNINR010000024.1, read as the reverse complement.
GAGGAGCGCACCATCGTCGCGACCTCCGACGAGGCCGACAAGGGCGTCTACAACAACTGGAAGCCCGCCGCCGAGATGAAGCCGAAGCTCGTCGAGCTGATGACCGGCGCCTCGGCGGGCAAGACGATGTACGTCATCCCCTACCTCATGTCGCCCAAGGGCTCGCCGGTGGAGAAGTTCGCCGCCGGTGTCGAGCTCACCGACAACCGCAACGTCGTCCTCCAGATGATCCGCATGGCGCGCGTCGGCGTCGAGTACATCAACGACCTCGGCGACTCCTTCGTCAAGGCCGTCCACGTGACCGGCGACCTGGAGAACCTCGGCCAGGGCACGCCCGACGACAAGCGCTACTTCGTGACCGTCGCCGACGAGCGCACGATCCTGCACTTCGGCTCGTCCTACGGCGGCAACGCCCTGCTCGGCAAGATCGCCCACGGCCTGCGCCAGGGCTCTTACGACGGCTGGAAGAACGGCTTCCTCGTGGAGCAGTTCATGCTGCTCGGCATCACCGACAAGCAGACCGGCAAGAAGTACAACATCTGCGGTGGCTTCCCGTCGGCCTCGGGCAAGACGAACCTCGCGATGACGCTGGCGCCCGACGCCCTCGGTGACCGCTACTACGTCGAGTTCTACGGCGACGACATCGCGTGGATCTGGGTCGGCGACGACGGCAAGCTCTACGGCATGAACCCGGAGAACGGCGTCTTCGGTGTCGCCAAGGACACCAACGAGAAGACCAACCCGACGGCGATCGACTCGATCGTGCCGGGCACCGGGGCCATCTTCACCAATGTCGCCTACAACCCGAAGACCCAGGAGGTCTGGTGGGAGGGCAAGAGCGAGAAGCCGACCGACCTCGACGGCTGGGAGGACTGGAAGGGCGAGGTCATCGCCGACCGGGCCCCCGAGCACGCCGACGACCCGTGGGCGCACCCCAACAGCCGCTTCACGACGACGCTGGCGAACGTCCCCAACGTGGCCAAGGACTTCGAGGACCCGAAGGGCGTCGAGATCCACGGCATCATCTTCGGTGGCCGCACCCGCGACCGTGAGCCGCTGATCCGCGCGATCGACGACATCGCCGAGGGCGTCTACGACGGCCTGACGCTCGGTGCCGAGGCGACCGCCGCGGCCGACGGCCTCGAGGGCGTGCTGCGCTACGACCCGATGTCCATGCGTCCGTTCATGTCCTACTCCGAGGCCGACTACGCCGCGCACTGGCTCGAGGTCATCGGCCGCGCGACCCAGAAGCCGGTCTTCGCCCACGTCAACTGGTTCCAGCGCGGCGAGGACGGCCGCTTCCTGTGGCCCGGCTACCGCGAGAACCTGCGTCCGCTCGTGTGGCTGATGCAGTACCTCAACGGTGAGGTCACCGGCGTCCGTACGCCGGTCGGCGTCATCCCGGCGCGCGAGGAGCTCAACCTCGAGGGCTGCGACGAGCAGACCCTCGCCGACCTCGACCGCGTCCTCACGATCGACGTCGAGCGCTGGCAGCAGGAGATGGGCCACCGCGAGAAGCACCTCGCGCAGTTCGACGGTCTCCCGGAGGAGATCTGGGAGGCGCACCGCCGGGTCGCCAAGGCCCTCGAGGGCTGACCCCGTCGTCATCCGCAGTGCCCCGGCTCCTCGGAGCCGGGGCACTGTGCTTTCGGGCCCCTTCCCGGCTGTTCCCGGCCCGGTGCCGTTCTCGTCCGGGCCGTCGCGCCGGGCGCCTCCGGCCATGCGCGGGCGCGACCCGTGTCGCCAGAAAATAGAACAGGTTCTATTGTTCTCGCGGAACGCCGCACCCGGCGCCACGAGCCAGGAGGAACCATGACCGAGCAGTCCGCTCCCCGCGCCCAGCGCTTCACCGGCCGCCGGGTCGTCGTCACGGGCGCCGCCGGCGGCCTCGGCCAGGTCGTCGCCGAGCTGTTCCGGGCCGAGGGTGCCACCGTGGTCGCCACCGACGTGGTCGCGGCCGACGGCGTGGTCGCCTGCGACCTGGCCGACGACGCAGCCCGCGACGCCTTCGTGGTGGGCGCGCTCGCGGAGCTGGGCGGTCTCGACGTGCTGTGCAATGTCGCCGGCATCCAGAAGTTCGCCGAGATCGGCGCCATCACCGCGGACCTGCTCCGCAAGCACTTCGACGTCAACGCCCTCGCGCCGCTGATGCTCGCCCAGGCGTTCGCCGACGCCCTCGTCGAGAGCAAGGGCAATGTCGTCTCGGTCGCCTCGATCTCTGCCGTGATGGGACAGCCCTACAACGCGCCGTACTGCTCCTCGAAGGCCGCGCTGCTCCTCGGCATGCGCGCGCTGGCCGTCGAGTTCGGCACGCGGGGCGTGCGGGTCAACTGCGTGTCGCCGGGTGGCATCGCCACCCCGATGGTCGAGGCCGCGGCCGCCGGTCTGCCCGCCGAGACCAACTGGGACCTGGTCGCCCGCAGCACCTCGGTCATCCCCGGCTTCATGCCGCCGGCCGACGTCGCCGAGGCGCTGCTCTACCTCGCCTCCGACGCCGCCGCGTCGGTCACCGGCGCCAACCTCGTGGTCGACCGGGGCGTCGTCTGGTGAGCGCCCCGCGCGCCGTCGTCACCGGTGCCGGGCGGGGCTCGATCGGCAGCGCGGTCGCCGACGCGCTCGCCGCCGCCGGCTGGGACGTGGTCGTCACGACCCGCGGCGCAGCGGTCGACGGTCATGCCTGGCACCCGCTCGACCTCGCGGACCGGACCTCGGTCGCTGCCTTCGCCGGCTGGTACGCCGACCGCGCGGACCGCCTCGACCTGCTGGTCAACAGCGCCGGGATCCACCTCGACCTCGGCTCGCGCTGGACCGCGCCCCAGCTGACCGACGGGCACGAGACCCACTGGCGGGTCAACTACCTCGGGACGGTGGACCTCACCACCGCGCTGCTCCCCGCCCTCCTGACGGCGCCGACTCCGTGCGTGCTCCACGTGGTCTCCCAGCTGCACGAGCGGGGGAGCACCGACCAGCTGCTCGGCCGGCCGGTGCCCTACGACTCCTGGGCGTCGTACGGGACCTCGAAGCTCGGGCTCGTCCACCACGCGGCCCTTCTGGCCGAGCAGTACGGCGACCGCGGCCTGCGTGCCCTGGCCGTCCACCCCGGCGCGGTGTCGACGAACATCGCCGACCGCGGCCTGGAGACCCGCCCGCTTCTGCGCCGGCTGCGCAACCTGGCCCGTCCGCTGGAGCGGCGGATGCTGATGTCGCCCGCCGAGTCGGCGGCACATCTGGTCCGCTTGGCCGCCGACCCCGCCGCCGCCTCCGGCTACTACCGCAAGGGTCGCCCCGCCGACCCGGCACCGCCGGCCCGGGACGAGGCCGCGCGCGCCCTGCTCGACGCCCGCACCCGGGAGTGGCTCAGCGCCGGTTGAGCCCGCGGGCCAGCAGCTCGGCCAGGTGCAGCGGCCGGGCGTCGGGGGCGAGCTCGTCGAGCTGGGTGCGGCACGAGAAGCCGTCGGCGAGCACGACCCGGTCGGCGTCGTCGGCGGAGGCGCGGACGGCGGGGAGCAGGTGCTGCTCCGCGACGGCGACGGACACCTCGTAGTGCCCCTGCTCGACGCCGAAGTTGCCGGCCATCCCGCAGCAGCCCGGCAGCGCCTCGACCTTCGCGCCCGCCCTCTCGAGCAGCGTGCGGTCCGTGGTCCAGCCCATCACGGCATGGTGGTGGCAGTGCGGCTGCGCGACGATCCGGGTGTCGGTCAGGTCGGGTGGCGTCCAGCCGGGCGTCCGCGACAGCAGCTCGGCCAGGGTGGTCGTCGCATCGGCGACGGCGGCGGCGTCCGCTCCGGGCACGAGCTCGCGCAGCTCGTGGCGCAGCACGGCCGTGCACGACGGCTCCAGACCCACGATCGGCGTCCCGGCGCGGGCATCGGCGGCGAGGGCGTCGACCATGCCGCGCAGTCGCCGGGCGGCGCCGTCGAGCTGACCGGTGCTGATCCAGGGCAGGCCGCAGCACTCCTGCTGCCGGGTGATCCGGGGGTCGTACCCGGCGTCGCGCAGCACCTCGACGGCCGCGTCCGCGACCTGGGGCGCGAAGTGGTTGGTGAAGGAGTCGACGAAGAGCACCACGGGCGTGCCGGTCCCGGTCGCGCCGCCGAAGGCGCGCCGGAAGGTACGCCGAGCGAACGCCGGCATCCGGCGCCGCGTGTCGACGCCGGCCGCCTTGAGCGCGACCTTGCGCAGCGGCGTCACGCCCATCGAGCTGTTGGCGAAGCGCGGCATCGCCGAGCCGAGCTTGGCCCAGCGCGGCAGCCAGCCGACCGAGTAGTGCGCGCGCGGACGGAGCCGGCGCTTGTAGGTCTGGTGCAGCACCTCGGCCTTGTACGACGCCATGTCGGTGCCGGTCGGGCAGTCCGACGCACAGCCCTTGCACGAGAGGCAGAGGTCGAGAGCCTCGTGCACCTCGGGCGAGCTCCACGTGGTCGGGCTGGACCCGTTGACGATCTCCTGCAGCAGCCGCGCCCGGCCGCGGGTGGAGTGGATCTCCTCCCGCGTGGCCTGGTACGACGGGCACATCACGCCGCCCGAGCCGCTGTTGTCGGCGCGGCACTTGCCCACGCCGGTGCAGCGGTGCACGGCCTGCCCGAAGTCGCCGCCGTCCGCGGAGTAGGCGAGCGCGAGTCCCTGGGTGAGGCGCGCGGTCGAGGTGTAGCGCAGGTCCGCCGAGCTCGAGGCGGGCTCGACCAGGATGCCCGGGTTGAGCATCCGGGTCGGGTCGAAGACGTCCTTGACCGCCGCCATCAGCCCGAGCGCGGCCGGGGAGTACATCCGCGGCAGGAGGTCGCTGCGCGCCCGCCCGTCGCCGTGCTCGCCGGACAGCGATCCGCCGAGCGAGGTCACCAGGTCGGCGGCGTCCTGGAGGAAGGCGCGGAACCGGTCCGCGCCGTCGGGGCGGTCGAAGGGGAAGTCCATCCGCACGTGCAGGCAGCCCTCGCCGAAATGGCCGAACGGCATGGCCGTCAGCTCGTGCTGGGCGAGCAGCTGCTCGAACGACGTGAGATAGGTGCCGAGCCGCTCGGGCGGGACGGCGGCGTCCTCCCAGCCGGCCCAGGCGGGCCGACCGGACGGGGCCCGGCCCGCCAGCCCGGCGCCGTCGGCCCGGATCTTCCAGAGCCGGTCGGCCGTGCGCGGATCGTCGACGACCAGCGCCGAGACACCGAGGCCGGCCGCGGCGAGCAGCTCCGCGCGGCGTCGTACGTCGTCGGGATCGTCGCCCGCGAGCTCGACGAACATCCAGGCGTCGCCCGGTGGCAGCGCGGGCACGGCGTCCGGGCCGCGGCGCTCGCGGATCACCTCGACGATGCGCCGGTCCAGGCCCTCGCAGGCGGACGGCTCGAAGGCGAGCACCTCGGGCGTCGCGAAGCCCGCGGTCGGGAAGTCGGGGAAGCCGAGCACCACCATGAGGGCGGCCCGCGGCGCGCGCACCAGCCGCACCGTCGCCTCGGTGAGCACGGCCAGCGTGCCCTCGGAGCCCACCAGCGCCCGGGTCAGGTCGAAGCCGCGCTCGGGCGCGAGGTGATCGAGCGCGAGTCCCGAGACGTGCCGGCCGAAGGTGCCGAACTCGGTGCGGACCGTGCCGAGGTCGCCCGCGACCAGCCCGCGCAGCCGGTCCAGCACGTCGGTGCCCTCCACCGTCGCGACCGGCCGCCCGTCGGCGTCGTAGCCGGTGGTGAGCGGGCTGCCGTCGGCCAGCAGTCCGCGGAACCCGCGCACGTTGTGCGATGTCCGCCCGTAGGCGAGCGAGCGCGCCCCGCACGCGTCGTTGCCGATCATCCCGCCGATGGTGCAGCGGGTGCTCGTGGAGGGGTCCGGCCCGAACCGCAGCCCGTGCGGCGCCGCCGCCTGTTGGAGCACCGCCTGCACGACGCCGGGCTGGACCACGGCGGTCCCGGCGTCCGGGTCGAGCGAGACGACGCGGTTCAGGTGCCGGCTGAAGTCCACGACGACGCCCGGGCCGATCGCGTTGCCCGCCACCGACGTGCCGGCGCCGCGGGCGGTGACGCTCAGCCCCTCGGCGCGCGCCGCGGCCAGGACCGCGGCGACCTCGTCGGTCGAGCGCGGGAACGCGACGGCCACGGGCGGGACGCGGTAGAGCGAGGCGTCGGAGGAGTAGGCGCCGAGGACCGCGGCGTCGTCGCTGACGTCGCCCGCTCCGTGGCGCTGGAGCTGCTGAGCGATGCCGGACACGGTCGAAATCTATCGGGCGCGGTGGTCGGCGCTCCGGGTGCCTCCGTCCGGCCACCGGGCGCGGACTCGGTAGATACGTCCTAGTGGTGCGTCCGGGAAGTTGTGGAACGGTTGGCGTGCTCACGGTGCGTGGATCGCAAGGCGCCGGCGCGCAGCCATACCGGGTCGTCTCGCAAGCGTCGGCAACGCCGCGAGGTGCGTGCTGTGGGTGCGCGAAGCGCATCAGAGCTTTCCGGACGTGCCACTAGGCTCTGGCGGGTGCCACCGGGTGTCGACTCGCTGCTGATGTCCGAGAGCCTGCAGGAGCTCGTCGACGCACTCGCCGAGCGCCTCCAGCGATCGGTCGCTCTCGACGACCCGGCGCTCAACCTGATCGCGGCGAGCCGGCACTTCGGCGACGAGGACGCGGTCCGCGTGCAGTCCATCCTCGGGCGCGGGGTCGACCCGGACCTCCAGGAGTGGGTGCTGTCCCTGGGCATCGCGGAGCTCGACGGCCCGCACCGCATCGACGTCCCCGAGAGCATCGGCGCGAAGGATCGGATCTGCGCGCCCGTGCGCTGCGCCGGTCTGCTGTTGGGCTACCTGTGGCTCATCGACGACGGCCGCGTGTCGGGCGACGACCTGACGGATGCCGCGCTCGTCGCCGACAAGGCCGGCGTGATCCTGTATCGGCGGGAGCTGTTCATGCAGCGGCGCCAGGCGCGCTGCAGTGCGCTGGTGCGCGACCTGATCTCCGCGGACGAGCCGACCCGGGTCGCCGCCGAGATCGAGGCGATCGACGAGGAGCTGCTGGTGCCGGCCGCGGCGGTGAGCGTGAGCGTCGTACGGCCCGCGGACGCGTCGGGGGAGCGCGGCGCCTCCGCCCCTGATCTCGGGCAGGTGGCGCAGCACGTGACGAGCATGGGAGTGGATCCCGCGATCCTGTGCCTGCCGCGACCGCGCGATCTCGTCGTGCTCGTCGCGCACGCACGCGACGGTACTCCGTCCGCCTCGGCGGTGCGCCCGCTGATCGACAGCATCATCGAGCGGCTGGGGGTCCGCGCGATCGCGGGCGTCGGTGCCTGGCAGCCCAGCCTGGTGAGCGCCCACGACTCCTACCAGCAGGCCCTGATCGCGGTTCGCGCCGCACGGTTCCTGCCCGGCGTGGACGACGTGGTGCCCTGGGACTCGCTGGGTGTGTACGGGCTCCTGGCGAAGCTCGATCCGCACGACCTCGCTCTCGCGGCGCATCTCGCGCCGCTCGCCGGGCTGGCCTCGAGCAGGAACGGCGAGGTGCTGCTGGCCACCGCGGAGACCTTCCTCGACCTCGCCGGCAGCGTCCAGCGCTCGTCCGAGGCGCTGCACATCCATCGCGCCACGCTCTACCAGCGGCTCGCCCGGATCGAGGAGGTGACCGGGCTCGACCTCGATGACGGCGGGGACCGGCTCACCCTCCACCTGGGCCTGAAGCTCGCGCGGCTCGCGGGCGGCGTCCCCCGCGCGGAGTAGGGACGACGGACCGGCGACGGGGAGTCGGTTCCGCTCCGGCGGCTCGCCGGGTCTCCGGCGCGCCGACGACGATGAACATTCGTCGATAGGAATGCTCGAATCAGTTGGCGTTCGCCCGTAGTTCTGCACCGGCGCCCTCTCCATACTTGGTGACCGATCAGGCCGTGGAGGTAGGGCACATGAAGCACTGGTACGACGACCACATCGCAGGCGGTGGGTGCTGGCGAGGCACTGCCGTCCAGGTTCCGGCCTCGGCCGGGTTGAGCGGTCGAGGATGAGCCCGGAGCCCCGGCCTCTGCTCGCTCTCGACGGGGTCTGTGTCGCCTACCGGAACCACGAGGTCGTCCACGACGTCTCGTTGGAGGTGGCGGCCGGCGAGGTCGTCGCGCTGATCGGGCCGAGCGGCGCCGGCAAGAGCAGCCTGCTGCGCTCGATCAACTTCCTGGAGCCGCCCAGCAAGGGCCGGATCCTCCTCGAGGGGGTCGAGGTCGGCGGTTCGCGGCGGACCTTGGACGCACTGCGGCGCGATGTGGGCATGGTCTTCCAGTCCTTCAACCTGTTCCCGCACCTGACCGCGCTGCAGAACGTCATGCTCGCGCCGGTCCACACCCTCGGACTGTCCCGGGAGCAGGCCCGGGAGCGGGCGCTGCGGCAGCTGACGCATGTCGGTCTCGCGGGCCATGCCGACGTCAAGCCCGGCAAGTGCTCCGGTGGGCAGCAGCAGCGCATCGCCATCGCCCGCGCGCTGGCGATGGAGCCCAAGGTGATGCTCTTCGACGAGCCCACGTCGGCCCTCGATCCGGAGCTCGGGGCCGAGGTCCTGACCACCATGCGCGCTCTCGCCGCGGAGGGGATGACCATGGTCATCGTCACCCACGAGATGCACTTCGCCGAGGACGTCGCCGATCGCGTGGTGTTCATGGCCGACGGTCGCGTCGTCGAGCAGAACGCCGCCGGCAAGCTGATGCGCGATCCCCAGCATCCGCGCACCCAGCGCTTCCTCAACGCGGTCAGGAACCGCTGAGTCGTGGGCACCGTCCTCAGCGAGCTCGCCGCGGGCATCTCCCAGACGGTCGAGATCACGCTCGCATCCTTCGTCCTGGCTGCCCTGCTCGGGCTGCCCCTCGCCGTCCTGCGTCGATCCGGGTCGTGGTGGCTGCGCCTGCCCGCGGTGGTCGTCGTCGAGATCCTGCGCGCCGTACCGCCGATCGTGTGGCTGTTCCTCATCTACTACTCGCTGGGCAGCGGCGACTCGGTGCGTCTGACGACCTTCCAGGCAGCGGTCATCGGCCTGGGGCTGATCTATGCCGCGCACCTGTCCGAGGCCTATCGAGCCGGGTTGAACGCGATCCCCGCCGGGCAGTGGGAGGCGACCCGCGCGCTGGCCCTCCCGCGCGGCCAGGCGTACGCCCGGGTGATCCTGCCGCAGGCCCTCGTCGTGGTCGTGCCGCCGATGGCGACCTTCGCGATCGCGTTGCTCAAGGACAGCGCCATCGCGTCGGTGATCGGCGCGACCGACATCACCTTCCACGCCGTTCAGCTCACGCAGCAGGACCTGAACGGGCTGGGCAACTTCACGCTCGCGGGCCTGCTGTACATCGCGCTCGGAGTGCCCTTCGCCGTCGTGGCCCGGGGCGCCGATCGGGCGCTGTCGCGGCGGCTGGTGGGGAGCTGACCATGTCGATGCTGAGCGAGTGGCAGGACTACCTGCCGGACTTCCTCGACGGGCTCAGGGTCACCCTGGAGCTGACCGGCGTCAGCCTGCTCATCGGACTGCCCCTGGGTCTGTGCCTGGCGTTGGCGATGACGGCGCCACGGCGCGCGGTCCGTTGGCCCGCGACCCTGGTCGTGGAGATCGGGCGCGGCGCGCCGGCGCTCGTCGTCTTGTACTTCGTCTACTACGGACTGCCGCAGCTGAGCCTGACCTGGAGCAGCTTCGTGTCCGCCGCGATCGCCCTCGCGTTCACGACGGCCGCCTACACGGCGGACATCTTCCGCGCCGGGATCAACTCGGTCCCCGCCGGTCACCGTGAGGCGTGTCAGGCGCTCGGGCTCAGCCACGGCAAGGAGCTGCGGCTGGTGGTGCTGCCCCAGGCGATCCGGGCCGTGATCCCGCCGCTGGTCGGCTTCTGCATCCTGCTCTACCAGGGCACCTCCCTCGCGTTCGCGGTCTCCGTGCCCGAGCTGCTCAGTCGCGCCTACAGCGCGGCGTCGATCACCTACCGGTTCACGGCCGCGCTGACGCTGGCCGGACTGGTCTATGCCGCCATTTCGCTCGCCGCCGTCGCGCTGATGCGGGCGCGGTGGCCACGACGGGCTCCGTCCATCGCCTCGGGTGCGTTGTCGGCGGGACGGCCGGCCACGGCTGGCACCTCGAAGGACACCCCCTCAGATTGGAGAGAGCAATGAAGGTTCGTTCCCCCCTCGTCGCCGCCCTGCTCGGCGTACTGACGACGGCAGCTGTGACTGGCTGCGGCACGTCCGACGAGCCCGGAGCATCGGCGCCGCCGGCGGACTGCACGCCGGCCCATCCGGGCGTGGAGACGCTGTCGGAGGGCGAGCTGAACGTCCTCGTCTACGTCACGCCGCCCTACACGGTCAAGGACGGCGACGGGTACGGCGGTGTGGAGGGCTCGATCGTGGCGAAGATCGCCGAGCTCGAGTGTCTCGAGCTCAAGGCCGAGGCGGTCTCGGCCGCGGCCGGCCTGGCCAGCATCGAGGCCGGCCGGGCCGACATCGTCATCGGTGGCATCTACTACACCGAGGAGCGGGCGCAGACCCTGGGCCTGAGCGCGCCGATGTACCGCGACGGGATGGCGCTGCTGTCGAAGGACGACCTCGACGGCACGCTGGACGGACTGCGGGGCAAGACCGTGGGCGTGATCCAGGGCTACCTCTGGAACGAGGACCTCCAGCAGGCGCTCGGAGACGACAACGTCAAGCTCTACCAGGACTCCGCGAGCCTGCTGACCGACGTGAAGAACGGCCGCGTCGACGCCGCCGTGCTCACGAGCGCCGAGGCCGGCTTCCGGGCGGAGCAGGACTCCGGTCTCACGGTGACGAGCTTCCAGGCGACACCGGACATCCCCGCCTCGATGAGCCAGAACGAGGTGGTGATGGCGCTGCCGAAGGACAAGACCGACCTGATCGGCGTCGTCGACGACGACATCGAGACGCTCATCGGCGACGGCAGCGTCGCGACCGCGCTGAAGGACAACGGGATGGATCCGGGCCTGGCGGGTCCCGCGGGCTCCTAGTGACGCGGCACTAGGCCGTCCCTCCTCCATTCTCGCCGACGCCGGTCGCCTCAGGCCCCGGCGTCCGGCTCGCACCATCGTTCGGCGGCTCCGGCCGACCCCACTCCCACCATCGGAGGCTCTCCCATGGAACAACCCTCGTACGACGCCGCCATCATCGGCGCCGGCGTCGTCGGCTGCTCGATCGCCCACGCGCTGGCTCGCGACGGCTACCGCGTCTGCGTCCTCGACCGTGCCGGCGCCGTGGGCAGCGGATCCACCAGTGCGTCCTCGGCCAACATCCGGTTCAACTACTCCACCTGGGAAGGTGTCGCGATCGCGTGGGAGTCCCATGCGATGTGGGAGGACTGGGACCGTCATCTCGGTGTGGCCGACGAGGCGGGCATGGCCCGCTTCATCAGGACCGGCGGCGTCGTGCTGGACTCACCCGACCAGGACACGCGCCAGGTCCTCGACCTGTTCGACCGCGTCGGGGTGCCCTACGAGCGGTGGGACGCCGCCACGCTCCGCTCGCGGCTGCCGGTGCTCGATCCCGGCCGCCACTACCCGCCCAAGCAGGTGGGCGATCCGGCCTTCTGGGAGGACTCCGCGGACGAGCTCGGAGGCTACTGGGTCCCCGACAGCGGGTTCGTCGACGACCCGGCCCTGGCGGCCCACAACCTCATGGCCGCCGCGCGCAGCCACGGAGCCGAGTTCCGTCTCAACACACCCGTCACCGCCATCCGGCGCGCGGACGGAGCCGTCACGGGGGTGGAGGTCAAGGACGGGGTGACCGTGCCGGTCCGCATGGTCGTCAACGCTGCCGGCCCCCACTCCGCCGTGATCAACGCTCTCGCCGGGGCGGCCGACGACTTCAACGTGGGCACCCGGCCGATGCGGCAGGAGGTGCACCAGGTGGCCGCTCCGGCGGGATTCGGGGGCGACCGGCTGGTTCCGCTCGTCGGCGACCTCGACCTCGGCACGTACTTCCGGGGAACCCCGAACGGCGACCTGCTCATCGGCGGTACCGAGCCCGCATGCGACCCGATGCAGTGGCTCGACGATCCGGACGACTACGGTCCCGGCCCGACCAAGAGCGTGTTCGACGCCCAGGTGATCCGAACCGCCCGACGGGTCCCCACGCTGGCGGTGCCGAACGTCCCCCGGGGCATCGCCGGGGTCTACGACGTCGCCGACGACTGGACCCCGATCTACGACAAGACCTCGCTCCGCGGCTACTACGTCGCGATCGGCACCAGTGGCAACCAGTTCAAGAACGCTCCGATCGTGGGCGACGTGCTCGCCGCGATCATCGGCGCGTCCGAGAGCGGTCGCGACCATGACACCCACCCGGTCCAGCTGAGCCTCCCGCGCACCGGCCACACGGTCGACCTGGCGCACTACAGCAGGAGGCGCCCGGTCGACCGGGACGGCAGCCGCGGGGTCATGGGATGACCCGCCCGTGCGGAGCGGCGTTCTGGACCCGAGCTGAGGAGTACGCGTGAGTGACGAGGTCCCCTGGCCGACCGCCGACGGGCGCCTGTCGGGCCGCATCGAGCTGGACGGTCGCGAGCTGATCATGCTCTCGTCCAACGACTATCTCGGGCTGGCGGCCGACGTGCGCGTGCTCGCCGGTGCCCGTCGAGCACTGGACACCCACGGCACCGGCATCGGCCTGAACCCGAGCATCGCGCTCACCCGGGTCCACCGGGAGCTGGCCGACGAGCTGGCCGACTACCTGGGCTCCGCGTCGGTGCTGCTGTTCAACTCGTGCACGGCCGCGAACTGCGCGACGGTGCAGACCCTCGCGGACACGCCCGCGGCGACGATCCTCAGCGACGAGTACAACCACGCGAGCATCGTCGACGGCTGTCGGCTGGCGCGCGGCCGGACGCGGGTGTATCGGCACGACGACCTGGAGTCCCTGGCGAGCCTCGGCACGGAGCTGGAGCGTGGCGCCCGGAACCTGGTCGTCACCGACGGCGTGTTCAGCATGGAGGGGTCGGTGGCCCGGCTCGACGAGCTCGAGCCCCTTGTCGCGGACCTCGGCGCCGAGCTCGTCGTCGACGAGTCCCACGCCGTCGGCGTCGTCGGCCGTACCGGACGCGGGTCGGTCGAGCACCACGGGAGCGCCGCGTCGACCATCCGCACCGGGACCTTCTCCAAGGCCCTCGGCGCGGGGCTCGGTGGCTTCCTCGCGGGACCGAGCGAGATCGTGGACGAGGTGCGCGGTCGCGGCCGCTTCTTCATCTTCACCAGTCCGATGCCGCCCGCGGCCGCCGGAGCGGCGCTCGCCGCGATCCGGGTCCTCCGCGACGACCCGAGCCGTCTGGAGCTGCTGCGCGGCAACGTCGCCCGCTTCCGTCGCGGCATGGAGGAGACGGGGTGGGAGCTGCTCGACAGCCCCGGTCCGATCGTCCCGGTCATGCTCGGCGGCGACGAGCGCGCCACGCGGGTCGCCCGGATCATCCGGGATCTCGGGGCCTTCGTCGCCCCGTTCAGCTATCCGGTCGTCCCGCGTGGGACGGCCCGGATCCGCGTCCAGATCTCGGCGGCGCACACCGCCGACGACATCGACGCGGCGATCGACATCTTCGCCGAGGCCGCTCGGCTCGAACCCACCGACAGGAGTTGACGCGAGCGATGTTCGCCTTGAGGAAGACCACCCCGACGCACGGGTTCACCGTGGCGCACGACGTCCCCGTCCCGGAGCCCGGCGCCGGCGAGGTGCTCGTCGCGGTGACCCGCGCGGGGGTCTGTGGCACCGACAAGGGCATCTACGAGTGGGCGCCCTGGACCGCCGACCACGTCACCCTGGGGACGACGGTCGGGCACGAGTTCGTCGGGCGCGTCGCCGCGGTGGGGGAGGCCGTGACCCGGGTGCGCGAGGGGCAGCGGGTCAGCGGAGAGGGCCACCTCGCCTGTGGCGCCTGCCAGCCCTGTCGCACCGGTCGGGGACACGTCTGCAGCCGCGTGCGGGTGCTCGGGGCCGGCGTCGACGGCTGCTTCGCCGAGTACGTCCTGCTCCCCGAGGCGAACGTGTGGCCGGTGCACGACGCCGTGTCGGACGACATCGCCGCCATCCTCGACCCGATCGGGAACGCGATGCACACGGTGATGACCGCGGACGTCGCCGGTCGCACTGTCCTGGTCACCGGGGCCGGGGTGATCGGCGCGATCGCGATCGCCATCGCCCGCGCCGCGGGCGCGGGGACGATCATCGCGACGGACCTCAGCGCCCGACGCCTCGATCTCGCGCTCGAGATGGGGGCCGACCACGCGCTGCAGGGCGAGGACCCGGAGTGGCCCGAGCAGGCGCGTCGCCTGACCGGCGGAGCGGGCCCCGACGTGCTGCTGGAGATGAGCGGCAGTCCGACGGCGATCCGACAGGGCTTGCGGTCCCTGGGCAGCGGAGGGACCGCGGCGCTCCTCGGCGTGCCCACGCAGCCCGTCGAGCTCGACCTGCTCAATGACGTCGTCTTCAAGGGCGCGACCGTGCATGGCGTGTTCGGCCGCCGCATGTTCGAGACCTGGTACCAGGTCGAGAACATGCTGGTCGGCGGCCGGCTGCGCCTCGACCCGGTCATCAGCCATCGGATCGCCATCCAGGACTACGACCGCGCGTTCGGGCTCATGTCGTCCGACGAGGCGATGAAGATCGTGCTCGTGGTCGACTGATCGCTGGTGCGCGCGGTCTCGCGCGGCTGCGGACGCCCGCGCGTGAGAGGGTGGCGCAGATGCTGTCGTCGGCGGGGACGGCTCCTGTGTCGGCCGGCCGGACGATGACCGGCCCCGGCCGCCGTCGCAGCCCGTTCCAGAAGAAGACGTAGTGAGGAGACTCCCATGCGACTCGGCATGATCATCGACTACTCGGGCGGCTTCGCCGAGACCGTGGAACTGCTCCAGGAGTACGAGCGCAACGGCCTCGACCTGGTCGCGATGCCGGAGGCGTACTCCTTCGACGCGGTCAGCCAGCTCGGCTACATCGCCGCCAAGACCGAGCGGCTCGAGCTGATGTCGGCCATCTTCCAGATCTACACCCGCACGCCGTCGCTCACCGCGATGACCGCCGCGGGCCTCGACTTCGTCTCCGACGGCCGCTTCACGCTCGGCCTCGGCGCCAGCGGCCCGCAGGTCATCGAGGGCTTCCACGGCGTGAAGTACGACGCTCCGCTCGGCCGCACCCGCGAGGTGATCGAGATCTGCCGCCAGGTGTGGAAGCGCCAGCCGGTCGAGTTCGAGGGCACGCACTACGACGTCCCGCTCACGAAGGAGAAGGGCGGCTCGGGCCTCGGCAAGCCGCTCAAGATCATCAATCACCCGGTCCGCAGCGAGATCCCGATCTCGGTCGCCGCCCTCGGCCCGAAGAACGTCGCGCTCGTCGCCGAGCTCGCCGACGGCTGGCAGCCGCTCTTCTTCCACCCCGGCAAGGTCGACCTCGCGTGGGGCGAGCCGCTCGCGGAGGGATTCGCCAAGCGCGACGCCGCTCTCGGTGAGCTCGACATCCAGCTGCAGATCGCCTTCCACCTCGGCGATCCCTCGCCCGAGGCGCTGCAGGCGATCCGCAACCAGCTGGCCCTGTACGTCGGCGGGATGGGGGCGCGCGACAAGAACTTCTACAACCAGCTGGCCCGCCGCTACGGCTACGACGCCGAGGCCAAGGAGATCCAGGACCTCTACCTGTCGGGGCGCAAGGCGGAGGCCGCGGCCGCCGTACCGCAGGAGCTCGTGGACGCGGTCACCCTCCTCGGTGACGAGGACGCGATCCGGCGGCAGGTGGCCGAGTTCCACGCCGCCGGCGTGCGCACGTTCCTGCTCAACCCCCTCGCCGCGATGGACGAGGAGAAGGTGAGCCAGGTGCGTCGGCTCGCCGAGATCGTGCGGGAGGTCGCTCCGTGAGCGCCCCCGCGGACCGGGAGCGCCGGTTCACCATCACCCGCGACGGCGCCGTCGCCACCGTCGCGCTGGCCGGCCCCGGCGGCAAGGCGGTCATGGACGACGCGTTCTTCGCCGAGCTGGACGCGACGTTCACCGAGCTCGACGCCGACGACGCGGTCCGGGCGGTGGTGCTGACCGGCGCCGGCCGGCACTTCTCCTACGGGCTCGACCTCGCGGCGGCGGCCCAGACCTTCGCGCCGTTGCGCGCCGCGACCCACGCCGGCGCCCGTCAGGAGCTGATGGCCCTGATCCGCCGCTGGCAGGCGGCGCTCGACGTCGTCGCGAGCCTCCGCAAGCCCACGATCGCCGCCGTCACCGGCTGGTGCATCGGCGGCGGCGTCGACCTCGCGGTCGCCTGCGACGTCCGGGTCGCCTCGGCCGACGCGGTCTTCAGCGTGCGCGAGGCCAAGGTCGGGATCGTCGCGGACCTCGGCAGCCTGCAGCGCCTCGTCGGCGTGATCGGCGACGGCCACCTGCGCGAGCTCGCCCTCACCGGCGACGACGTCGACGCGACCCGGGCCGAGCGGATCGGGCTGGTCAACCAGGTCCATCCCACCGCCGAGGACGCCCGTACGGCGGCCGCCGGCCTCGCCGCCCGGATGGCCGCGAACTCGCCCCTCGTGCTGCGCGGCGTCAAGGACGTCCTCGACGCCGAGCGGGGCCCGCGCGTGGAGGCCGGCCTGCGCTACACGGCCGTGTGGAACTCGGCGTTCCTCCTCAGCGACGACCTCGACGAGGCGATGCTGGCGTTCCTCGAGCGGCGGCCGCCGGAGTTCACCGGCCGCTGAGGGAGCCCGGGCCCGGGCGGTCCGGCGGGCGGCTGGTCAGCCGGTCGCCTGGTCAGCCGGTGACCCGGTCGCGACCGCCGCCACCGACGAGTCGGTCGCGGCCGGGACCACCGTCGAGCCGGTCGCGACCGCCGTCGCCGTACAGCCGGTCCTTGCCGGGACCGCCACGGAGCACGTCGTTGCCCGGGCCGCCGCAGAGCAGGTCGCGTCCACCGAGACCGCGGATCCGGTCGCGGCCGCCGAGGCCCGCGATGACGTCGCGGCCGGGGGTGCCGACCAGGACGTCGTCGCCGGTCGTCCCGACGAGGGTGGCCGAACGTCCGCGGCAGGTCGCCGGGACGGGCTGTCCGCAGCCGCCCTCCGGCGTGATCACGACCTGACCGCTCGTCGCGGTCGGGGCGATGCCGGCCTCCGCGGGCGGCACGGTGCTGTAGCTGCCGCCCCCGCCGCCCCCGCCCGACACGCCGTCGAGGAGCCCGCCGCCGCCCCCGCCGCCGTACCCGCCGCCACCTCCGCCGGCGGTGCCACCGCCTCCGCCGCCGCCGAAGCCGCCCGAGCCGCCGGTGCCTCCGGCACCGCCGTCGAGCACGACACCGGCGCCGCCGGCGCCGCCGCTGCCCATCGCCCAGCCGCCCTCGCCACCGGCACCGCCGCCGGCGTCGGTGCCGTCGAGGATGACGCCGCCCCCGCCCCCGCCACCGTCGTCCCCGTCTTCCGCCGCGGCCCCGATGCGTGCGCCGTGCGCGAGCGCCGCCAGGCTGCTGCCGGTCGTACCGCCGCCGGCGGCGGTGTCGATGCCGGCGCCGGAACCGCCGGCCCCGGCGGGTGCGCCGTTCGCGCCCGTCGGCGTCAGGCTCGCGTCGAGGCCGGCGCCGCCGACGCCCGCGCCACCGCCTCCGCCGGCGACCGCGAGGACGCCGCCGGCCGTCGGGCTGGTGACCACGAACGATCCTCCGCCCCCGCCGCCGCCGGTCTGGCCCGGCTGCCCGTTGCCGCCCGCGGCGCCGACGAGGACCTGGAGGGTCCCGCCCGGGGAGACCGGCACACCCGGGACCATCAGGAACCCGCCGCGGCCGCCCGCCCCGATCGAGCTGCCGCCGGGCGCGCCGACGAGGTAGAGACGCACCCGCTGGACGTCCGGCGGCACCACCCAGGTCTGCACGCCGCCCGTCGCGGTGAACGTGGTGGCCGGCCGGGCCGGCGCGCAGGCGGGCGCGGCCTTCGCCGTCGGTGCTGCCGCGGGGAGCGCGAGTGCGCCGGCGGCCAGCAGGCCGGCCGCCAGCATCCGGGTGGACCGAGGAGTGAGAGCAGGAGTCACGAGGAAGCCTTCCGAGCGCAGCCTGGGACGAGTGGTCCCGAGACGGCCGTCCGACTCCCCATGCCGACGGCGCTCTCGCACGCTACTCCCGGGCTTCGTCCGGAGTAAAGGGCCGCAGGTCCTCCGCGTCCCGCTTCGCGCGGGTGATCGCGGCGACCGCGCGGCCGTACGCGATCGGCACCGCGCCCAGGGCCAGCGCCCGCTGCCGGGTGGGCTCGGTGACGTCGAAGTGCTCGGTCGCCGTGCCCGGGTTCTGGATCCAGCGGGCCTCGATGCCGAGCCGCTCGGCGAACGCCAGCAGCTCGCGGCGGCCGGCCTCGCCGGGGAGGTCGGACAGCAGGTGCGACCAGATCCCGTCGACCGGACCCACGATCGCGGGTCGCTGCATGTCGTCGACGTAGACGGTCATGAGGAGAACCTAGTGCCGCGTCACTCGGCCGCCGGCACTGCCTCATACGCAGTGCCGGCGCCCGACGTCGCCGGGGTCAGCGGACCCGGCCGTAGAAGACCGAGCCGGTCCAGATCCGGTCCTTGCGGACCGGCACGCCGGGACGGGAGGCGTGCCACAGCATGCGGTCGCCGGCGTAGATGCCGACGTGGTAGACCCGGCCGCCGCTGGTGAAGAACACCAGATCGCCGACCCGCGGGCTGCGCACCCGCTGGGTGGCGCCGGCCTGGGCGGACGAGGTACGGGGCAGGTGCTCCCCGACGTGGCGGTAGACCCACTGCACGAGGCCCGAGCAGTCGAAGGCGTTCGGGCCGGCGGCGCCGTACGCGTAGGGCTTGCCCGCCCGCGAGCGGACCGTGGCCATGACCTTGTCGATGCGCTTCTGCGCGCGCTCCTCGGCCTTCTCCTTCTTGGACTTCTCGCCGTCGGCCGAGCCGTCGGCGGTGTGCTCCTTGTTCTGCTCGGCCGGGGTCAGGGTGGAGACGATGTCGTCGTCCGCGTGGGCCTGGGGCGCCGGCGAGAACAGGCACGCGGCGGCGAGGGCGGGAACGACGAGCAGGCGCGCGGCAGCGCGCGAGGCGATGGTGGACATCAGATGGGGAACTCCGTCAGCGGCGCCTGCGAGGGATGACCTGTCGGGCTTGGGCTGCTGGTGCCCAGGGACGTGTCATCCCTTCGCCCCGAGCCGGATCTCTCCGGCGTGCTGCTCGGGTCCCCCGTGCCCGCGCTTACTTCATCGTGGTCGATGTCTCCCCACCGTCGAGCGCGGGCCTCGGCGCGACGTGGGCGGCCTCCCCGGTCGGGGAGGTCTCGACCGACCATTCGACCCGCGCGCCCGCGCGGGCGCAGTGGCCGACGTCACGTTCACGGGGTGGCGATCCTCACCCGATCCGATGTAACGGCCGCCGTGATCGGCGGCTCCGGTCACCCCGGGAGGTGCGGATCGGCCAGGAGGTACTGCGCGAGGCGACCGTCGCGGGCCCGGCGCGGACGCACCGGCTCCGGGACCATGCGTCCCTCGGCGGTGTCCCAGAACCGGTCGACGCGCAGCGCGACCCGCCGGGCCACCCGCCCGGTCACGCCGTGGTGGGGGAGGTAGGGGTGCGGGCGGGTCGGGACCCGTCGCTCGCAGCGGTACAGGCGCTCGGCCAGTTCCTCGCGCTCGTGGGCCGAGGTCGTCGCGGCCAGGTCGTCGACCAGCTGCAGCTCGAGGGTGCGCATCCGGGCGAGCTCGTCCTCGACCCGGCCCCAGATCGAGGTCCAGGTGCGGCGTACGGCGTAGGTCGAGCCGTAGAGCTTCGCCTTGAGGTCGACCAGGGCCACCTCGAGCCGCCGGCTCTGCCGGGCGAACTCGTGGGCGCGCCGGTGTCCCTCGCCGAGCCTGCGCCGCGCGGCCGGCACGAGGATCGCGTTGGCGGCCGCGACATGGCGACTGGTGCTCGCCAGGAACGGGTCCGTGGCGCCGTACGCCGCGCGGGGCGCATCGGGCGTCGGGCGGCAGGCCTCGGCGCTGCGCATCCGGGCGTGCAGCACGGCATGGGTCTGGACGATGGTGTCGGCGAGGACGTCGACGCCGGTTTCCGGGCTGTCGTTCATGGCTCCACCTTCCGTGTGTGAAACCCCCCTCAAATGCAGTGTGCGCCGGCCCCGAGCCCCTCGCAAGGGGCCGGGACCGGCGCACCCGGCGCCCGGGCGCCGCGGTGGTTCGGAGTCCGGGTCAGACGCGCGGGAGGGTCGTGTACTCCACGCCGCAGATGTACTGCACGGTGCGCAGCACTTGGCAGGAGTAGCCGAACTCGTTGTCGTACCAGACGTAGAGGATGGCCGAGTCGCCGTCGACGATGGAGGCGCCGCCGTCGACGATCGAGGCCGCGCGGGCGCCGATGAAGTCGGTGGACACGGCGTCGGAGGCGGTCGTGTAGTCGAGGTTGCGGGCCAGCGGGCCGACCAGCGAGGACTTGCGCAGGTGGTCGTTGACCTCGTCGCGGGTGGTCTCGCGCTTGAGCTGCAGGCTCAGGATCGCGATCGAGACGTCGGGCGTGGGGACGCGGATCGAGTTGCCGGTGATCCGGGCCTGCAGGTCGGGGAGGACCTTCGCCACGGCCGAGGCGGCGCCGGTCTCGGTGATCACCAGGTTGAGCGGCGCGGAGCGGCCGCGGCGGTCGGCCTTGTGGTAGTTGTCGAGCAGGTTCTGGTCGTTGGTGAACGAGTGCACCGTCTCGACGTGGCCGCGGACGATGCCGAACTCGTCCTCCATCGCCTTGAGCGGCGGCACGATCGCGTTGGTCGTGCAGGACGCGCACGACAGGACCTTCTCGTCGAGGTCGACGTCGAGATGGTTGACGCCGTGCACGATGTTCGGGACGTCGCCCTTGCCCGGCGCGGTCAGCAGCACCTTGGCGATGCCGGGACGCAGGTGGGTCGACAGGCCCTCGCGGTCGCGCCAGATGCCGGTGTTGTCGATGAGGATCGCGTCGTCGATGCCGTACTCGGTGTAGTCGACCTCCTCGGGGGAGTTCGAGTAGATCACCTGGATCACGTTGCCGTTGGCGATGATCTGGTTCTTCTCCTCGTCGACCGTGATCGACCCGTTGAAGGCACCGTGGATCGAGTCGCGACGCAGCAGGGACGCGCGCTTCTTCAGGTCGTCGCCCTTGCCCTTGCGCACGACGACGGCGCGCAGGCGCAGGCCGTTGCCGGAGCCGGACTTCTCGACGAGCAGGCGCGCGACGAGACGACCGATCCGGCCGAAGCCGTAGAGGACGACGTCCTTCGGGCAGGGCGCCGGGCTCTTGTTCTCCCCGGTGGCCTCGGCGAGGGCCTCCGCGGTGAAGTCGGGGATCGACGGGGAGCCCTCGGCGGCGCGGTAGGCGCGGATCAGCAGCGCGAGGTCGACCTTGGCGGCGCCGAGGTCGAGAGCGGCGATCGCCTCGAGGAAGGGGAAGGTGTCGCGGACGGACAGCTCGACACCGTCGATCTGGCGCGCGTAGCGGTGGGTCTTGAGGATGTCGATGACCGACTTGTTCACCAGCGAGCGGCTGTGCAGAAGGATCGTCACGTCCTTCTCGCGGTGGAGCTTGCCGACGATGGGGATCATCGCCTCGGCCAGCTCTTCGTGGTGCTTCCAGCGAGTGAACTTGTCTTCGGTGGTGCTCAACGCTTCCCCTTGTCACGGTCGACCAAAGCGGCTCGATCGTAGGCCCCGGGTGCGGTGGCCCCCTCATCGGGCCGTCGGGTGGGCGCGTGCGATCAGTCACATGCCGGCGCTCCGGTCGCGGTCGGCGAGGTGTCTCCCCGGTGCCCGTGCGCCTATTATGGTGTCGACCTCAGGAGTCCGGAGCGAGGAGGTGGTCGGCGATGGAAGGCCAACCTCCCAGTCGTATCCCCGCTCCGCTCGACCGTCCCTGAGGGTCCCGCTCGGTTCCGCGCCACGCACGTGACGACCGGTCACGCCGGCGCCCGGGTGCGCCCTCCGCACCCTGAGGATGCCGCATGTCCGAGAACCGATCCTTCAAGCCGATCCGCTCCCTCACGGGCCGGGTACGCCGACCGCAGCAGGCGCTGACGACCGGCGCCGGCGTCGTACCTGACGACGGGGCCGGGCCCATCCGTTTGGCCGACTCCTTCGCCGCCCGGCCGGCCGGGACCAGCCTGGTCGACAGTGCGGTGTACGTCGACGGTGACCGGGTCGCGTCGCCGACCACGCTCGCCGAGAGCTACCGCGCGCTCAACGACAACGAGCAGGCCATCGCCTGGATCGGGCTCTACCGACCCGAGCAGCACGAGCTCGCCTCCCTGGCCGAGGAGTTCGGGCTGCACGAGCTCGCGGTCGAGGACGCGATCGTCGCCCACCAGCGGCCCAAGCTGGAGCGGTACGACGACACGCTCTTCGTCGTCCTGCGGGCGGCGCGCTATCTCGATGACGTCGAGGAGGTCGAGTTCGGCGAGGTGCATGTCTTCGTCGGCCGCGACTTCGTGGTCACGCTGCGGCATGCCGAGGCGCCCGACATCGCCGCCGTGCGCCGCCGTCTCGAGAGCAACCCGGACCTGCTGCGCCTGGGGCCCGAGGCGATCCTCTACGCGATCCTCGACCGCGTCGTCGACGGCTACCTCCCGGTCGTGGCGGGTCTGGAGAACGACATCGACGAGATCGAGACCGAGGTGTTCGGCGGCGACCCGGCGGTGTCGCGACGCATCTACGAGCTGACCCGCGAGGTCATCGAGTTCCAGCGCGCCACCCGGCCGCTCGCCACGGTGCTGCGCCAGCTCACGCTGGGCTTCTCGAAGTACGGCACCGACGACGAGCTGCAGCGCTACCTGCGCGACGTCGACGACCACCTCACCCAGGTCATCGAGCAGGTCGACGGCTTCCGGCAGCTGCTGCGCGACATCCTCACCGTCAACGCCACCCTGGTCGCGCAGAAGCAGAACGAGGAGATGACGGCGCTGACCGAGGCGAGCCTCGACCAGAACGAGGAGGTCAAGCGGATCTCCGCCTGGGCGGCCATCCTGTTCGCCCCCACCCTGATCGGCACCGTCTACGGCATGAACTTCGACCACATGCCCGAGCTGCACTGGCGCCTCGGCTACCCGTTCGCGGTGGTGCTGATGGCGATGGTCAGCGTCGGCCTGTACGCCGTCTTCCGTCGCCGCGGCTGGATCTAGGGAGAGCCGCCGCGCCGCTTGTAACTAAGAGGTTCCGCCAATAGGTCGTTGCGTGTCGGTCCACGAGGACAGGCACGAGCCCCGGTAGACGAAGTGGTATCTGA
>NZ_JBNINR010000023.1:0-55368 GCF_051390595.1 Nocardioides segetis | reverse complement strand
GGACCCACACCGAAAAAGCAATGAGCCCAAACCCACAACCGTGGGTCCAGGCCATGCCGATGTCCCGAGACATCACATGGGAGCCGGTGACAGGATTCGAACCCGCGACATCCTCTTTACAAGAGAGGCGCTCTACCAACTGAGCTACACCGGCGTGCACCGCGAGGGCGCGCGGGCAATCCTAGTCAGCCACCGCTCACCGCAGCCGGGTGACCTCGAACCGCTCGTCCGGCACGGCGATGGCGTCCTGGGCCGCGATCAGGCGCAGCTCCCGCTCGCCCGACTCCAGGGTGGCGGCCAGCACGTCGTAGACCGACGCGACGGTGCGCCCGAGCGCCACGGCGGCGGAGCCGGTGGTGTGCAGGTGGGCGGTGAAGAGGGCGGCGGTGATGTCGCCGGAGCCGTTGGCCTTCATGGGCAGGCGCGGGGTCTGCACGATCCACGCGCCGTCGCCGGTGACGGCGACCATCTCGATCACGTCGGCGGGGGCGCCGGCGCGCTCGACGGAGGTGATCAGCACGGTCGAGGGGCCGAGGGCGCGCACCTCGTCGGCGGCGGCGAGCACGTCCTCGATCGGCGACGGCCCGCCGAGGGCGTCACGGCCGGTGATGAAGCCGAGCTCGAACTGGTTGGGCGTGAGGATGTCGGCGACCGGCACCACCTCGCTGCGGATGATCGGCGGGATCTCGGGGTTCACGAAGCAGCCGGACTTGGCGTTGCCCATGACCGGGTCGCAGGTGTAGGTCGCCGCGGGGTTGGCCGCCTTGACCCGGCGGACCGCGTCGACGATCACCGACGCGACGGCGGGGGAGCCCTGGTAGCCGGAGAGCACGGCGTCGCAGGAGGGCAGGACGCCGCGCTCCTCGATGCCGGTGATCACCTCGCCGACGTCGGCGGGGTCGAGCAGCGGGCCGCGCCAGGCGCCGTACCCGGTGTGGTTGGAGAAGTGGACGGTGAACACCGGCCACACCTCGTGCCCGAGGCGCTGCAGCGGGAAGACCGCCGCGGAGTTGCCGACGTGGCCGTAGGCGACCGAGGACTGGATGGACAGGATCCGCACCGCACCATCCTCCCGCGCCGCCGCCGGATTGAGAAAGTGAAACCCTTTCGTGTCGAAACTAGAACGCGTTACAGTGGCCCGGCCGGGCCCCGACGACCCCGGTCACTCGAGCGAAGGATGGGAACCGATGGCGAAGCGCGCGGCAGGTGGCAACCTGCGCAGCAACGAGGCCGACTATGTGGTGGTCGGCTCCGGCAGCTCCGGGTCGATCGTGGCCGGGCGGCTCGCCCAGTCCGGTGCGAGCGTGATCCTGATCGAGGCCGGCAAGTCCGACGACAAGGGCATGCACGGCTACTTCACGAAGAAGCCCGGCATGATCGGCCCGATGCACTCCGAGCCCAAGCTCGAGAGGCTCTTCGACTGGGGCTACCGCTCCGTCCCGCAGCCCGGCCTCGACGGCCGCCGGATGCCGGCCCCGCGCGGCAAGGTCGTGGGCGGGTCGAGCTCGGTCAACGGCATGGTCTACGTGCGCGGCAACCGCGCCAACTACGACTCCTGGGCGGCCGAGGGCAACACCGGCTGGGACGCCGACAGCGTCAACGCGGCGTTCAAGCGCTACGAGGACTTCGAGGACGGTGAGAACGCCTACCGCGGCGCGGGCGGGCCGATCAAGATCACCCGCAACAAGACGCCGCAGGAGGGCACCCTCCAGTTCATCCAGGCCACCGCCGACACTCTCGGCGTCAAGGTCCTCGACGACTACAACGCCGCCGAGCAGGAGGGTATCGCCCGGATGCAGCAGAACACCGCTGACGGGCTGCGCTACTCCTCCTCGCGCGGGTACGTCCACCACCTCGCGCCGCCGACCCTCGAGCTGCAGACCGAGGTCCACGTCGCCAAGGTCGTCATCGAGAACGGCCGGGCCACCGGCGTGGAGGTCATCGACCAGGGCAAGCGCGGGGGCACCCGCCGGTTCATCCGGGCCGGCAAGGAGGTCGTCCTCTCGGCCGGGTTCGCCAACTCCCCGCAGCTCCTCATGCTCTCGGGCATCGGTCACGCCGACCACCTCGCGTCGGTCGGCATCGACTGCGTCGCCGACCTCCCCGTGGGCGACAACCTGCACGACCACCTGTTCCACCCGATGTCGTTCCACGTGCCGAGCGTCCAGTACCGCGGCAACGCCTGGACCTTCTTCAAGGGCATGGCCAAGGACCTCACCCGCGGCGGCTCGTTCCTCGACAACTCGGTGTTCGAGTCCGTCGGGTTCGTGCGGACCTCGGCCGCCACCGACGTCCCCGACCTGCAGCTGCACATGCTGCCGTGGGCCTACCCGAGCCCCAACCAGGACGAGCCGATCCGCCACATCCCCGACGGACGCCCGTCGCTGACGGTGTTCTCGACGCTGATCTATCCCAAGAGCCGCGGCACGCTGCGCCTGGCGTCGGCCGACCCGACGGCCGCGCCGCTGATCGACTACGGCTTCTTCACCGACCCGGCCGACGTCGAGGTGCTCGCCGAGGGCACGGAGATGATCCGCGAGATCATGGCGTCCGCCGCGTTCGGCGGCGGCGTCAAGGAGGAGATCCACCCCGGACCGTCGATCCCCAACGGCGCGGAGCTGCGGGTCGCTCTCAAGAACCGCTCCACCTCGGTCTACCACGGTGTCGGCACCTGCCGGATGGGCGTGGACGAGCGTGCCGTCGTCACCCCGGACCTCAAGGTCCGCGGCATCGAGGGCCTGCGCGTCGCGGACGCCTCGATCATGCCGAGCATCACCGGCGGCAACACCAACGCGCCGTGCTACATGATCGGGGAGAAGGCGGCCGAGCTCATCCTGGGCGGAGTGACGTGGTGAGTACGACGACGCGCCCGGCCTCGGTCACCGACGAGCTGCTCGAGCGCCTCGTCGCGCGGGTGCCCGGCCGGTCCGGCGCCACGTGGAAGCTCACCGAGGTCTACACCGGCGAGGTGCTCGTCGAGCTGCCGCAGTCGACGCCCGAGGACATCGAGGACGCGTTCGCCAGGGCCCGTGCCGCCCAGGCGCTGTGGGCGCAGTGGCCCGTCGCGAAGCGGCTGGAGGTCTTCGACCGCGCCCACACGCTGCTCGTCGACAACGCCCACACCACCGCCGACCTGATCCAGGTGGAGAGCGGCAAGAACCGGCGGATGGCCATCGAGGAGACCTGCGACCCGCCGATGGTGATGTCCTACTACCTCAAGCGCGCCAAGCGGCTGCTCGCGCCCAAGAAGCACGGCGGCCCGGTGCCGGTCGTGTCCGGCTCGACCGAGATCCGCGTGCCCAAGGGCGTCGTCGGCATCATCGCGCCGTGGAACTTCCCGTTCGCCACGGGTCTCTCCGACGCGATCCCCGCGCTCATCGCCGGCAACGCCGTGGTCGTGAAGCCGGACAACAAGACCGCGCTGTCGCCGCTCTACGGCATCTCGCTGCTCGAGGAGGCGGGCCTGCCGAAGGGGCTGTTCCAGGTCGTGTGCGGCGAGGGCCCCGACGTCGGCCCGACCCTGATCGACAACGCCGACTACGTCATGTTCACCGGCTCCACTGCGACCGGTCGCGTGATCGGCGAGCGCGCGGGCCGCAACCTGATCGGCTGCTGCCTCGAGCTCGGCGGCAAGAACCCGATGATCGTGCTCGACGACGTGAACGTCGAGGAGTGGGTGGAGGGGACCACCTTCGGCGTCTTCGGCAACACCGGCCAGATCTGCATGCACATCGAGCGGATCTACCTCCCCGAGAGTCGGTACGACGAGCTCCGGTCCGCCTTCGTCGAGCGGGCCGCGAACCTGCGGATCGGCGCGGCGTACGACTTCGGGCCCGAGATCGGCTCCCTGGTCAGCCCCGAGCACCGCGACCGCGTCGCCTCCCACGTCGAGGACGCCGTCGCGAAGGGCGCCACCGTGCTGACCGGCGGCCGGGCGCGGCCCGACATCGGCCCGGCCTTCTTCGAGCCGACGGTGCTCGAGGGCGTCACCAAGGACATGCTCGCCGGCCACACCGAGACCTTCGGCCCGGTGGTCGCGCTGTACCCGTACCGCACCGTCGACGAGGCGATCCGCCTCGCCAACGACACCGACTACGGCCTCAACGCCTCGGTGTGGAGCGGCGACCTCGCCCGCGCGGAGGCGGTGGCGGCGCGGATCGAGTCGGGCAACGTCAACATCAACGACGCGCTCGCGACGGCGTACGCCTCCAAGGGGTCGCCGTCGGGCGGCGTGAAGAAGTCCGGCGTCGGGGCCCGCCACGGCGACCAGGGCCTGCTGAAGTACACCGACGCCAAGAACGTCGCGGTGCTGAAGAAGCAGGTCATGGGACCTCGCCCCGGTCAGGACTACGACGCCTACGTCAAGCAGATGCTGAGCTCGCTGAAGCTGATGCGGAGGCTCCGCGTCCGCTGAGCGTGTCCGCCGACGCGGAGCCTCCCGGCCGGTCAGGCCTCGATCGCCTCGCGGTCGCCCGCGGGGGAGGTGCCGCTGATCTCGATCCGGCGCGGCTTCGCCTTCTCGGCCACGGGGATGACCAGGCGCAGCACGCCGTTCTCGTAGGCCGCCTCGATCCGCTCGAGGTCGAGGTTGTCGCCCAGGACGAGCTGGCGCGAGAACTGGCCGTGGGTCCGCTCGGACGCCAGCCGCTGCCAGTCGCCGTTGCCGGCGACCCGCTCGGCCTTGATCGTCAGCACGTTCCGCTCGACGTCGATGTCGATGCTCTCCTTGCTGATGCCGGGCAGGTCGAACTCGAGCACGAACTGCTCGCCCTGGCGCCAGGCGTCCATCGGCATCACGGCCGGCCGGTTCGTCGTACCGAGTCCGGCGCCGAGGAGCTGACCGGCGAGCCGGTCGAAGTCACGGAACGGGTCGGTGGTACGCAGCAACATGACAGGTTCCTCCTTCGGGATTCGCCGGCACCGGTCGTGCCGGGCGGTGCGTTGATCTGCAATGACTGTTATAGATAATCTGTTCCCGTGAATCAAGGGCATCCGGAGGACAGGAGTGGACGCACGCACGGCGTCTTCGCCATCTCGGTCGCGGCCGAGATGACCTCGCTGCAGATCCAGAACCTCCGGGTCTACGAACGGCGCGGACTGCTCGCTCCCGCCCGCAGCGAGGGTGGGACCCGGCTCTACAGTCGCGCCGACATCGAGACGCTGCACCGCATCCGCGACCTGCTCGCCGAGGGCCTCAACCTCGCCGGCATCGCCCGGGTCCTCGAGCTCGAGGCCGAGGTGGCCCACCTGCGGGCGCGGCTGGCTCAGGCGACCTGAAGGCTGCGCTTCGACAGCCCCATCCAGAAGCCGTCGATGACCTGCTCGCCCGGCTCGGTGGGGTCGGTCGCGGCGCCGAGGGTGACGAACAGCGGCGTGTAGTGCTCGACGGTCGGGTGCGCGAAGGGCATGCCGGGCGCGGCCGAGCGGTAGGACGCCAGGCCGTCGACATCGCCCCGGGCCATCGCCTCGCCGGCCCAGGCGTCGAAGTCGGTCGACCAGCCGGGGGCGTCGGCGTCGATCCGCCAGGACGTCAGGAAGGGCAGGCCGTGGGTGAGGAAGCCGGAGCCGATGACCAGCACGCCCTCGTCGCGCAGCGGCCGGAGCCGGCGGCCGATCTCCATCAGCCGGCCCGGGTCGTGGGTGGGGAGGGACATCTGCAGGACCGGGATGTCGGCATCGGGGTACATGATCCGCAGCGGCACCCAGGCGCCGTGGTCGAGCCCCCGTGAGGTGTGCTGGTGGACCGGCTCGGTGCGCGGCATCATCGCGGCGACGCGGGCCGCGAGCGACGTGGCGTCGGGTGTCTCGTAGGTCATCCGGTAGTACTTCGGCGCGAAGCCGCCGAAGTCGTAGACCAGGGGCGCGCCGCTCGCGGTGAGGGACAGCGGTGCCGACTCCCAGTGCGCGCTGACGATGAGGATCGCTGTGGGGCGGGGCAGGTCGCCCGCCCAGGCGGCGAGCTGGCCGGACCACACCGGGTCGTCGAGGAGCGGGGGAGCGCCGTGCCCGAGGTAGAGGGCCGGCATCCGGGTGCTGGTGTCCGTCATGGTCATGCCCATCTCAATAGTTGAGAGTTCAACTATATTCCTCCGCGGCCCGAACGGCAACCGGCGAGTGCGGTCGGCCGCGGCCGTTCAGGCGGGCAGGGTCCAGTCGACGGGCTGACCGCCGCGCTCGGCGAGCAGCGCGTTGACCCGGCTGAACGGACGCGACCCGAAGAACCCGCGCGAGGCCGACAGCGGCGAGGGGTGCGGGGACTCGACCGAGGGGATGGGGCCGAGATGCGCCTTGAGCGTCTGCGCGTCCCGACCCCACAGGATCGCCGCGATCGGGGCACCCGCCTCGGCCCGCCGTACGACGGCCTGGATCGCGCACGCCGTGACGTGCTCCCAGCCCTGGCCGCGGTGCGAGCCCGGCTCCCCGGGCCGCACGGTCAGCACCCGGTTGAGCAGCATGACGCCCTGCTCGGTCCACGCCGTGAGGTCGCCGTGACCGGGAGACACGAAGCCGACGTCGTTGGCCAGCTCCTGGTAGATGTTGACCAGGCTGCGCGGGATCGGGCGCACGCCGCGGTCGACCGCGAAGCTCAGGCCGATCGGGTGGCCCGGGGTCGGGTACGGGTCCTGGCCGACGACGAGGACGCGGACCTCGGCGAGGGGGCGGCGGAAGGCCCGGAAGACGTGGTCGCCGGCCGGCAGGTACGCGCGGCCCGCGGCGATCTCGGCGCGGAGGAACCGGCCCAGCGCGGCGACCCGGTCCTCGACCGGCGCCAGCGCCTCGGCCCAGTCGGCGGCCATCAGGCCCTGGTCGACGAGTCCGGAGAGTGCACCCACGGCCGCACCCTATCCGTGGGCCGCGGGCCGGGTGGCGCCCCTCTCCCTCCCAGGGACGCCACCCGGCGGCGACATTGCTCCGACGCGGATCCCGGGCTCCTGGTCCTCCGGGGGCACCCGGCAGATGGGGTGCCGGACCCGGTGGGGCTCCCTCCAGCGGCGTCGAGGTCCGCGTCGGTAGTGAGGAATCTACGCAGCGCGGCCGGGGCGGCGGATCGGGAACGCGGCCGGGACCGGTTAGTCCTTTGGGACTATGTCCCGGGCACGACCGGACGCGCCAGGCGGTCCAGGAAGGCGACCAGGACGGCCTCGCGCAGCCGTGGGGGAGCGACGTCGAGCAGGGCGTTGACCGGTGCCATCCGCTCCGGCAGGCCGAGCCCGCCGTCCTCGCCCGCGAGCCCGCCGGCCGCGAGCAGGAGGTCGAACTCGGCATCGCCGAGCGTCGCGGGGTCGAGGGTCGACAGCAGCTCCGCGACGCCGGGGTCGACCGGCACCGGACCCGCCGCGCGGGCCGCCGCGACGGACGCCCCCAGCGCGGCCAGGAAGTCCGCCGGGTCGGTGGCCGCGCTGATCGCGACGTGCAGCGAGGGCGACCGGTCGCCGTAGGACAGCTGCGGCTGGACGAACCAGCCGCGCGCCGCCATCTCGTCGCACACCGTGAACACGTCGAGCGGCCCGTCGGCGACCGCCGCGACCAGCGTCGAGTCCGGTACGGCGACCAGGGCCAGTCCGTCGAGCGCGGAGATCCCCGCGGCGATCGCGTCGGTCGCGCCCAGCGCCCGCTCGGCGAGGGAGAGGTAGCCGGTGTCGCCGATCGCGCGCACCGTGGCCCACGCGCCGGCGGTCGGACCACCCGATCGCGTCGACTGCATCGTCGCGTTGAGCATCGTGTAGCCCGGCCAGCCGGCGTGCGCGAAGTACTGCGGCCGCCGCAGGGCCGGGTCGCGGTGCAGCAGCAGGGAGGCGCCCTTCGGTGCGTAGGCGTACTTGTGCAGGTCCGCCGAGATGGACGTGACTCCCTCGACCGCGAAGGTCCACGGCGGGACCGGGCGGCCCAGCCGCGCGGCGTAGGGCAGCACCCAGCCGCCGATGCACGCGTCGACGTGGCAGCGCACGCCGCGGGACAGCGCCGCCGCGGCGATCTCGGGAACCGGGTCCACCACCCCGTCGGCGTACGACGGCGCGCTGGCCACCACCAGGACCGTGGTGTCGTCGATGGCGGCCGCCATCGCCGCGGCGTCCGCACGACGGTCCGCCCCCGCCGGGACGACGACCACGCGGACGCCGAAGTAGTGCCCCGCCTTGTGGAAGGCCGCGTGCACCGTGTCGGGCACGACGATGGACGGCGACGTCACGTCCGGACGGGAGTCCCGCGCTCCCTGCACCGCGAGCAGGCACGACTCCGTGCCGCCCGAGGTCAGCGTCCCGACCATCGTCGCCGGCCCGTCGACCAGCGAGCGGGCGAAGGCGACCAGGTCGTTCTCCATGGCGAGCAGGCTGGGGAACGCCGTGGGGTCCAGGCCGTTGCTGCCCGCGAAGGCGGCGACCGCCTCCCGCGCCAGCGCGTCGACCTCGGCCAGGCCGGCGTCGTAGACGTAGGCGAGCGTGCGACCGCCGTGGACCGGCAGGTCGTCGGCCTGGAGCGCGGCGAGCCGCGCGCGGATCTCCTCAGGCGTCGGCTGGGACATCGGGTCGGTCGACCTCCTCCTCGTCGAGGGCGTAGCCGCGCAGCCACCACAGGCTGGCGAGCACGAGCAGCGCGGGCAGGACCGAGAACCCGAGGGTGATCGCGGTGACCGCGGAGTCCGGCTGGACGACGTCGCCGCTGTCGCTGGACCGGTAGGACCCGAGCGCCAGCACGACCGCGAACAGGCCCGGCCCCAGCGCGAGGCCGAGGGTCTCGCCCGCCGTCCAGACCCCGGTGTAGACGCCGATCCGCGAGGAGCCGGTACGCCGCGCGTCGATGGCTGCGGCATCCGGGAGCATCGCCATCGGGAACACCTGCACGCCGGCGTACCCGACGCCCACCAGGCCGACCGCGGCGAACACGACGGCGGCCGGCGCGTGCCCGGCGAGGACCGCCAGCGCGGCGCCGGCGGCGAGCACGAGCGAGGAGGTCACATAGCCCCGCTTCTTGCCGACCCGGCGACCGAGCGCGGCCCACGCGGGGGTCAGCAGCAGCGCCGGCCCGACGAAGCAGACGAACAGGATCGTCGCCGCGCCGTCGCGCTCGAGGACGTCCCCGGCCAGGTAGTCGACGCCGGCGAGCATGCAGCCGGTCGCGAGCGCCTGCACCACGAAGGTCACCAGCAGCAGCCGGAAGTCGCGCGCGGCCGCCACCAGCCGGAGCTGGTCGCGCAGCGTGCCCGGCCCCGGGGCGACGTCGCGGACCGTGCTCGCACGGGTGCCGTGGTAGGCGAGCAGCGCGCCGGTGACGATGACGGCCGCCATCGCCAGGCCCATCACGCGGTAGCCGTCGCGCCCGCCGATCGCGTCCCGGATGGCCGGAGCGCTGGCCCCGGCGAGCAGGATGGTGAAGGCCAGGATCGCGACGCGCCAGGTCATCAGCCGGGTGCGCTCGGCGTAGGAGTCGGTGATCTCGGCCGGCATCGCGACATAGGGCACCTGGAAGAAGGCGTACGCCGTCGCGCAGGCCAGGAACGCCACCAGCACCCAGGCCGCGTCGAAGGCACGGGACCCGACGTCGGGGCCCGCGAACAGCAGCGCGAAGCACACGCCGAGCACCACGCCGGCGCGCAGCAGCCACGGCCGCCGCGGCCCGCGCGGGTCCACCGTCCGGTCGCTGATCCGTCCGGCGACGGGGTTGAGGACGACGTCCCATGCCTTCGGGAGGAAGACGATCGCCCCCGCCAGCAGCGCGGGGACGGCGAGGGTGTCGGTGAGGTACGGCAGGAGCATCAGGCCGGGGACGGTCCCGAAGGCGCCGGTCGCGACCGACCCGGCGCCGTACCCGATCCTGCTCAACCCACCGGCTGGCTGTCGGTCGACCACTGGGTGATCCACTCGTCCATCGCCAGCCAGGTGGTGGTGCGCGCGGCGCGGCCGGTGAGCATCCCGAGGTGGCCGCCGGGGACGACCTCGAAGCGCACCTCCTCGGCCTTCGTCAGCAGCGGGACGACCGCCTGCACCGACGGCACCGGCGCGATCCCGTCGCCCGCGCCCCCGAACACCAGCACCGGGACGGTGATCTCGCCGAGGTCGATGGTCCGGTCGTCGAGCTCGAAGGTGCCGCCGGCGAGCTGGTTGCCCTTCGCGAAGCGGTGGTAGAGCTGCCCGAACGTGCGGCCCGGGTAGGCGATCATGTTGGCCGTGAAGTGGTCGACCGCCTCGACCTGCGCCAGGAACTCGCGGTCGTCGACGTGGGTCGCCAGCGCGATCGGCTTGGTGACCAGCTTCTGGAAGGCGGTGAGCTGGAAGGCCCACTTCACGAGGGGCTTGGGCGCGCCGCCGAGCATCTGGTAGCCACGGGTGATCGGCCCGGGGCCGTTGAACAGGTTGAGGAGCGGGCGGAACGGCGCGAGGAGCGGGACCTGCGCGATGTCGATCGGCGAGCCGACGACGGTCAGCGAGGCGACGGGCAGGTCGCCCGAGCGCTGGTCGGCCAGCGTCAGCAGGGAGAAGATGCCGCCGAGCGACCAGCCGATCACGTGCACCGGTCGGCCGCCGGCATGGGCCGACACCTCGCGGATCGCGGTCGGCACCACCTCGTCGACCCAGTGCTCCATGCCCAGGTTGCGGTCGCGGAAGGAGACCTCGCCGTACTCCACGAGGTACGTCGGGCGTCCCTCGGTGACGAAGTGCTCCACCAGCGAGCAGCCGCGGCGCAGGTCGTAGCAGCTCGACGGCGCGGCGAGCGGGGTCACCAGCAGGACCGGGTCGCCGTGCTCCTGGACGTGGCCCGCGGGCCGGTAGTGGTAGACCTCGCGCAGCATCCCGTCGTCGATGAGCGTGCGCGGCATCGGCCGCAGGTCGGCCACGCCGCCGTAGAGCAGCTTGTGCGCGACATTGCTCGCGGCGGCAGCGACCTGGTCCGGGGCGGGGAGCAGGCCGGCGCCCGGCAGGGAGCGCAGGGGCACCAGGTCCATGGCCGAACGCTACCGCGCGGTAGCGGGTTCAGGAGCGTGTCGCCGGTCGCACCGTCTTGGTGTGGCTGTGGACCTCGTCCTCCAGCTCGGTCATGAAGCTGTCGGCCCATGCCTTCACGTCGTGCTGGGCGATCTGGCGGCGCATCGCCTTCATCCGCCGGGTCAGCTCCTTCGGCTCGGCCCGGTAGGCCTCGAGCAGCGCGGCCTTCATCCCGTTCATGTCGTAGGGGTTGACCAGCCACGCCTGGCGCAGCTCGTCGGCCGCCCCCGCGAACTCGGAGAGCACGAGCGCGCCGTCGTCCTCGACCCGGCAGGCGACGTACTCCTTGGCGACGAGGTTCATCCCGTCGCGGTACGGCGTCACGACCATGACGTCGGCGGCGCGGTAGAGCGCGGCCATCTCCTCGCGCGGGTACGACGTGTGCAGGTAGCTCACCGCCGGCCGGCCGATCCGGCCGAGGTCGCCGTTGAGCCGGCCGACGAGGCGTTCGATGTCGTCGCGCAGGTTGCGGTAGTGCTCCACCCGCTCGCGCGAGGGCACGGCCACCTGGACGAACACCGCGTCGTCGACGGTGAGCGCGCCGTCGCGGATCAGCTCGCCGAAGGCGCGCAGCCGGGCGTAGATGCCCTTGGTGTAGTCGAGCCGGTCGATGCCCAGGAAGATCTGGCGCGGGTTGCCCAGGGCCTCGCGGATCGCCGCGGCGCGCTCCGCGACCGCCTCGGACCGGGCCAGCTCCTCGAAGCCGGCGGCGTCGATCGAGATCGGGAACGCCGCGGCCCGGACGGTGCGGCCGTCGGGCAGGTAGACGAGGTCGCGGTGGGTCTTGTGGCCGACGCGCTGGCGGACCAGCCGGATGAAGTTCTGCGCGGCGCCGGGCAGCTGGAAGCCGACCAGGTCGGCACCCAGCAGGCCCTCGAGGATCTGTCGGCGCCAGGGCAGCTGCTGGAACAGCTCGCCCGGCGGGAACGGGATGTGCAGGTAGAAGCCGATCCGCAGGTCCGGGCGCAGCTCGCGCAACATCTGCGGCACCAGCTGCAGCTGGTAGTCGTGGACCCACACCGTCGCGCCGTCGTTGGCCAGCTCGGCGGCCCGCTCGGCGAAGCGCCGGTTGACCTTGACGTAGGTGTCCCACCACTCGCGGTGGAACTCCGGCTTCGCGACGACGTCGTGGTAGAGCGGCCAGAGCGTGCCGTTGGAGAAGCCCTCGTAGTGCTCCTCGATCTCCTCGGCCGACATCGCCAGCGGCACCAGGTCGAGCCCGTCGACCTTGAACGGCTTGAACTTCTGCGTGCCGCCCGGCCAGCCGACCCACACCCCGTCGTGAGCCCGCATCACCGGCTCGATCGCCGAGACCAGGCCGCCGGGGGACCGGCGCCAGCGCGCCTTGCCGTTGCGGTCGGTGACGCGGTCGACGGGGAGGCGGTTGGCGACGATCACAAGGTCATGGCCCACGACCCCACCCTAGTCAGGGGGATGGTCGCGGCTTCCCCCGCGCGGCCGAATGACATCGTTGTGATTCGGGGGTTACAGTACGAGTCAGAACACCTGTCGGCCTTCCCCCACCTGATGTGTCGAGGAGACCTCATGACCGCCGAGCGCAGCACCCAGGAGAACGCCACCGCGGCCGCTCCCGGCAGCCTCAGCGACCGCGACCGCGACATCCTCGAGTTCGAGCGCCAGTGGTGGAAGTACGCCGGCGCCAAGGAGAGCGCCGTGCGGGAGAAGTTCGACATGAGCGCCACCCGCTACTACCAGGTCCTCAACGCCCTCATCGACCGCCCGGAGGCCCTCGAGGCCGACCCGTTGCTCGTGCGCCGGCTCCGGCGGCTGCGCTCGCAGCGCCAGAGGCAGCGGTCGGCACGGCGCCTGGGGTTCGAGATCTGACCGGTCCGATGCCCACTCGCGACCACCACCAGCGCGGCGCCGTCCTGACGTCGCCCGTGGTGCTGCTCAGCATCGTCGCCGTCGTCCTCGCGGCCGTGGCCTTCGTCGCGACCCGCGACGGCGGCCCCGCCGAGCGGGACATCTCCGCCACCAAGGCGTCGGCCACCTCGACCGACGACGCCACCGACGAGCCGTCCGACGAGCCGAGCGCGCCGCCCACCGAGAAGGAGAAGCCGGCGCCGCCGCCCGTCGTGCGCGGCGAGCACTCGGTCGTGGTGTTCAACAACACCGCTATCCGCGGCCTCGCCGCCCGGGTGTCCGACAAGGTCCGCGACGCCGGCTGGAAGGTGGCCGCGGCCGACAACTGGTATGGCACCGTGCCCGCCACCACCGTCTACTTCCCCCGGGGCAAGAAGGCCGCCGCCCGGCAGCTCGCCCTCGACCTCGGGGTCGCCCGGGTCCTGCCCGCCGACACCGACAGCGACATGAGCGCCACCCACCTGACGGTCATCCTCACCGGCGAGCTCTGAGCGCGGCGTGATGGGATGGGGACGTGAGGTTCTCGTCCCGCGAGGGTGAACAGCGCTACGACGCCCTGGTGCGTGTCGCGCCGCGGACCGTCGTCGGCCTCGACTTCGACGGCACGCTGTCGCCGATCGTCGACGACCCCACCCAGGCTCACATCCATCCCGACGCGCCCGCGGTGCTGACGGCGCTGGCCGAGGAGGTCGCCGCGATCGCGGTCATCACCGGCCGGCCCGCCCGCCAGGCCCTCGACCTCGGCGGCCTGGAGGAGGTCGGCGACGCGCTCGCGGCCACCGGCAAGGAGCTCTTCGTCTTCGGCCAGTACGGCAACGAGCGCTGGACCTCCAGCCGGCGCCGGATCGTCGGCGCCCGGCCCCCGCGCGGCCTGGCGACCTTCGAGCGCGACCTGCCGCGGGCACTGCGCAGCGCGGGCGCCGGTGACGCCTACGTCGAGGACAAGGGGCTCGCCGTCGCCGTCCACACCCGGAGGCTGCCCGACCCCGAGGGCGCCTTCGACCGGCTGCTGCCGCCGCTGCGCGCGCTGGCCAGCCGGCACGGCCTGGTGTTGGAGCCGGGCCGCGCCGTGATCGAGGTGCGCTCGGCGGGCTCTCACAAGGGCATGGTCGTGCACCGGCTCGCCGCCGTCCTCGACGCCGAGGGCTTCCTGTTCGCGGGCGACGACCTGGGCGACGTCGAGGCGTTCGAGGCCGTCGAGGAGCTCGGCGAGCGCGGGCTCGCCCCCCTGCGGGTGTGCTCGGCGTCGGACGAGCAGAGCGCACTCGTCGCGCTCTCGGACGTGGTCGTGCCCGGCCCGGCCGGCGTCCTCGAGCTGCTCGGACGGTTCGCGGCCGACGCCCACGAACGCCGCCGCGACGACTGAGCGACCGCCCGCGCCGAGGATGTCCCAGATGGCGGACGGATGTCTCGGGATCCGGACATTCGATTGGGTGCCGGTGACCGGTCGCCCCTAGGCTGTGCGTGCTCATCCAGAGGGACTGAGGGAACGGCCCTGAGAAGTCCCGGCAACCGCCGCGAACTCCCGTCGGACACCTGCTCGCAGGAGTCCGACGTCGCGGAAACGGTGCCAAATCCGACCCGCGCGAGAGTCGCCGGGACAGATGAGAAGGAGGAATCCATGAGCGCCGTTGTGACCGAGTCCCCGGAGACGACGACCGAGGCGACGTCCGGCCTGCGCGAGGGCGCGTTCGGCAACGCCACCGCCCTCTCCTGTCGCGAGTGCGGCCACCAGGTCGCCCTGGGCCCGTTCTACGCATGTCCGGAGTGCTTCGGCCCGCTGGAGATCTCCTACGCCTTCCCGGCCGTCACCCGCGAGGAGATCGAGGCCGGCCCGCGCAACATCTGGCGCTACAAGGCGCTGCTGCCGGTCCCGGCCGACATCGAGACCAGCCCCAACACCGAGCCGGGCTTCACCCGCCTGCTCGACGCGACGAACCTGGCCGCCGAGCTCGGCATCGCGAAGCTCTGGGTCAAGGACGACTCGACCAACCCGACCAACTCCTTCAAGGACCGGGTCGTGGCCTGTGCGCTGAGTGCCGCCCGCGAGCTGGGCGCGACGACCTTCGCCTGCCCCTCGACCGGCAACCTCGCCAACGCGGTGGCCGCCGCCGGCGCCCGGGCCGGGATCAAGACCGTGGTCTTCATCCCGAGCAACCTGGAGACGCCCAAGCAGGTCAACTCCGCGATCTTCACCGAGAACCTCGTGGCCGTCGACGGCAACTACGACGACGTCAACAAGCTCGCCTCCGAGATCGCCGGCGAGGAGGAGGGCTGGGCGTTCGTCAACGTCAACGTGCGCCCCTACTACGCCGAGGGCTCCAAGACCCTGGGCTACGAGATCGCCGAGCAGCTCGGCTGGCGGCTGCCCGACCAGGTCGTCATCCCGGTCGCCTCCGGCTCGCAGCTGACCAAGGTCGACAAGGCCTTCCAGGAGCTGATCAAGCTCGGTCTCGTCGAGGACAAGCCGTACCGGATCTTCGGCGCGCAGGCCGAGGGCTGTGGCCCGGTCGCCACGGCCTTCAAGGCCGGCGTCGACGCGATCCGCCCCGTCAAGCCCGACACGATCGCCAAGAGCCTGGCCATCGGCAACCCGGCCGACGGCATCTACGTCCTCGACATCGCCCGCCGCACCGGCGGCGCCGTCGAGGAGGTCACCGACGAGGAGATCCGCGCGGGCATCGTGCTGCTCGCGCGCACCGAGGGCATCTTCACCGAGACGGCCGGCGGGACGACGACGGCGGTCACGAAGAAGCTC
Source organism: Nocardioides segetis (assembly GCF_051390595.1). Lineage (NCBI taxonomy): Bacteria > Bacillati > Actinomycetota > Actinomycetes > Propionibacteriales > Nocardioidaceae > Nocardioides > Nocardioides segetis. The sequence goes on along the minus strand of NZ_JBNINR010000023.1, from coordinate 39,747 downwards.
GTCGAGACCGGCCAGCTCGACCCGAGCCTCGAGACGGTCATCATCAACACCGGCCACGGCCTGAAGACCCTCGACTCGATCTCCGGCCAGGTCGGCCCGGCCGCGACGATCGCGCCGAGCTACGACGCCTTCAAGGCCACCGGCCTCTGACCAGCGCCTCCCTCACTCCACCTCGAACAGCAGAAACGAGCCCAGCATGAGCGTCCGCGTCCGGATCCCCACCATCCTGCGCACCTACACCGGCGGCGACTCCGAGGTCACCGCCGAGGGGGCCACCCTCGCCGAGGTGCTCGACGACCTCGACGCGAGCTTCGCGGGCATCAAGGGCCGGATCCTCGACGAGGACGGCAAGCTGCGCCGCTTCGTCAACGTCTACGTCAACAACGACGACGTGCGCTTCGAGCAGGACCTGGCCACGCCGACGCCGGACGGCGCCGAGGTCTCGGTCATCCCCGCCGTCGCCGGCGGCTGCTGAGCGCGGCGGCTCAGCTGGCCTGAGCGTCGACCGCCCGGTGCGCATGGCGCCCGGGCGGTTCGCCGTATGCGCGGGTGAACGCGGCGACGTACGACGACGCGGTGGCGTAGCCCACGCGGTGGGCGGTCTCGGTGACCGACCAGCGACTCAGCATCGCGCGGGAGGCCTCGAGCCGGGTCCGGGTGCGCCAGGCCGAGAAGGACATGCCGTAGACCCGCTCGAACTCGCGCTGCAGCGTCTTCGCGCTCACGTGCAGCCGCTCCGCCCAGCCGGTCAGGCCGGTTCGGTCGGCCGGGTCCAGGGTGAGGGCGCGGGCCACCGCCTGCGCGGGACCGAGCGCGGCCGAGGCGAAGCCGATCGGGTCGGCGGGGGAGGCGGCGAGCTCGGCGAGGAGCACGCCCCGCGCCGCCAGGCCGGCGCGCTCGTCGGTGCCGGGGCGGACCAGCCGGGCGACCGCCTCGAGCGCCGCCGGTGACAGGGCGAGCACCGTCGCCTCGTGTCGGAGCAGCTCCTCGGGCGCGCGGCGTACGCACAGTCGGACGACGGTCTGGACCTCCAGCGCGGTCACCTCGGCCACCACGCCCTGACGCACCCACACCGCGTGCGTGGGTCCGGCGAAGGCGGAGGTCCCGCCGCGCCCGATGGCGATCACGCCGTCGGGCGAGAGGTAGATCTGGTGCACGAAGTCGTTGCGCGACTCGGGGAAGTCGGTGACCACGCCGGCGGTGGGTGGATAGCGCAGCGCGAGGATGCCGTCGGGCGGGCCGAGGCCGTAGGGGAACTCCTCGACGACCGCGCCACCGGCCTCGGTCGCGGTGACCGCCGGGCCGGGACGGGCGGGCATGCCGTCCTGTCCTCTCCGCGTCACCATCTGACTCCTTCGCGACACCGCCGTTGCGATTGGTAAGGCTACCCTCACCTGGTCCGGCGCGCGGTCTCGGGTGACCACGCGCGCCGCATCCCCGACCAGAAGGACCATCATGCAGCTCACCCTCCGACCCGCCCGTGCGCTCGCCGCGCTGTCCGCCAGCGCCCTGATCGGGGCCACGTTCGCTGCGTGCGGCAGCGAGGACGACGGCGAGGCGGGCAAGGAGAGGGCGACGACGGCGACCTGCGAGGCCGACACCCCGGCGCTTCCCGAGGCGGCGCCGATCGCCGCGTTCGACCCGGCGGCACCCACCCGCGCCTTCGAGGCCGACAACGGCACGGTCGAGATCCCGACCGACCCACAGCGCATCGTCGCCACCGGGTACGCCGTGCCCGTGCTCCTCGAGGCCGACGCGGACGTCGTCGGCATCTCGGAGTGGGGCCGCGGCACCGCGCTGATGACCGACGAGGACCTCGCCGACTACCAGGCGCTGAAGAAGGTCGCCGGCGAGACCGCCGCCAGCACCGACTACGAGGCCATCGCCAACCTGAAGCCGGACCTGATCATGCTCGGTGTCCCCCTGCCGGTGCTGGGCGACGTCGACCTGGACCGCCTCGAGTCGATCGCGCCGGTCGTCGTCCTCGGCCCGGACCGCCCCGACGGGTGGAAGAACCTCTCGCAGCGCCAGGCCGACGCGGCGGGCGTCGTCGACTACTTCGAGGCCGCCAAGGCCTCCTACGACGCGAAGGCGGCGGAGCTGAGCGAGAAGTACGCCGACGTCCTCGACGGGCACTGCTTCGGCCACGTCGGCGCCTACGGCGACGTGAGCGCGGGCAACTTCAACCGCGAGTACGCCGGCGCCTGGGGCACCAATATCGCCACCGACGTGGGCGCCACCTACTACGGCGGGCCGGCCGAGCCGGGCAAGGGCTCGGCCGCGTTCTCGGAGTACCCCTCGATCGAGGAGCTCCCGCAGAGCCTGGCCGACGCCGACGTGATCACCTACACCGTCGACGACGAGGGCAAGCCGTCCGAGTCGGTGCAGTACGTCCTCGACCACGCCCTGTGGCAGACCCTGCCCGCCGTCCGCGACGGCGCCGTGATCCCGCTGCGCTACACCGAGGCGGCGACGTACCCCACCGCCGAGCGCGCGCTGGAGGAGATCGACAGCGCCTTCGCCGAGGCCTTCGCGGACGAGCTGAAGTGATCGGCGAGCGCGACCGGCCGGCCGAGCGCGTCGCCGAGCACCACGGTGCCGGCCGGGGGATGCGGCGCATCGGCTACCCGATCGGGATCTGCCGCACGACCGTCGCACGGCGCGAGCTGGTGACCCCGCGGATGCTGCGGCTCACCCTCACCGGCGACGACCTGGCCGGCTTCCACAGCTACGTGGCCGACGACCACGTGAAGATCGTCTTCCCGCACGCCGACGGCACCCGTACCGACCCGGTGCCCAACGACCGGCAGCTGCTCGACTGGCCGAAGCCGCACCCGCCGACGCGGACCTACACGATCCGCCGTGTCGATGTCGCGGCCCGCGAGGTGGACCTCGACGTCGTGCTCCATGCCGGCGGCCTCGCCGGCGACTGGGCGGAGGCCGCCGCGATCGGCGATCCCGCCGTGATCGCCGGCCCGCCCGGGGCGAAGGCGTTCGCGCACACCCATCGCCACTACGTCTTCGCGGTCGACATGACCGGCCTGCCCGCCGTCGCGCGCTGGCTCGACGAGGCCGACTGGCTCGCCGCGGCCGGCGTCACCGCGCACGTGCTCGTCGAGCACGACCACGCCGACGAGACCGGCTACCCCCTCACCGCGCGCGACGGCGTCGAGGTGCGCTGGCTGAGTCGCGCGGACGGCTCGCAGCTCGGCGCGCAGGTGCGCTCGCTCGACGTACCGGAGGACACCTTCGTCTTCGGCGCGGGCGAGGCCGAGGACCTCAAGCCGGTCCGGCGCTGGGTGGCCGAGCGCGAGCTGCCGTCGAGCATCACCGGCTACTGGAAGCGCGGGGTCGCGGGGTCGGACGATTGACCCTGCGCCACCCCGGCCCCCTGGTCGCGCTCGTCGCGCTGGGTGCGGCCCTCGTCGGTGCGGTCGTGTGGAGCCTCGCCATCGGGCAGGGTGACATCCCGGTCGGCTCGGTGCTGCCCGCGCTCGTCCGGTACGACGACCACGACGCCGCGCACATCATCGTGCGCCAGGTCCGGCTGCCGCGCACCCTGCTCGCGATCCTCGTCGGCGCCGCGCTCGCGCTGGCCGGTGCGCTCGTCCAGGCGCTGACCCGCAATCCGCTCGCCGAGCCGGGCGTGCTCGGCGTGACCTTCGGCGCGTCGTTCGCGGTCGTCGTGGCGACCGCTCTCGGCATCGCGGGCGGGCAGGGCGCCCAGCTCGTGGTCGCGACGCTGGGCGCCGCGGTGGCCACCACGGTGGTGTACGCCGTGGGCCGGGCCGACCCGCTGCGCCTGCTCCTCGCGGGGACGGCCTTCAGCGCACTGGTCGCCAGCCTCTCGCTCGGCGTCCGGCTGCTCGATCCCGACGCCTTCGACGACCACCGCTTCTGGGCGGTCGGCTCCCTCGCGGGACGCGACCAGCAGCCGCTGGCGCTGCCGACGGTCGTCGTGCTCGTCGCGATCGGGATCGCACTGGTGCTGGTCCGGCCGCTGGCCGCGCTCGAGATGGGCGACGACGTCGCGCACGGACTCGGCGTGCGCGTCGGCGCCACCCGCACGGCGGTCCTGGTCGTCGCGACCGTGCTCGCCGGCGTCGCCACGGCGATCGCCGGCCCGATCGCCTTCGCCGGGCTGATCGTGCCGCACCTGGTGCGCCGGTTCGCGCGCGGCTCGGTGGGCTGGCTCCTGCTGCTCTCCCTCGTCGGGGGCCCGGTGCTGCTGGTCGCCGCCGACACCGTGGGACGGTTGGTGCTGCCGGTCGGGGACGCCCCGGTCGCGATCGTGACCGGGCTGCTCGGCGGTCCGCTGCTGGCGTGGGTCGTGCGTCGTCAGGGCGCGGGGGCCGCCTCGTGAGCATCGCCTTCCTGCCGCCCGCGCGGCGTACCGTGCTCGCACTCGGCCTCATCGCCGTCGCCGCGCTCGCGGTGTCCCTGGTCGCCCTCTGCTACGGCGACGGATGGTCGACGCCGGGACGGGTGCTGGCCGGCCTGCGCGGTGACGGTCCGCTCGCCGGGCGGGTCCTGGAGTGGCGCCTGCCGCGGGTGACCGCGGCCCTCGTGTTCGGGCTCGCGCTCGGGCTGGCGGGCGCGCTCTTCCAGAACCTCACCCGCAACCCCCTCGGCGCGCCCGACGTGATCGGGCTCGACCAGGGCGCCTACGCGGGCGTCCTGCTGGTGCTGGTCGTCGCCGGCGGCAGCCACTTCGCCGCCGCCGCGGACAACGGGGGCGGCTTCGCGCTGGGGCTGGCGGGAGCGGCACTGGCCGGAGGGCTGGCGGCGGCGGGGATCGTCGCGCTGCTCGCCCTGGGCAGCGGCTACACCGGCTACCGGTTGATCGTGATCGGCATTGCCGTCAACGCCGTGCTCACGGCCCTGAACTCCTGGCTCATCCTGCGTGCCGATCTCGAGGTCGCGATGGCCGCCGCCAGCTGGTCGGCCGGCAACCTCAACGGCACCGACTGGTCGGACCTCGTCGTGCCCGGTGCGGGACTCGCCGTCCTGGGCGTCGGCGCCGCCTGCCTCGCGCGCCCGGTCCACCAGCTCGCCCTCGGCGACGACGTCGCCGTGACGAGCGGGATCCGCCTCGGCCGGCTCCGGCTCCTCATCGCGACCGTGGGCGTCGGCTGCACCGCCATCGTGGCGGCGACGGCCGGCCCGATCGTCTTCGTCGCGCTGATGGCGCCGCAGATCGGGCGCCGGCTGGCCGGCACGGCGGGGGTCGCGCTGCTGCCCTCGGCGCTCACCGGCGCGCTGCTGCTGGGGGCCGCGGACCTGCTGGCCCAGGTCGTCGCGCCGGTGCAGCTCCCGGTCGGCGTGGTCACCGGCGCCATCGGCGGCGTCTACCTGTTGTGGTTGCTCTTCAAGGAGGTCGGACGATGAGCCGGTTGCGGACCGAGGGCCTGCGCCTCGGGTACGGCGAGCGCACGGTGGTCGAGCACCTCGACCTCACCGTGCCCGACGGGGTCCTCACGGCGATCGTCGGTCCCAACGCGTGCGGCAAGTCCACCCTGCTGCGCTCGCTGGTGCGGCTGTTGCGCCCCGAGGAGGGCAGCGTCGTGCTCGACGGCCGGTCGATCGCGGCCTGGCGGCCCAAGGCGGTCGCCCGGGAGCTGGGCTTCCTGCCGCAGGGCACCACGACCCCCGACGGCATCCGCGTGGTCGGCCTGGTCCGGCGCGGGCGCTACGCCCGGCAGCCGGTGCTCGGCACCTGGACCCGGGCCGACGACGTCGCGGTCGCCGCCGCACTCGACGCCGCAGGGGTCGCGGACCTCGCGGACCGGCGGGTCGCGGACCTCTCGGGCGGTCAGCGCCAACGGGTCTGGATCGCGATGGTGCTGGCCCAGGAGACGCCCGCGCTGCTGCTCGACGAGCCCACCACCTTCCTCGACATCGCCCACCAGTACGAGCTGTTGCGGCTGCTGCGCCGCCTGGTCGACGAGGGCCGCACGGTCGTCGCGGTGCTGCACGACCTCAACCAGGCCTGCCGCTTCGCCGACCACGTCGTCGCCATGCGCGACGGCGCGGTCGTCGCGGCCGGCCCGCCGGCCGAGGTCGTGGACGCGGCGCTCGTCGAGCGGGTCTTCGGCCTCGCGTGCGAGGTGCTGCCCGATCCGGTCACGGGGACCCCGATGGTCGTCCCGCACGCGTGAGCGCGCGCCGGGTCCGCAGATGCTCGGCCTCCGCCTCGTTGCGACACAGGGCGATGGCGGTGTCGTAGGCGACCCGCGCCTCGGCGTCCTGGCCCAGCCGGGCCAGCAGCTCCGCCCGGACGGCCGGCAGCCGGTGGCCCGGCAGCGCGACGCCCTCGAGCGCGGCCAGGTCGGCCGCGGGTCCGCTCCGCTCGGCGAGCGCCACCGCCCGGTTGAGGCGCACGACGGGGGAGTCGCGCAGCGCCAGCAGCTCGTCGTACCGCTCGACGATGCGGTCCCAGCGGGTCGCGCCCGCCGTCAGGGCGATCGCGTGCTCGGCGGCGATCAGCGCCTGGAGGAGGTAGGGCGCCGGTGGTGCGGTCACCAGCGGTCGCAACAGCTCCAGTGCCTCGAGCGCCTCGTCGTGGTGCCACCGGGTGCGGTCCTGGTCGGGCAGCAGCACCAGGCTGCCGTCGACGGCCCGGGCGTCGCGGCGCGCGTGCTGCAGGATCATCAGGGCGAGGAGCGCGTCGAGCTCGTCGTACCCGGTGGGGAGCAGCGCGCGCAGCACCCGCACCAGTCGCAGCGCCTCGCCGGCCACGTCGGCCCGCAGGACGTCGGCGCCCGAGCCCGGCGCGTAGCCGCTGGTGAAGGCGAGGTAGGCGACGTCGGCGACCGTCTCGACGCGGGCGTCCAGCTCGGCCGGCGGCGGGACGACGAAGCGGGCGCCGGCCAGCTTCTTGCGGGCCCGCGTCAGCCGGGCGGCCATGGTCGCGGTCGGGACCAGGAAGAGCCGGGCGACGTCCTCGGTGGCCACACCGAGCACCAGCCGCAGGGTCAGCGCCGCCGACGCCTCGCGCGACAGCGACGGGTGGGCGCACAGCAGCACCAGGCGCAGACGCTCGTCCATCACGACCTCGGTCTCCGGGGGAGCGGCCAGCACCCGCTGGGCCTCCTGGTGCAGGGACGCCTCGACCTCCAGCAGCGGCTCCTTGCGGGCCGCCACCGCCTCGCTGCGCAGGGCGTCGGTGATCCGGCGGCGGGCCGTCGTCAACAGCCAGCCGGCCGGGTTGGCCGGCGGGCCCGACTCCGGCCAGGCGCGGGCGGCCGCCTCGAACGCGTCGGCCAGGCCGTCCTCGGCGAGGTCGACCCGCCGGCACCACGCGGCGAGCAGGGCCAGCAGCCGGCCCCACTCGTCGCGCAGCGCGTGCTCGAGCTGCTCCACTCCGTGGTCAGTCCGGCGGCGGGGGCAGGCACGTGCGGACCTCGACGCCGTCCTCGGCGTCGGCGAGGACCGCGCAGATCTGCAGCAGGTCGTCGAGGTCGTCGCTCTCGACGACGTAGAACCCGCCCAGCTGCTCGACGGACTCGACGTAGGGGCCGTCGGTGACGACCACGTCCTCCGCCGAGCGCCGCACGACCTTGGCCGTGCGCGAGTGGGCGAGCTCGGCCCCGCCCGTGACGCGGTGGCCGCGCTCCTCGAGCAGCCGGCTGAACTCGCCGTGTCGCGCGTAGATCTGGGCTCGCTCCTCCGGGCCCGCCGCCTCCCAGGTGGCCTCGTCACCGGTCAGCAGTACGACGTACTCGGTCATCGGATCATCTCCTCGTGGGGTGTGCTGAGTCTTCCACCCCGATGACGGGCGAGCCGGACCGGAATCGACAGATCGGCGCGGGGATCTTCGCGTCGGGTCAGCCGAGGAGCCGGGCCGCGAGCGCGGCACTGGCCGGGTAGTCGACCTTGCTGACGGGCGTGCGCGGCACCTCGTCGACGAACAGCACCGTCTTGGGGACCTTGTAGTTGGAGATCAGCGCGCGGCAGTGGTCGCGGACGGCGTCCTCGGTCAGGTCGACCCCGTCGCGGCGCTGCACCAGCGCGGTCACCTGCTGGCCCCAGCGCTCGTGCGGCGTGCCGACCACCACCGCGTCGAAGACGTCGTCGTGGCGCAGCAGCACGGCCTCGACCTCCTCGGGGTGCACCTTCTCGCCGCCGGTGTTGATGCACACCGAGCCGCGGCCGAGGACGGTGACCGAGCCGTCCTCCTCGCGCCGGGCGAAGTCGCCCGGGATCGCCCAGCGCACGCCGTCGATCTCCTTGAACGTGGCCGCCGTCTTGACCGGGTCCTTGTAGTAGCCGAGGGGCACCGGGCCCGAGCGGCCCAGCATGCCGTCCACGCCGACCGGACACGGCTTGAACTCCGCGTCGAAGACCTCGACCTGGTCGGTCACGGTGAACCGCGGCGCGCTCTGGCCGCCGTCGGTGCCGTCGTCGATCCGCGAGCCGGCGGCCCCGGACTCCGACGAGCCGTAGCTGTCGAGGATGAACCGGCCGGGGAGGGCGCGGCGGATCTCCTCGCGCACGCCGTCGGACAGGGGAGCGGCGCCGTTGGACACCGCGGCAAGGCTGGACAGGTCCCAGCGGTCCGGCTCGGCGAGGATCGCCTCGGCCACCGGGCGCCCCATCGCGTCGCCCAGGAAGGTCAGCGAGACCACCTTCGCCTTCTCGACGAGGTCGAGGATCTTCACGGCGTCGAAGTGCGGCTCGGTGAAGAGCGCGATCGTCTGCCCGGCGACGTGGCCGTTGCCGAGGATCCACTGACTGCCGCCGTGCATCATCGGCCCGCAGGCCAGCAGCACCATCGGGTTCTCGACGGCGCGGGCTTCCTCGGCCAGCTGCTCGACCGAGTCCAGCGGCGCGCCGTAGCGGGCGGCGTTGAGCGCGGCCCGGATCAGGTCCTCGTTGCGCCACACCACGCCCTTCGGGGAGCCGGTCGTGCCGCCGGTGTAGAGGACGTAGTGGTCGTCCGCGCTCCGGCCCGTGATCCTGCGCTCCGGGGACGCGGCGGCCAGCGCGGCGTCGTACTCCTCGCCGAGCACGATCGTGTGCCGCAGCGTGGGGGTGTCCAGCTCGGCCAGCGCGTCGACGTACTCGGGCGCGATGATCGCGGCGACGCAGTCGGCGTTGTCGTAGAGGTACGCCAGCTCGTCGTGGAGGTACTTGTAGTTGATGTTGATCGGCACGGCCCGCGCCTTGAGGCAGCCGTAGAGGGCGTCGACCCACTCGATCCGGTTGGTGGAGTGCACGGCGACGTGCTCGCCGGGGCGCACGCCGAGGCCGACGAGGTGGTTGGCCAGGCGGGTGGACCGCTCGTCGATCTCGGCGAAGGTCCAGATCCGGTCGCCGGTGTGCACCGCCGCGCGGTCGGGCACGGCGTCGGCCATCGCCTCGAGGACGTCGGCGAGGTTGAGCGGGCGAGCGGCGGTGGCGTCGGGCGCGGCGGCGGATGTGGTGGAGGTCACAGGAGAAGAGTGCCAAACTAGAACAAGTTCTCGCCAGGGTTCTCCCGACTCGGTTCGGCGATGATGGTCGCGTGACCGATCACCACTACGCCCTCGACCTGGTCTGGCAGGGCAACCGCGGCACCGGCACCAGCGGCTACCGCGACTACGACCGCACCGTGCTGCTCACCGCGAGCGGGAAGCCCGACCTGCTCGGCTCGGCCGATCCCACCTTCCGCGGCGACGCGGCGCGGTGGAACCCCGAGGAGCTGCTCCTCGCCGCCCTCGCCCAGTGCCACCTGCTGTCCTACCTGCACTCCGCGGTCGACCACGGTGTCGTCGTGACGGCGTACGACGACAGCCCGGTCGGCACCATGGCGCAGGTCGGGCAGGGCGGGCGGTTCACGTCGGTCACGCTGCGGCCGCGGGTCACCGTCGCCGAGGCGGGCATGGTCGACACGGCGCGGGAGATCCACGGCGAGGCGAGCCGCAACTGCTTCATCGCCGCCTCGGTGAGCTTCCCCGTCGGGCACGAGCCGACGATCCTCGTCGCCGGCTGACACCCGCGCGCCACCGGCCCGCCATGATCCGTTCAGGGTGGTCTGGTTCAAAGCAGCCATGACCACCCGAGCACTCCGTGGGGGTCGCGGATGAGCCGCGTCCACAAGACCCTCGTCGCCGCCGGCGTCGCCCTCGCCGGGATCGGAGTCACCACCGGTGGCGGCCGTGAGCTGCTGCGCCGCCAGGCCGCGATCGCCCGCGCGCGGATCGGGAAGCCCCTGGGTGAGGACGCGATCCCGGCCGACAAGGTCTGGAAGCGCAAGTCGTACGACGGAGCGCCGCTGCGGCTGCTCGTCCTCGGCGACTCGATCGCGGCCGGCCTGGGCGCCGAGCGCCCCAAGGACACGCTCGGGGCGCGGATCGCCCGCGGTCTGGCGGGGGAGGTGCGCCGTCCCGTGGCCCTGCGCACGGCGGCGGTCGTCGGGTCGGAGAGCTCCGCGCTCGCCGGACAGCTCGACGGGCTGCCCGAGACCTACCGTGCCGACGTCGCGGTGATCGTCGTCGGCGGGAACGACGTCACCCACCGCGTGCCGGTGGCGACGGCGGCGGCGCAGCTCGAGGACGCCGTCGTCCGGCTGCGCGAACGGGGCACCGAGGTCGTGGTGGGCACCTGCCCGGACCTCGGCGCGCTCCGGCCGGTGCCGCAGCCGCTGCGCTCGCTGGGCTCGCGGATGTCGCGGCAGCTCGCGCAGGCGCAGGCGGAGGTCGCCGTCCGCAACGGAGCGCACGCGGTGTCGCTCGCCCACGTGGTCGGGCCGTTCTTCATCACCAACCCCGACGAGATGTTCAGCCTCGACCGGTTCCACCCCAGCGCGCTGGGCTACAAGCGCACGGCCAAGGCGCTGCTCCCGTCGGTGCTGCTGGCGCTCGGGCATGCGGAGCGGGTCCCCTTCGGGCATCGGGCTCCGGCCTCCTAGCGTGGGGGCATGACCGCGGTCCTCCTCGCCACCTTCGACCTCATGCCCGACGGCGAGCCGGGTGCCGCCGCGCTCACCGCGGCGCTCGACGCGCGCGGGGTCGAGAGTCGCTGGGTGCGCTGGGACGACCCGGCCGTCGACTGGGCGGGCGCCGACCTGGTCGCCGTGCGCTCCACCTGGGACTACCACCGCCGGCTGCCCGCCTTCCTCGACTGGGCGCGCCGGGTCGAGGCGGGGACCCGGCTGCTCAACGGTGCCGAGGTGTTCGCGTGGAACGCCGACAAGGCCTACCTCGTCGAGCTCGCCGACGTCGTACCCACGGTGCCGACGCGGCCGCTCGACGACGACGCCCTGGCCGCGGGCCTCGCGGTCGTGCTCGACCGGTGGGGGAGCGTGGTCGTCAAGCCGCGCACCGGTGCCGGCGGGGTCGGCGTCGTGGTGGCCGAGCGCGCCGACGACCCGCGCCTCGAGGGGCTCGTGGCCGGGCCGTGGATCGCGCAGCCGCTGGTGGAGTCGGTGCGGACCACCGGCGAGACGTCGGTCTTCGTGTTCGACGGGGTCGCGGTCGGGCAGGTCGACAAGCGGCTCGGGCAGGTCGCGGCGGCGGGCGAGGTGCGGGTGAACGAGGTCCACGGCGGTCAGGTCCGGCCGGTCCCGCTCGACCCCGAGCGGGCGGCGGTCGCGGAGGCGGCCGTCGCCGCGGCGGCGCGGCAGCGGCGCGCGGACCTCGCCTACGCGCGCGTGGACCTGATGGTCTGGGCCGACCGCTGGGTGGTCAGCGAGCTCGAGCTGATCGAGCCCGGCCTCTACCTCGACGTCGACCCGGCGAACGCCGAGCGGTTCGCCACCCTGGTCGCGGCTCGGCTGGCCCGCTCCTGAACCCGGCTCGAACCCGTCTTCTCCTTGCACTCGCCATGGTCGAGTGCTAAACATGATGTTGGCACTCTCGCCTTGAGAGTGACAACGGACATCGCGAAGGAATCGCAGGAGTTATGTCGAAGCTGATTGCTTTCAACGAGGAGGCCCGCCGCGGTCTCGAGCGTGGCATGAACACGCTCGCGGACGCCGTCAAGGTCACCCTGGGCCCCAAGGGCCGCAACGTCGTTCTGGAGAAGAAGTGGGGCGCCCCCACGATCACCAACGACGGTGTCTCCATCGCCAAGGAGATCGAGCTCGAGGACCCCTACGAGAAGATCGGCGCCGAGCTGGTCAAGGAGGTCGCGAAGAAGACGGACGACGTCGCCGGTGACGGCACGACCACCGCGACCGTCCTCGCCCAGGCGCTGGTCCGCGAGGGTCTGCGCAATGTTGCCGCCGGCGCGAACCCGATGGGTCTCAAGCGCGGCATCGAGGCCGCCGTCTCCGCCGTCTCCGAGCAGCTGCTCGGCATGGCCAAGGACGTCGAGACCCGGGAGCAGATCGCCGCCACCGCCACCATCTCCGCCGGTGGCGACGCCACCGTCGGTGACGCCATCGCCGAGGCGATGGACAAGGTCGGCAAGGAGGGCGTGATCACGGTCGAGGAGTCGAACACGTTCGGCATCGACCTCGAGCTCACCGAGGGCATGCGGTTCGACAAGGGCTACATCTCGGCCTACTTCGTGACCGACCCCGAGCGCATGGAGACCGTCCTCGAGGACGCCTACGTGCTCATCGCCAACAGCAAGGTCAGCAACGTCAAGGACCTGCTGCCGCTGCTCGAGAAGGTCATGCAGTCGGGCAAGCCGCTCGTCATCATCGCCGAGGACGTCGACGGCGAGGCGCTGTCGACCCTGGTGGTCAACAAGATCCGCGGCACCTTCAAGTCCGTCGCCGTCAAGGCCCCAGGCTTCGGCGACCGCCGCAAGGCCATGCTGCAGGACATCGCGATCCTCACCGGCGGCCAGGTCATCTCCGAGGAGGTCGGCCTCAAGCTGGAGACCGCCGGCCTCGAGCTGCTCGGCCAGGCCCGCAAGGTCGTCATCACCAAGGACGAGACCACCATCGTCGAGGGTGCCGGCGACCAGGCCCAGATCGAGGGCCGGGTCAACCAGATCCGCGCCGAGATCGAGAGCAGCGACTCCGACTACGACCGCGAGAAGCTGCAGGAGCGCCTCGCCAAGCTGGCCGGCGGCGTGGCCGTCATCAAGGTCGGCGCGGCCACCGAGGTCGAGCTCAAGGAGCGCAAGCACCGCATCGAGGACGCCGTCCGCAACGCGAAGGCGGCCGTCGAGGAGGGCATCCTCCCCGGTGGTGGCGTCGCGCTGGTCCAGGCCGGCTCCAACGCGTTCGACAAGCTGGACCTCGAGGGTGACGAGGCGACCGGTGCGAACATCGTGAAGGTCGCGCTGTCCGCGCCGCTGAAGCAGATCGCCATCAACGCCGGCCTCGAGGGCGGCGTCGTCGCGGAGAAGGTCGCGAACCTCCCCGCCGGCCAGGGCCTCAACGCCGCCACGGGCGACTACGTCGACCTGCTGGCCGAGGGCATCATCGACCCGGCCAAGGTGACCCGCTCGGCGCTGCAGAACGCCGCGTCGATCGCCGCGCTGTTCCTCACCACCGAGGCCGTCGTGGCCGACAAGCCGGAGAAGGCCGCCCCCGCGGGCGACCCGACCGGCGGCATGGGCGGCATGGACTTCTGATCGACCGAGCAGGAGCCCGGCTCCCGCAGAACCACCGCACGACCCCCGTCCGTTGGGCGGGGGTCGTGTGGTTTTTCCGTCGCCCCGAGCGCCGTGCGCCGGTAGCATGGGCGCTTCCGTGATCGGATCGAGAGGGAAGGGAGTGTGGGTTGATGCCCGAAGCGCAGTGCGCCGCTGTCGGCGCGCCTGAAACCGACCCACTTTCACCGGTCTCCATCCGACTCCGACCCCTCCGCTGACGCCGCTCCGCGCGGCCGGCGGTGCCATGGTCGGCATCACTGTCGGACGAGACCCCTTGCTTCAAGGGAGCAATCCGTTGTCATCAACACCTGATGCGAATCGATTCACCTCGGCCGTCATCTGGACGACCCGTCCCGAACGGGCCGACGCCGACCACGCGGGCATCCGCGAGGTCCTGCTGGCCGCCTTCCCGACGAGTCTCGAGGCCGACCTCGTCGACGCCCTGCGCGCCGACCCGGAGGCCTGGCTTCCGGACCTGTCCGTCCTCGCCGTCGCCGACGACGGGAGCGTCGTCGGGTACTCGCTGCTGACCCGGTGCCACGTGGGCGGTGTCCCCGCCCTCGCGCTCGGTCCCTGCGCGGTGCGCCCCGAGCACCAGTCCCAGGGAGCCGGGGGCGCGGCGATCCGGGCCGGCCTCGACGCGGCGCGAACGGACGGAGAGAACCTCGTCGTCGTCCTCGGCCATGCCGAGTACTACCCGCGGTTCGGCTTCGACCGGGCGTCGCGGTTCGGCATCACGGCGAGCTTCGAGGTGCCGGACGAGAACCTGATGGCGCTCGCGCTCGACCCGTCGCGGCCGGTGCCCGACGGTCAGATCCGCTACGCGCCTGCGTTCGGGGTCTGAGAGCCGGCTCGTCGACCAACTGCGCGGCCCCCGTCCTCGGGCGGGGGCCGTGTGGCTTCGATATCGACCTGAGTCGCCGTGGCTACCGGGTTCCGAACTCGGCGTGGTCGGCGATGGAGAGCTGGTAGGCCCACCAGGTTTCCATGTCCTCCAGCCACTCCACGGGCAAGCCCTCGTGCCTGATGCGGATGGTCGTCCACGGAACGCCGGCGGCATCCTTGGACTGGTTCAATGTCATCGTCACTCGGCTCTCCTCACGCAGCATAGGCGCGCCATCGTTGTCCCATGTCGGCCCCGGCAGCCAGTTCCAGTTCCGTACCGCGCGCTTCGGGCTCTCCACCTCGATGAAGGAGTATCGGATCGAACCGCACGAGCCCGTCAACTGGTCCGCGTGGTCATGCGAGCTGGCGAAGTGCTGGGTGCCTGGGGCGTAGGGGGGCTCCGGTCCAGCTGAGAAGCCCCAAGTCCCTCCCGGCACCCATGCGTGACTCCACGTCGTCACGTGGGCACATCGCGTGAACAGTTTGCGGCGGGTACCACGGATGGTTCGCTCGACCTCGACATACCCTGTCGCCCCCGACAGGCTGCGAGCCCCCGGAGCCTGCTCGACATCCCGGCCGATCCTTACCGAGGCGGCCAGGCCGGCTTCGCCTTCGGGAATCAGGAGTGGGGGTGGTGGGTCAGCGAGTTGCTCGTGGGCGAACGCACTTGTCAACCTCAAGATCGCGGGTGCGCTTGGGGCGGCCCGCCACGCCTCCAGGCGGTACCATTCGATGGGCTCCTCGCCCAACTCGTCGTCCTGCCGATCGTGACCAGTTGCCCGGCCGCGTGCGCTCAGCCGCAGCCGGTACACGCCTGGCTCATCGATCAGCGGGACGCTTGGATCGTTGTCCACCAGTTCGGTGGCAACCAGTGAAGCCCGGGCCTCCAGGCTGAGTTCCACCACGTCCTCCCACTCGACGCCGGGGGCACCGGGAGGCACGTCCAGGAGGCACGTGGTCACCGAGAACGGTCCCCACTGATCACCCGTCGTGACCAACAGCTCCCCATCGGCGGCGAGCGCGCCGCCGGCTCGGACGAGCGTGTTGTCGCTCTCGTCCCAACCCTCGACCGGGATGGGTTCGCAGTCACTGCTTCGTATCGCGAAGGCGCCTTCGTCCGACCCGAGCACGACGCTCCGAACCCGATCCATTGACGGCACCTCCACCCGACGTCCGAACGGCCCGATTGTGACGCCGCCCCACGCCATCCTCGCTCATGGGTCGACCTGGGACCTGAGATCGCGCACCTTGTGCCTGCCCGCCTCCCCGTTTCAGGAACGACCCGCACATCGGCAGATCCGGCCGGCAACGCCGCCGATGACGGCGCGCAGCGACCGAGCGCCGAACCGGTACCGACCGGGGACCGCCACTCATGATCTATCAGCTGAGGGAGGTCACGCCGGGTTGTAGAGATCGACGGTGATCTCGATCCCCGGCGACTGCGGGTAGCACTCACCGACGACGGTGCAGTCCTTGTCTCGGATCAACTCGACACAGGTGGTGCCACGGGATGTGACCACACGGCCCAGGCCGTGCGGAGTCACCCAGCGGTACGCCGTGAGGGCGAGCTGGCGCACCTGGTAGCCGCCGCCTCCGTCGGGGAGGTGGCCGTGGGTCTTGATCCGATGGTGTTGTCGGGTGAGGGGCGCGGCGTTGTGGTCGCCGGTCTGGCCGGGTGGGCCGCCGCGGGCGGTGGGGACGTACGGCGTGGCGTGGTCCAGGTCGAACCGGTCGCCGACGCCGGCGGCGTTGGCCGAGTGCGGGAAGACGTCGCCGCACATGCGCTGGATGGCGCGCTCGCGGACCACGGTGGGGTGCTCGTAGGCGTTGCCGCTGGTGACGCCGGCGAGGTCGAGGACGGGCTGCAGGGTGATGTCGCGGCGGCGGAGGAGGTCGCCCAGCTGCTCAAGAAGGAACGGGCCCAGACCCTCGACCCGAGCCACGCCTGACAGCGCACCGGTCAGCGCCAGGGCGGAGAGGTGGACGTGGATGACGGCCTTGCGGGGCCGGGTGGCCTTCCTCGGGGCTGGTGTCGGGGCTGGTGTCGGGGCCGCTGCCGGGGCCGGCGTGGGCTCGCCCAGGCCGTCGAGGAAGGCGGCGGCAGCGTGCGGGTCGGCCAGCAGGGCCAGCGCCTCGGCCCGGAGCTGGGCGCGGGTCGCGGGCTGCTCGTCCTCCGTGCGCTGCTGGTGGGCCTCGAGCGCGTCGGCGAGGTCGTCGATGACGGCGTCCAGCTCGACGGCCGCGCCGGCGGGCAGCTTGGCGGAGATCCGGCGGGTGGCGGCCTCGCCGCCGCCGACGGCACTCGGGTCGAGGATGTCGCCGGGCCGGGGCCGGGAGAGCCAGCAACCGGTCTTCTTGGCGTCGGCCTCGATCCGGGCCAGGTGGGCGGCCCGGTCGGCCTCGATCACCTTGGCCTCGGCGATCCGCAGGATCCGGCCGGGGGACTGGCTGACGGCGGCCGCGACCGCCGCATCGACGAGCCGGACCGCCTCGCGGTCGAGCTCGCGGGTCATCGCCGCGACCTTGCGGGCCAGCCAGGCGGGGACCGCCAGGTCGAGCACGCGCTCCCACACGAGCGGCAGCCGGTGGCGCAGGTCGAGCGCGGCCGCGGCGAGGTGCCGGGTGCCGACGTGCCCGGCCTGCAGGGCGATCGCGAGCTCGGCGAGGCACAGCTCGGCGACCTCCGGCGTGCCGTCGCCCCCGAGGCGGACCAGCCGGTCGCCACCCCTCGCCACCGGCACCGCCCCCGGCCTGCTCTGCGGGTCGTCGCCGTTGCGGTCGCACCACGCCAGCACCAGGAGCAGCTGGTCGACCTCCGCCCGGCGTCGTGCGGCGAGGTTGGACTCGGCGGCAGCCAGCAGCTCCGCTGCTGACAGATCGTCGAGGTCCCGGGCCATGGAACCACCACACCACCCACCCCCGACAGAAACCCGACGCGAATCTGAGGGATCAGCCGATCCCTGTGGAACGGCGCGAGTCAGCACTCCGCAGGACCTTCGTCCCTGGCGCCCAGCACCATCCTGGGGCATGGTGAGTCCGAGGAACGACCACCAAACTGCGGGCAACGGGGCCCGGGGCGGAGGGATGTCCATGGCGGGATCGATCGATACGACGAGCGAGGACCGACAGGCCACGTCGTCCGGCACCGCGTGGCTGATGCTGGCCGTCGCCACCCTCGGCTTCGTCGTGAACTTCTGGGCGTGGGCCCTGCTCAGCCCCCTGGGTCCGCTGTTCCGCGACACCGGAGCGCTGGGCGAGCTCAGCGAGTCCGACGTGTCGCTGCTGGTCGCGGTGCCGGTCGTGGTCGGCTCGCTCGGCCGGATCGTGGTGGGCGCGCTGACCGACCGCTTCGGCGGGCGCGTGATGTTCCCGCTGGTGTCGCTGGCGACGGTCGTGCCGATCCTGTTCGTCGCCTTCTTCGCGCTCGACTCCTACGCCCTGCTGCTGGTCGGCGGCTTCTTCCTCGGCATCGGCGGCACGGCCTTCGCGGTCGGCGTGCCCTTCGTCAACGCCTGGTTCCCGCCCGCGAAGCGCGGGCTGGCGGTCGGCATCTTCGGTGCCGGCATGGGCGGTACGGCGATCAGCGCGCTCACCACCGTCAAGCTGTACGACGGCCTGGGCGAGCGGGCGCCCTTCCTCATCACGGCCGCCGCGCTCGCGGCGTACGGCGTCGTCGCGTGGCTGGTGCTGCGCGACGCTCCCGGCCGCAGCGTCCCGACCACGCCGCTCGGGCAGCGCCTCGCCAGCACGGCGCGGCTGCCGATCACCTGGCAGGCCTGCGTGCTCTACGCCGTCGCCTTCGGCGGGTACGTCGCCTTCTCGGTCTACCTGCCGGCGTACCTCAAGACCGCCCACGGGCTGACCGCGGCCGACGCGTCCAACCGGATGGCGGGCTTCGTGGTGATCGCCGTGGTGATGCGGCCGGTCGGCGGCTGGCTGGCCGACCGGATCGGCGCGATCGCGGTGCTGGGCACGGGCTTCGCCGTCGTCACCGTGTGCGCGGCCATCGCGGCCGGGACGCCGCCGCTGCACGCCGGCGGCACCGTCGCCTTCCTGGCCATGGCCGCCGCACTGGGCATGGGCAGCGGCGCGACCTTCGCGCTGGTCGCCCAGGTCACCGAGCCGAGCCGGGTCGGCGGCGTGACCGGACTGGTCGGCGCGGCCGGCGGACTGGGCGGCTTCGTGCCTCCGCTGATCATGGGCTACGTCTACGGCCACACCGACTCCTACGCCATCGGCCTGTGGCTGCTCGCGATCACGGCCGCCGCCACCCTCGTGCTCACCTACACCGTCGTCGCCCGCACCGCCGGCGGCCGCTCCGCCGACGCCCGGGGGACGGAGTCCGCATGAGCGACCTCGAGTCCCGGCTGCAACGCGCGGCGATCGGGTCGCGCCGCTTCTTCACCAAGGCGGAGGTCAGCGCCGACGCCCGCGCACTCTTCAAGGAGGGCGGCCGCGAGGGCGACGTCTTCTACCGCGACCGCTGGAGCCACGACAAGGTCGTGCGCAGCACCCATGGCGTCAACTGCACGGGCTCGTGCTCGTGGAAGGTCTACGTCAAGGACGGGATCATCACCTGGGAGGCGCAGCAGACCGACTACCCGAGCGCCGGCCCCGACCGGCCCGAGTACGAGCCGCGCGGCTGCCCGCGGGGCGCGGCGTTCTCCTGGTACACCTACAGCCCGACCCGGGTCCGCTATCCCTACGTGCGCGGCACCCTCCTGGAGCTGTTCCGCGCCGCCAAGGAGCAGTACGGCGACCCGGTGGTCGCCTGGGGCTCGATCGTCCAGGATCCCGAGAAGGCCCGGGCCTACAAGAAGGCCCGCGGCAAGGGCGGTCTGGTGCGGGCGACGTGGGAGGAGGCGGCCGAGATCGTGGCCGCCGCGCACGTCTACACGGTGAAGCGCTGGGGGCCCGACCGGATCGCCGGGTTCTCGCCGATCCCCGCGATGTCGCCGGTCTCCTACACCTCCGGCGCCCGCTTCCTCGAGCTCATCGGCGCGCCCATGCTCTCCTTCTACGACTGGTACGCCGACCTGCCGAACGCCTCGCCGCAGATGTTCGGCGACCAGACCGACGTACCGGAGTCGGGGGACTGGTGGGACGCCGGCTACCTCATCATGTGGGGCTCCAACGTCCCGCTGACCCGCACGCCCGACGCGCACTGGATGACCGAGGCCCGCTACCGCGGGCAGAAGGTGCTCGCGGTCGCGCCCGACTACGCCGAGAACGTGAAGTTCGCCGACGAGTGGGTCAGCCCCGCTCCCGGCACCGACGGCGCGCTGGCCATGGCGATGGGCCATGTCGTGCTCCAGGAGTACTTCGTCGAGCGCCAGGTGCCGTTCTTCACCGACTACAACAAGCGCTACACCGACCTGCCGCACCTGATCTGCCTGGAGCCGACCGGCGACGGCGGCTACAAGCCGGGCAAGTTCCTCGTCGCCGGAGACATCGGCCACCCCGAGGGCGGTGCCGAGAACGCCATGTGGAAGCCCGCGGTCCTCGACGCGACCACCGGCGAGGTGCGCATCCCGCAGGGCGCGATCGGCCACCGCTTCGGCGACGAGGGCCTGGGTCGCTGGAACCTCGAGCTCGGCGACCTCGACCCCGCGCTCACCCTGTACGACGCGCGCGACGACGCCGTCGAGGTCGAGCTGCCGCG
Source organism: Nocardioides segetis (assembly GCF_051390595.1). Classification (NCBI taxonomy): domain Bacteria; kingdom Bacillati; phylum Actinomycetota; class Actinomycetes; order Propionibacteriales; family Nocardioidaceae; genus Nocardioides; species Nocardioides segetis. Next base: position 19,667 of record NZ_JBNINR010000023.1, on the reverse strand, counting down.
CTTCGACGCCCCCGACGGCAGGGTCCGCCACCACCGCCGCGGCGTCCCCGTCAAGCGGGTCGGCGACCGGCTCGTCACCACGGTGCTCGACCTGATGCTCGCCCAGTACGGCGTCGCCCGCGACGGCCTGCCGGGCGCCTGGCCGCAGGGATCCGACGACCCCGACGGCGTCGCCACACCCGCGTGGCAGGAGCAGCACACCGGCGTCCCGGCCGCCCAGGTCCGGCGCCTGGCGCGGGAGTGGGCGCAGAACGCGGTCGACACCGAGGGCCGCGGGATGATCCTGATGGGCGCCGGCGTCAACCACTGGTTCCACTCCGACCAGATCTATCGCGCGATGCTCGTGCTCACCACGATCACCGGCTGCCAGGGCCGCAACGGCGGCGGCTGGGCGCACTACGTCGGGCAGGAGAAGGTCCGCCCGATCATGGGCTTCCAGCACCTCGCCTTCGCGCTCGACTGGCACCGGCCGCCGCGGCACATGAACCAGACCGCCTACTGGTACGTCAACACCAGCCAGTACCGCTACGACACGTTCAGCGCCGACGACCTCGACGCCGGCACCGGCGTCTTCGCCGGCAGGACGGTGATGGACCTGCTCGCCCAGTCGGTGCGGCTGGGCTGGAGCCCGAGCTACCCCACCTTCGACCGCAGCTCGCTGACCCTCGCCGACGACGCGGACGCGGCGGGCATGGAGGCGCCGGCGTACGTCGCCCGCGAGCTCAAGGAGGGCCGGCTGCGGTTCGCCGTCGAGGATCCCGAGCACGAGGACAACCACCCGCGGGTCCTGTCGCTGTGGCGCTCCAACCTGCTCGGCTCCTCGGCCAAGGGCAACGAGTACTTCCTGCGTCACCTGCTCGGCACCGACAGCGCCGCCACCGCGCAGGAGGCGCCGCCCGAGCTGCGGCCCAGGGACGTCGTGTGGGCCGAGCAGGCCGCCGAGGGACGGCTCGACCTGCTCACGACGCTCGACTTCCGGATGACGAGCAGCACGATCCTCAGCGACGTCGTCCTGCCCGCCGCGACCTGGTACGAGAAGCACGACCTGTCGACCACCGACATGCACCCCTTCGTCCACTCCTTCAACCCCGCGATCTCGCCGCCCTGGCAGACCAAGTCCGACTGGGACGCCTGGAAGCTCATCGCGCAGCGCTTCTCCGAGCTCGCCGTCGACCATCTCGGCACCCGGCGCGATGTCGTCGCCAAGCCCCTGTGGCACGACACTCCCGAGGCGATGGCGGCCGAGCACGGCGTCGTCCAGGACTGGCGGACCGGTGAGTGCGATCCGGTGCCCGGGAGGACGATGCCCGTGATCGCCGTCGCCGAGCGCGACTACACCGCCATCTACGACAAGATGACGACGATCGGGCCGCTGCTCGAGAAGGTCGGCATGACCACCAAGGGCGTGCTCTACGACGTACGACGCGAGGTCGACCTGCTGCGGCAGCGGCACGGTGTCGCCGAGCACGGCGCGGGCGCCGGGCAGCCGAGGGTCGAGACCGACGTGCAGATGGCCGACGCGATCCTGCACCTCGCCGGCGTCTCCAACGGCCACCTCGCCACGCAGGGCTTCCGCACGCTCGAGAAGCGCACCGGCACGCAGCTGGCCGACCTCGCCGCGGAGCACGAGGGCAAGCAGATCACCTTCCGCGACACCCAGGCCGCGCCCGTGCCGGTGATCACCTCACCGGAGTGGTCCGGCTCCGAGTCCGGCGGCCGGCGCTACAGCCCGTTCACGATCAACATCGAGCGGCACAAGCCGTTCCACACGCTGACCGGGCGCCAGCAGTTCTACGTCGACCACGACTGGTTCCTCGGGATGGGCGAGATGCTGCCGGTCTACCGACCACCGCTCGACATGACCAGGCTGTTCGGGGAGGCGCCGATCGGCGAGCGGAACGAGCTCGGCGTCTCGGTGCGCTACCTGACCCCGCACAACAAGTGGTCGATCCACAGCGAGTACCAGGACAACCTGTTCATGCTGTCGCTCTCGCGCGGCGGGCAGTCGGTGTGGATCTCCGACCGCGACGCCGCGAAGGTCGGCATCCGCGACAACGACTGGATCGAGATGGTCAACCGCAACGGCGTCGTCGCCGCGCGCGCCATCGTCAGCCACCGGATGCCCGAGGGCACGGTCTACATGCACCACGCGCAGGACCGGCTGATCGACGTCCCGCTGACCGAGCGCGACCGCAAGCGCGGCGGCATCCACAACAGCCTCACCCGGATCCTGATGAAGCCCAACCACATCGTCGGCGGCTACGCCCAGCTGGCGTACTTCTTCAATTACATCGGGCCGATCGGCAACAACCGCGACGAGGTCACGATGATCCGCCGCCGTCGGACGGAGGTGGAGTACTGATGCGCGTCATGGCCCAGATGGCGATGGTGATGAACCTCGACAAGTGCATCGGCTGCCACACCTGCTCGGTGACCTGCAAGCAGGCGTGGACCAACCGCACCGGCACCGAGTACGTCTGGTTCAACAACGTGGAGACCCGCCCCGGGCTGGGCTATCCGCGCACCTACGAGGACCAGGACGAGTGGCAGGGCGGCTGGGTCCGCAAGGCCAACGGCCGGCTCGCCCTGCGCGGCGGTGGCCGGATCAAGAAGCTGCTGACGATCTTCTCCAACCCCAAGCTGCCCTCGATCGAGGACTACTACGAGCCCTGGACCTACGACTACGACACGCTCCTGAGCTCGCCGCAGACCGACAGCTTCCCCGTCGCCCGGCCCCAGAGCCTGCTGTCGGGCAAGGACATGAACGTCGAGTGGTCGGCCAACTGGGACGACGACCTCGGCGGCTCCCCGGAGCACGCGGCGCGCGACGTGATGCTGCGCGGCATCGAGGACAAGGTGAGGCTCGAGTTCGAGCAGACCTTCATGTTCTACCTGCCGCGCATCTGCGAGCACTGCCTCAACCCGTCGTGCGCGGCGTCCTGCCCGTCGGGGGCGATCTACAAGCGGGCCGAGGACGGCATCGTGCTCGTCGACCAGGACCGCTGCCGCGGCTGGCGGATGTGCGTCTCCGGATGCCCCTACAAGAAGGTCTATTTCAACCACAAGACCGGCAAGGCCGAGAAGTGCACGTTCTGCTACCCGCGCGTCGAGGTCGGCATCCCGACCGTCTGCTCGGAGACCTGCGTGGGCCGGCTGCGCTACCTCGGGCTCGTCCTCTACGACGCCGACCGGGTGCTCGAGGCGGCGAGCATCGAGGACGAGCACGCCCTGTACGACGCCCAGCGGGCCTGCTTCCTCGACCCGCACGACCCCGCGGTGCGCGCCGCCGCGGCCGAGGCGGGCATCCCGGGCGACTGGATCGAGGCCGCCGAGCGCTCGCCGGTGTGGCGCCTGATCAACGAGTACCAGGTCGCGCTGCCGCTCCACCCGGAGTACCGCACCATGCCGATGGTCTGGTACATCCCGCCGCTCTCGCCGGTCGTCGACGCGGTCAAGGACACCGGTGAGGACGCCGAGGACCGCGGCAACCTGTTCGCCGCGATCGACGCGCTGCGGATCCCGGTCGAGTACCTCGCCAACCTGTTCACCGCCGGCGACACCGTCCCTGTCGACCGGGTGCTGCGCAAGCTCGCCGCGATGCGGTCCTACCTGCGCGACATCAACCTCGGCCGCGACCTCGACGAGACGATCCCCGCCGCGGTCGGGATGACGGGGGAGCAGCTCTACGAGATGTTCCGACTGCTCGCCATCGCCAAGTACGACGAGCGCTACGTCATCCCGACCGCGCACGTCGAGCAGGCGCACGCGCTCGAGGAGCTCGCCACCGACTGCCCCGTCTCGGAGTACGGCGGCGGCCAGAACGACCTGTTCGGCGAGGGATCCGGCTACCCGACGCCCGTCGCGGTCGAGAACTTCCGGATGCTGCAGGAGCGCCAGACCAGCGACACCCTCGCCGCACCCGAGGACAAGGGCCGCCGGGTGAACCTGCTCAGCTGGGACGGCAAGGGCGTCCCCGACGGGCTGTTCCCGCCGCGCTCCGAGGAGGACCGGTCGTGAGGCGGCGCCGGGCCCGCGGCGTCGACGTACGGCCGGTGTGGGCGGCGTGCGCGGCCCTGCTCGACTACCCGACCCCGGCCCTGCTCGACGCGCTCGACGACATCGAGGCGCTGGTGCCCGGGAACCCCGATCTGACGGGCCTGCTCGGCCACCTGCGCGCGTTGCCGCTGGCCGACCTGCAGGCGGCGTACGTCGCCACCTTCGACCACACCCGCAAGTGCGCGCTCTACCTCACCTACTTCGCGTACGGCGACACGCGGCGCCGCGGCCAGGCGCTGGTGCGGTTCAAGGAGACCTACCGGGCCGCCGGCGTCGCCTGGGACGAGTCGACCGGCGAGCTGCCGGACCACCTGTGCGCGGTGCTGCAGTTCGCGGCGACCGTGGACCCGGTCGCCGGCGGGCGGCTGCTCGCCGACCACCGCGCCGGCGTGGAGATGCTGCGGCTGGCGCTGAGCGGGTGGCGCAACGACGACGGCACGACCGGATCGCCCTGGGCCGGCGCCCTGCGCGCCGTCTGCGCGACCCTGCCCGAGCTGCGTGGCGAGGAGGCCGACGCCATCCGCCGGCTGGTCGAGCAGGGGCCACCGGCCGAGGAGGTCGGCCTCGACGGCTACGGCGGCACGAGGCCGGGACCGGCGCTCATCGCGCCCGCGACCCTCGCGGTGAGGAGCTGACATGGACGTCCTCCTCTGGGTGATCGTCCCCTACCTGTGCCTGGCGACCTTCGTGATCGGGCACGGGTGGCGCTACCGCTACGACAAGTTCGGCTGGACCACGCGCTCCTCGCAGCTGTACGAGAACCGGCTGCTCCGGCTCGGCTCGCCGCTCTTCCACTTCGGCATGCTCGGCGTCGTCGGCGGCCACGTGATCGGGCTGCTGGTGCCGCGCGGCTGGACCGACGCGATCGGGATCTCCGACCACGCCTACCACGTCGTCGCGGTCGTCGGCGGCCTCGTCGCCGGGGCGATGGCCCTCGTCGGCATGGTCATCCTGATCTACCGCCGGCGGACCGTCGGGCCGGTCTTCTCCGCCACGACCCCGATGGACAAGGTGATGTACGCCTTCCTCGGGGTGGTCATCGCGCTGGGGATGTGGAACACCATCGCGGGATCGGTCTTCACCCTCGGCGGTGAGTACAACTACCGCGAGGGCGTGTCGGTCTGGTACCGGTCCTTCCTCGCCTTCACCCCCGACGCCTCATTGATGGCCGACGCCCCGATCGGGTTCCAGCTGCACGCGCTCGCCGCCTTCGGGCTGTTCGCGCTGTGGCCGTTCACCCGCCTGGTGCATGTCTTCAGCGCCCCGCTCGGATATCTCACCCGCCCCTACATCGTCTATCGCTGTCGCGACGCGCGGCCCGGGAGGAGCACGCCATGGAGTCCACGAGTCTGACCATCCTGGTCCGCGAGCAGGTCGACGCGGCCCGCGCGGCGAGCAGCGGACGCGCCGCGGTCACGGTCTACGGCGGCCGGGAGCACCGCCTGCGCCAGACCCTGATCGCGCTTCGGGCGGGCGAGCGGCTCGGCGAGCACGATGCGCCGGACGAGGCCACCCTGCAGGTGCTCGAGGGCGAGGTCGCGCTGCACGCCGGCGGCGACACCTGGCGCGGCGAGGCGGGCGACCACCTGGTCATCCCGCCGCAGCGCCACGACCTCGAGGCCCTCACCGACGCCGCGGTGCTGCTGACGGTCGCGAACTGAGGCGGGGTCGGGCCGCTGCAACCGGTCCTCCACGGCCCGGTGTGGCAGGCTCGGGACGTGGCCGCCCACGGACTCCTCCTCGCCGCCGGCGCGGGCCGCCGGATGGGCATGCCGAAGGCGCTGGTGCGCGACCCCGGCGACGCAGGCGGGCCCTGGCTGACCCGTTCGGTGCGGGTGCTCCTCGACGGCGGCTGCCCGGAGGTCACCGTCGTCCTCGGTGCCGGCGCCGACGAGGCGGAGCCGCTTCTCGACGGCCTGTCCGGCGTGACGGTCGTCCGGTCGGCCGACTGGTCCTCGGGCATGGGCGCCTCGCTGGCCACCGGGCTCGAGGCCCTTGCTCCCCGCGCCGATGCCGGCGCCGCGCTGGTGCACCTCGTCGACCTGCCCGATGTCACCGCCGCGGTGGTGGCCCGGGTCCTCGCCGAGGCCGGCGACGGTGCCGCGGCCCTCGCCCGGGCGTCGTACGGCGCCCGCCCGGGGCACCCGGTCCTGATCGGCCGCGAGCACTGGGCCGGCGTGGCACGCAGCGCGGTGGGCGACCGGGGAGCGCGGGCGTACCTCGCCGAGCACGAGGTCGCGCTCGTCGAGTGCGGCGATCTCGCCACGGGCGCCGACGTCGATCGGCGACCGACGCCGCGGTGAGTTCGGCAAGAGTTGCCAACCTCGCGCCAACGACCGCCCCCTAGCCTGGAGACATGGACACCCGCGTCGCCGACCTCGCACGCCGGCTGGAGGAGACCGGCTACCTCTGTGACGAGGAGCTGGCGACGGTGCTCTTCCTGTCCCTGGAGATGTCGCGGCCCCTGCTGCTCGAGGGGGAGCCGGGCACGGGCAAGACCGCGCTGGCCGAGGCGATCGCCGCGTCGCTGGACCGGCCGCTGATCCGGCTGCAGTGCTACGAGGGCATCGACGCGACGCAGGCGCTCTACGACTGGGACTTCCCGCGTCAGATCCTGCACCTGCGCGCGCTCGAGGCGCTCTCCGACGCCGCCAAGGGCGGTGTCGCGGGGGTGGAGGAGGCCGAGAAGAGCCTCTACGACGAGCGGTTCCTGCTCGCCCGGCCGGTCCTGGCCGCGCTCCAGCAGAGCCCCGCGGTGCTCCTCATCGACGAGGTCGACCGGGCCGACGACGAGTTCGAGGCGTTCCTGCTGGAGGTGCTCTCGACCTTCCAGGTCACGATCCCCGAGCTCGGGACCGTGCAGGCCGCGACCCCGCCGACCGTGGTGCTGACGTCCAACCGCACCCGCGAGCTGCACGACGCGCTGAAGCGGCGCTGCCTCTACCACTGGATCGACCACCCCGGCCTGGAGCGCGAGGTCGCCATCGTGCGGTCCCGCGCGCCCGAGGTCAGCGCCACGCTGGCCCGTCAGGTGGTCGAGATCGTGCAGCAGCTGCGCTCCGACGCCGACCTGCTCAAGCCGCCGGGCGTCGCCGAGACGCTCGACTGGGCGCGGGCCCTGCACCACCTCGGCACCGCCGACCTCGAGGTGGAGACCGCCGCGCGGACCCTCGGCGCGCTCGTGAAGTACCGCGACGACGCCGAGCGGGTGCGCGCCGCGCTCGACCGGATGCTGGCGAGATGAGCGCCGCGGCGACGGACCTGCTGCACCAGCCCGACGAGATCCTGCTGGGCTTCGCCACCGCGCTGCGCTCGGCCGGCGTGCCGGTGACCCAGGATCGCACCCGCGCCTACCTCGACGCCGTCGCCCTGGTCGGGCTCGGCGACCGGGCGGCCACCCGGGCGGCGGGGCGGGCCACGCTCTGCGCCACGCCGGAGGACCTCGAGCGCCACGACCGGATCTTCGACGAGTGGTTCCACCGTGACCTCAGCACGCCCGTCAGCCGGCCCCGCGCCACTCAGCCCCGGACGGCGGCGGCGCTGCTGCCCGACGACCAGGACGCCGCGACGGGCGGTCCGGAGTCCGACGACGACCCGGTCCGGGCGGCCGCCAGCACCGCGGAGGTGCTGCGGCACCGGGACGTGGCGACCCTCGCGCCCGCCGAGCGGGCCCGGCTCGCGACCATGTTCGCCGGCCTCCCGGTCCGGCTGCCGACGCGACCCACCGCCCGTCGTACGCCGCACCGGCGGGGCGCCGTCGACGCCTCCCGCACCCTGCGCGCGAGCCTGCGCCGGATGGGCGAGCCGGCCGAGATCCACCGCCGCCGGCGCACCACCCGGCCCCGTCGCGTCGTGCTGCTCGTGGACGTGTCCGGCTCGATGAGCGGGTACGCCGACGCGCTGCTGCGCCTCGCGCACCGGGTCGTCAACGCCGGACCCGGCGTCGAGGTGTTCAGCCTCGGCACCCGGCTCACCCATCTCACGCGCGCCCTCCGGCGGCGCGACCCCGACCGCGCCATCGCCGCGGCCGGCGACGTCGTGCCCGACTGGTCGGGCGGCACCCGGCTCGGCGAGACGCTGCAGGCGTTCGTCGACCGGCACGGTCGGCGCGGCATGGCCCGCGGCGCGGTCGTGGTGATCTTCAGCGACGGCTGGGAGCGCGGCGACACCGCCCTGCTGGCCGCGCAGGTGGATCGGCTCCATCGGCTCGCCCACAAGGTGGTCTGGGTCAACCCGCACCGGGGCAAGGTGGGCTACGTCCCCGTGCAGCAGGGGATTGTCGCCGTCCTGCCCCACGTCGACGCCTTCCTCGCCGGGCACTCCCTGGCGACGTTCACCGCACTGCTCGAGGAGGTTGGGAGATGACGCGGGATGCGTGAGGTGCTGCCGCAGCTGCTGGCCTGGTGGGAGGCGGGGGAGACGATCGGCATGGGCACGGTCGTCGCGACCTTCCGCTCGGCGCCCCGGCCGCCCGGTGCGTCGATGCTGGTCGGCCCGGACGCCTCCGCGGTCGGCTCGGTCTCCGGCGGCTGCGTCGAGGGCGCGGTCTACGACCTCGCCCAGGACGTGACGGCCTCCGGCACGCCGACCCTGCAGCGCTACGGCGTCTCCGACGACGACGCCTTCGCGGTGGGCCTCACCTGCGGGGGGATCCTCGACGTCTACGTCGAGAGGGTGAACCGCGAGACCTTCCCCGAGCTGGGCGCGATCGCCGCCGACATCGAGGCCGGCCGGCCCGTGGCCGTCGCGACCGTCGTGGACCACCCCGACCCGGCGTACGTCGGCCGGCGCACCGTCATCCGTCCCGCCCCGATAGTCCCGGGGCAAAAGCACCAGAACGCGGCCGAGGACGGTGCTTTTGAGCAGGGAGTATCGCTGGGGAGCCCGCGCATCGACGACGCGGTGCGCGACGACGCGCTCGGCCTGCTGGCCGCCGGTCACAACGGCACGCTGTCCTACGGTCCCGACGGCGAGCGGCGCGGGGAGGGCATGCGGGTCTTCGTGTGGGCCTTCGCGCCGGCACCGCGGATGCTGGTCTTCGGGGCGATCGACTTCGCCGCCGCGGTGGCGCGCGTGGGCGGCTTCCTCGGCTACCACGTCACGGTCTGCGACGCGCGTCCCGTGTTCGCCACGACCAGCCGGTTCCCGGGCGCCGACGAGGTCGTCGTCGAGTGGCCGCACCGCTACCTCGCCGCCGAGCAGGAGGCCGGCCGGGTCGACGCTCGCACGGTGATCACCGTGCTCACCCACGACCCCAAGTTCGACGTACCGCTCCTCGAGGTCGCCCTCCGGCTGCCCGAGGTCGGCTACGTCGGCGCGATGGGCTCGCGGCGCACCCACGACGACCGGATGGAGCGGCTGCGTGAGGCCGGCCTCACCGAGGCGGAGCTGGCGCTCCTGCACAGCCCGATCGGGCTCGACCTCGGCGCCCGCACGCCGGAGGAGACCGCGATCAGCATCGCGGCGGAGATCGTCGCCGGCCGCTGGGGCGGATCCGGGGAGCCGCTGGCCGCGCGATCGGGCCGCATCCACGCGTGATCCGGCTCACACCCTCGGGGTAGGGTTCGGCCATGGACGAGCTCGACCAGCGGCGGCGGCTGGCCCTGGCCGCGTGGACCACGTGGGTCGAGGAGGGTGACGGCGCGCTGACGACCGTCCGGCCCGAGATCCTCGACAGCTGGACCCGCTCCGGTGCCTCCGTCGCGCGCGACGTCGGCCAGGCGCCGCTCGCCGACGAGGCCGAGACCCTCTCCTTCTGGCAGGGCTCGCCGCTGCAGATCGCGGTCCAGCGGGTGGAGGACGAGCTGCGCCGCACCGCCGAGGACGGCGACCTGGTGCTCGCCGTGACCGACCCCGACACCCGCGTGCTGTGGACCTACGGCGGCCGGGTCATGCGGCGCAAGGCCGAGACCGTCAACTTCGTGCCCGGCGGACGCTGGGACGACCGGTCGGTGGGCACCAACGCCCTCGACCTCGCCAACCGGCTGGACCGCCCGTCGATGGTGTTCAGCGCCGAGCACTACGCCCCGATCGTGCACAACTGGGTCTGCTGGGCCGCGCCGGTCCACGACCCGGTCAGTGGCGCCAAGCTCGGCGTCCTCGACATCTCGACCACCTGGGACCGCACCCACCCGATCGGCCTGGCGACCGCGCGCGTGCTCGCGCGCCTGGTCGAGCAGGCCCTGCCGCGCACCCATCAGCACGTCGACGAGTCGCCCGAGGAGATCGCGGTCCCGGGCCTGGTGCTGAGCCTCCTCGGCACCGCCGAGGCCCGTGTCGACGGCAGGCGGCTGCTGCTCAACCGCCGCCAGACCGAGATCCTCTCCCTGCTCGCGCTGCACCCCGACGGCCTCTCCCTCGACCAGCTGCACGCGATGCTCTACGGCGACCACGCGGTCACCTTCTCCACCCTCAAGGCCGAGGTCTCCCACCTGCGGCAGGCCCTGGCCGGCCAGCTCGCCTCCCGGCCCTACCGGCTGCTCATGCCGATCGCCACCGACGTCGACCACGTGCTCACCCTGCTCCGCCGCGGCCAGGTCGCCGCCGCCGTCGAGGCCTACGGCGGGGACCTGCTCCCCGGCACCGAGAGCCCGGCGCTGGTCGAGATGGGGGAGTACGTCGCGGTCGCGGTCCGCGAGGCGCTGCTGGCCGACCCGCAGCCCGACGCGGTCCTGCACTACAGCGACCTGGCGCCCTACGACACCGCGGTGCTGGAGGCCTGTCTGGCCCAGCTCGGCCGCGAGGGCCGGCTGCGGCACCCGGCGATCCCGCTGCTCAAGGCACGCCTGGCCGTCGCCGACGGCTGAGTCAGAGCCGGTACGCCGCCGCGGCGTTCTCGCCCCAGAACCGCGCCTGGTCGGCGGGGGACGCCTCGCCGACGACCGCCCGCAGCGAGGCGACGAGCTGCGCGAACGAGCCCCCCATCGTCTCGATCGGCATGTTCGACCCGAACATCACGCGCTCCCAGCCGAGCTGGTCGATGGCGAACTCCAGCCACGGGCGCAGGCTCGCCTCGGAGACGTCGAGGGTGGCCATGCCGAGCCCGGACAGCTTGCAGGGCGCCGAGGTCGCCGTGGCGAACCGCCGCACGGCCTCCTGCCACGCGGCACGGCCGGCGGCGTCGACGCTGCTGGGCCAGCCGGTGTGCTCGAGCACGAGGGACAGGTCGGGGAAGCGCTCGAGCCGGCGCAGCCACGGCGCCATCGCCTCCGGGTTGATCACCAGGTCGAAGACCAGGTCGCGCTCGTCGAGCCAGCCGAGCACGGTCTCCGCGGCGGGGGAGTCGGGGTCGAAGCCGTAGAGCACACGGACCCCACGGAACCGCGGGCTCGCGGCCTGGGCCTCCAGCTCCGCGCGGATCTCCGCGACGCTGCCCGCCGGGTCGACGGTGCCGATCACGGCGAAGTCGAGGTCGTGTGCCTCGGCCACCTCGTCCAGCCAGGTGGCCTCGGACAGGTGCGCGCCGGGCTTCGTCGTGGCGGAGACGTGGACGAAGGCATCGACCACGAGGTCGCCGGCGGCCGCACGGTAGCCCTCGAGCGAGAAGTCGCGGTAGAGCTCGGGCTTCTGCAGGCTCTCCGCCCAGACCGACAGGCCGGGATACCAGTCGTGGGCGGTGACGTCGATCAGGTGCATGTGGGAGTCGACGACTCTCATCTGGTCTCTCCTCGTAGGTGGGTAGGTAGGTGGGTGGGTGGGAAGGCGTCAGTGCATGGTGATGCCGCCGGAGACGCTGATCGTCTGACCGGTGACGTAGCCGGCGCCCGGCCCCAGCAGCCAGGCGACGCAGGCCGCCACCTCGGCCGGGGCGCCGAGCCGGTGCAGCGGGATGGCGCGCAGCAGGCGGTCGAGGTACGCCGGGTCCGACGCGGTCGCGGTGGCGGACATGGTGCCCTCGAGCGGCCCGGGGCTGACCACGTTGACCCGCGTGCGGTGGCGGGCCAGCTCGCGGGCGAGGCTCTTGGCCGCGCCCAGCAGCGCGGCCTTGGTGCCGGCGTACGCCACCTCGTGCCCGGCCCCCGCCCGCGCGGAGTCGGAGGCGACGAAGACCAGTGAGCTCGGTGCCGCGGTGATCGCCGGCAACAGCAGCTGGGTGAGCAGGAGGGGGCCGCGCTGGTTGACCTGGTACATCAGGTCCCAGTCGGCGGGGTCGGAGTCGGCGAACGGCGCCAGCCGGGTGACGCCGGCGCAGTGCACCAGATGCAGCGGCGGATCCCCCGAGCCGTCGGACACCGCCGTGGCCGCCTCCCGGATCGAGGCGTCGCGGGTCAGGTCGAGTGCCAGCGCCCTCACCCGACCCTGCGCGGCGGCGACGACCTCGCCGAGCCGGTCGACCCGCTGGTCGGCGGCGACCACCTCGGTGCCGTCCCGGGCGAGCAGGTGCACCAGCGCCGCGCCGACGTCGCCCGCGGCGCCGGTCACCAGCACCCGGCCGGGGAGCGCGGTCACCACGACCTGAGTGTCGGCAGCACGTCGGCCGCGAACCGACGCAGGCTCTCGATGCCCTCGCCGCGCAGGTCGATGCCGGGATGCGGCCCGAACAGCACCAGGTCGGTCAGGCCGAGGTCCTTGACGAACGGCTCGAGCACGGCGAGCACGGTCTCCGGGTCGCCGATCAGCTCGTTGGCGCGATAGGCGTCATGGGCCGGCGCGAGCCCGTAGTCCAGGTCCGGGTCGCCGAACTCGCTGCGGATGCGCCGGTAGTAGTCCCAGCGCTCGACGTAGAGGTGCTGGTTGCGCTCCCAGACCTGCTCCGGGTCCTCGTCGGTGACCGTGATGCTCCACGGGTTCGAGACCCGCGTCGAGCCGGGCGCGTGGCCGGCCTCGGCGAGGGCGGCGTGGTAGGCGGCGTGCACCTCAGGGTCGACCGAGGCCCCGGCGAGGTTCGCGCCGTGCCGGCCGGCCCGGGCCGCCGCGGCGACCGTGGTGGCGGCGACCCACAGCGGCGGGTGCGGGTCCTGGACCGGGGTCGGCTGCACCTGGAGCCCGGGGATGCGGTGGTAGCGGCCGTCGTACTCGATCTCCTCGCCCGACCAGCCCAGCTTGAGCAGCTCGATCGCCTCCTCCATCCGGGAGGGGCGGGTGCGCGGGTCGAGGCCGAAGGCGGCGTACTCCGCGACCCGGTGGCCGATGCCGATGCCGACGTCGAGGCGGCCGCCGGACAGCTGGTCGAGGACCGCCGTCTCCTGGGCCAGCGCGAGGGGATGGTGCAGCGGCGCGACGTAGATGTAGGAGCCGATCCGGGCGGTCGACGTGCGGCTGATCAGCTGCGACAGGAAGATCGGCACCGACGGCGCGTAGCCGTCGGCGCTGAAGAAGTGCTCCTGCACCAGCAGCGAGTCGAACCCGAGGCGCTCGGCCTCGGTGAACGTCCACAGGCAGTCCTCCCACAGGTCGGTCCAGGACTGCTGGCGGTACGGCGACGCCTTCATCTCCAGGGTGAGCCCAACGCGCACGGGTGCTCCTCTCATGGGGAGCCTTCATCCTGGTGCGCGGCGCTCGGCCTGCCCACGTCCAAGATCGTCGCCGATCTAGCATGTTCAGATGATGGATCTGACGCTGCGGGACCTCGAGTATGTCGAGATGATCGCCCAGGAGCGCAGCATCACCCGCGCCGCGGCCCGGCTCCACATGGCCCAGCCGGCGCTGAGTCAGGCGCTGCAGCGCATCGAGCGCCGGCTCGCCGTCCGCCTCTTCGAGCGGACCAGCCGGCACCTCGCCCCGACACCGGCCGGCGACGTCCTGGCCGCCGAGGCCCGCGACATCCTCGCGGCGGTGCAGCAGGCGATCGTGCGCACCCGGGTCGCCGGCGGACTGCCCGAGGTGCTGCGGGTCCATGTGAGCGAGTCGTCGCTGGTCACCCCGCGGCGGATCCTCGCCGCCGCCCGCGCGCACGTCCCCGGCGCGGCGATCCACCAGACCACGCTGCCCCGGCGCGACGTGGCCGAGCACCTCCTCAGCGGCGAGCTGACCCTCGCCATCGCCGGGTCGATCCGGCGCGCGGGGCTGCACAGCGTCAAGGTCCGCGACGAGCGGATCGGCGTCCTGGTCAGCGAGCGACACCCGCTGGCCGGGGCCGAGGTCGTCGCGCCGGCGCAGCTCGCCGGCCACCCCGTCTTGTCGATCGACCCGGAGATGAGCTCGTGGGACGCCTGGGTGACGTCCTACCTCGGCGACCACGGCGTCACCGCGCGGTGGTCCAAGGAGGTGGTCTTCGGGCTGAGCACGGGCAGCGACGTCCTCCACGACGCCGACACCGTCATGCTGACCCTGGAGTCGGTCGGCCGTGACCATCTCGACGGACTGGTCTGGCGGCCGATGGCGCCGGCCCGCTCCGTGCCGTGGTTCCTCACCTACCGCGAGGACAGCCTGCGCGACTCGCCCGCCGTCGCGGCGGTGCTGCGGGTCGTGCGTCGCCTCGCCCGCGACCAGGGCTGGATCGGGTGACCGGTCCGGCCACCCCTCGGCTCAGCCCTCGTCGGACTCGAGCCAGGCGCGGATCTCGTCGTTGTGCTGGCCCAGCGTCGGCGGCGCGACATGCCGCTCGCGGCCGCCGGCGTACGCGTTGTCGTCGAAGCGCAGCGCCGGCCCGGGGAGCTGGATGTCGCCGAGGGTGGTGTGCTCGACGTCGATGAGCAGGCCCTGCGAGAGCGTCTGCTCCCAGGCGTAGACGTCGTCGAGGGTGCGGACCTTGCCCGCCGGCACGCCGGCGCCGTCGAGGCGGGCCAGGGCCTCCTCGGCGGTGAGGTCGGCGAGCACGCCCTCGACCAGGGCGATCGTGGCGTCGCGGTTGGTGACCCGCTCGGGGTTCGTCGCGAAGCCCGGCGCGGCCGGGTCGATGCCGAACTCGGTGGCGAAGGTCTGCCAGAGCTTCTCCGAGCCGCAGGCGATCTGCACGGGCGCGGTCTTCGTCTGGAACATGCCGTACGGCGCGATCGAGGGGTGGTGCCCGCCGGCCAGGCCGGGGACCTCCTTGGCGACCGTCCACTTGGTGCCCTGGAAGGCGTGCACGCCGACCATCCCGGCGAGCAGCGAGGTGTGGACGACGCGGCCGCGGCCGGTGCGCTCCCGCTCGTAGAGCGCCGACACGACGCCGTACGCGCCGTTCATGCCGGCCAGCAGGTCGGCGATCGGCACGCCGACCTTGGTGGGCTCGGCGAGCCCGGTCAGCGACATCAGGCCGCCCTCGCCCTGGGCGATCTGGTCGAAGCCGGACCGCGTGGCCTCGGGGCCGTCGTGGCCGAAGCCGGTGATCTGCAGGACGATCAGGCGCGGGTTGAGGGCGTGCAGCCGCTCGATCGGGAAGCCGAGGCGGTCCAGGACGCCGACCCGGAAGTTCTCCATCAGCACGTCGGCGCGCTCGACCAGCTTCGCCAGGACGTCCTGGTCGGCCGGGTCCTTGAGGTCGAGGGTGATCGACTCCTTGTTGCGGTTGGCCGAGAGGAAGTACGTCGACTCGCGCTCGCCCTCCGTGGGGTCCATGAACGGCGGTCCCCAGGTCCGGGTGTCGTCGCCCGTGGGACTCTCGACCTTGATCACCCGGGCTCCGAGGTCGCCGAGCATCATCGCGGCATGGGGGCCCGCAAGGGCACGGGTGAGGTCGAGGACCAGGATGTCGTCGAGAGGCGCGGTCATGGTGCAGACACTATTGACGAGAGCAAGTCCGGAGAATGGCAGCATCTGCCAAGAGAGCCGTGGCGATCCGGGCAGGAAGTCGGGCAGCGGCCCCGTGGCCGGGCCGGCGTCGGTGGGAACGGTAAGAATGCGGTCATGGAACCGACACGTGGCCTGCCGGAGGACCTGCTGCGGGCGGCACCCAAGGTGCTGCTCCACGACCACCTCGACGGCGGGCTGCGGCCCGCCACCATCGTCGAGCTCGCCGCCGGCGTCGACCACGCCCTGCCCGCGACCGACGCCGAGGCGCTCGCGGGCTGGTTCGCCGAGGCCGCCGACTCGGGCTCGCTCGAGCGCTACCTGGAGACGTTCGCCCACACCGTCGGCGTCATGCAGACGGCCGCGGCGCTGACGAGGGTCGCGCGGGAGTGTGTCGAGGACCTCGCCGCCGACGGCGTGATCTACGCCGAGATCCGCTACGCCCCCGAGCTCCACGTCGAGGCCGGGCTCGGGCTCGAGGAGGTCGTCGCCGCCGTCCAGCAGGGCTTCGAGGAGGGGATGGCCGCGGCCGCCGCGTCCGGCCGCCCGATCCTCGTCCGGCACCTGCTGACCGCGATGCGCCAGGCCGCCCGGGCGATGGAGATCGCCCGGCTCGCCATCGCCTGGCGCGACCGCGGCGTGGTCGGCTTCGACATCGCCGGGCCCGAGGCGGGCTACCCGCCCACCCGGTTCATCGACGCGTTCGAGTACCTCCAGCGGGAGAACTCCCACTTCACCATCCACGCCGGCGAGGGCTTCGGCCTCCCGTCGATCTGGGAGGCCGTGCAGTGGTGCGGGGCCGACCGGCTCGGCCACGGCGTGCGCATCGTCGACGACATCACCGTGCCCGACGGGGCGGACGACCCCGGCGCCGCGCGGCTGGGCCGCCTGGCGTCGTACGTCCGGGACAAGCGGATCCCGCTCGAGATGTGCCCCTCGTCCAACGTGCAGACCGGCGCGGCGCCGTCGCTCGAGGAGCACCCGATCCGGCTGCTCGCGTCGCTGCGCTTCCGGGTCACCGTCAACACCGACAACCGACTGATGAGCCGCACGACGCTGAGCCGGGAGTTCGGCCTGCTCGCCGAGACCTTCGGCTACGGCTGGGCCGAGATGGAGTGGCTGACCGTCAACGCGATGAAGTCGGCCTTCACCCCCTACGACGAGCGCTATCGGCTGATCACCGAGACCATCAAGCCCTGGTACGCCGAGCAGCTGGGGCGCTGACCGTCAGACGACAAACCAGAAGTGCGACCAGCCCGCGACGCCGACGCGGTGCCCGGTCCACTGCTGCTCGCGGACCGTGACGAGGCGGCCGGCGGCGGGGTCGAAGACCTCGACGCCGCCCTCGACGGCTCCGACGGCCAGCACCACGTGGCGGGGTAGCCAGCGGTTGCCGAGGTAGACGCCGACCGGCCGGCCGCGCAGCTGCTCGCGCAGGACGTCGTACCCGATGACGGGGCGGGGGCGCACGAACACCGTCGCGATGTGCTCGCCGGTCAGGGCGCGAAAGGCGTTGGCGACCGCCCAGGGCGGCGTGCCGAGGGCGCGCGGCCAGGGCATCTGGAACCGGTCGCGCGGGCTGCGCGAGGACGTGAGGAGCCGGTGCTCCTCGGTGATGTCCTCCGCGGGGCTCTCGGGGCGCCACTCGGTCAGCAGGGCGCGGGCACCGAGGACGCTGGCCGCGCCGCAGCTGCGGCGGTCGGGCTGGCGCAGCCGGTCCGGAGCGAGATCAGCCGGCCACCGCATGGTCGCCCTCCTGGTCCGCGCGGTCGCGGATCTCGGCGAACGCCCGGTCGCCGGTCGCGACCCGGCAGCCGACGGCGACCGCGCGCCGCACGATCTGGCGCTGGGCGCGGGCCAGCGCCAGGCCGCGGCGTACCAGGACCAGGGGCGGCTTGCGGTGCTCGCGCAGGTCGCGGGTCAGCCGGCGCCAGAACGTGAGCACCGGGTGCTGGGTGACGCAGTACGCCGCCGCGAGGATGCCGGCTCGGCGGCACTCCTCGACGATCTCGGTCGCGAAGATGCCCTCCGCGCAGAACCGCCGGGCGGTGCCCAGATCGAGGCGCTGGGTCCCGGTGCGGCGGCTCGCCGAGATCGAGTAGACCGGCACCTCGGCGCTCCCGGTGGCGCAGAGCGCCCGCAGCGCCGCGAACGCGTCCTCGTGGTTCCAGCTGCCGGGATGGTCCCAGTCGACCAACCCGGCGTTCGCGCCCTCGGCGATGAGCGGCAGCCCCGGCTCGTCGCCGTCGCGGTAGAAGTCGTCGAGCCGGAGCGTCGGCCAGCCGTAGGCCTTGGCGAGTCGTCCGGCGAGGCGGGACTTGCCGGAACCCGACGGGCCGGCGAGCACGATCACGCGGGCCCCGGGCCGTCCGTCGGTCATGGGGGTGGAGTCTGCCGTACCGGCCGCGGGGGAGCGAGCCGGCGCAGTAGGTTCGCCTCATGGGAGAGGGAGGAAGGCGCGCGCGCCGCTGGGTCCGGGTCACACTGCTGTCGGTGCTGGCCCTGGTGGTCGTCGCCGCGATCGGGTTCTTCACGTTCGCGCCGCGGATCGTGGAGAGCGGCATGAACAAGGTCGATCCGGTGGACCTGCCGTCGGTGGCGTCCGACACGCAGCGGCTGCACGACTCGCTGCAGGTCGTCGACATGCACGCCGACACCCTGATGTGGGACCGCGACCTGCTGGACCGCTCCGGCCGCGGACACCTGGACCTGCCGCGGATGGAGGACGGGAACGTCGCGCTGCAGGTCTTCTCGTCGGTGTCGAAGTCCCCGAAGGGACAGAACTACGACAGCAACTCCGCCGACAGCGACAACATCACGCTGCTCACCTTCGCCCAGCTCCAGCCGCCACGGACCTGGACCTCGTTGCTGCAGCGTTCGCTCTACCACGCGGAGAAGCTGCAGAAGGCCACGCGTGAGTCCCGCGGCGCGCTGCGGATGATCCGCTCCCGCCGCGACCTCGACCGCCTGATCGCCGATCGCGAGGACGGCACGCAGGTGATCGGCGCGCTCTTCTCGGTCGAGGGCCTGCAGAACCTCGAGGGCGACCTCGACAACCTCGACCGGCTCTACGACGCCGGCATGCGGATGGCGGGCTTCACCCACTTCTTCGACAACGAGGTCGCCGGCTCCATGCATGGCGAGGAGAAGGGCGGCCTCACGTCGCTGGGGCGGAAGGTGTTCGCCGAGATGGAGCGCCGCGGCATCGTCGTCGACATCGCGCACGCCAGTCACGATGCCGTCGCCGAGATGCTGGAGCTGGCCACCCGGCCGGTCGTCCTCAGCCACGGCGGCGTCCAGGCCACCTGCGACGTGAACCGCAACCTCACCGACGACGAGATCCGCGGCGTCGCCGCGACCGGCGGCGTCGTCGGCGTCGGCTACTGGGACGCCGCCGTGTGCGAGCTGAGCACCGAGGCCGTCGTCGACGCCATCGACCACGTCGTCGAGGTCGGCGGACTCGAGGCCGCCGCCCT
This sequence comes from Nocardioides segetis, assembly GCF_051390595.1. Classification (NCBI taxonomy): domain Bacteria; kingdom Bacillati; phylum Actinomycetota; class Actinomycetes; order Propionibacteriales; family Nocardioidaceae; genus Nocardioides; species Nocardioides segetis. Next base: position 483 of record NZ_JBNINR010000023.1, on the reverse strand, counting down.
CGGCAGCGACTACGACGGCGCCACCACCGTGGGCTGGGACACCACCCACCTCGCCGCGATCACCCAGGAGCTCGTCGACCGTGGCTACGACGACGCCGCGGTCGCGGCGATCATGGGCGGCAACACGCTGCGGGTGCTGCGGGCGACGCTGCCGTAGGGGCCGTGTCGCGGGCCGGGCATGGCTGTGCCCCCGCGACCTCGGAGACTCGCGGGGCAGGGGGCGGGGTGGCTACTCGTCCGGCGGTTCGGCGGCCCGGTTGGTCCTGACAGGGTGGGTGCCGCGGTGGTCGACGCGGAACCGGTGGCCGTTCGGACTGGTCCACAGGTAGGTGTCCGGCATGACGGCGTCGTAGCGCCAGGTCGAATGGGTCTTCGCGCGATGGTGCCGGCGACACAGCGGCACCTCGTTGCACGGACAGGTCGGACCGCCCTCGGCGTGGGGTCGGGCATGGTCGACGTCGCAACGCTGGGCGGGGCGGGTGC
>NZ_JBNINR010000022.1:0-64836 GCF_051390595.1 Nocardioides segetis | reverse complement strand
CGCCTGGACCACCCACCGCTGGAACACCCGACCAGCCCGACGCCCTTAACCTATTGGCGGAACCTCTTAGTTACAAGCGTCGAGCCGCCAGCGGACCGGTCAGATCTTCCGCAACCGGACGTACTGCACCGCGTGGTCGGCCGCCTTGCGCAGGACCAGGGTGGCGCGGGAGCGGGTGGGCAGCACGTTCTGGGCGAGGTTGGGGCCGTTGATCGAGTCCCAGATCCGGCGCGCCTCGTCGACCGCGGAGTCGTGGCTGAGGGCGGCGTACTTCGCGAAGTAGGAGTTGGGGTCGCGGAAGGCGGTCTCGCGCAGTCGGAGGAAGCGGTCGACGTACCACTCGCGGATGTGGTTGGTGTTGGCGTCGACGAAGATCGAGAAGTCGAAGAAGTCCGACAGGCCCAGCCCGGTGCGGCCGTCCTCGCGCACCCGCGCGGGCTGGAGCACGTTGAGGCCCTCGACGATGACGATGTCGGGCCGCTTCACGACGACCTTCTCGTCGGGCACGACGTCGTAGACGAGGTGGGAGTAGACCGGGGCCTCGACCTCGTCGATGCCGGACTTGATGTCGATGACGAACTTCAGCAGCGCCCGCCGGTCGTAGGACTCGGGGAAGCCCTTGCGCTGCAGCAGGCCGCGCGCCTCGAGCTCGGCGTTGGGGTAGAGGAACCCGTCGGTCGTCACCAGCGCGACGTGGGGGTGCTCGGGCCACCGGGCCAGCATCTGCTGCAGCACGCGCGCGGCGGTGGACTTCCCGACGGCCACCGAGCCGGCCAGGCCGATCACGAACGGCGTGCGCGGCGGGGTACGACGGTGCAGGAACTGCTCCTGCTCGTGGTGGAGCCGGGTCGCCGCGTTGACCCGCAGCGACAGCAGGCGGGACAGCGGCAGGTAGACGTCGCGGATCTCGTCGAGGTCGAGCGAGTCGCCGATGCCGCGCAGGCGGACCACCTCGTCGCTGGTCAGCGGGCTGCCCTGCTGCTGCCACTCGTGGGCCAGGTTGGCCCAGGTCGCGCGGTCCAGCTCGACGTAGGGGGACGCCTCCCGCGACGCTTCCTCGCCGGGGTGGGTGTCCGCCGGGCTGCCCGTCGTCATGGCGCCGATTGTTCCAGCCGGTGCCGGGGCCGCCCGCGGCGCGTCCCCGATCCGGACGACGCGGCCGGTGAGGACGACATCTAGACTGGCGGATCATGTGCGGGATCGTCGGGTACGTCGGGCCACGGTCGGCCGAGGACGCCGTCATCGACGGTCTGCGACGGCTGGAGTACCGGGGCTACGACTCCGCGGGCATCGCGGTCGTCCACGACGGCGTGCTGACCGTCGAGAAGCGTGCCGGCAAGCTCGCCAACCTGGAGAAGGTGCTCGGCGAGTCGCCGATCCCGGCCGCGGAGATCGGCATCGGGCACACCCGGTGGGCCACCCACGGCCCGCCCAACGACAGCAACGCGCACCCCCACACCGGTGCGGCCCGCCGGATCGCGCTGGTCCACAACGGCATCATCGAGAACTTCCTGGACCTCCGCGCCCGGGTCGAGGCCGACGACCACGAGCTGCTCTCCGACACCGACACCGAGATCGTGGCCCACCTGGTGGAGCTGCAGGTCCAGTCGGGCGTCGACCTCACCACCGCGATGCAGCGGGTCTGCCAGCAGCTCGACGGCGCGTTCACCCTCGTCGCGATCGACGCCGAGGAGCCGGGCAAGGTCGTCGCGGCACGCCGCAACTCGCCCCTGGTCGTCGGGCTCGGGGACGGCGAGAACTTCCTCGGCTCCGACGTGGCGGCGTTCATCGAGCACACCCGCGAGGCCCTCGAGCTGGGCCAGGACCAGATCGTGGTGATGACCCGCGACGCGGTCGAGGTCACCGACTTCCACGGCCGGCCGGTCGAGGCGCGCCGCTTCCACGTCGACTGGGACCTGTCGTCGGCGGAGAAGGACGGCCACGACTGGTTCATGCGCAAGGAGATCTTCGAGCAGCCGCGCGCAGTGGCCGACTCGCTGATCGGGCGGCGTACGCCGGCGGGGCAGCTGCAGCTCGACGAGATGCGCCTGGCCGACGAGGAGCTGCGCGACGTCGACAAGATCATCATCATCGCGTGCGGGACCTCGTTCTACGCCGGCATGGTGGCGAAGTACGCGATCGAGCACTGGACCCGCACGCCGGTCGAGGTGGAGCTCGCCTCCGAGTTCCGCTACCGCGACCCGATCATCGACGCGACGACGCTGATCGTGGCGATCAGCCAGTCCGGCGAGACCGCCGACACATTGCAGGCCATCCGTCACGCGCGCAGCCAGCGCGCCAAGGTCCTGGCGATCTGCAACTCCAACGGCTCCTCGATCCCGCGCGAGTCCGACGCCGTCATCTACACCCACGCCGGGCCCGAGATCGGCGTCGCCTCGACCAAGGGCTTCTTGACCCAGCTGGTCGCCTGCTACCTGCTCGCGCTCTACATCGCACAGGTCAAGGGCACCCGCTTCGGGGACGAGATCGACGAGATCATGCGGCACCTCGAGGCGATGCCCGACCACATCGAGACGGTGCTCGAGGGTGCCGAGCAGGTCTACGCGCTCGCCGCCGACCATGCCACGACCCGCTCGGTGCTCTTCCTCGGGCGCCACGCCGGCTACCCGGTCGCCCTCGAGGGCGCGCTCAAGCTCAAGGAGCTGGCCTACCTCCACGCCGAGGGCTTCGCCGCCGGCGAGCTCAAGCACGGGCCGATCGCGCTCGTCGAGGACGGTCTGCCGGTCCTGTGCGTGGTGCCGCCCCAGGGGCGCGACCACCTGCACGGCAAGATGCTCAGCGGCATCCAGGAGGTCCGCGCCCGCGGCGCCCGCACCATCTGCCTGGCCGAGGAGGGCGACACCGCGATCGAGCCGTACGCCGACGTCCTGCTGCGGCTGCCGAAGGTGCCCGTCCTGCTCCAGCCGCTGGTCGCGATCGTCCCGCTGCAGCTGTTCGCGTGCGAGCTGGCGACGGTGCTGGGCCACGACGTCGACCAGCCCCGCAACCTGGCCAAGTCCGTCACGGTCGAGTAGCCGTGCCTGTCGTCGGCGTCGGCATCGACGTGTGCGAGATCGCCCGCTTCGAGGAGTCGTGCCGGCGCACGCCCGCCCTGGTGACCAAGCTGTTCACCCCCGCCGAGCGGACCCTGCACATCCGGTCGCTCGCGGCGCGCTTCGCGGCCAAGGAGGCGCTCGCGAAGGCGCTCGGGGCCCCGCGCGGGATGTCGTGGCACGACGCCGAGGTGGTCTCCGAGGACTCCGGCCGCCCGCGGTTCGTGCTGCGCGGGACCGTGCTCGCCGAGGCGGACGCCCTCGGGGTGACGTCGGTGCACCTGTCGCTGACCCACGACGGCGGCATCGCCTCCGCCGTGGTCGTGCTGGAGAGCTGATCCGGGACCTCACGCCCCGTCAGGACGGGACCCGTGACCCTGTCGACCGGGCCGCCGCGCGCGTCAGGGTGAAGGGTGAGCAGAGTCCGTCACCCGTCCCCGCGCCGCCGTGGCGTCGCGCTCCTGACCAGCCTCGTCGCCTGCCTCGTGGTCTCCCTCGTGGTCTCCCTCGGCCTGGCCGGTCCCGTCCCGACGGCGCAGAGCGTGCGACCGGGGCCGCGTCCGACGCTGACCGGCCCGGCCGCGGCGGTCGCGCCGGGCGTCCCGGTGCGGCTGCGGGGGAGGGCGGCGCCCCGGTCGAGGGTCGTGCTGCAGCGCAGGGAGGGCCGACGCTGGGCGAAGGTGAACCGCCAGCGCGCCACCGGGGCCGGTCGCTTCGCCTTCCGGATCACGCCTGCCGCCGACGCCGCCTACCGGGTGAGCGTGCGCGGTCGGCACTCGCGGGTCGTTCGCGTGCGGCTGGCGCCGGTCGTCGTCGGCCCGCGGACCGCCGCGGTGTCCGCCCCCACCTCCACCGACCCGCGCACCCGGCTGCCGGTGTCCGCGACCTTCACACCCGCCCGGCCGGGCAGCCCCGTGGCGCTCGAGGCCCTGACCGACGGGGGCTGGCGGCGGGTCGGCGACGGGGTGGAGGACGGCGCGGGCAGAGCCGTCCTGCTCGCGACCCCACGGACCACGACGACGTACCGCGTGGTCGGGGCCGGCGCGACGACTGACCCGACCACGATCGCCGTCCGTCCGGCGCGGACCACGCCGTGGGTCACCGGCTACTACGCCGGCTGGTTCTGGGACCAGGAGTACGGACCCGACGAGGTCGAGATGGGCGACCTGACGCACTTCGTGTTCGGTCGGGTGGCGCCCGGCGGCGGCTCGCTCGACGGCGCCCCCGGCGAGGTCGTGCCCGGCGCGGGCTCTGCGCACGATCCCGCGGCCTCGCCCTATCCGGGCACCACGGTGGAGGACCACCTCGTCCGGAAGGCCCACGCGGCCGGCGCCGAGGCGCTGCTCATGCTCGGCGGTGACGGCTTCGACGGGCGCGGCTTCGTCGCGTCCACGGCCGACGCGGTGCGGCCCCGCTTCGTGCGCAACGTCGTGGACTACCTCGTCGCGCACGACTACGACGGCGTCGACGTCGACTGGGAGAACTGCCTGGGCGGCGAGGCCTGGGAGTGCGGCGTCGACATCACCACCGAGGAGGCGGTACGGCGCCTGAGGGCGCTGATCGTGGAGGTGCGGGCCGAGATGGCCACCCGGCCGCGCTACCGGACCGACCCCGGCATCGTCACCTTCCCCGGGTACGCCGTGAAGACCAACGAGCTCCGCGACGGCGAGGTGGCCGACTGGCAGGCCGAGCTGCCCTGGCTGGTCGACCAGTACAACCTGATGTCGTACGGCATCGGCACGACCTGGAACGGCGCCGGATGGGAGTCGTGGTTCTCCGGCGCGCTCGACGACGAGGGCCCGGCCCGTCCGGTCAGCATCGACAGCAGCATCGACGCCTACGAGCTCTCGGGTGCGCCTCGGGAGAAGATCGGGATGGGCATCGGCTTCTACGGCATCTACTACGGCCCCGGCATCACCGGACCGCGCCAGTCCACGGACGACAACGACGTCTACGAGACCAACGACGCCGCCCTGTCCTGGACCAGGCTGAAGGAGCTCGGCTACCTGTCCCACGGCGTCGAGCACTGGGACGCGGCCGCGTCGTCGACGTACCGCACCTACGCGGGCGGCTACGTGCCGTCGGCCGACCCGGGGCTGAAGCCGGCCGGCTTCCTCTCCTACGAGGACGAGAGGTCGATCGCGGCCAAGGCGGCCTACGCGCGCGCCGGCGGTGCCGGCGGCACCATCGTGTGGACGCTCAACTACGGCGACGACCCCGCCGGCGGCAACCCGTTGCTCGACGCGGTGGGGAGGCACTTCCTGGATCGTTGAGCCGCACGCCGTGCCAGAGTGGGGGTGTGATCCGCGCCCACACCGTCGAGCAGGTCCGTGCGGCCGAGGCCACGCTGCTGGCCGCGCTCCCCGAGGGGGCACTGATGCAGCGCGCCGCCGCCGGGTTGGGGTACGCCGTCCTCGACCTCCTCGGCTCGGCGTACGGACGCCGGGTGCTGCTGCTCGTCGGATCGGGCGACAACGGCGGCGACGCGCTGTACGCCGGTGCGCTGCTCGCCCGCCGCGGCGTCCAGGTGGAGGCCTGGCTGCTCTCCGACACAGCCCATCGCGGTGGCGTCGACGCGCTCCGAGTTGCCGGCGGGCGTGCCGTACCATGGGCGTCGATTGGGCAGAGACTGCATGCTCCGACCCCGGAATTGCGCCGTTTGGTCCCAAACCGCAACAGTTTCGACGCGGTGGTGGACGGGATCGTCGGCATCGGCGGACGCCCCGGCCTGCGCCCCGAGGCGACGAGGGCGCTTGAGCTGGTCGCGGGGATCCCGGTGGTCGCGGTCGACACCCCGTCCGGCGTCGACGTCGACACCGGCGCGGTCGACGGACCGCACGTCACCGCCGACCTGACGGTCACCTTCGGCACCCACAAGGCCTGCCACCTGGTCGACCCCGCCGCGCGGGCGTGCGGCGCGGTCCAGCTCGTCGACATCGGTCTCGACCTGCCCGACGCGCCCGTCGAGGCGCTCCAGCACGCCGACGTCGCGGCGCTGCTCCCGCGTCCCGAGCCCGACGCCCACAAGTACACCCGCGGTGTCGTCGGCGTCCGCGCCGGCTCGGCGACCTACCCCGGCGCCGCGCTGCTCAGCGTGGCCGGCGCGACCTGCGGGCTCGCCGGCATGGTCCGCTACGACGGCGACCCCGCCGCGCTCGAGCTGGTGCGCGCGGCGCATCCCGAGGTGGTCGGTCCCGGCCGGGTCCAGGCCTGGGTGGTCGGCTCCGGCAGCGACGGGGGCGCCGAGGACGCCGTGCGCCGCTCGGTCGCCGACGGCGTCCCGCTGGTCGTCGACGCGGACGCGCTCGCCTTCGCCGGGCTGGCGCGGGGACGCCCGGCCGTCCTCACGCCCCACGCCGGCGAGCTGGCCCGGATGCTCGACGTCGACCGCGCCGAGGTCGAGGCCCGTTGGCTCGAGCACGCCCGCCGTGCCGCGCGCACCTACGACGCCGTGGTGCTCCTCAAGGGGCGCCGCACCGTCGTCGCGCGGCCCGACGGCGCGACCCGGGTGACCACGACCGGGACGCCCTGGCTGGCCACGGCCGGAGCGGGGGACGTCCTCGGCGGGGTCGTCGGCGCGCTGCTCGCGACCGGCCTCACCCCGTACGACGCGGCATCGGTCGGCTCCTGGCTGCACGGCGCCGCCGCCACGCTGGCGGCCCGCCGGGGGCCGATCGTCGCCGGCGACGTCGCACGGGCCCTTCCGGCCCTGCTGGCACGCCTTACCACCCCCTGATGGGACGATGACACCATGGTCACGACCATGTCCCGCCCTCCGCTCGGCCCCGCCCGGATCGTCGTCGACCTCGCGGCCATCCGGGCCAACGCCCGGTTGCTGCGCGCGACCGCCGGCGTGCCGCTGGTGGCGGTGGTCAAGGCCGACGGCTACGGCCACGGCGCGCTGGCGAGCGCGCGGGCGGCCCGGCAGGGTGGGGCCGAGTGGATCGGCACCGCCACGGTCGAGGAGGCGTTGGCGCTGCGCGCCGGTGGGATCGAGGGACCGCTGCTCTGCTGGATCGGCGGGCCCGACGCCGACTACGCCGCGGCGGCCGCCGCCGGCATCGACGTCAGCGCCCACAGCGTCGGCCAGCTCGACGCGATGGCTTCCGCCTTCACCGGCCGCACCGAGCCGGCGCGGGTCCAGCTCAAGCTCGACACCGGCATGTCGCGTGCCGGCGCCCCCCGCGGCGAGTGGGCCGCGCTGTTCGCCCGCGCCGCCGAGGGCGAGGCCGCCGGCACCTGGCGGATCACCGGGATCTGGACCCATCCCGCCTGCGCCGACGAGCCCGAGCACCCGGCCAACGACCGGCAGGAGCAGGCCTTCCGCGAGGCGCTCGCGCTCGCCGACGGGCACGGCCTACGGCCCGAGCTGCGGCACTTCGCCAACTCCGCGACCGCGTTGCTGCGCCCGAGCGCCCGCTTCGACGCGGTGCGCTGCGGCATCGCGCTCTACGGCCTCGACCCCGCGCCGGGGCAGGCCACCGACATCGGGCTGGTGCCCGCGATGACCGTCCACGCGCCGCTGGTCCTGGTCAAGGACCTCGCCCCCGGCGACGCCGTCTCCTACGGCCATCGCTGGGTCGCCGAGCAGGCCACGACCGTCGGCCTGGTCCCCGTCGGCTACGGCGAGGGCATCCCCCGGCACGCGTCGTCGCCGGGCGCCCCCCAGCAGGCCACCGTGGGCGTGGGCGGCAAGCTCCGCCCGGTCCGGGGCACCATCTGCATGGACCAGTTCGTCGTCGACCTCGGCGGCGACCGGCCCGAGGTGGGCAGCGACGTGGTCGTCCTCGGCCCGCCGGGCGCCGGTGGTCCGACCGCCCAGGACTGGGCGGAGGCGGCGGGCACGATCAACTACGAGATCGTGACCCGGATCGGCGGCCGGATGGAGCGCACCTACCTCCACGAGCGCGACGAGCAGGGCGCGTGAGCCGCCGAGGTCGGATCGTCGGGTCGCTCGCCGGCGCCCTGGGCGTCGCCGCGGCCGGTACGGCGGCCGTCGGGATCCGGCGCCAGCAGCGGGCGATCAGCCGGCGGGCGGGTGAGGAGATCCCGTTCGGGTCGCTGCGCTCGGCGCCGGTCACGGTGGTGGCCGACGACGGCCTGCCGCTGCACGTCGAGATCGACGAGCTCGAGCCCGCCCCGGCGGGAGGGCCGGTCGAGCGGCTGGTGCGGCGCGCGAAGGGCGACCCGCCCCCCGTGACCGTCGTCTTCGTCCACGGCTTCTGCCTCAACCTCGACTGCTGGCACTTCCAGCGGGCGGCGTACCGCGGCCTGGTCCGCGCCGTCTACTACGACCAGCGCTCCCACGGCCGCTCCGGCGACTCCGACCGCGCCCACTCGACCATCGAGCAGCTCGGCCGCGACCTCCACCGGGTGATCGAGGAGGTGGTGCCCGACGGCCCCGTGGTCCTGGTCGGGCACTCGATGGGCGGGATGTCGATCGTCGCCTTCGCCGAGCAGTTCCCCGAGCTGATCGGACCGCGCGTCGTCGGGGTCGGCCTGATCTCCACCACCGCCGGAGGCCTCGACCCGACGCGGATCCTGCTGCCCATGGTCCCCGCCCGCCTGGCCGGACCGGTCGCCCGGGGCGTCGTCCGCACGCTGCACCTCGGCCATCGCGCCGTCGACTCGGTGCGTCGCGCCGGCGGCTCGGTGGCGACGGTCGCCACGGACCGCTTCGCCTTCGGGAGCGACGTGCCCCACGGGTACGTCGAGTTCGTCGACGCCATGCTCGCCGCCACCCCGTTCGAGGTGGTCGCCGACTTCTTCCCGCACTTCGCCGGCCTCGACAAGTTCGACTTCGTCGAGGCGCTCGGTCGGGTGCCGACCTCGGTCATCTGCGGCACCGCTGATCGGCTGACCTCGATCGGTCACTCCCGCAAGCTCCAGTCCCGCATCCCGGGGTCGCGCCTCCTCGAGTGCGAGGGCGCGGGCCACATGGTGATCATGGAGCGCCACGAGCTGGTCAACGCCGAGCTCGACCAGCTCATCACCGCCGCCTCCGCGAGGGCAGCCGCCCGATGAGCCTCGAGACCCGGCGCGTCGGCCCCGAGGCCGCCGCGGACGTGCTGGCCGTCGTCAAGGCCGCCTTCGCCGACCGCCCGCCGCTCGACCCGCCCGCCGATGCCCTCGCCGAGACCGAGCAGTCCGTCGCCGCGCTGCTGGCGCCCGGCGGCGGCCTCCTGGTGGTCGACGACGGACGGCCGGTCGGAGCGGTGATCCTCGACCCGGCGGGCGACCGGCACGACACCGTCTACCTGCGCCGCTTCGGCATCGACCCGGCCGCACGGGGCCGCGGTCTGGCCCGCGACCTGGTCCGCTCCGGGTTGGGGGAGGCGGCGCGGCGCGGAGCCCGCCGGGTGGTGATCCTGGCCCGCGAGGAGCTGCCCCGCACCGCGCGGTTCTGGCGCGACATGGGCTTCACGGAGACCGACCGACGCGCGCCGTACGTCGAGATGGCGCGGCCGGTGCCCGTGCGGCTCGACGTGGCCAGTGCCGACGAGATGCGCGACCTGGGCCGGCGCGTCGCCCGTCGGCTGCGGCGCGGTGACGTCCTCGTCCTCAGCGGCGAGCTCGGCGCCGGGAAGACCACCTTCACGCAGGGACTCGGGGAGGGGCTCGGCGTCCGCGGCGGGGTCACGTCGCCGACGTTCGTCATCGCCCGGGTGCACCCGTCGCTGGGCGATGGGCCGGCACTGGTCCACGTCGACGCCTACCGCCTCGGCGGTCGCGCCGAGCTCGACGACCTGGACCTCGACACGGACCTCGACGAGGCCGTGACCGTCGTCGAGTGGGGCACCGGGCTGGCCGAGGGGCTGGCCGACGCCCGGCTCGAGGTCCGGATCACCCGCGCGACCGGGCAGGCGGGCCCCGCCACCGACCGGGGGGCCGATCGGGAGGCTGATCCGGAGGCCGATCCACGCGTCGTCGAGATCGACGCCGTCGGCGCCCGATGGCTGGACGCCGACCTCGCCCTGTAGGCCCGCCGGAGCCGCCCGTCCCGCTGTCCGTGCGCCCACCCGGCATCTCAATCGCGCCTGGAACCGGTTCCAGTCGACGGTGCCTTTCCCCTAGGGTCCGGGTTAGCCCACATGCGACGAGCGCTGTGGACGACGCTCAGGGGGAGCAGAGGGACATGGGGATCATGGGGTTCACACGTGTGCTGTCACTGGCCGGAGCACTGCTGCTGCTGGTGCTCGGCCTCCAGGTGCAGGCGATGCCGCAGGCCCGGGCGGGCGCACCGGCCGCGACCGTCGCGGCCGCGACGGTCGCGGCGGCGGCCGGCTCGGGCGACGCCTGCGGGCAGCGGGTGCGTCGCCCGAACCTGATCGGCTACTACAAGTGCACCTTCGTCGACCACTTCGACGGCACCTCGCTCAACAGCCAGTACTGGCACGTCATGGACGGTCCGAGCGGCAGCCTGGCCTGCAACCTCGACAACCCGCAGACCGTGTCGGTCGGCTCGGGGATCCTCCGGCTCACCGCGCGACCCTCCGGCGGCAGCGCCACCTGCCCGCAACGGGCCGACGGCACCCGGGCGCCGTACGCGACCGGCGCGGTCAACACCTTCTGGAAGTGGAGCCAGCAGTACGGCCGGTTCGAGGCCCGGATGAAGTCCGACGTCGCCCGCGGGCCCGGCGCGCAGGAGGCGTTCTGGCTGTGGCCCGACACCCGCCACAGCAGCGACGCCTTCTGGCCCGCCTCCGGGGAGATCGACATCGTCGAGACCTACGCCGCCTACCCGGATCTGGCGATCCCCTACCTGCACTACTCGTGGAACGACAACGGCGGTCCGATCCACGGCCTCAACACGGCCTGGAACTGCGCCGCGACCCGCGGGCAGTGGCACACCTACGCCCTGGAGTGGACGGCGTACAAGCTGATCATCAAGGTCGACGGCCGGACCTGCCTGGTCAACACCGACGGCGCGGCGAGCTTCCGCAAGCGCTTCATCATGGCGTTCTCGCAGCTGGTCAGCGACTCCGGCGTCAACCGGATCACCAGCTCCTCCGTCCTGCCCTCCTCCCTCGAGGTCGACTACGTGAAGGTGTGGCAGTGAGCGTGTGGCAGTGAGCACAGCGCGCTGAGCCGCCCTTCACCGAATTGGGTGATGGCCGGCGGATGACCGATCGGCCAGCGTGGTCCCGGGACGAACGTCCCGGGACCACTCGTCGTTTGGGGCCACGAATCCCGGCTTCACGGTGGTGCCGCGCGGGGGCGCTGTTTTCCTAGCGTCGTCCGCGAGACCACTCGACTGGGGGACCGATGGTGATGGTGCGCGCGAGGACACTGGCAGTGCTGGTGATGATGTGCCTGGTGGCCTGGGGCCTGGCGACGCCCGCCGCCGCGGCCGGTGGGCGCCAGGCGCCTGCTCTCGACAAGCCGCGACAGGGCGGGGCCGGCATCGTGTTCACCGGCAAGGCCCGCCCGCGCGCGAACGTGCGGCTCCAGGTGCGGGCCCGGGGCGGCTGGAAGGCGGTCGGGCGTGATCGCGCCTCGCGGCGGGGCACCTTCCGGATCGCCGTGCGGGGCACCGCGCGGCCCGTGGACCGAGCGCGCGACTATCGCGTCGTCTCCGAGGGCCGGACCAGCCGGGCCCGCACGGTCGCGCCGGTCGCCGCCACCGAGCCGACCGCGGGGCCGACCGCGGGGCCCGTCGCCACCGCCAAGCCGAAGCCGAGCGACGCCTGCGGGACGCTGCTCGACCGGCCCGGCTGGGCCGGCGGGGGCACCTACCAGTGCTCCTTCGTCGACCAGTTCGACGGATCGGCCCTCGACCTGCGCTCCTGGCACGTCATGGACGGCACCACCAGCGGCGCCGCATGCATGGTCGACACACCCGAGACGGTCGAGGTGAGCGGCGGCTCGCTGCGGCTCACCGCGCGCCCGGCCGCGCGTGCCGACCAGTGCCCGCTGCGCAAGGACGGCACTCGTGCCTCCTACGTGACCGGCTCGGTCAACACGTTCTGGAAGTGGAGCCAGCAGTACGGCCGGTTCGAGGCCCGGATGAGGTCGCAGGCGGTCTCCTTCGCCGGCCCCCAGGAGGCCTTCTGGCTGTGGCCCGACACCCGCTACAGCTCGGACGCGACCTGGCCCGCCTCCGGCGAGATCGACATCGTCGAGACCTACGCGGCCTACCCGCAGCTCGCCATCCCCTTCCTGCACTACACGTGGAACGACAACGGTGGCCCGGTCCCGGGACTCAACACGGCCTGGAACTGCCTGGCCCCGCGCGGGCAGTGGCACACCTATGCGCTGGAGTGGAGCGCCGAGCGGCTCACGATCTCGGTCGACGGCCGGACGTGCCTGACCAACACCGCCGGCGCCGCCAGCTTCCGCAAGCGCTTCATCATGAGCTTCTCCCAGCTGCTGAGCGGGACCGGCGTCAACACCTTCCTCGGCGGCGCCCGGACCCCGACGACCCTCGAGGTCGACTACGTCAAGGTCTGGAAGTAGCGACCGCGACGGTAGCCTCGGGGCGTGCTGCTCGCCTTCGACACCGCCTCGCCGACGGTGACCGTCGCGCTCCACGACGGCACCGGCATCGCCGCCACGGCGACCTCCGACCGGGGCATGCGCCACGGCGAGCAGCTGGCGCCCCTGATCGAGCGGGTCCTCGCCGAGGCCGGCGTGCGACCGGCCGACCTCAGCGCCCTCGCGGTCGGCGTCGGGCCCGGCCCGTTCACCGGACTCCGGGTCGGGTTGGTGACCGCCCGCACGATGGCCCACGTGCTCGGCGTACCCGTCCACGGGGTGTGCTCGCTCGACGCGCTCGCCCTGGAGGCGGTCGCCGACGGCGCGGTCTCGGGGGACTTCGTCGTCGCGACGGACGCCCGGCGCAAGGAGGTCTACCGCGCGTCGTACGACGCCCGGGGCGTGCGCCTCGACGAGCCGGTCGTCGACCGGCCGGCGGCGCTCGCCACCGACGGACCCGCCGTCGGGGAGGGCGCGCGCCTGTACCCCGACGCGTTCCCCGACGCCCGCGGTCCGGAGCGCCCGGCCGCCGCCTGGCTGGCGCGCGGCGTCGTCGAGGGCCGGGTCGCGGTGCTGGCGCCCGAGCCGCTCTACCTGCGTCGCCCCGACGCGGTCGAGCGGGCCCGATGAGCGTCCTGGGATGACCGGGTCCACCACCGTCCGGACCGCGACGCCTGCCGACGTCGCCGTGATCGCCGCGCTCGAGGCCGAGGCGTTCCCGCTCGACCCGTGGTCGGCGTACCTGATCGACGAGGGCGTCGCCGGCCGGGTCCCGACGGTCACCGTCGTCGTCGCCGAGCACGACGCCTCCTTCGCCGGCTATGCCGTCGTCAGCGTGGTGGACGTGGACGCGGAGCTGCAGCGGATCGCGGTCCCGGTGCCGCTGCGCCGCGCCGGCGTGGCGACGGCGCTCCTGGGCGGCGTCCACGCCGTCGCGGCCCGGGGCGGGGCCTCCCGGCTGCTGCTGGAGGTGCGCGAGGACAACACGCCGGCGCGGCTGTTCTACGAGCGTCACGGATTCGGCGAGCTGGGGAGGCGGGCCCGCTACTACCGGGACGGCACCACCGCGGTCGTGCTGGCGAGACCCGTCACAATGGTGCCGTGACCCGCGACGAACCCCTGGTGCTCGGCATCGAGACCTCGTGCGACGAGACCGGCGTCGGCATCGTCCGCGGCCGCACCCTGCTCGCCGACGCCGTCGCGAGCAGCGTCGAGGAGCACGCGCGCTTCGGCGGCGTCGTACCCGAGGTGGCGAGCCGGGCCCACCTCGAGGCGATGGTCCCGACCATCCAGCGGGCCTGCGACACCGCCGGTGTGGCGCTGAGCGACGTCGACGCGATCGCGGTGACCCACGGGCCCGGCCTCGCCGGCGCCCTGCTCGTCGGCGTCGCCTCCGCCAAGGCGCTCGCGCTCTCGCTCGGCACGCCGATCTACGGGGTCAACCACCTCGCGGCGCATGTCGCCGTCGACCAGCTCGAGCACGGGCCGCTGCCCGAGCCGTGTCTGGCGCTGCTGGTCTCCGGGGGGCACTCGAGCCTGCTCAAGGTCACCGACATCACCGGGCACGACGACGGCGTGGCCCCGATGGGCGCGACCATCGACGACGCGGCCGGCGAGGCCTTCGACAAGGTCGCGCGGCTGCTCGGGCTGCCGTTCCCCGGCGGTCCCCACATCGACCGCGCCGCCCGCGAGGGCGACCAGGTCGCGATCGACTTCCCCCGCGGGCTCACCAGCCGCCGCGACCTGGAGCGGCACCGCTTCGACTTCTCCTTCTCGGGCCTCAAGACCGCTGTCGCCCGCTGGGTCGAGGCGCGGGAGCGCTCCGGCGAGCCGGTGCCGGTCGCCGACGTCGCCGCGTCCTTCCAGGAGGCGGTCTGCGACGTCCTGGTGCGCAAGGCGCTCGACGCCGCGCGTGCCGAGGGCATCGAGGACCTGATGATCGGCGGCGGTGTCGCCGCGAACTCCCGGCTGCGCGCGCTCGCGGAGGAGCGCGCGGGTTGCCTCGGGATCCGGGTCCGGGTGCCGCGCCCCGGCCTGTGCACCGACAACGGGGCGATGGTCGCCGCCCTCGGCGCGACCATGGTGGAGAGGGGGCGGGCGCCCTCGCCGCTCGACCTTCCTGCCGATTCCAGCCTCCCGGTGACCGAGGTCCTGGCAGGCTGAGGCGATGGACGAGGCGCGCGGCGACGACGGGTACTTCCCCGAGGGGTCGATGCTGCGCTTCGTGCAGTCGCACCGCGCGGTCGGGCAGACCTACGGCCAGCGGGCGCTGATCATCGGCGCCACCCACCCGGTGCCCTACGTCGGGACCTCCCAGTCGACGCTCGCCAAGGAGCGCCCGTTCGAGCGGCTGGCCCGCACCGCGCTGGCCTTCGAGACCATCTTCTTCGCCCCGCGCGCCGAGGCCGACCGGCTGCTCGCCGCCGTCCACGACCTGCACACCCGGGTCCGCGGCGAGCTCGCCCGCGACGAGGGCTCCTTCGCCCGCGGCACGCCGTACGACGCCTTCGACCCCGAGCTGATGCTCTGGACGATGGCGATGCTGGCGGACTCCTCCCGGGTCGCCTTCGAGACGCTGGTGCGTCCGTTGAGCGCGGGGGAGAAGGAGGACCTGTGGGCCGACTGGGTCCGCTTCGGCGAGCTGTTCGGCATGCCGAGGTCGGTGGCGCCGGCGACGGCCGCGGAGTTCGAGCGCTGGATGGCGGACTGGTTCGCCTCCGGCCGCATGCACCTGACCGAGGAGGCCCGCGTGGTGGGCCGGGCCATCGCCCGCGACATGCCGGTCCCGCTGCTCGCCCGACCGGGCGTCACGGTGACCAACCTGCTCGTCGTCGGGATGCTGCCGCCGCCGGTGCGCCGCCTCTACGGCCTGCGCTGGACCGCGGCCCACGCACTGGCCTGGCGGGGGGCCACGACCTTCGCGCGGACCTCGCGGCACGCCCTGCCGGCGTGGGTGCGCCGCGGCGACAACGCGGACCTGCACAAGACGGTCATCCGCAGCGAGCGGGCCGTGCTGGCGCGCGGCGGGCGCACCATGGACCTCCCCGGCCAGGGTCGGTGAGGCCGGCTCACAAGGGCTCGACGAGCAGGGCGGTGCCCTCGCCGGCCACGCGGGTCAGCACCACGGTCGCCTCGGCGTCGCCGTGCAGCGAGAGCCGTTTGCGCAGCGCCTCCGGGGAGACCTCGACGCCGCGCTTCTTGATGGTCAGCCGGCCGATGCCGCGCTCGCGCAGGGCCGCCTTGAGCTGCTTCTCCCGGTAGGGGAGGGTCTCGAGGACGCGATAGCTGCGGGCGAACGGCGTCCGGAACGGCTGGTCGGCGGTGACATAGGCGATCTTCGGGTCGACCAGGCCGCCGCCGACCCCCGCCGCGACCCCGGTCACCAGCCCGGCGCGGATCACGGCTCCGTCGGGCTCGTAGAGAAAGTCGCCGACCGCCCGCACCCCGACCGCGTCGATGCCCGGGTCGTCCTCGTCGGTGAGCGTCGCCAGGCCGCCGGTGCCGATCACGGTGGCGCGGCGCGCGACCGTGGCGGTCCGCCCGGCCCACAGGGCGGCCTCCTTGACCTCGCCGTCGTCGCTCACCCACTCGGCCTCGACGTCGTCGGGCACCAGCGCGTGCGGGATGCCGGGCGCCACCTTGACGCAGGCGTCCCGGTCGAGCAGTCCCTCGACCCACGACCACGGCGGGGTCCAGTCCTCGACCCGGAAGGTGCGGCCGGACCCCGAACGGCGTGCCGGGTCGGCGAACGCGAGGTCGAAGCCGCGGTGGTCGACCGTCGTCGCGTCGGCGACCTGGACGGCGCCGGGCAGGCCCAGGGCGTCCAGGTTGGCCTGGGCGACCGCCACCCGCACCGGGTCGAGGTCGACGCCGGCGCACACCAGGCCCGCCGCGGCGGCCGCGACCAGGTCGCCGCCGATCCCGCAGCCGAGGTCGACCAGGGTGCGTGCCCCGAACGCCGCCGCGCGGCCCGCCCGGTGCTCGGCGACCCGGAGCCGGGTCGCCTGCTCGAGCCCGTCCGGCGTGAAGTACATCCGCGGCGCGCGGTCCCCGAACTTCGCGATCGCTCGCCCACGCAGCTCCACTTGGGTGAGCGCCGTCGCCGCCCGCTCCGGCGTCGTCGTACGACGCAGCGCGGAGCCGGCGGCGAGCGGCGCGGTGCCCGCGGCGACCAGGGCCGTGGCCTCGGCGAGCAGGGCCTGGCCCTCATCGGTCAGCAGCCACCGGAAGTCGTCGAGGTCCACACCCCGATCCTGTCAGGCCGTGGGCGTGAGCTCCTTCTCCGGCTCGTCGTCGCGCTTCTCGTCACCGTGGCCGGGCCACCAGGCGGCGTGGCCCAGCAGCGACGTCAGCGCCGGGGTGAAGAACATCGACATCACGAACGACACGATGAGGATGCCGACGGCGAGCGCGAAGCCCATGGACACGATCAGCGTGTTGCCACCCAGCATCAGCGACGCGAACGTCCCGGCGAGGATCACGCCGGCCGCGGCGATCGTCGGCCCGGCGTGCGTGACGGCCTGGGCCGCCGCGCCGTGCGGGTCACGGCCCTCGCGCGCTTCCTCGCGCAGGCGCGCGATCATCAAGATGTTGTAGTCCGTGCCGAGCGCCGTGACGAACAGGTAGATGTAGATCGGCAGCATGAAGATCAGGCCGGACTCGCCGCCGATGTGCTGGAAGGCGATCACGGTGATGCCCAGGGTGGCCGCGAAGCCGAGGCCGACCGCCGCCATGAGGAACCACGGCGCGACCAGGCTGCGCAGCAGGAGCGCCAGGATCAGCAGGATGACGGCCGCGGCGACGGGGAAGACGACCTTGTAGTCGCGGGCCATCGCCGCGGACATGTCGGCGAAGATGCCCGGCGTGCCGCCGACGTACGCCTCGGTGCCCTCGGGGGCGGCGGCGTGGGCGGCGTCGCGGATCGGGCCGTCGACGTTGTCCTGGGCCGCGTCCGAGACGGGGTCGTCGTGCAGGGTCAGGTAGTACTGGTAGGCGGAGCCGTCCGAGGAGGGGACGGGGCCGGTCACCTGGTCGACGCCCTTGGCCTCGCCGAGCGCGCTCTTGAACGACTCGAGCTGGGCGGGGGTCACCTCGGCGCCCTCGGCGTCGACGAGCACCGGCACCGGCTCGGCGGCGCCCGCGGAGAAGTGCTCCTGGAACGTCTCCATCGCCTCGGTCGACTCGACGCCCTCGGGCAGGCTGGAGTTGAAGTCGAAGGACGGGCTGAAGCTGAGGGCGAAGATCGCGAGGATCGTCATCGCACCGCCCGACACCAGCGCGGTGAGGCCGGGGCGCCGGCCCACGGTGTTGCCCAGCTTGATGAAGGTGCCGTGCTTGGGCTCCTTCTGCCACGACTTCGACGGCCAGAACAGCGCCTTGCCGAGCAGCGAGACCACGGCGGGCACCAGGGTGAGTGCCGCCAGCAGGGTCACGAACACGGCGATCGCCAGCGCGGGGCCGATGGCCCGGAAGATGCTGAGCGAGCTGAGGATCAGCGCCATGAACGCCACGATCACGGCGCCGCCGGCGGAGGCGATGGCCTCGCCGGCCCGGTCGAGGCTGTGCACGACCGAGTCCTTGACAGGCGCGCCCTGGCGCATCCGCTCGCGGTGCCGGAACAGGAAGAACAGGATGTAGTCGGTGCCGACGCCGTAGAGGACGACGATGAGGATCTGCTGCACCGAGGCGTCGGCCTTGAGCCCGAAGATGTCGTTGGCCCAGGCGATGGCGCCGGTGGCGATGGACGACACGAGCCCGACCACGACGATCGGCAGGAGGCAGATCAGCACGCTGCGGAAGATGAGGGCGAGCAGGCCGACGATGAGCACGACGGTCGCGACGCCGACGATGAGCAGCGTGCTCTCACTCGACTCCTGGGAGTCGAGGCCCTGGGGCACGGCGCCGGTCGCGCGGACCTCGAGGTCCGAGCCCTCGGTCAGCTCGTCGATGTCGTCGCGGAGCTGCTCGGCGTCGTCGAACGCCTGCGGGTCGAAGCCGGTGGCGCCGTCCGCGAGCGGGATGATCGCGAACATGACCGTGCCGTCCTCGGACAGGTTGGGCTCGCCGACCTCGTTCTGCGCGATGACCATCTGCTGGAAGGTCTTCGTGCCGAGGGTCGGCGCGAGCTCCTGGGTGAGGTCGGCGACGGCGGTCTGGTCGTCCGAGGTGAGCGCGCCACCGTCCTCGCGCTCGATGACGAGGATCGCGCCCGGGGAGAAGGCGTCGGAGAACTTGTCCTCCTGCAGCTTCAGCGCCTGGATCGACTCGTAGTGGTCGGGAAGGAACTCGGAGTTGTCCTGGGTGGACTCGAGGGCGGGCGCGGTGGCGCCCACGATCACGGCGAGGAGCACCCACGCGCCGATCACATACCAACGGAAACGGGTCACGAAGCGGCCCAGCGCAGCAAACATGTCGAGAACGCTAGTGGCCTGCCCCGACGTCAGGTCAACCGACTTTGGTCGTGATCGCGCCCTCCTGCGGGCGTGCTCTGGCACTCCCTTGCGGAGAGTGCTAGTTTCGTTTCTGGCACTCTCACCGCGAGTGTGCCAGTGCAGGACAGCTGCAGGACGCCCTGCAGGACACACAGACGTCTTAGAAAGTGGAGGTCGACATCGTGTCGGTCAACATCAAGCCGCTCGAGGACCGGATCGTCGTCAAGCCCCTCGAGGCCGAGCAGACCACCGCCTCTGGTCTGGTCATCCCCGACACGGCGAAGGAGAAGCCCCAGGAGGGCGAGGTCCTGGCCATTGGTCCCGGTCGCATCGACGACAACGGCAACCGCGTTCCGCTCGACGTGGCCGTGGGTGACAAGGTCATCTACAGCAAGTACGGCGGCACCGAGGTCAAGTACTCCGGCCAGGAGTACCTCATCCTCTCGGCCCGCGACGTCCTCGCGGTCCTGGCCTGATCCCGAAGCCTCACGCCGCCCGGGACGTCCCGCACCAGTGATCCGGTGCTCGACGTCCCGGGCGTTCGGCTTTCCACACCCAAGGAGTAAGCAGTGCCCAAGATCCTGGAGTTCGACGAGAACGCCCGGCGCGCGCTCGAGCGCGGTGTCGACGCCCTCGCCAACACCGTCAAGGTCACCCTCGGCCCCAAGGGCCGCTACGTCGTGCTCGACAAGAAGTGGGGCGCCCCGACGATCACCAACGACGGTGTGACCGTCGCGCGCGACGTCGAGCTGGACGACCCCTTCGAGAACCTCGGTGCCCAGCTCACCAAGGAGGTCGCCACCAAGACCAACGACGTCGCCGGTGACGGCACCACCACCGCGACCGTCCTCGCCCAGGCGCTGGTCCACGAGGGCCTGCGCGCCGTCGCCGCCGGCGCCAACCCGATGGGCCTCAAGCGGGGCATGGACGCCGCCGCCGGCGCGGTCGCCGACGCCCTCAAGGCCGCGGCCCGCGACGTCGACGACGAGAAGGACATCGCCTCGGTGGCGACCGTCTCCTCGCGCGACAGCCACATCGGCGAGCTGCTCGCCGAGGCCTTCGGCAAGGTCGGCAAGGACGGCGTCATCACGGTCGAGGAGTCCAACACCCCCTCGACCGAGCTCGAGTTCACCGAGGGCATGCAGTTCGACAAGGGCTACATCTCGGCGTACTTCGTCACCGACGCGGAGCGCCAGGAGGCGGTCCTCGACGACCCGTACCTCCTCATCCACCAGGGCAAGATCAGCGCCATCGCGGACCTGCTGCCGCTGCTGGAGAAGGTCATCGCCGCGGGCAAGCCGCTCTTCATCCTCTCCGAGGACGTCGAGGGCGAGGCGCTCTCGACGCTGGTCGTCAACAAGATCCGCGGCACGTTCAACGCCGTCGCGGTCAAGGCGCCCGCGTTCGGCGACCGCCGCAAGGCGATGCTGCAGGACATCGCGATCCTGACCGGTGGCCAGGTCATCTCGCCCGAGGTCGGCCTCAAGCTCGACCAGGTCGGCCTCGACGTGCTCGGCCAGGCCCGCCGCATCGTGGTCACCAAGGACAACACCACGATCATCGACGGGGCCGGCGCCGAGAGCGAGGTCGCGGGCCGCGTCGAGCAGATCAAGAAGGAGATCGAGGCCTCGGACTCCGACTGGGACACCGAGAAGCTCCAGGAGCGGCTGGCCAAGCTCTCCGGCGGCGTCGTGGTGATCAAGGTCGGCGCCCACACCGAGGTGGAGCTCAAGGAGAAGAAGCACCGGATCGAGGACGCCGTCTCCGCGACGCGCGCCGCGATCGAGGAGGGCATCGTCCCCGGCGGCGGCTCCGCGATCATCCACGCCTCCGCGTCGCTCGACGACGAGCTCGGCCTGACCGGCGACGAGGCGATCGGCGTGCGGATCGTCCGCAAGGCCGTCGAGGAGCCGCTGCGCTGGATCGCCGAGAACGGTGGCGAGAACGGCTACGTCGTGACCCACAAGGTTCGCGAGCTCGGCGTCGGCAACGGCTACAACGCCGCCACCGGCGAGTACGGCGACCTGCTCGCCCAGGGCGTCATCGACCCGGTCAAGGTGACCCGCTCGGCGCTGGCCAACGCGGTCTCCGTCGCGGGCATGCTGCTGACGACCGAAACCCTGGTCGTCGACAAGCCGGTCGAGGAGGAGCCCGAGGCGGCCGGTCACGGCCACGGGCACGGCCACGGCCACTGATCCACTCCACACCGACCCGTCGCGTTCGAACGCGACGGGTCGGCGTGTTTTTGGGGTTTAGATGCGACGGGTCGATGAAACATCGATGATCGCGCGGCGTGACCTTCGTCCGGCATAGTGGGCGACATGCTGTGGCGCGTGCGAGCCGGACTCGCCGACCGCCCCGGAGCGCTGGCCGAGCTGGCCGCGGCCTGCGGGCGGGCGGGGGTCAACATCGTCACCGTCCAGGTGTTCCCGGCGGGCCCCTCGGTGACCGACGAGCTGGTGCTCCAGGTCCCCCAGGACTGGACCCGCGACCAGCTCCGTGAGCTGGTGACCCGCGCCGGCGGCGAGGCGGTGTCCGCCGACCCCGTCACGACCGCGGCCCTCGAGGACCAGCCGACCCGCTACGTCCAGGCGGTGCGCGCGATCATCGCCCAGCCGGCGAGCTTCCCGGACGTGGCCGCCCGGCTGTTCGACGCCGACATCGCCCCCAGCACCGGTGCGGACGACGTGCTGGAGATGGTGGTCGGCGGCTCGGCCACCATCCAGATCCGGCGCGACACCCCCTTCACCCCGACCGAGCGGGCGCGCGCCCACGCGTTGGCGGAGCTCGTCGGCGAGGTCCTCGACGCCCAGACCCCGCCGGCGCCGCACCAGCCCGGGGCGGGCGACCCGGACTTCGTGACCGCGGGGGAGGTCGTGTCCGCGCTCGCCGCCGGCAAGGTCGCGGGCCGGGCGGAGTACACGCCCGCCGACGGCGACGCCCCGTGGCCGGTCGACCTGTGGGTCGACCCCGCCTGGCACCGGCGCGGCGTGGGCACCCGGCTGCTCGCCGAGGTCGCGCGCGCGGCCCGCTCGGCGGGGGCGGAGGAGATCGTGCTGACCGCGCCGTCGGACACCAAGGCGGTCCTGCCGATGGTGCTCGCCGCGGGCATGCGGGGCCGGATCCGGATGGCGGGGGAGTCGCTGACCGTGCGGATCGCGCTCACCGACCTGCGCCGCTGACCCGCCCGTCGGCGTACCCCTATCTCGGTCGGTGTGGCGGAAGTGACACCTGCGGCGACTTTGTGAACGCATTCACAAGGGTTACGGTCGAAGAGTGCTGGCCCCCGACGTCGTCACCGCCCTCACCCACCTCGCCGCCGAGGCCGAACCCGCGGGCCTGCTGCCCGCCCGGCAGCAGATGGCGCTCTCGCTCGGCTGGCACATCGTGCTGGCCTGCTTCGGCGTCGCGTTCCCCGCGATGATCTTCACGATGCACCTGATCGGCATCCGCCGCAAGGACCCGGTCGCGCTCGAGCTCGCGAAGCGCTGGGCGAAGGTGTCGGCCGTGCTCTTCGCGATCGGCGCGGTGTCCGGCACGGTCCTCAGCTTCGAGATGGGCCTGCTCTGGCCCGGCCTGATGGGCACCTACGGCGACGTGCTCGGCCTGCCCTTCGCGTTCGAGGGACTCGCCTTCTTCCTCGAGGCGATCTTCCTCGGCATCTACCTCTACGGCTGGGGCCGGATGCCACCGAAGCGACACGTGCTGATGGTCCTGCCCATGGCGATCACCGGGGTCGTCGGCGCCTACTGCGTCCTCGCGGTCAACGCCTGGATGAACGCGCCCACCGGCTTCCGGCTCGTCGACGGCGAGGTGACCGACGTCCAGCCCTGGGCGGTGCTGTTCAACCTGCAGACCTTCGTGCAGTTCGCCCACATGTGGGTCGGCGCCTACATGCTGGCCGGCTTCACCATCGCCGGCGTGTACGCCGTCGGCATGCTCCGCGGCCGCCGCGACGCCCACCACCGCCTGGGATTCATGGTGCCCTTCGTCTTCGCCTCGATCGCCGCGGTGAGCCAGCCGTTCGTGGGACACGTCCTCGGTTTCGGCCTCGACGAGCGCCAGCCCGCCAAGCTCGCCGCCTTCGAGCTGGCCGAGACGACGGAGAGCCCCTCGCCCCTGCGGTTGGGCGGGATCCTGGTCGACGGCGAGGTGAGGTACTCGATCGACATCCCCTACCTGGGGTCTCTCATCGCGATGAACTCGCCCGACGAGCCGGTGCCCGGCCTCGACACCATCCCCGAGGAGGACCATCCGCCGGTCAACCTGACCCACCTGGCCTTCCAGACCATGGTCGGCATCGGGACGCTGCTGGCGGCGGCCGTGGTGTGGTTCTGGTTCCAGCGCCGACGAGGGCGCGACCTGCTGGAGAGGCGGTGGTTCCTGCGGTTCGCCGCGACGGCCGGACCGCTCGCGGTGATCGCGCTCGAGGCCGGTTGGGTCGCCACGGAGGTCGGCCGTCAGCCC
This sequence comes from Nocardioides segetis, assembly GCF_051390595.1. Taxonomy (NCBI): domain Bacteria; kingdom Bacillati; phylum Actinomycetota; class Actinomycetes; order Propionibacteriales; family Nocardioidaceae; genus Nocardioides; species Nocardioides segetis. The sequence goes on along the minus strand of NZ_JBNINR010000022.1, from coordinate 41,411 downwards.
TGGATCGTCTACGGCGTCATGCGCACGCCCGAGGCGGTGGGGGACTACTCCGCGAGCCTGTGGTGGCTGCTCGGCATCAGCACCGTGGTCTACACGGCGATGACCGTCGGCGCGGTCGTCGTCCTCCGCTCGATGGCCCGCCGGTGGCGCGCGGGCGACGCGGACCTGCCCAGTCCCTACGCCCCGGAGGTCCCGGAGGTGAGGGCATGAGCCTCGAGCTGGCCGTCGCGGCTGCGCTCTTCGTCGGTGTCATCGCCTACGCCGTGCTCGGCGGCGCCGACTTCGGCTCCGGCTTCTTCGATCTCACCGCCGGCAGCAGCCGCCGCGGCGCGGAGCTGAGGACCCTGGTCGACCACAGCATCGGACCGGTCTGGGAGGCCAACCACGTCTGGCTGATCTACGTGCTGGTGATCTGGTGGACCGGCTTCCCGGAGTCCTTCGCGGCCGCGATGTCGACGCTCGTGCTGCCCCTCCTGCTGGCCCTGCTCGGGATCGTGCTGCGCGGCGCCAGCTTCGCCTTCCGCAAGTACGCCGCCACGCTGGCCCAGGCCCGCCTGTTCGGCATCGTCTTCGCGACCTCCTCGATCATCACGCCGTTCTTCCTCGGCACGGTCGCCGGCGGCATCGCCTCCGGCCGGGTGCCGCTCGACGGGACGGGCGACCGCTGGTCGTCCTGGGTCAACGCGACCTCGCTGTTCGGAGGCGTGATCGCCGTCGGCACCTGCGCCTTCCTGGCCGGCGTCTTCCTGGTGGCCGACGCGCGGCGCAGCGGGCAGGACCGGCTGGCCGAGGAGCTGCGCGTCCGGGCCCTCGCCGTCGGTGCGGTCACCGGCGCGATCGTCTTCGCGGCCCTGGTGCCGATCGACCGCGACGCGCCCACGCTCGCCGCCGGGCTCGAGGGCCGGGCGGCGCCGCTCGTGGCGCTCGCGGGCCTGGCGGGCGCCGCCACCATGGCGCTGCTGTGGACTCGCCGGTACGCCGTCGCGCGCATCACGGCGGTCCTCGCCGTCGCCGCCGTCGTCTCCGGGTGGGGCGTGGGCCAGTACCCGTGGCTGCTGGTCGACGAGGTCACCATCGCCGACGCGGCCGGTGCCACCGCGACCCTGCAGGGGCTGCTCGTCGCGGTCGGGCTGGCTGTCGTGGTCGTCGTACCGCCGCTGGCGTATCTCTTCCGGCTCACCCAGTCCGAGGAGTGGTCCCGCCCCGGTCACTGACCGTTCGGGGCCGCGGGGTGGTTGCCGAGCCGCCAGCCGCCGAGCGGCAGCTCGAGCGCCGAGGCGGGGCCCCAGGTCCCCGGAGCGTAGGCCTCCACGGGCGGGCGCCGGTCCAGCACCGGCTGGAAGATCTCCCAGAGCCGGTCGACCTCCTCGGAGCTGATGAACAGGGTCCGGTCGCCGCGCATCACGTCGAGCAGCAGGCGTTCGTAGGCCTCCAGCGGATCGGCGCCCGGTACGTCGCCGACGAGGTCGAGCCGGAACACGCCCTCGACCAGGGCCATGTCGGGCCCGGGGCGCTTGGCGCGCACGTCGATCGCGACCCGCGGCTGGTCGGCCAGCTCGATGATCAGCTCGTTGGGCTCGGGCACCCCGCCGCCCTCGGGCTTCAGCCACCGGTGCCGCGGGTCGCGGAAGCGGACGGTGATGGTGCGGTTGCCCTCGGCGAGCGCCTTGCCGGTGCGCAGGTAGAACGGGACGTCGCGCCACCGGTCGTTGTCGATCCACATCTCGGCCGCCACGAAGGTCTCGACGTCGGAGTCCTCCGCGACGTCCGGCTCGGAGCGGTAGCCGTCGTACTGGCCGAAGACGACGCGCTCGGGGTCGACCGGTCGGACGGCCGAGAAGGTCGCGGCCTTCGCGGCGCGGATCGCGGACGCCCGGAACGCGTGCGGGTCCTCCAGGGCGACGAAGCCCAGCAGCTGTGCGAGGTGGGTGGTGACCATGTCGCGCAGGCCGCCGGTGCCCTCGTAGAAGCTGCCGCGGCCCTCGACCGTGAGCTTCTCCGGCACGTCGATCTGCACGGACTCGATCGAGTGGCGGTTCCATGCCGGCTCGAACAGGCCGTTCGCGAAGCGCAGCGCGAGGATGTTCTGCACCGCCTCCTTGCCGAGGAAGTGGTCGATGCGGAACACCTGGTCCTCGGCGAAGGCCGAGCAGAGCACGTCGTGCAGCTCCCGAGCGGTGGCGAGGTCGGTGCCGAACGGCTTCTCGGCCACCAGGCGCGACCGGTCCACGAGGTCCTCCCGGTCGAGCATGCCGACCATGCCCTTGACCGCCCCGGGCGGCACGGAGAGGTAGAGCAGGCGTCGTACGTCGCCCAGCAGGCAGCCGCACGAGGCGAGGATCCGGTCCTCGGCGTCCGCGACGGCGCGGGCGAGTGCGGCGCCGTCGTCCGCGGAGGACGCGACGAACCGGGTGCGCTCGAGCAGTGGCCGGGCGACGGCGTCGTCGACGTCGCCGACGAACTCGACCAGCGCGTCCCGGATCTGTGCGCGGAACTCGTCGTCGCCGCCGGGGGAGTGGCGACCACTGCCGATCACCTCGAAGTGCTCCGGCAGGCGTCCGGCCGCGGCCAGCCGGTAGAGCCCGGGGAAGAGCTTGCGCGCGGCGAGGTCGCCGGTCGCCCCGAAGAGCACCAGCACGTGGGGGTCCAGGTCCGAGCTCACGCGGAGGCCTCGGGACGTCGTGCGGCGGCGCGCAGCGGAGGCGACGAGCGGCGTGGGGTGCTCATGCCTCCAGCCTCTCCGGCCCGTCAAGGGGGTGACCGGTGTCACGCACTACGATGGTGTGGTGGAGGTCCCGGACAAGTTCGCCGCACTCGGTCTCACCTACGACGACGTCCTGCTGCTGCCGGGTCATTCCGACCTGGCGCCGGACGACATCGACACCACCTCGCGGCTGACCCGCGAGATCTCGTTGAAGTCGCCGCTGATCAGCGCCGCGATGGACACCGTGACGGAGTCGCGGATGGCCATCGCGATGGCGCGCCAGGGCGGCATCGGCATCCTGCACCGCAACCTGTCCGCGGAGGAGCAGGCCTACCAGGTCGACCTCGTCAAGCGGACCCAGACCGGCATCATCTCCAACCCGGTGACCATCGGCCCCGACGCGACGCTCGAGGAGCTCGACCGGATCTGCGGCGAGTACCGCGTCTCCGGCCTGCCCGTCGTCGACGCCGACAACCGCCTCCTCGGCATCTGCACCAACCGCGACCTGCGGTTCACGCCCGTCGCGGAGTGGGCCACCACCAAGGTCGACGAGGTGATGACGCCGATGCCGCTGTTCACCGGCAAGGTCGGCATCTCCCGCGACGACGCGACCGCCCTGCTGCGCAAGCACAAGCGCGAGCGGCTCCCGCTGGTGGACGACGAGGGCCGCCTCGGTGGGCTGATCACCGTCAAGGACTTCGTGAAGTCCGAGCAGTTCCCGCTGGCCTCCAAGGACGCCGACGGCCGGCTCATGGTCGGTGCGGCCATCGGCTACTTCGGCGACGCCTGGGAGCGGGCGACCGCGCTGATCGAGGCCGGCGTCGACGTGCTCGTCGCCGACACCGCCCACGGTCACGTCACCCTGCTGCTCGACATGGTCCGCCGGCTCAAGTCCGACCCGGCCACCCGCCACGTCCAGGTCATCGGCGGCAACGTCGCCACGCGCGAGGGCGCGCAGGCGTTCGTCGACGCGGGCGCCGACGCGGTCAAGGTCGGCTTCGGACCCGGCTCGATCTGCACCACGCGCGTGGTCACCGGCTGCGGCGTCCCGCAGGTCACCGCCGTCTACGAGGCCTCCCTCGCGGCCCGCCCCGCCGGCGTCCCCGTCATCGCCGACGGCGGTCTCCAGCAGTCCGGCGACATCGCGAAGGCCATCGTCGCCGGTGCCGAGTCCGTGATGATCGGCTCGATGCTCGCGGGCTGCGAGGAGTCGCCCGGCGAGGTCGTCTTCCACCAGGGCAAGCAGTACAAGGCGTACCGCGGCATGGGCTCGCTCGGCGCCATGTCCTCGCGCGGCAAGAAGTCCTACTCCAAGGACCGCTACTTCCAGGCCGAGGTCACCAGCGACGACAAGATCGTCCCCGAGGGCATCGAGGGTCGGGTCGCCTACAAGGGTCCCCTCGCCGGCGTCGCCCACCAGCTCCTCGGTGGACTGTCGCAGTCGATGTTCTACGTCGGCGCCCGCACCATCCCCGAGCTGCAGGACAAGGGCCGGTTCATCCGGATCACGTCCGCCTCGCTCAAGGAGAGCCACCCCCACGACATCGAGATGACCGTCGAGGCGCCCAACTACCACCGGTAGTCCCGTCGGCGTCCCCGCTCGCGGGTATGCCGCGCCGATGCGGCGGTACCGCATCGGAAGGGGCAGGAGGGAGCCGAGATGGACGCCGAGGAGTGGTTCGGGGAAGCGGGCGATCCCGGGTGGATCGCCGTCTACGTGGTCGTGGCGCTGGTGGTGCTGGGGGCGCTCGTCCTGGTCGCGATGAGGCAGCGGCGCGAGCGCAGCCGCCACCGCGCGCACGAGCTGCGCACGCAGGTGCGGGAGCGCGAGGGCCGGCTGCGCCGGCACGACGCCGAGGCGCGCCACGTCGCGGCGGAGTCGGAGCAGGCGCGGGCCGAGGCCGACCGGCTCGAGGCCGAGGCGCAGGAGAGGCGCGACCTCTTCGAGCGCGAGCGCGCCGAGCAGCAGGCCCGGCTGAGAGAGGCCGACGAGCTCGACCCGCCGGCCCGGGGACGGCACCAGGACGATCGCTGAGGTCCCCGGGCCTGGTCTCGTGCCGGGTCCGAGACGCGGCACTAGCCTGGGCCGGGTGAGCGACCCTGCCCTCCGCGCCTACCGCGACGCCGACTGGCCCGCCGTGTCCGCGATCATCCGCGAGGTGCTGGCGGCGGGGGAGACCTACGCCCTGCCCGTGCTCGACGACGCGGACGCCCGCGACTTCTGGCTCGGCCAGCCCGGTGCGGTCGCGGTGGCCGAGGTCGACGGCGTCGTGGTCGGCACGGCGAAGATGGGCCCGAACCGGCCCGCCCAGGGCAGCCACATCGGTACGGCGTCCTTCATGGTGGCGAGCGCCGCCCGGGGAACGGGCGTCGGCCGGGCGCTGGGCGAGCACGTCGTCGCGTGGCACCGTGCGCAGGGGTTCGCCGGCATCCAGTTCAACGCCGTGGTCGCGACCAACATGGTGGCCGTCGCGCTGTGGCGCAGTCTCGGCTTCGAGGTGATCGGCACCGTTCCCGGCGCCTTCCGGCGCCCCGACGGCAGCTGCGTCGGGCTGCATGTCATGTTCCTCGACCTCGCCGGCATGCGGCCCTGACGGCCCGCCCCGATATCCTCGTCGGCGTGAGCGACATCGAGATCGGCCGCGCCAAGCGAGCCCGGACGGCGTACTCCTTCGACGACATCGCGATCGTGCCGTCCCGGCGCACGCGCGACCCCGAGGAGGTCAGCGTCGACTGGCAGATCGACGCCTACCGCTTCTCGCTGCCGATCCTGGCCGCGCCGATGGACTCGGTCATGTCGCCGAAGACCGCGGTCGAGTTCGGGCGCTACGGCGGGCTGGGGGTGCTCAACCTCGAGGGCCTGTGGACGCGGTACGACGACCCCGAGCCGCTGCTCGACGAGGTCGCCGGCCTCCAGGGCGAGGAGGCGACCCGCCGGCTGCAGGAGATCTACACCGAGCCGATCAAGGCCGAGCTGATCGCGGAGCGGCTGCGCGAGATGCGCGACGCGGGCGTCACGGTCGCGGGCTCGCTCTCGCCGCAGCGGACCAAGGAGTTCGCGAAGACGGTGACCGACGCGGGCGTCGACCTGTTCGTCATCCGCGGCACGACGGTGTCGGCCGAGCACGTCTCCAGCCAGGCCGAGCCGCTGAACCTCAAGGAGTTCATCTACGAGCTCGACGTCCCGGTCATCGTCGGCGGCTGCGCGACCCACCAGGCCGCCCTGCACCTCATGCGCACCGGCGCCGCCGGTGTCCTGGTCGGCTTCGGCGGGGGAGCGGCCCACACGACGCGCACCGTGCTCGGCGTCGCCGTCCCGATGGCGAGCGCGGTGGCCGACGTCGCCGCCGCCCGCCGCGACTACCTCGACGAGTCGGGCGGCCGCTACGTCCACGTGATCGCCGACGGCTCGATCGGCACGTCGGGCGACCTCGCCAAGGCGATCGCCTGCGGCGCCGACGCGGTCATGGTGGGCTCGCCGTTCGCGCGCGCCACCGACGCGCCGGGCCGCGGCTTCCACTGGGGCGCCGAGGCGCACCACGCCGACCTGCCGCGCGGCCAGCGGGTGCAGTTCGACCAGATCGGCACCATCGAGGAGATCCTCTTCGGCCCCTCGCGGGTCGCCGACGGCACCATGAACCTCGTCGGTGCGCTCAAGCGCTCGATGGCGACCACGGGCTACACCGAGCTCAAGGAGTTCCAGCGCGTCGAGGTCGTCGCCCACTGAGGCCCGCCGGCCGATGATCGTCGCCGCCGCGCAGGCCGAGGCGCGCGCCGGTGCGCTGCCCCACAACGTGGCGACCGCCGCCCGCCTCGTCCACGCGGCGGGCGAGGCCGGGGCGCGGGTGGTGGTGCTGCCCGAGGCCTTCCTGTCCGGGTACGACGCCGGCGCGTTCTCCGGCGGCCTGCCGACGCTCGCCGACCTGGTGGGGCCGGTGCTGGACCCGCTCCGGGAGGCGGCGGCCGCGGCGGGTGCCACGGTGGTCGCCTCCACCGCCCTCCGCCGCGACCACGGGCGGACCCTGTCGTCGGTGGTCGTCGAACCGGACGGGAGCACCACGGCGCCGTACGACAAGCAGCATCTCGACGGTGACGAGTCGACCTGGTTCGTCGCCGGCGACCACGCGGCGTCGATCACCGTCGACGGGATCGTGCTCGCGCTCTCGATCTGCCGCGACGGCAGCGTCCCCGCGCACGCCGCGGCGGCCGCGGCGGCCGGGGCACAGGTCTACCTGGCCTCGGTCGCCTACTTCGCCGGCGGCGCCCGCCGGCTCGACGTGACCTACGCCGCCCGCGCGCTCGACCACGGTCTGCACGTGGTCGTCGCCGGCCTGACCGGGCGGTGCGGCGCGCACGCCTTCGTCGGCGGCTCGGCGGTCTACGCGCCCGATGCCGAGGCGCTGGCCCGACTGGGCGACGAGGAGGGCCTGGCGCTCGCCCGGATCGGCTGAGTCGCGCTCCGGGCGGGGACGGGTCAGCCGGTCGAGCGGCGGACCACGAGCTCGGGCTCGAGCACGATGTCGCGGACCTGTGCGGCGGGGTCGTCGATGGCGGCGAGCAGCAGGTCGATCGCGGCCCGGCCCATCTCGGCCCGCGGCTGTCGCACCGAGCTGAGGGGGATGGCGGCGGAGGCCGCGAAGTCGATGTCGTCGAAGCCGATGATGGCGACGTCCTCGGGGACGCGCACCCCCGCCAGCGTCAACGCCTGGAGCACGCCCAGGGCGACGAGGTCGTTGGCCGCGAAGATGGCGTCGGGTCGGTCGGGCCCGGCGAGGAGGTCCTCCGCGCCGCGTCGTCCGGCGTCGGCGTCCATGGTGCCGGTCTCGACGAAGCGCAGCCGGGCGCCGTCGACCGCGTCGACCTCCTCCTGGGCCGCGTGGAGCCGGTGCTTGATCTGGGTGAGGCCGCGCGGACCGCCGATGAACGCGATCCTGCGGCGACCGGACTCCAGCAGGTGCTGCGCCGCGAGGCGGCCACCGCGCACGTCGTCGACGGCGACGGAGGAGAACTCGCGGCTGCCGGTGCGCCGGTCGACCACCACGACGGCGGTGCCCCGCTCCCGCAGCCGGCGCAGGCGGGGGAGCACCTTGCCGACGGGGGTGATGAGCAGGCCGCTGACCCGCTGCTCCTCGAACAGGTCGAGGTAGGTCGACTCGCGCTCGGCGTCCTGGTCGGAGCTGCCGAGGATGAGGGGACGGCGGTGCTCGGCGAGGCGCAGCTCGACCCCGCGGGCGATGTCGGTGAAGAACGGGTTGCGGACGTCGAGGACGACCATGCCGATCGCGCGGTTGGTGCCGGCCCGCAGCTGACGGGCCGCGTCGTTGCGGACGAAGCCGAGCTGCTCGATGACCGCTTGGACGTGCTCGAGGGTGGCGGGGGAGACCTTCTCCGGCCGGTTGAGGACGTTGGAGACCGTCCCCACCGAGACCCCTGCCGCCGCGGCGACGTCCTTGACGGAGACGCTGCGGCTCGTGTCGCCGCTCCTCGCCACCTCGCTCGTGGTCACGCTTCCTCCTGTCGTGTGAGGCTCACCCTAGGCCCACCCCAGCGGCGGACCGCCGCATTTGATTCGTTTCAAAAAGTTCCACGGAACGCCTTGACGCCTGTGACCGTGGTCACCTAGTGTCCGTTGCATCCCCTATTGAAACCTTTCAATGTGCGGATGTCGAGAACCGAGGGAGTGCGATGCCGGACCACGAGGAGCGCCGCGAGGAGCGGATGCCGACCCTCCAGCTGCGCGACGTGGCGAAGTCGTTCGGTGCCGTGGCCGCGCTGCGCTCGGGAACGCTCGAGGTGTGGCCCGGCTCGATCCACGCCCTGGTCGGCGAGAACGGCGCGGGCAAGTCCACCCTGGTGAAGATCGTCGCCGGCGTGCACCGCCGCGACGCGGGCGAGTTCCGGCTCCTCGGCGAGCCGGTCGACTTCGGCTCGACGGCCGAGTCGAAGGCCGCCGGCGTGGCGGTGATCTACCAGGAGCCGACGCTCTTCCCCGACCTGTCGGTCGCCGAGAACATCTTCATGGGCCGCCACCCGCGCGGCCGCGGCCGCCGCATCGACCGGTCCCGGATGTACGCCGAGTCGCACGCCCTCTTCGCCCGGCTCGGTGTCAGCATCGACCCGCGCCGGGTCGCCAACGGCCTCTCCATCGCCGACCAGCAGCTGATCGAGATCGCCAAGGCCATCTCGCTCGACGCGAAGCTGCTGGTGATGGACGAGCCGACCGCGGCGCTCAGCGGCAACGAGGTCGCCCGCCTCTTCGCGGTTGCCCGCAGCCTGCGCGACGAGGGCCGCGCCCTGGTGTTCATCTCCCACCGCTTCGACGAGGTCTTCGACCTGTGCGACACCGTCACCGTGATGCGGGACGGGGCCTACGTCTCCACCGCCCGCGTCGCGGAGACCACCGAGGCGGAGATCGTCGCCAAGATGGTGGGTCGCGAGGTCGCCGAGCTGTTCCCCAAGACGCCCGCGCCGATCGGCGACGTCGTGCTCGACGTGCAGGGCCTGAGCAGCGCCGGCGAGTTCCACGACGTGTCCTTCCAGGTCCACGCGGGAGAGATCGTCGGCCTCGCCGGTCTCGTCGGGGCCGGCCGCAGCGAGATCGCCCGGGCCGTCTTCGGCGTCGACGGGTACGACGAGGGGACGGTCACCCTCGACGGCAGGACCGTGCCCAAGGGCAGTCCCCGCCGAGCGATCCGCGCCGGCATGGCGTTCGTCCCCGAGGACCGTCGGCAGCAGGGGCTGGTGATCGAGAGCTCGGTCGCCCGCAACATCGGGGCGGTGATCCGCGGCGGCCTCGCCCGGGCCGGCCTGCTCACGGCTCGCGCCGAGAACCGGGCGGCCGGTCCCTGGGCGGCGCGGCTGCAGGTGAAGACCAGCGCGCTCGACATGCGCGCGGCCACGATGAGCGGCGGCAACCAGCAGAAGGTCGTCATCGCGAAGTGGCTCGCCACCGGGCCGCGGCTGCTCATCATCGACGAGCCCACCCGCGGCATCGACGTCGGCACGAAGGCCGAGGTCCACCGCCTGCTGTCCGACCTCGCCGGACAGGGGCTCGCGATCGTGATGATCTCCTCCGAGCTGCCCGAGGTGCTCGGCATGGCCGACCGGGTGCTCGTGGTCTGCGAGGGCCGGATCACCGCCGACATCGCGCGCGCCGACGCCACGCCCGAGAACGTCATGGCCGCCGCCACCCGGTCCACCGCGACCGCGACCAAGGAGCCGGTATGAGCACGTCCACCCTGGCCCCGTCGCAGGAGAGCCCGGCCGCCCGCGCGCTGCACACCGTGCTGCGCTCGCGGGAGCTGGCGATCGTGATCGTGCTCGGCCTGATCATCCTGCTCGCCACCGCGCGGCGCAGCTCCTTCGTGCTGAGCGCGGACGGTTGGCGCGACACCCTGCTGGCGCCGTCGATCCTGCTGCTGCTCGCCGTCGGCCAGATGGTCGTGGTGGTGACCCGCAACGTCGACCTCTCCGTGGGCTCCACGCTCGGCATCACCGCCTACGTGACCGGCAAGATCTTCGTCGCGAACCCCGACACCTCGGTCGTCGTGGTGTTCCTCGCGGGCCTCGCCGTCGGCGCCGTGATCGGCGCGATCAACGGCGTCCTCGTCACCCTCTTCAAGGTGCCGGCACTGGTGATCACGCTGGGCACGATGTACGTCCTGCGCGGCGCGCTGACGCACGAGGTCGGCAGCGACCGGCTGAACGCCCAGGACTACCCGGCGCACTTCGAGCGGCTCGGCACCCAGCAGGTGCTGACGATCCCGGTGCTCACGATCATCGCGCTCGTCGTGGTCGCCGCCGTCGGCTACTACCTCCACACCGCGCGCGGAGGCCGCGAGCTCTACGCGATCGGCTCCGACCCCGACGCCGCCGACCTCTACGGCCTGCCCGCGGGACGCCGCGTGCTCGGCGCCTTCGTGCTCTGTGGCGCGCTGGCCGGCCTGGCGGGGGTCTTCTCCGCCGCCCGCTACGCCACCGCCTTCTCCGGCACCGGCAGCGGCATCGAGCTCCAGGCCGTCGCGGCCGTGGTCATCGGCGGGGTGGCGATCTTCGGCGGCAGCGGCACCGTCTGGGGCGCGGCCATCGGCGCCTTCCTCCTGGTCACCATCAACCGGGCGCTCCCGATCCTGGGCATCAGCGAGTTCTGGCAGGGCGCGGTCGTCGGCGCCCTCATCATCGGCTCGATCGTCCTGGACCGGGTGCTCAGCATCCGCCGTACCCACCAGCTCGTGGAAGCGAGGGACCACGCATGAGCACCGCCACGCCCGTCGCGCCCGCCTCGGCGCCGACGCGCACGTACCCGGCCTACTCCCGCAACCTGCTCGCCCGCCTGCTGCTCAACCGCGAGGCCGCGGTGATCGCGGCCCTGGTCGTGGTGTTCCTCTACGCCCTGGGCAACGTGCAGTACTTCGACGGCCCGCTGACGATCTACAACCTGCTCAAGGAGTACGCGCCGATCCTGTTGATGGCGCTGCCGATGACGCTGATCATCGTCACCGGCGAGATCGACCTGTCGGTGGCCAGCACCCTCGGCGCCAGCGCCGCGATCACGGGCGTCCTGGTCGTGGACCACGACCTGTCCGTGGCGTCCGCGGCGGTCGTCGCGATCCTCGTCGGCGCGCTGCTCGGGGCCCTCAACGGCTTCTTCGTCGCCTACGTCGGCCTGCCCTCGCTGGCGGTCACGATCGGCAGCCTGGCGCTCTACCGCGGTCTCGCCGAGGGCCTGATCCAGGACAAGCGGATCTCCGGCTTCCCCGGTGCCCTGCGCACCTGGCCGACCGAGCGGATCGGCGACACGCAGTACCCCAACATCATCATCCCGATCATCGTGCTGGCCGTGCTCTTCGGCCTGCTGCTGCACTTCACCAGCTTCGGCCGCAGCGTCTTCGAGATCGGGCTGAGCGACGAGGCGGCGCACTTCTCCGGCGTCAACGTCGCGCGCACCAAGCTGATCCTGTTCACCCTCAGCGGCGCCGTGGCCGCCCTCGCCGGTGTGTACGTCGCCCTCAAGGCCAACTCCGTCGCCACCGACACCGGCGCGGGCTTCGAGCTCAAGGTGATCGCCGGCGTCCTCCTCGGCGGGGTGTCCATCTTCGGCGGCCGCGGGGCGCTGCACGGCGTGATCGCCGGCGTGCTCCTCATCGCCGTCCTCAACTCGGCGCTGCAGCTCGACGGGCAGGGCTCCGAGGTCATCCAGATCATCATCGGCCTGCTGCTCGTCGGGTCGGTGATCGCCTCCAACTTCCTGCCGCGCATCCGGGCTCTGCTTCCGCGGCGGGCCGTGACCCCCAAGGGAGGTCACTGAACAATGACGCCTGCTCCGCGCCGCGACGCACGCACGATGGCTGCGTTGTCGTCGATCGACGGCCAACCAGGCCGCCTCACTCCGACGCCTTGCCCTCGCACGCGCCTCGCGACGCTCGCGACGGCGGCATTGCTCAGTGACCTCCCCGAGGTCACGTCGAAGACGCCGGTCAACGGCGACCACACCCGAAAGGTAGCTCAATGAGGATCAACTCCAAGCGGTTCGCTGCCGGTGCAGCACTGGCGCTGGTCGCCACCCTGGGCCTGGCCGCCTGCGGCAGCGACGACGACGGTGGCTCGGACGGAGGCGGGGGCGGCGGCGACAAGACGACCGTCACCTTCCTGCCCAAGAACCTCGGCAACCCCTACTTCGAGACCAGCGACGCCGGTGGCAAGAAGGCCGTCGAGGAGTTCGGTGGCACCTTCGCCGAGGTCGGTCCCGACACCGCCGGCCCGGACGCCCAGGTGTCCTACATCGACACGGCGGCCGCGCAGGGCGTCAACGCGCTGATCGTCTCGGCGAACGACCCGACCGCGCTGTGCGACTCGCTCAACGCCGCCCGTGACGCCGGCACCAAGGTCGTCACGTTCGACTCCGACACCGACCCGGAGTGCCGCGACCTGTTCATCAACCAGGCCACGGCGGAGGGCATCGCGAAGGTCCAGGTCGACATGATCGCCGAGCAGATCGGCGACGCCGGCGAGATCGCGATCCTCTCGGCGGCGGCGAACGCCACCAACCAGAACGCGTGGATCGACCTCATCAAGGAGGACCTGGCCGCGAACCACCCGAACATCAAGCTCGTCGACACCGTCTACGGCGACGACGACGACCAGACGTCGTTCGACAAGACCGCGGCCCTGCTCGCCGACCACCCGAACCTCAAGGGGATCATCTCGCCGACCACGGTCGGCATCTCCGCGGCAGCGCGCTACCTGTCGACGTCCGCGTCGAAGGGCAAGGTCGCGCTGACCGGGCTCGGCACGCCGGACCAGATGCGTGACTACGTCAAGGACGGCACGGTCACCGAGTTCGCGCTGTGGAACCCCGAGGAGCTCGGCTACCTCTCGGCGTACGCCGGCAAGGCGCTCGCCGACGGCGACATCACCGGCGCCGAGGGCGACACCTTCGAGGCCGGCGACCTGGGCGAGTTCACCGTCGGCGCGGACAGCACCGTGCTGCTCGGCGACCCGTTCCGCTTCAACGCCGACAACATCGACGAGTTCCACTTCTGAGCCGACCGCTCACCAGGTCACTCCGCAGGAACAGGGAGGAGGGAACACCATGCCCCGCTACTGCTTCAGCCTCCAGGTCCGTCCTGACCGGACGGAGGAGTACGCCGAGCGCCACCGTGCCGTCTGGCCGGACATGCTCGCCGCACTCGCCGCGACCGGCTGGCGCGACTACTCCCTGTTCCTGCGGGAGGACGGGCTGCTGATCGGGTACGTCGAGGCCGACGACCTGACCGCCGCCCAGGCCGCCATGGCCGCCACGGACGTCAACGCCCGCTGGCAGGCCGAGATGGCGCCGTACTTCACCCAGCTCGAGGGCGCGCCCGACGAGGGCTTCGTGCTGCTGCGTGAGGTCTTCAACCTCGACGAGCAGCTCGCCCAGCACACCCGCCGACCCGATCTCAACGAAGGCAACCGATCATGACCAGTCAAGGTGGCTTCGCCGCCATCGCCGCCCAGCTCGAGGGCCAGGCCATCGAGCTTCCCTCCTGGGCGTTCGGCAACTCCGGCACCCGCTTCAAGGTCTTCGGCACCGCGGGGACCCCGCGCAGCGTCGAGGAGAAGATCGCGGACGCGGCGACCGTGCACCGGCTCACCGGGCTGGCGCCGAAGGTCGCGCTGCACATTCCGTGGGACCGGGTCGACGACTACGCCGCGCTCGCGGCCTACGCCGCGGAGCAGGGCGTGGGCCTCGGCACGATCAACTCCAACACCTTCCAGGACGACGACTACAAGCTGGGCTCGCTGGTCCACGTCGACCCGAAGATCCGGCAGAAGGCGATCGACCATCACTTCGAGTGCATCGACGTGATGGACGCGACCGGCTCGCGCGACCTGAAGATCTGGCTCGCCGACGGCAGCAACTATCCGGGCCAGGCCGACCTCCGTGGCCGCCAGGACCGGCTGGCGGAGTCGCTGGCGGCGATCTACGACCGGCTCGGCGACGACCAGCGGCTGGTGCTGGAGTACAAGCTCTTCGAGCCGGCGTTCTACCACACCGACGTCCCGGACTGGGGCACGTCCTACGCCCAGGTGACCGCGCTCGGCGAGCGGGCCGTCGTCTGCCTCGACACCGGCCATCACGCGCCGGGCACCAACATCGAGTTCATCGTGATGCAGCTGCTGCGGCTCGGCAAGCTCGGCTCCTTCGACTTCAACTCCCGCTTCTACGCCGACGACGATCTGATCGTCGGGGCGGCGGACCCGTTCCAGCTGTTCCGGATCCTCTTCGAGGTGGTGCGCGGCGGCGGCTACGGCCCGGCCAACCCCGACGGGCACAGCGAGGTCGCCTTCATGCTCGACCAGTGCCACAACGTCGAGGACAAGATCCCCGGCCAGATCCGGTCGGTCCTCAACGTGCAGGAGATGACCGCCCGGGCGCTGCTCGTGGACCGGGACGCGCTGGCGGCCGCGCAGTCCGCCGGCGACGTGCTCGGCGCGCACGGCGTGCTGATGGACGCGTTCTACACCGACGTCCGCGCCGACCTCGCCGCCTGGCGCGAGGAGCGCGGGCTGCCGGGCGACCCGATGCGGGCGTACGCCGAGTCCGGCTACCAGGCCGCGATCGAGGCGGACCGCGTCGGCGGCACCCAGCTGTCCTGGACCTGACCCACCCACCCGAACGAAGGGCACCATGACCAACCCCGCAGCGGCCGCGCTGATCGCGCGCTCCAACCGCCTCGGCGCCGACCCCAAGAACACCAACTACGCGGGCGGCAACACCTCGGCCAAGGGCACGGAGACCGACCCGGTCACCGGCGAGCCCGTCGAGCTGCTCTGGGTGAAGGGCTCCGGGGGCGACCTCGGCACCCTCGAGGAGTCCGGCCTCGCCGTACTCCGCCTCGACCGGATGCGCAGCCTCGTCGACGTCTATCCGGGCACCGAGCGCGAGGACGAGATGGTCGCGGCGTTCGACTACTGCCTGCACGGCAAGGGCGGCGCCGCCCCCTCGATCGACACCGCCATGCACGGCCTCGTCGACGCCGCGCATGTCGACCACCTCCACCCGGACTCCGGCATCGCGATCGCGACCGCCGCCGACGGCCCTGAGCTGACCGCGACGATCTTCGGCGACAAGGTGGTCTGGGTGCCGTGGCGCCGGCCCGGCTTCCAGCTCGGCCTCGACATCGCCGAGATCAAGGAGAAGAACCCCCAGGCGGTCGGCTGCATCCTCGGCGGCCACGGCATCACCGCGTGGGGTGACACCAGCGAGGAGGCCGAGGCCAACTCGCTGTGGATCATCGACACGGCGGCGGCGTACATCGCCGAGCACAGCAAGGCGGAGCCGTTCGGCCCCGTCCTCGAGGGGTACGCCGCCCTCCCGGTCGCCGAGCGCAGGGCGCGTGCGGCGGCGCTGGCCCCCACGATCCGGGGCATCGCCGGCGCCGACCGGCCGATGGTCGGCCACTTCACCGACGCCGACGTGGTCCTCGACTTCCTCGCCGCGTCCGAGCACCCCCGCCTCGCCGCGCTCGGCACGTCCTGCCCCGACCACTTCCTGCGCACCAAGGTGAAGCCGCTCGTCCTCGACCTCCCGCCGAGCGCGAGCGTCGAGGACAGCATCGCCCGCCTGCACGAGCTCGCGGCGGCCTATCGCGAGGACTACCAGGGCTACTACGACCGCCACGCGACGGCGGACTCGCCGGCCATCCGCGGCAAGGACCCGCTCATCGTGCTGGTGCCCGGGGTCGGCATGTTCAGCTTCGGCAAGGACAAGCAGACCGCCCGCGTGGCGGGGGAGTTCTACGTCAACGCGATCAACGTGATGCGCGGCGCCGAGGGGCTGTCGACGTACGCGCCGATCGACGAGGCGGAGAAGTTCCGCATCGAGTACTGGGCGCTCGAGGAGGCCAAGCTCCAGCGGATGCCGAAGCCCAAGCCGCTCGCCACCCGGGTCGCGTTCGTGACCGGCGCCGCCTCCGGCATCGGCAGGGCCACCGCGGCCAAGCTGGCCGCCGAGGGTGCCTGCGTGGTGATCGCCGATCTCAGCCTGGAGAAGGCGCAGGACGCCGCCGCGGAGCTGGGCGGCGCCGACGTCGCGGTCGGCGTCCAGGTCGACGTGAGCGACGCGGCCGCCGTCCAGGCCGCCGTCGATGCCGCGGTGCTGGCCTTCGGCGGCGTCGACCTCGTCGTCAACAACGCCGGCCTCTCACTCTCGCGCTCCCTGCTCGAGACCACCGAGAAGGACTGGGACCTCCAGCACGACGTGATGGCGAAGGGGTCCTTCCTGGTCGCCCAGGCGGCAGCGAAGGTCATGATCGAGCAGCGGCTGGGCGGCGACATCGTCTACATCTCCAGCAAGAACTCGATCTTCGCCGGCCCCAACAACGTCGCCTACGGCGCCGCCAAGGCCGACCAGGCCCACCAGGTCCGGCTCCTGGCCGCCGAGCTCGGCGAGCACGGCATCAAGGTCAACGGCGTCAACCCCGACGGCGTGGTCCAGGGCTCCGGCATCTTCGCCAGCGGCTGGGGCGCCAACCGCGCCGCGGTCTACGGCGTCGAGGAGAAGGACCTGGGCAAGTTCTACGCCCAGCGCACGATCCTCAAGCGCGAGGTGCTGCCCGACCACATCGCCAACGCGGTCTTCGTGCTCTGCGGTCCCGAGCTCACCCACACCACGGGCCTGCACATCCCGGTCGACGCCGGGGTCGCGGCCGCCTTCCTCCGATGAGCCCGCGATGAGGCCGGCGCGATGAGCGGGGCGGTCCGGGTCGCCGCGGTCGACCTCGGTGCCACCTCCGGCCGGGTGATGTCCGGCCGGATCACGACCGAGCGCGTCGAGATCAACGAGATGCACCGCTTCCCCAACGGGGCGGTGCGGGCACGGGGCGCGCTGTTCTGGGACGTGCTCGGCATCCACCGCGAGACCCTGTCGGGGATCCGGGAGGTGGCCCGGACCGGGCCCCTGCACGGCATCGGCATCGACTCCTGGGCGATCGACTACGGACTGCTCGACCGCGACGGCCAGCTCCTCGGGTCGGTCTTCAGTCATCGTGACTCCCGCACGGACGGCGTCGCGGAGAAGGTGGTCGCCGAGCTCGGTGCGCGCGAGCTCTACGCGACCACCGGGATCCAGCAGCTGCCGTTCAACACGCTCTACCAGCTGGCCGCGGCGCGCGGCACCGCGGCGCTGGAGGCGGCCGACACGCTCCTCCTCCTGCCGGATCTGCTCGGCTACTGGCTGACGGGGGTCCCCGGCGCCGAGCGCACGAACGCCTCCACCACGCAGCTCTACGACCTGCGCACCGACGACTGGGCGATCGAGCTGTGCCGCAGGCTCGGCCTCCCGTGGGGGATCCTCCCGCCGCTGCGCGACCCGGGCTCCGTGCTGGGGCCGCTGCTCCCGGACGTCGCCCACGAGATCGGTGCCGCTCCCGACGTACCCGTCGTCGCCGTCGGCTCCCACGACACCGCCTCGGCGGTGGTGGGCGTGCCGGCCACCACCGGCGACTTCGCCTACATCTCGTCGGGCACGTGGTCCCTGGTCGGCCTGGAGCTCGATGCCCCGGTGCTCACCGAGGACGCCCGGGCGGCCGACTTCACCAATGAGCTGGGCATCGACGGCACGGTCCGCTTCCTCAAGAACGTGATGGGCCTGTGGGTCCTCTCCGAGTCGTTGCGCTCGTGGTCGGAGCGGCGCTACGCCGACGTCGGGCTGCGCTCGCTGGTCGCGGCCGCCACGGACTTCGAGCCGCTGCGCACGGTGGTCGATATCAACGACCCCCGCCTGCTCGCGCCGAGCACGGCGACGGACCCGATGCCCGAGCGGATCGCGTCCCTGGCTGCGGAGGCGGGGGAGGTCGTGCCCCACTCCCCGGTCGCGGTGACCCGCTGCATCGTCGACAGCCTCGCCGTCGCCTACCGCCGTCACGTGCGCACCGCCGCCGAGCTCGCCGGGGTGCCGGTGGAGGTCGTCCACGTCGTCGGAGGCGGGTCGCAGAACGAGCTGCTCTGCCAGATGACGGCCGACGCCTGCGGTCTTCCCGTGCTGGCCGGCCCCGTCGAGGCGGCGGCGCTCGGGAACGTCCTCGTCCAGGGCCGGGCGCTCGGTGCGGACCTGCCCGGACTGCCCGCGATGCGCGACCTCGTCGCACGCTCGTACGACGTCCGCCGGTTCGAGCCGCGCGACGGGGCCGACTGGGCGGCGGCCGAGCGGCGCGTCGGATGACGGTGGTCCACGAGCGGCCGACGGACCGCCAGGACGAGGAGTGGGCACCCACCCGCCTCGACCTCGAGATCCTGAGCCTGCTCGCCCGCGGGCTGACGATCGACGCGATCGGCCGCCGGATCGGCGTGTCGGACCGGACCGTGCGGCGGCGGCTGCGCACGATCGCGGACGAGCTCGGCGTCGACTCCTCGATCGAGGTGGTCGTCCACGCCGTCCGTACCGGCCTCATCTGACCGGGCCGTCTCCCCCGGACGCTGCGGCATCGGTCGAGGCCGGATCCGGACAACCTCCTTGTGGTGGTCGTCACAGAACTCCTAGGTTGCTGTTGCAACGTTTCAATCAGGAGGCATCCATGACCCCACGCCGCCGGTACCTGACCTCCACGGTCGCGGCCGCCACGCTGGCCCTCGGCATGCTGACGGGAGGGCCGCTGCTGGGCGGCGCACCGCCCGCCGCGGCCGCGGCCGCCGCCGGTGAGCCGCTCGCCGTCGCCGGTCTGCAGACCAACGCGCGCACCACGCCGCTCGGCATCGGTGCCGACGACGTCGTGTTCGGCTGGAGGTCGACCGGCGGCGGTCGCGGTGCCGTGCAGAGCGCCTACGAGCTCGAGGTCGCGGAGGCCGACGGCGGAGCGGCGGTCTGGTCCTCGGGCCGGGTGGAGTCGTCCGAGCAGCTGAACATCGCGTACGCCGGGCCGGCGCTCGCATCGCAGACCCGCTACTCGTGGCGGGTCCGGGTCTGGGACGGCGCGGGCGTGCCGAGCGCATGGAGCGACCCGACGTGGTTCGAGACCGGTCTGCTGGACCCGAGCGACTGGGGCGGCGCGGAGTGGGTCGGCGCACCGGCCG
This sequence comes from Nocardioides segetis, assembly GCF_051390595.1. Lineage (NCBI taxonomy): Bacteria > Bacillati > Actinomycetota > Actinomycetes > Propionibacteriales > Nocardioidaceae > Nocardioides > Nocardioides segetis. The sequence continues at coordinate 22,153 of NZ_JBNINR010000022.1, read as the reverse complement.
ACACCGAGGTCAACCGGTGGACCGACTACACCGCGGACTTCGACTTCACCCTCGACAACCTCGTCTTCGCCGCGATGATCCGCAGCGCCAACACGAGCAACGGCTACATGTGGCAGGTCAAGGCCGTGGGCAACCAGGCCCTGTTCCGCCCGCACACCAAGATCAACGGCAACTACGCCTCGCTCGGCGACGTGGACATCAGCTCGGTCATCACAGCCGACGAGCTGCGGACCGGGCAGCACCGCATGAGCGTGACCGTCGACGGTGACACGATCACCACCTCGATCGACGGCGAGCAGATCGACAGCCGGACCCGGACGAACTTCGGCAAGGGCTACGTCGGCTTCCGCACCTCCGTGGCCACCGAGGGCACCGAGGCGTTCACCGTCCACGCCGTCCGCGTCGAGGCCGAGAACGGCGACGTGCTGCTCGACACCGACTTCTCCGACGGCAACCCGTTCCGTGGCGGAACCCTGGTCGCCGGCGGGCTGGAGGTGAAGGGCAACCAGGAGTTCCTGTGGCACTCGCCCGACGACAACCTGCCGCTGCTGCGCACCGACTTCGCCACGGAGAGCGGCAAGAGCGTCGAGCGGGCCCGGATCTACGCGACGGCACGCGGCATCTACGAGCTGACCCTCAACGGTGAGCCCGTCGGCGACCAGCATCTCGCGCCCGGCTGGACCGACTACAACACCCGCTTCCAGCACCAGACCTACGACGTCACCGACCAGGTCCGCGCCGGCGACAACGGCCTCGGCGCGACCATGGGCAACGGCTGGTGGGGTGGCAAGGTCGGCATGTGGGGACCCGGTGTCTACGGCAACCGGCTCTCGCTGCTGGCCCGGCTGCGGATCGACTACACCGACGGCAGCACGCAGTGGGTCGACACCGGCGACGACTGGACCACCCACGCCGGCCCCTACCTCGCCGCCGACAACATCGACGGCGAGACCTTCGACGCCCGGCTGGCCCAGGCCGGCTGGGACCAGCCCGGCTACGACGACAGCGGCTGGACGCCCGCCGTGGTGCGGGAGTCCGCGACCGAGCTCGTCGTACCCCAGCCCGACGAGCCGGTCCGCACGACCGAGGAGATCGACGTCGTCGAGCGCACCGAGCCCACGCCGGGCGCGTTCGTCTACGACCTCGGGCAGAACATGGTCGGTGTGGCCCGGATGGTGCTGACCGGCCAGGCCGGCACTACGGTGCGCGTGCGCTACGGCGAGATGCTCAACCCCGATGGCACGCTCTACACCGCCAATCTCCGGGCGGCGAAGGTGACCGACTACTACACCTTCGGAGCCGCCGGCACGGTCACCTACGAGCCGACCCTGACCCAGCACGGCTTCCGCTACGTCGAGATCACCGGCGCCAGCACGCCGCCCGCCGCGGGTGACGTCACCGGGGTGGTGTGGGGCTCGGACCTGCCCGCGATCGGCGACCTCGAGACCTCGAGCGCGATGCTCAACCAGTTGCAGAGCAACATCTCGTGGGGTCAGCGCGGCAACTTCCTCTCGATCCCCACCGACACCCCGGCCCGCGACGAGCGACTCGGCTGGACCGGCGACATCAACGTCTTCGCCCCCACCGCGAGCTACCTGCGCGACACGCGGTCGTTCCTGGGGAAGTGGATGCGCGACCTGAGCGACGCGGCCTACGCCAACGGCAACCTGCCCGGCATCGCCCCGGTGCCGCCGGGCATCGACCTCGGCGCCGGCCTGGGCTGGTCCGACGCCGGCATCACCGTGCCGTACGCCGTCTTCCGGGCGCTCGGCGACACCGCGATCGTGCGGCAGTACTACGACCTGATGACGAAGTACTTCGACTTCGTCGTCGCCGGAGCGGGACCCGACCTGATCGACACGGCGCGCGGCAACTGGAACGACTGGCTCAACCTCAACGACGACACCCCGGTCGGCGTGCTCGGCACGGCGTACTACGCCGAGGACGCCCGGATGCTGGCCGAGATGGCCGCCGCGATCGGCGAGGACGCCGACGCCGCCGCCTTCGCGCAGCGCTCGGCCGACGTCCGAGCGGCCTTCGCGGAGGAGTACGTCGCCGCCGACGGCACCGTCACCGGCAACAGCCAGACCGCCTACGCCATGGCGCTGGGCATGGACCTGGTGCCCGACGAGATGCGGGACAAGGTCGCCGCGAAGTTCGTGGCCAAGCTCGCCGCGAGCAACAACCACCTCACGACCGGCTTCCTCGGCACGCCTTGGCTGCTGCCGGCCCTCACCTCGATCGACCGTGACGACCTCGCCTACGAGCTGCTCCTGCACGAGGACTACCCGTCGTGGGGCTACGAGGTCGCGATGGGTGCCACCACGATGTGGGAGCGGTGGGACTCCATCAAGCCGGACGGCTCCTTCGGCGACGTCGGGATGAACTCCTTCAACCACTACGCCTACGGAGCGGTCGGTGACTGGATGTACCAGCACATCGGCGGCATCAGCGCACTGGAGCCCGGCTACCGCAGGTTCCGCGTGGCGCCGGCCGTCGACGGCGCGCTGACCGACGCCCGCGGCGAGCTGGACTCGGTCTACGGCACGATCGCGACCGACTGGGAGCGGCAGGGCGACGACCTGAGGCTCGCGGTCGACGTACCGGTCAACACCACCGCCGAGGTGGTGCTCCCGGCGGCCAACGTCTGGGCGGTGACCGAGGGCGGCGAGCTCCTCGCCGACGTCGAGGGCATCCAGGACGTGACCAGCGCCGACGGTGACGTGGTCGTGACCGTCGGCTCCGGCAGCTACGAGTTCCTCGTGACCGCGGCCGACGCGCCTCTCGGCACGATCCTCGACCTGATCGCCGCGGCCCGTGACCACGTGAGCGACACCGTCGCCGGCGGGGACCTGGCGGCGGAGGCCGGGACGCACCTGACCGCCGGGCTCGATGACGCCCGCGACGCCGTGCTCGCGGCCCGCACCGCCGAGGACGAGGCCGTCACGGAGCACCTGGTGGCCGCGCTCGACGCGATCCGCGGGCTGCGCACGTGGCTCGGCGACAGCGAGGTGGACGCCCCCGTCCGCGGCGCCGTCGACAGCAGGCTGGCCGCCGTCGAGCAGGCGCTGGCCCGGGTCGTGATGACCACCGAGGGCGTCACGGTGAGCCTGCCGCCCGTGGGCGCTCCGGTGTCCGCCGGCGCGGAGGCGACAGGCACCGTCGTCGTCGCGAACGACGGAGAGGGCGACGTCACCGACGTCGCGGCCACCGTCGGCGTGGCCGGCTGGACGCCGGTCACGGTCCCCGTGCCCGACCTCGCTCCCGGTGAGGACGCCCAGGTCCCGGTGACCTTGGCGGTGCCGGTGAACGCGGCCGCCGGCGACTACGACGCCACGCTCGACGTCACGTTCACCCTCGGTGGTAAGGCCTACGAGATCAGTGACGCGACCACCGACTGGGTGCAGGTCGACTCCGGCCTCGCGATCGGCGACGTGACCGCCGAGCCGGCCGACGAGGACCCGGTCGAGCGCGTGGTCCTCGACGTCCCGGTCACCAACGACGGCGACCGCGACACCCGGGTGTCCGTGGCGGTCCGCGGGCTTCCCGCGGGGTGGCGAGCGGTCCCCTCGACCGAGACCCTCGTGCCTGCTGGTGAGACGGTCACCGCGACCGTGCCCCTGTCCGTGCCGCTCGACCTGGTCGGCGGTGCGGTGGACCTGACGGTCGACGTCCGGCAGGCCGGCCGGGTGAGCGTGTCCAAGGCCGCGAGCGTGACCGTCGACCTGCCGCACCCGCCCACGGTCGAGGCCGTCGACCACGTCGACTTCGGCGCCTCCGCGTCGGAGCAGGCCCACGGCCTGCAAGCGTCGGCGAGCAGCGGCACCAACACCGAGGCGGGCTACACGCGGCGCTACGCGCACTCGGCGTACCCGGGCTCGTGGTACTCGGTCGAGGTGGACGTCCCCGCCGGGGAGCCGTTCCTGATCCGCAACGTCGAGACCTACGACGGTCCGCGCACCAAGAAGTACAACGTCTACGTCGACGACGTCCTGGTGCGGACCCAGCTGGTCCCGCGGACCGCGACCGGTGCGGGCATCAAGGTCTACGACCTCGTCGTCGACGACCCGGCGGTGCGGCCCGCGGACGGCACGGCGCGGATCAAGTACGAGTACCCGCTCGACGCCTCCGGCTACTTCGACCCGTCGATCGCCGACATGTGGGTGCTGCCGCTGAGCGACGACACGCGGGCACCGGACGTGTCCGCCGGTGTCACCGGCGGTGTGCCGGGCACGGGGGGCTGGTACTCCTCGCCCGTCAGCGTCGAGGTGACGGCCGCGGACGGTCGTGACCCGGCACCGGTCGTGCAGGTCGGCCGCTCCTCGGGGTGGCAGGACTACTCCGGCCCGGTCGCCATCGCGGAGGAGGGCGAGCACGTCGTCTCCTACCGCGCGACCGACGCCGCGGGCAACCGGTCGGCGGCGGGGGAGCTGACGGTCGGCATCGACCTGACGCCGCCCGTCACCGTGGTCACCGCGAAGCGGGACAGCGGGGTGGAGGGCTCCGACCGCGCGCAGGTGGAGTTCTCCGCCGAGGACGGCCTCTCCGGCGTCGCGGAGACCCGCTACCGGATCGACGGGGGAGCGTGGCAGCGCGCCGACGGCAGCCCGGTCCAGGTCGAGGGCTACGGCGACCACGTCGTCGAGTACCTGTCGACCGACCTCGCGGGCAACACCGAGGCGGTGCACCGCACCACGGTGACGCTGGCCGACGTCGACCAGGTGGCCGCGATCGTGGCACCCCAGGTGACCGGCGTCGCGCAGTACGGCTCCACCCTGACCGCGACCGACGGCTCGTGGAACACCAAGGGGCTGTCCTTCACCCGACAGTGGCTGCGGGACGGGACGCCGATCGCCGGCGCCACCGGGGCGACGTACGTCGTCGGCGTGGCCGACCTCGGCGCCCGGCTCTCGGTGCGGGTCACGGCGACGAAGGCGGATGCCAGCGGGGTCGCGGACTCGGCGGCGACCGCCCCGGTGACCGCCGCCGACCTCGCCGTGGGTGTCCCGGTCGTCACCGGGAAGGCGCGTGTCGGCAAGAAGCTGACCGCGACCCTCGCGGTGCCCGCGGGTGCCACGGTGTCCTACCAGTGGCTCGTCGGTGGCAAGGCGATCAAGAAGGGCACGAAGGCCACGCTGCGGCTGAAGGGGAAGTGGCAGGGCAAGAAGGTCCGCGTGCGGGTCACCGTCTCGCTCGCCGGCCACCAGAGTGCCACGGCCACCAGCGCGGCCACGAAGGTCAGGCGGCGCTGACGGCCCGGTCGGAGTGACGCCGGAACGGCCCCACCGTGACTCGCGGTGGGGCCGTTTCCGGCGTACGGTGTGAATCGTTTCATCGTGTCAATGGTGGGAGAGTGTGCGCTATGCGGGTCGCGCTGATGGTCACCTGTGTCAATGACGTCATGTTCCCCGGGACGGGGCGGGCGGTGGTCCGTCTGCTGCGCCGGCTGGGCGTGGAGGTCGACTTCCCGGGGGCGCAGACGTGTTGTGGGCAGCCGATGGTCAACACCGGTTACCTGGACGAGGCGGTCCCGGCGGTGCGTTCGTTCGTGGCTGCGTTCGAGGGGTACGACGCGGTGGTCACGCCGTCGGGGTCGTGTGCGGGGTCGGTGCGGCATCAGCATCGGTTGGTCGCGGAGCGGTCGGGTGATGCGGGGCTGGTGGCTGCGGTCGCGGCGACGTCGCCACGGACCTACGAGTTGAGCGAGTTCCTCGTCGATGTGCTCGGGAGGACCGATGTGGGGGCGTACTTCCCGCACACGGTGACCTATCACCCGACGTGTCACTCGTTGCGGATGGTGGGGGTGGGGGATCGGCCGCGGCGGCTGCTCGAGTCGGTTCGCGGGCTGCGGCTGGTGGATCTGCCCAAGGCGGAGGAGTGCTGCGGGTTCGGTGGCACGTTCGCGGTGAAGAACGCCGACACCTCGGTGGCGATGGGCTCCGACAAGGCCCGCCACGTCCGGGAGACGGGTGCGGAGGTGCTGGTCGCGGGCGACAACTCGTGCCTGATGCACATCGGTGGGGTGCTGGGTCGTGGTCGCTCAGGGGTGCGGGTGATGCACCTGGCCGAGGTCCTGGCCGCCACCGAGGAGTCCGTGCCCGCCGGCTCGGGGCCGATCGCATGACCGGCACGTTTGTGGGGATGCCTGCGTTCCCGGTCGCGGCGCGCGGCGCGTTGGGAGACACGCAGTTGCGGCACAACCTGGCCCACGCCACGGGTGTGATCCGGGGCAAGCGGGCCGCGGTGGTCGGCGAGGTGGAGAACTGGGAGGAGCTGCGGCTGGCCGGTGCGGCGGTCAAGGACCGCGCGCTGCGTTCGCTCGACACCCAGCTGGTCCGGCTCGAGGAGTCGCTGTCCGCGCGGGGTGCGGTGGTGCACTGGGCGCGTGACGCCGAGGAGGCCAACCGGATCGTGATCGAGGTCGCCCGGGCCCACGAGGTCGACGAGGTCGTCAAGGTCAAGTCGATGCTCACCCAGGAGATCGGGTTGAACGAGGCGCTCGCCGCCGAGGGGATCGCCGCGTGGGAGACCGATCTGGCCGAGTTGATCGTCCAGCTCGGGGGTGACCTGCCCAGTCACATCCTGGTCCCGGCGATCCACCGCAACCGTGCCGAGATCCGGGAGATCTTCGCCCGGCGGATGGGCGAGGTCGGCCGCCCCGCCCCCGCGGATCTGGCTGGTGAGCTCGGCGACGAGCCGGCGGTGCTGGCGGCCGCGGCACGCGAGCACCTGCGGGAGAAGTTCCTGCGCGCCCGGATGGCGGTCTCGGGGGCGAACTTCGCGGTCGCCGAGTCCGGCACCCTGGTCGTGGTGGAGTCCGAGGGCAACGGGCGGATGTGCCTGACCCTGCCGCAGGTGCTGGTCAGCATCGTGGGGATCGAGAAGGTCGTGCCGACCTGGGCCGAGCTCGACCCGCTGCTGCGGCTGCTGCCGCGCTCCTCGACCGGGGAGCGGATGAACCCCTACACCTCGACCTGGTCCGGCATCACGCCTGGCGACGGACCCCAGGAGGTCCACGTCGTCCTGCTCGACAACGGCCGCACCCGTGCCCTGGCCGACGAGGTCGGCCGCCAGGCGCTGCGCTGCATCCGCTGCTCGGCCTGCCTCAACGTCTGCCCGGTCTACGAACGGGTCGGCGGCCACGCCTACGGGTCGGTCTACCCCGGTCCGATCGGAGCGATCCTCAACCCCCTCCTCAAGGGGACCGGTGACGACCAGACCGACTCGCTGCCCTACGCCTCGACACTGTGCGGGGCGTGCTTCGAGGCCTGCCCGGTCCGCATCGACATCCCCGAGGTCCTGGTCCACCTGCGCTCCCGGGTCGTCGACGCCCACCGCGACGACCGGCTCCCCAAGCCCGAGGCCCTCGCCTTCCGCGGCGCCGGCTGGGCCTTCGCCGACGCCAAGCGCCTCGACCGCGCCCAACGGCTCGCCGCCACCGCCGGCCGGCTGCTGCGCCGCCGCGGCCGTACCACCACAGGCCGGCTCCCCGGCCCCGCCGCGGCCTGGACCGACGCCCGCGACCTGCCCCTCCCACCCACCGAGTCCTTCCGCGACTGGTGGCAACGCACCGACGGAGGGGAGCGCCCGTGACCAGCGCGCGAGCCCGCAGCAGCGCCCGGAGCGAGATCCTCGGCCGGGTCCGCGCCGCGCTGCTGGACGTCGACAGGGACGCCGAGAGTGCGACCGCGCCCATCCCCGCGCCCCCGGGCGCCGGCGCGGACGCCGGCGCCGACGAGCTCGTGGCTCTCTTCGCCGAGCGGGTCGCCGACTATCGCGCGACCGTGGTGCGCTGCTCGCCCGACGACCTGGCCGCCGCGGTCGCGGCCGCGCTCCCCGCGGGTGCGCGGGTGGTCGTGCCTCCGGGGCTGCCCGACGACGTCGGCGCCGGCATCGCCGACCCGCTCACCGACACCGGCCTCTCCGCGAGCGAGCTGGACGCCGTCGACGCGGTCGTCACCCGCTGCCGTGTCGGCATCGCCGAGACCGGCACCATCGTGCTCGACCACGAGCCGGACCAGGGCCGCCGCGCGATCACCCTGGTCCCCGACCACCACGTGTGCGTGGTCGACGCCGGCCAGGTGGTGCCCGACGTACCCGACGCCTTCGCGCTCCTCGACCCCCACCGCCCCCTCACCTGGATCAGCGGCCCCAGCGCCACCAGCGACATCGAGCTCGACCGCGTCGAAGGCGTCCACGGCCCCCGCCGACTCCACGTCGTCATCGTCGACCCCACACCCGCCTGACCCCCACCCACCCGCGGCCACCCGCGGCCCCGGGCCGCTCCCGCCGGGCCGGTCAGGGCCGCAGTCCCCGGCACAGGGCGGCGGTGAGGCGGTCGGCCCACGCGTCGTCGAGCTGTCCGGGTGTCAGCATGACGCCGGTGATGACCGCGCCGAGGACCAGCTGGAGCAGGTCGTACGCGCGGGTGTCGGGGTGCGCCTCGCCGGCGTCGACGGCGACCCGGATCCGCTCGTCCAGCGCGCGGAAGACGCCTGCGAAGCGTTGGATCATCGCGGCGTGCAGGTCCGGCCAGGTCTGCACCTCGGCGAGGAGCGCGGGCAGGGCGGCCGCGGCGACGGGCGTGCAGAGCGCGTCGCGCGTGCCGCGGACGACGCCCGCCAGATCGGTGGCGAGGTCGGCGCCGAGGTGCATCTCGAGGGCCAGCTCGCCGGGGAAGGCGGCCTCGTGCACGAGGTGGGGGAGAGCGGGCCAGCGCCGGTAGAGCGCCGCCTTCGTGGTCCCGGCGCGCTCGGCCACCGCCGCGACCGTCACGGCGGCGTAGCCGCCCTCGCTCAGGAGGGCGCGGACCGCCGCGAGGGCCGCCCGCTCGATCCGCGGGTCCCGCGGCCGTCCCGTCGGCGTGGCGGCGATGTCCGTCCCCATGGCCTCTTCCCTGGTTTCGATACCGAGGGTACCGTAACGCCCGTCGTGACATAGAACACGTTCTAGTAGCGTGTCAGGCAGGAGGCCCCCGTGACCGAGTCGTTGCCCGCAGAGATGGCAGAGATGACCCTGCAGCGGTCGAGCCGCGACGCCGACGACCTGCAGGCGCGGCTCACCGCCTGGCTCGGCGAGGTGCTGCCCGAGGACAGCCGGCCCGCGGTGACCGTCCACGACGGGATCCAGGCCAACGGCATGTCGAGCGAGACCGTGCTGCTCGCGATCACCGCGAGCGAGGACGGCGAGCGCGCCACCCGGGAGTACGTCGCGCGCGTGGCCCCGGCGCCGGGCGACGTGCCCGTCTTCCCGGAGTACCGCCTCACCGACCAGTACGACGCGATGCGCCTCGCGGGCGAGCTCGCCGGCGTCCCCGTCCCGCCGGTGGGCCTCAACGAGCCGACCGGTGACGTGCTCGGCACCCCGTTCTTCCTGATGACGCGCCTCGACGGCGCCGTGCCGCCCGACGTGCTGCCCTATCCCTTCGGCGACAACTGGCTCTTCGACGCCTCGCCCGAGCAGCAGGCGCGCCTGCAGCGCAGCACGGTCGAGGTCCTGGCGCGGCTGCACGGCATCCCCGACGCCGCGGCGAGATTCGCCTTCCTCGACCCCGCGGTCACGGGGCACGACGGGGCGACCCCGCTGGCCCGCAACCTCGCGAAGACCCGCGCCTGGTACGACTACGCGATCGCGGCCACCGACGCGCGGCAGGCGGACGGCGTCGGCGAGAGCCGGCCGGCCAGCCCCCGCTCGCCGCTCATCGAACGCGGCCTCGCCTGGCTCGAGGCGAACCTGCCGGTCGACGAGGGGGAGCCGGTGCTGGTCTGGGGCGACGCCCGGATCGGCAACATGATGTTCCGCGACTTCGAGCCGGTCGCCGTCCTCGACTGGGAGATGGCCACGCTCGGCCCGCGCGAGATGGACCTGGCCTGGCTGGTCTTCGCCCACCAGGTCTTCCAGGAGATCGCGACGATGCTGGGGCTCCCCGGGATGCCCGACTTCCTCGCCGCCGACGACGTCGTGGCGACGTACCGGGAGATCAGCGGCGTCGAGCCGGGCGACCTGACCTGGCACCTCGTGCACGCGGCGGTCAACTGGGGCTGCGTCTTCCTGCGCACCAGCGCCCGGCAGATCCACTTCGGCGAGATCGAGCGCCCCGACGACCCGGAGTCGGTCTTCCATCACCGTCCGCTCTTCGAGCGGCTGCTCGAGGAGGTCGGCGCATGAACCACGACCACGGCCTGCACGGCGAGTACCACGGCCTCGGTCCGCTCGACGAGTACCCGATCCACCAGCTGCCCCGCCCCGTCGCGTGGGCGGGCAGCAGCGACCGCAACTTCTACGACCGCTGCTACCTCAACGCCCACGACCGCACCGGGGACCTGTTCCTGATCACCGGCCTCGGGTTCTATCCCAACCTCGGCACCAAGGACGCCTTCGTGCTGCTGAGCCGTGAGGTCGAGGGACGCCGCGAGCAGACCGCCGTCCACCTCGGCGATGCCGCCGACCCGCGGGGCGCCGACCGGATGGAGCAGCGGGTCGGCAACTACCGCGTCGAGATCATCGAGCCGCTGCACCGGCTGCGGCTGGTCCTCGAGGAGACCGAGGGCGTGGCGATGGACCTGATCTGGGAGGGCTCCTTCCCGGTCGTCCAGGAGCTGTCGCACGTGATGCGCCAAGGCAGCGGTACGACGCTCGACGCGCAGCGCTTCGCCCAGCTCGGCACCTGGGAGGGCGTGCTCAGTGTCGACGGCACCGACATCACGGTCACGCCCGATCGCTGGCTCGGATCGCGGGACCGGTCGTGGGGCATCCGTCCGGTCGGCGAGGCCGCCCCCGCGGGCAAGCCGGCCGACCCGGCGTTCGAGGGCATGTGGTGGCTCTACGTGCCGCTGCGCTTCGACGACTTCTGCGTCGTCATCATCATCCAGGAGACGCCCGACGGCTTCCGCACGCTCAACGACTGCACCCGCGTCTGGCGCGACGGCCGGGTCGAGCAGCTCGGCTGGCCGCGGGTCTCGATCCGCTACACGCCGGGCACCCGGGTGCCCACCGGGGCCACCATCGTCTGCACGACGCCCCGCGGCGAGGAGCTCGTGCTCGAGGTGTCCTCCAAGCTGCCCGTGCCGATCCACGTCGGCGGTGGCTACGGCGGCGACTCGGACTGGACGCACGGCATGTGGAAGGGGCCGGCGTTCACCGAGCGGCTCACCTACGACCTGGCGGACCCCGCCGTGGCAGGGCGGGTGATGTTCGGCGTGATCGACCACGTCGGCCGGGCCACCGTGCACGGCCCCGGGGCCGGCGTACCCGACGGCGCCGAGGGCTGGGGCCTCTTCGAGCACGGCGCGCTGGGTCGGCACGACCCCTCGGGATTCAACGACTGGTTCGATCTAGCTAAGGAGACCCCATGACCCTCGACCGTGATGCCCTCTTCATCGGCGGCACCTGGGCCACGCCCGCCACCGACGCCGTGCTGGAGGTGGTCTCGCCGCACTCCGAGGAGGTCGTCGCGCGGGTCCCCGAGGGCAGCGCGGCCGACATCGACGCCGCCGTGGCCGCCGCCCGCCGGGCCTTCGACGAGGGGCCGTGGCCGCGGATGAGCCCGGCCGAGCGGATCGACGTCGTGCAGGCCCTGTCCGGGCTGTACGCCGCGAGGCTGGAGGAGATGGCCACGATCATCTCGACCGAGATGGGCTCGCCGATCTCGTTCAGCTCGCTGGCCCAGGCGCCGGCGCCGTGGATGCAGATCGAGGCGTTCCTCGCGATCGCGCGAGAGTTCCCGTGGGAGTCGACCCGGCCCGGCGCGCTCGGTGCGGACGTCGTCGTCCGTCACGAGCCGGTCGGCGTCGTGGCGGCGATCCCGCCGTGGAACGTCCCGCAGTTCACCATCCTGTCCAAGGTGATCCCGGCCCTGCTCGCCGGCTGCACCGTCGTGGTGAAGCCGGCGCCGGAGACCCCGCTCGACGGCTATCTGCTCGCCGAGCTGCTGGTCGAGGCGGGGGTGCCCGAGGGCGTGGTGTCGATCGTCGCCGGCGGTCGGGAGGTGGGGGAGCACCTGGTCCGCCACCCCGGCGTCGACAAGGTCGCCTTCACCGGCTCCACCGCCGCGGGCCGCACGATCGGCGCGATCTGCGGCGAGCAGCTCAAGCGGGTCTCGCTCGAGCTCGGCGGCAAGTCCGCCGCGATCATCCTCGACGACGCCGACGAGGCCGCCGCGATCGAGGGCCTGAAGTTCCTCGGCGTGATGAACTCCGGCCAGGCCTGCGTCGCGCAGAGCCGGGTCCTCGTCAGCCGCGAGCGGCACGACTCCTTCGCCGCCTCCCTGGCCGCCGCGATCGGCGGGATGAAGGTCGGCGACCCGCTCGACCCGGCCACCGAGATCGGGCCGATGGTCGCGCGGCGCCAGCAGGAGCGCGTCGCGTCGTACATCCGGATCGGGCAGGAGGAGGGCGCCCAGCTGCTCGTCGGCGGCGAGGGTCGCCCCGAGGGGCTCGACCGCGGCTGGTACGTCCGCCCCACCGTCTTCGCCGGGGTCGACAACAAGATGCGCATCGCCCAGGAGGAGATCTTCGGCCCCGTCCTCTCGGTCATCGCGTACGACGACGTGGCCGACGCCGTGCGGATCGCCAACGACTCCGAGTACGGCCTGGCCGGCACCGTGTGGACCGCCGACCAGGACGCCGGCCTGGAGGTGGCCCGGGCGGTGCGCACGGGCACCTACGGCGTCAACACCTACACGATGGACTTCGCCGCTCCGTTCGGTGGCTTCAAGGCCTCCGGGCTCGGTCGGGAGTTCGGTCCCGAGGGGCTGGCGCAGTACACGGAGCTGAAGTCGGTGTACCTGTCGGCGCCGCCGATGTAGCGCGATATATCGGCGCCAGTTTCACCGGCCGGCCGGTGAAACTCACGCTGGGACGAAGAAGTTTCCTCGTCCAAGCGTGAGTTTTGTCGTCCAACCCCGACAGTTTCACCGGCCGGCCGGTGAAACTGTCCTCGCGGATCCCTTGACATCAAGACGTGATGTGTAAAGCCACACATCCGTTACCGATCGGTAGCCGCGGGTGACCCCGCTCACCTACTCTCGTCACATGAGCGAAGCGATCTCCGGTTCCGGCGCGTCCTCCGATGGTCCGGGCGGGCAGTCGTTCGACGGCCCGCACGACCCCGAGCACGACCCGCGGGCGTCCTACGCCCTCGAGCCGGAGCACGTCGCCCGGCTGACCGACCGGATCCTGGCCACGACCGGCCGCACCACCCAGGTCCACTCGCCGATCGACGGCGCGCCGGTGGCCAACATCCCGCAGTCCAGCACCGACGACGTCGCCGAGGCGTTCCGGCGCGCGCGGGTGGCGCAGGCGGCGTGGGCGCGGGTGTCGATCGACGAGCGGGCCCGGATCCTGCACCGGCTGCACGACATCGTGCTCGACCGGCAGGACGAGATCATGGACCTCATCCAGCTCGAGTCCGGCAAGGCGCGCAAGCACGCCTTCGACGAGCCGCTGCACATCGCGCTGACCGCGCGCTACTACGCGCGCACCGCCCACCGGCACCTCGACACGCAGCGGCGGCCGGGAGTGGTCCCCGTGCTCACCAAGGTCGAGCTCAACCGCGTGCCCAAGGGCGTCGTCGGGATCATCTCGCCGTGGAACTACCCGTTCACGATGGCGCTGTGCGACGGGCTCCCGGCGCTGCTCGCGGGCAACGCCGTGGTCGCCAAGCCCGACGCGCAGACCATGCTGTCGGCGCTGCTCGGCGCCCAGCTGCTGGAGGAGGCCGGGTTCCCGCGCGACCTGTGGCAGGTCGTCGCCGGCCCGGGGCGGGAGCTCGGTACGCCGATCATCGAGCGCTCCGACTACATCTGCTTCACCGGCTCCACCGCCACCGGTCGGATCATCGCCCGGCAGGCGGCCGAGCGGCTGATCGGCTGCTCGCTCGAGCTCGGCGGCAAGAACCCGATCCTCGTGCTCCGCGACGCCGACATCGAGCGCGCCGCCGAGGGGGCCGTGCGCGCCTGCTTCTCCAACGCCGGCCAGCTGTGCGTCTCCACCGAGCGGATGTTCGTCGCGGACGCGGTCTACGACCGCTTCGTCGAGCGCTTCGTGGCCCGCACCAAGGCGATGAGCCTCGGCGCGACGATGAGCTGGGACGCCGACATGGGCACCCTGATCTCGGCCGACCAGCTCGAGACCGTCACCGCCCACGTCGACGACGCGGTCGCCAAGGGGGCGCGGGTCCTCGCCGGCGGGAGGGCGCGGCCCGACCTCGCGCCGTACTACTACGAGCCGACCATCCTGGAGGGCGTCACCCCGGAGATGACCTGCTTCGGCAACGAGACCTTCGGGCCGGTCGTCTCGGTCTACCGATTCCACGACGAGGCCGACGCGATCGCCCGGGCCAACGACGGTGAGTACGGCCTCAACGGCTCGGTCTACACCCGCGACACCGCGCGGGGCCGCGCGATCGCCCGGCAGATCAAGTGCGGCACGGTCAACGTCAACGAGGCGTTCGGAGCGACCTTCGCCAGCATCGACGCACCCATGGGCGGCATGCGCGAGTCCGGGATGGGTCGGCGCCAGGGCGGCGAGGGCATCCACCGCTACACCGAGACGCAGTCGGTCGCCACCCAGCGGCTGATCCGGTTCGGTCCGATGCTCGGCATGTCCGACGAGGGCTACGCGCGATTCATGTCCGCCTCGCTGCGGATCATGGACAAGCTGGGAAGGGCCTGAGCGATGACCTTCGACTACGACGTCCTCGTCATCGGATCCGGCTTCGGCGGCTCGGTCACCGCGCTGCGGTTGACCGAGAAGGGCTACCGGGTCGGCGTGCTCGAGGCCGGCGCACGGTTCACCGACGCCGACTTCGCCGAGACCTCCTGGGACCTGAAGAAGTACCTCTACGCCCCGGCCGCCGGCTGCTACGGCATCCAGCGCATCGACATGGTCAAGGACTGCCTGATCCTGGCCGGCGCCGGCGTCGGCGGCGGGTCGCTGGTCTACGCCAACACGCTCTACGAGCCGCTCGAGCCGTTCTACAGGGACCCGTCGTGGTCGCACATCACGGACTGGAAGGCGGAGCTCGCGCCCTACTACGACCAGGCCAAGCGGATGCTGGGCGTCGTCGAGTACCCGCGGATGACGCCCTCGGACGAGGTGATGAAGAAGGTCGCCGAGGAGATGGGCGTCGGCGACAGCTTCCACGCCACCCCGGTCGGGGTGTTCTTCGGGGGGCCGGGGCAGGACGCCGGCACCCCGGTCGCGGACCCGTACTTCGGCGGGGTCGGCCCGACCCGCAACACCTGTCGCGACTGCGGCGAGTGCATGACCGGGTGTCGGCACAACGCCAAGAACACCCTGGTCAAGAACTACCTCTACCTCGCCGAGCAGTACGGCGCCGAGGTGCACCCGCTCACCACGGTGACCCGGGTCCGGCCGCTGGCCGGGGGCGGCTACCGCGTCGACACCCGGTGGACCAAGGCGAAGCTGTCGCGTCGTACCGCGACGAAGACGTTCACCGCGGAGCAGGTCGTCTTCTCCGCCGCCGCGCTCGGCACGCAGAAGCTGCTCCACCGGCTCAAGTCGACCGGGGACCTGCCCCACGTGTCCGACCGTCTGGGCCACCTGACCCGCACGAACTCCGAGTCGATCCTCGGCGCCATCGCCCCGCAGGGGGCCGACGTCGACTACACCGAGGGTGTCGCGATCACCTCCTCGTGGCACCCCGACGAGCACACCCACATCGAGCCGGTGCGCTACGGCAGGGGCAGCAACGCCATGTCGCTGATGCAGACCGTGCTCACCGACGGTGACGGTCCCGACCCGCGGTGGAGGGTCTGGCTCAAGGAGCTGTGGAAGGAGCGCACGCGCGTGCGCGACCTCTACGACGTCAAGCACTGGTCCGAGCGGGTCGTCATCGCGCTCGTCATGCAGTCGGTCGACAACTCCATCACCACCTTCCCCAAGCGGGTCGCCGGGAAGTGGATCCTGTCGTCGAGGCAGGGCCACGGCGAGCCCAACCCCACGTGGATCCCCGCCGCCAACGACGCAGTACGCCGCATGGCCCGGGTGATGGGCGGGGGCACCGCCGGCGGCACGATCGGTGAGCCGTTCAACCGGCCGCTGACGGCCCACTTCATCGGCGGCTGCACGATCGGCGACAGCCCGGCGACCGGCGTCGTCGACGGCTACCAGCGGGTCTACGGCCACCCGGGCCTCCACATCGTGGACGGCTCGACGATCTCGGCGAACCTGGGGGTGAACCCGTCGCTGACGATCACTGCGCAGGCCGAGCGGGCGATGGCCTACTGGCCCAACAAGGGCGAGCACGACACCCGCCCGGAGCTGGGGGAGGCCTACCGCCAGATCGAGCCGGTCGCGCCCAAGGCGCCGGTCGTCCCCGCGGACGCCCCCGCGGCGCTGCGGCTGCCGATCGTCGGGGTCAGCTAGGCCCCGCCTGGACCGCTCCCGGAATTTTCCCCCGAACTTGTTCGGAGCCGGCGTAACCCACCCTGCGGGGGGTCGTTGAACGAGCGAGCCCGGGTATTCACGCTCCCTCCCGAAGTCCGGGCTCGGTCCAGGCACTGTCCATCAGCTGCGTGGACAATCAGGGCCCGGCCACCCTCCCTCCCCGGCCGGGCCCTGGTGCGTTTTCCGGGTGCGACGCGAGTTCGGGACCCCAGGCACCCCGCCGATACGATTCGCACATGACGGACGAGGAGACGCAGCCCGAGCACGACCTGGTCCTGGTGGTGGACTTCGGGGCGCAGTACGCCCAGCTGATCGCCCGCCGGGTGCGCGAGGCGCGGGTCTACTCCGAGATCGTCCCGCACACGATGCCCGTGGCCGAGATGGTCGCCCGCAAGCCCAAGGCGATCATCCTGTCCGGCGGCCCGTCGTCGGTCTACGCGGAGGGCGCTCCGGCGATCGACCCGGCCGTCTTCACGTCCGGTCCCGCCGTGTTCGGCATGTGCTACGGCTTCCAGCTCATGGCCCAGGGCCTCGGCGGCACCGTCTCGGCGACGGGCGCCCGCGAGTACGGCCGCACCCGGGTCATCACCAGCCTGCCCGGCACGCTTCTCGCCGGCCTCCCGGCCGAGCACAACGCATGGATGTCGCACGGCGACTCCGTGACCGCCGCGCCCGCGGGCTTCGCCGTCCTGGCCTCGACCGAGGTCACCCCGGTCGCCGCCTTCGAGGACGTCGACCGTGGCCTGGCCGGG
Organism: Nocardioides segetis; assembly: GCF_051390595.1. Classification (NCBI taxonomy): domain Bacteria; kingdom Bacillati; phylum Actinomycetota; class Actinomycetes; order Propionibacteriales; family Nocardioidaceae; genus Nocardioides; species Nocardioides segetis. The sequence continues at coordinate 4,992 of NZ_JBNINR010000022.1, read as the reverse complement.
GTGCAGTGGCACCCCGAGGTGCTGCACTCCGAGCACGGCCAGAAGGTCCTCGAGCACTTCCTGTGGGACATCGCCGGATGTCGCCAGACCTGGACGATCGGCAACATCGCCGAGGAGCAGATCGCCCGGATCCGCGATCAGATCGGGCCCGACGGCCGCGCCATCTGCGGCCTGTCCGGCGGCGTCGACTCCGCCGTCGCCGCGGCCATCGTGCAGAAGGCGATCGGCGACCGGCTCACCTGCGTGTACGTCGACCACGGGCTCATGCGCAAGGGCGAGACCGAGCAGATCGAGCGCGACTTCGTCGCCGCCACCGGCGCCAAGCTGGTCATCGTCGACGCCGAGAAGCAGTTCCTCGAGGCCCTCGCCGGCGTCAGCGAGCCGGAGGCCAAGCGCAAGATCATCGGCCGCGAGTTCATCCGGGCCTTCGAGGGTGCCGAGCTGGAGGTCATCAAGGACGCCCCCGAGGGCGCAGCGGTCGGCTTCCTGGTCCAGGGCACGCTCTACCCCGACATCGTCGAGTCCGGCCACGGCGCCGGCACCTCGACCATCAAGTCCCACCACAACGTCGGTGGCCTGCCCGAGGACCTCGAGTTCGAGCTCGTCGAGCCGCTGCGCGAGCTGTTCAAGGACGAGGTCCGCGCCGTCGGCGCCCAGCTCGGCCTGCCGAGCGTCATCGTCCAGCGCCAGCCGTTCCCGGGGCCCGGCCTCGGCATCCGGATCATCGGCGAGGTCACCCGCGAGCGGCTCGACGTCCTGCGGGAGGCCGACGCCATCGCCCGCGAGGAGATGACCGCCGCCGGCCTGGACGGCGACATCTGGCAGATGCCCGTCGTGCTCCTCGCCGACGTCCGCTCGGTCGGCGTCCAGGGCGACGGCCGCACCTACGGCCACCCGGTCGTGCTGCGCCCGGTCACCTCCGAGGACGCCATGACCGCCGACTGGGCGCGGCTGCCCTACGAGGTGCTGGAGCGGATCTCGACCCGGATCACCAACGAGGTGGCCGAGGTCAACCGGGTCACCGTCGACATCACGTCGAAGCCGCCGGGCACCATCGAGTGGGAGTGACGTCGGCGGAGCGATGAGAGGCCTGCCGGGCTAGAACCTGTTCTAGTAGCATCGCGGGGTGAGCAGGACCGCGTCGTTGAGCCGCGTCGGGCTGGTCTATGTCCTCGCGTTCGCCGTCGCGACCGCCTGGCTGTGGTGGGGACCCGACACCCGGTGGCTGTGGCTCGACGGGCTGATCGCCGACGTGCTGGCCACGCTCGTGGTGTTCGGCGCGAGTCGGCTGCACCACAACTCCAGCTTCTACGACGCGTACTGGAGCGTGCTGCCGCCGTACCTCGCCGTCTACTGGTGGCTCGCGGCGGACGTCGCCCTCGACGACCCGCGTGCCTGGCTGGTGCTCGGCGTGATCGTCGTGTGGGCGGTGCGGCTGACCGCCAACTGGGTGCGCACCTTCCCCGGCCTGCACCACGAGGACTGGCGCTACCCGATGGTGCGCGAGCGAGCGGGGCGCTGGGAGCTGCTGGCCGACCTCGTCGGCATCCACCTGGTGCCGACCCTCCAGGTCTTCCTCGGTCTGGTCCCGGCCTATGCCGTGCTCACCCGCCCGGGCCGGGATCTCGGCTGGCTCGACGGCGTCGCGCTGGTGGTCGGCCTGGCGGCGGTGCTCCTGGCGCTCGTCGCCGACGCCCAGCTGCGCGACTTCGTCGCCCGGCGGGCTCCCGGCCAGGTCATGGACCAGGGGCTGTGGGCCTGGTCCCGTCATCCCAACTACTTCGGCGAGATCGGCTTCTGGTGGAGCCTGGCGCTGTTCGGCATCGCCGCCGCGCCCGGGGACTGGTGGTGGCTGTGCGTCGGCGGCCTGGCCATGATCGCGATGTTCCTCGGCGCCAGCATCCCGATGATGGAGCGGCGCAGCCTCGATCGGCGACCGGCGTACCAGGAGGTCGTCGAGCGGGTGCCGATGCTGGTCCCGCGGCCACCCCGTCGGACCCGCGCCTCGTGAGCCGGCCCCGGGTCGTCGTCGCGGGCCTCGGCGACAGCGGCCTGCTGACCGCGATCCACCTCGCGCGGGCCGACGTCGACGTGGTCGGCGTCTCCAGCAAGCCGGGACTCGTCAGCGGGCAGGAGCTCGGCCTGCGCCTGGCGCGTCCGGACGCGTGGGCGCGGGACTACCGGATCGGCTTCCCCCGGTTCCGCCGTCTCGACGGCGCCGAGATCGTGCACGGGGAGCTGACCGGCCTCGACGCCACGGCGCGCGCCGTGGCCGTCGGCGAGCGACGGATCGGCTACGACGTGCTCGTCATCGCCACCGGCGTGAGCAACGGCTTCTGGCGCCGGCCCGGCTTCGAGACCGACGCCGATGTCGCCGCCGCGCTGGCACGGGCCCACGCCCGGGTCGCCGCGGCCACGGACCTCCTCGTGATCGGCGGAGGAGCCGCGGCGGTGAGCACCGCTCTGCAGACCGCCACCCGGTGGCCCGGTACGACGGTGCGGCTGGCGTTCCCGGGGGAGCGGGCGCTGCCGCAGCACCATCCCCGGGTCTGGGACGTCGCCCGTCGTCGGCTGCTGGGCGCGGGAGTCGCTCTGCTCCCGCGGCACCGGGCCGTCGTACCCGCGGGCTTCGCGGTCGACGAGATCACCCACGGCCCGGTGGCCTGGACGACCGGGCAGCCCGCGACGTCGGCCGACACGGTCGTCTGGGCGATCGGCCGCGTGCGGCCCAACACCGGGTGGCTCCCCGCGGAGGTCCTCGACGAGGACGGCTTCGTCCGGGTCGAGCCGACGCTGCGGGTGCCGGGGGTGCCGGGGGTGTTCGCGATCGGCGACGTCGCCGCGACCGACCCGCTCCGCTCGTCCGCCCGCAACCGGGCCGACACGCTGCTGGCGCGCAACATCCGCGCGGAGCTGGCCGGCCGACCGCTGCACGCGTTCCGGCCGTCCGGCCGGCGCTGGGGATCCGTGCTGGGACCGGAGGCGGACGGCCTGCGGGTGTTCGCGCCGTCCGGTCGTCCCTTCCGCTTCCCCGCGTGGTCGGTGCGGCAGGTGCTCCAGCCATGGGTCGTGCGCCGAGGGATCTACCGCGGCGTGCGCGCGCCGTGACGTCGGAGACCTGGGAGGGCAGCGCCGAGCCCGGGCCGGACGGCCCGGGCTCGGCACATCTCGCTCGAGGGGGAGCGGTCAGGTGAAGAGGCTGACGCCTCCCGGACCGACCAACAGGCCCACGACGATCAGCACGATCCCCCAGAGCATCTCACCCCGGAAGAGGCTGAAGATGCCCGAAACCACCAGGATCACGGCCAGGATCCACAAGATGAGTGCCACAGTTGCCTCCTTCGTCAGGGGCCTCACGGCCCGGACCTGAGGTACCCCGCGGCGGGGGAGGCAGACGGTGCGGCCGCTACGGGCGCAGGTCGTCCGCGTCCTCGGAGATGACGTGCATGGCCGCCTCCTCGGCGCTCGCCCCCGCCCCGTCGATGCCGACGTCCTCGGCGACCAGGTCCTTCTCGACGTCGTCGCCGGCGCCCTCGTCGGGCTCCAGGAGGCGTCCGGCCCGCTCGTCGCCGACCTCCGCCTCCGGGTCCTCCGGATCCGAGACCGCCGACCGCTCCGCGTCGGGGTCCGGCTCCGGCTCCTCCTCGGCCAGCCGGTCCTCGAGCGGCCGGTCGTGTGCCTGCTCCCACGGGGTGTTGCCGTAGCGCTGGGCCGCGGAGTACTTCTCGGGCGGTGAGTAGCCCCGGTCCAGCTCGTCCTCGACATCCCCGTCGGCGAGGGTGTCCTCGGGCTGGAGCTGGTCCTCGTCGTCGACGCTGTAGCCCTCGTACTGCTCGGGATCGTTGGTGCTCATGCGAGGTGCGGTACCCGGAGGCCGCGGGGACCTACGCTGACGTCGTGGAATCACTCGCTCTGGCGTTCTCCTCGGGCTGGGCCAGCGGGATCAACAGCTACCTGGTCGTGCTGGTGCTCGGCCTGGCCGACCGGGTCGGCTCGTTCGCGTCGATCCCCGATGTGCTCGGCCGCTGGGAGGTGCTCGCCGTCGCCGCGGTGATGTACGCCTTCGAGTTCGTCGCCGACAAGATCCCGTACGTCGACTCCGCATGGGACGTCGTCTCCACCGCGATCCGCCCGCTGGTGGGCGGCGTCGTCGGCGTGCTGGTCGCCGGCGACTCGACGTCGCTGGACGAGCTCGTCGGCGGTGTCGTGGGAGGAGGCAGCGCCCTCGCGTCGCACTCGGTCAAGACCGGCACCCGGATGGCGGTCAACACCGTGCCCGAGCCGTTCAGCAACATCGGCATCAGTCTCGGCGAGGACGTCGCGGTGCTCGCGGTGGTCTGGTTCGCGATCGAGCACCCGTACGCCGCCGCGTCGATCGCCGCGGTCCTGCTGGTCGCGGGGCTGGTGCTGCTCTGGCTCGCCTGGCGCACGGTGCGTCGCGGCTGGGCCCGGTTCCGCGCGTGGCGGGAGCGCCGCGCCGGCGGGCGTGTCGGTGTCGAGTGAGGCGGCTCAGTCGCGAGTCGTCTCGTCGACGCGGACCCGGTCGACGTCGAGGCTGAGGACGTCCGCCGTCGGTCCCGCCAGGGCGCCGCCGGGGTCGCCACCTGGGTCGTCGTCGGTGCGCTGATCCAGCGCGGGGGGAGCGGGCGCGGCGCCGCCGAGCGCGGGATCGCCGACGTGCTGCCGGCGCATGACGCGGTTGAGCCAGCCGTCGACCTCGCTGCCGATGACGAGCTTGGGCTTGATGAAGATGCTCCGTTCGCCGCGACGAGGATAGGGGCCCGCGCGGCCCGGCCCGGTGCGTTCGGGGAAGGCTTTACCTACCGCACGAGGGCCATCCGTCGAGGGGCCGGTGGGTGTGTCAGGTGGGTTGGTAGAGGGTGGTGCGTTGGTGGACGGGTCGGTTGATGCCGTGGGCGATGGTGGTGAGTTCGTCGATGGTCTTGGCGGAGCCGTGTTGGGAGCCGGCCATGCGGGAGATGGTCTCTTCCA
>NZ_JBNINR010000021.1:0-72306 GCF_051390595.1 Nocardioides segetis | reverse complement strand
ACCCGGGCCGTCGTGACCGCATTGAGTACACCGTCGACATCGAGGTAGACGTGCGCGCTCACGACGCCCTCCCATCTGCACCGTCGTGCAACGCGCACCAGAACGACCCGTGAACCCACTCAGGGTCCATGTCGGCGTATCCCGGCGCCGTCGCAATGCACTCAGAACCGGCCGCAGTCAGATGCGCCACGCCATCAGCGAGCGTCGGACCAGGCAGCACCACCAGATCGCCACGATGCTTCGCGTGACCCTCCGCGTACACGTTCGGCCAGCACACCGGACACCAGCCCGACGACATGTCGCAGTCCACGCCGCTGCCACCATCGGCATGCGCAGCCTGCGACGGAGAATCCAACGGCACCAACGCCTGACGCTTGCCCACCTCGCCCACCAGCACACCGGCCTGACGCATCGCCGCATCCAGAGCAGACGTCGCACTCACGCCGACACCTCCCGAAGCGACTCAGGGATCAGGTCCTCAACGCCGTCGAAAGCACCCAAGAACTGCGACCTGCTGATGACGCCGTGCCAGTCGTGCAATGACTGAGCGAGGTTGTCCAGCACCTCCCGCTGGTCGGAATAGAGCCTCTGGACCCCGGCCGCTCGACGATCGCCCTGGCGAAGCGCTGTCTCGCGGGCGGTTTGCTCGTCGGCATTCCAGTTCGACCCGAGGAACCCGCCACACACGGGGCAGTCGGGGAACTCGTCCCACTCCTGCTCGTCGGGCACGCCGCGATCATCGTCACGCTCGACGATGAGGACGCACTCGCAGTCGTCGCAGGCGAGCCAGCGAGACCGATAGATCTGCTGGTCGTTCTCGTGCTTCTCGTTCGACATGAACTAGCCTTTCTGGGTAGGTGAATCGCGAGACCCCGCCACCAGGACAGGCACGTCCCGGCGGGGTCTCGTCATTGATCAGGGGTCAGGTGCGAGTGCGCCAACCCGGCTCGCCCACGCGGAACTTCCGCTTCGACCGCGGCTGGATCAGATCCCCACGACGACGCAGCCACGCACCGAACTCATCACTGGCAGCACGACGGGCCTCACGGTCACGAAGATCCAGCTCACGAGCCACAGCGAACTCCCGCGCCATCCGCAACAGCCGCGCCTTCCCGACGTCCCGCAGAGCAGGATCCAGCGCACGAGCCTCACGAATGAGGAAAGCCAAATGGGCATCCGGCGTGATGCAGACGGCCGGTTCGTCAGGAGGCGCGGAGAACGCAGGGGGAGAGGTCACGACGGCACCTCCGCCGCCAAGAAGTACCGACGACGGAAGTAGCAGGCGAAGCACTTCCCGCGACGAGCCTTGTCAGGCGTCTCCCATGCAACGTCGTCGTAGGTCGCGCTGTAGTCGACGATCACGACCTTCGTGCCGTCCTTCACCCGCTCCCACGTCTGACCGCGACGGATTGCCTGCTCGGGCTGAGTGCTCATGCTGCGCTCCTGAGTTCGTAGTAGGGCTCCATGCGTCCGGCATTGCGGCCCTCGATGTCATTGCTCCGCTCGTGGCCGACCTCGACCACCAGCCGCTCACTACGAGCACGCCGCCAAAGCTGGCCGATCCGCTTCGGCTCGATCCGCCCACGAATGTGCGGACGGACATCGCACTGATGCACCGTCCCGTCCGCACGACGAGCCAGACGAAGAGCAGCCATGAAGGTCGACCACTCGGCATCGGACGGCGGCAGGCTGACCTCCTCCACCTCGCGAGCGACCTCGTTCGCCGCCACACAGTCCGGACACGACCAGCCGACACCAGCGACCAGACGCGGAGAGTGGGCGCGGTTCAGGCAGGGAGAGGCGAGGGCGATGCTCATTGGGGTTCCGGGAAGTTGTCGTTCGTCAGTCCGCCCTTGGGCATCTGGAACTTCCGCGGCGTCTCGCCCCTGCGGTAGGCGTTCCACGCGCGGATCGTCAGCGCCAGGGCCTCGGTCTCATTGATCCGACCTCCCGCGAGGCGCATCGCGACGATGCGACGGTGCAGCACGCGGGCCGGGTGACCGGTCGGCACGTCCTCGTCGACCACGCGAGCGACGAACCAGGTGGCGGCGTCGGGATCGATGGCGGAGAACAACCAGTGCGACAGCCCGAGGACGCTGCCAGGGAGGAGGGATCGGGACTGGAGCTTGCGGGCAACCTCGGCCGACGTGCGGATCTCCGGGTTATCCTCGAGGAACTCCTGCATCTCGTTGATGGTCGGCGAGAGTTGCCCCGCGTTGGTCCGCTGACCGGCGTCCCACATCAGCGCCCGCCGAACGAGGGCTGCGAGCGAGGACGTGTTGCCCTCGCCGTCAATCTGGAGGACGTTGGCGAAGCTGCGGCTCTTGCCGGTGTCGAGCGTCGGCATCACGTCCGCCGACAACTCTCGGATGACCATCATCCAGACCGAGGCGCCCGACGCGATGACAGCATGGAGCCGGTTCTGGCCGTCGAGAAGCGTGCCGTCGCTGGCGAACTTGATCGCCTCGCCGTTCATCCGCCAGGCGCCGGCTTTCATGTCACGGGCGAACTTGGTGATGTTCTTGCGGACAAGGTTGCGGTTCTTCGTGTTCTTCCCCAGCCACGCTTCGGCGAGGTCGGGCGTCACGAGGATGATCTCGACCTTGATGTTGGGCTTCGGGTCAGGCTCGGGCATGGAGATGATCTGGGCGCTCATTGGGTAGACTCCTCGGCAGGTAGTGAGTTGATGACCTGTTGCAGCAGGTCGTTGATCCGAAGAAGGTCGTTGCGGTGGGCCGCGGCGACCTTCTCGGCGTTCTGGGGCCAGCGGTCGTCCTCGACCAGCCGGTGCAGCGACTCGACCTTCTTGCGCGCCTCGTGAACGGTCCGCCAGAACGAGTCCGTCAGCGGCGAGCGACGAGAGGCCTTCGGCGTCGGCCGCTTGTACGTCTTGCCGTCGATCCCGACGACGTTGCTCGGAGCGGGGGGCGATGCGAGGTCGGCCCCCCGCTCCGGCTGGATGGCATCACCCGGGTCATCGACCGCAGGAACCTCGCCGGCAGCCTCTCCGGTGATCACCTGTGACAGCGACAGAGCGGGTTCGGGCCCCTCCGCTTCCGTCGCCTCCGCAGGCTCGCTGATCCCGTTCTCAGCCAAGGGCGTCTCCGGGGCGTCCTGCGAAGTCTTGTTGATCTCGGCGAGCGCGTCGGTCGCGGAGGTGAAGGTGGGATCCACCTGGCCCACGTGGGCCACCTGGTGGATGTCGCGTTCGATGGTGGTCTTGCTGACGCCCAGAGGCTTCGCGATCGCGCGTGTCGACAGGCCCCACTCGGTCATCGTCTTGACGGCGATGCGACGCGCCGAGACATCCAGTCCTGACAGCACGCCGTCGAACTCGGCGTGCAGGTAGTCGCCAGGGGAGCGGTAGCCGAGGACGATGTGGCCGCCACCCTCGACCGCCTGCTCGATCAGCGACCACGCGCGGTTGAAGTGCTCGGCCGACGACCGGAACTCGTTCTGCGCCTCGGTCGTCAGGCGGCGGGCTTCGTCGGCGCCGATCGTCTCGACGATCTCGCCCGTGACCTCATTGACGAGCTCGGTGGTCATGCTGACCTCCGAACGCGCGACATGTTCATCCGCGCCTGGATGTAGTCATCCAGGTCCGCGGGGTCGACTGCCCACGAGTGACCGATCTTGGCGCCACGAAGGTGCTTCTGACGCAGCTCCTCCAACACGAACCGGGGGGACCGACGCAACTTGAGGGCGGTCTCCTTGACCGTGAGCATCTCGGTCATGCCGCGTTCTCCTTCTTGGTCGAACGTGCAGTCTCGCGCGTGACACTGGAGAGTTCGGGCACAAAAAGAGATCCCTTGGGGGCGTCAAGGTGCCTCTCGATCGCCTTGGCCCACTCGGGTCGGACGTAGTCGCGCTCACCCGAGCGGAGGTGTCCGATGGTTGCCCGTGAGCAACCGACCCGTCCGGCGAGTTCGCGAACACTCATGTCGCGGTACTTCATGTACTGCGCCAGGGCGGTGGAGCTGATGAGCCGCACGTCCAGCCTCCTTTCGATGACGTTCACTTGCTGCCTCCTGACAGTAGACGAGTCTCAAGTCTCGCGCAAGAGACTAGACGGATTAGACGGCACTGTCTACTCCGTGAGGTCCGCCTAGTCGGGTGAATCACGCCTGCGAACCGAACTACATGGCCGGAATTTGTAGACGCCGCGTCTACTCTGTCGGTGGCGCGAAGCACGCGAGAGACTGGAGACTCCGTAGACGTGAGCGACGAACCGACCGGCGAGTGGGCCAAGGCGATGTCCAAGGCCAAAGCTGTGGACCCGCGCAATGGCCGACCGTCTTGGAATCAACTCGCGGAGATCGCCGAGGTGAGCACCTCGACGATCACTGCCATGGTCAGCGGCGGTAGGGCCACGTCGGCCACCACGATCCGCAAGGTAGCCGGCGCCCTCGGGGTGTCGCCAGAAGAGGTCTCTCGATGGCTGGGAAGGTCTCGACCCGTCTCGGACCCCTACGAGCCGCCGGCCGAAGCGGACCTGCTCACACCCCGGCAGCGGAAGGCGCTGACGGAACTCATACGGGCATTCGTGTCCGACGAGCAGGACGAAGGAGGTGGTGAGGGTGACGCAGGAGGTACCCCCGCCAAGACCCCGCCGGGCTCGGGCCCGGACCGGCTGCCACTGCTCGCCGTCGCCTCGGGAGACGAGGGCGACGAGAAGCTCGCCCGCGAGGCTACTGAGCAGGCCCGCAAGTCGCGCCAGGAGCAGCTTGATGCGATCGAGGAGATGAAACGCAAGCAGGAGAGGAAGCGAGGCAAGGGCGGCGATGGACGGTAGCCGCCCGTCTCTACTGGCCTTCATCGATGAGTCTGGACAGCGCGCAATGACGGCCTCATCATCCGATCACTTCGTGCTGACAGCCGTACTCATGCCCGAGTCGCATCGCCCCAGAGCGGCTCACTGGCTGGCAGAGCTCCGGAAGGATCTGAACCGCAGCCCGAATGCTGTTCTTCACTGGATGAAGTACCCGTCCCACAGTCACCGCCTGCACGCTAGCCGCAGGCTAGGGGAACAGGGGTTTGCCCGCGTGTCCGCGGTCGTCTGCTGCAAGCGCCGGCTCCCGAAGCCGAAGGACTTCAACCAAGATCACGCCTACATGTACGCATTCAGGATGCTCCTGGAGCGGATGAGCTGGCTCGCGGCCGAGCGCGACATGGACCTCACCTACACCTTGGGGCACGTCAAGGGGTTCTCTCTCGCCAAGCTTCGCGAGTACGAGGGCCGACTTCGCGCCATGAGCAGCAGCCAGTGCAAGATTCAGTGGGCAAATGTCGCAGGCAACGGTCGATTCGACCGCCCGGAGACAGAAGAGATGCTCCAGATCTCGGACATCGCAGCCTCAAGCATCGGCGCCGCCTTCAACCCCGACCAGTTCGGCCACACTGAGATTCGGTATGTCACGAACTTCAGGGGCCGGTTCTATCGCGGACGCGACGACGCGAAGCACTTGACGTCATACGGCCTCAAGATGCACCCATGGAACGACAGCACGAAGGCCGCCTACCCATGGGTGACGGCCTTGTGACAGCGTGTCGACCAGCTTCATAGCCGGCATTTCCGGGTGCCAACGACGCCTCCGTCGGCAGGTGGCCGTCCACGCTTGAGCACACCGTAGCATCGAGATTGGACGTTGGTCTTTGTGTCGGGACGTGTCCCTACGCTCCCGCCTCATGTACCACCCGTTCCGCCACCTCCTCAGCTACTTCCATGACGGCGAGGGGCTGACGATGTCCATCGAGCCCACGCCGGGAGGAAAGCCGGAGTGGTACTCGCCGGCCGACGATCACATGATGATCCGGCCCGGCCAGCTCCAGGTGGAACGGCGGTGTGCCGTCGCTCATGGGCTGGCCCACAGGGACCTGGGGCACTCGGGGATCTGCGAATACCCGGACTCTCGGCGCATGTCGTCGAAGTTCGAGGAGGCGGCGGACGAGATCGCGGCCAAGCGCCTGATCCGCCTGAGCGACTTCATCAACGTCATCTGCTGGACCGACGACAAGGACGAAGCTGCCGACGCCCTGTGGGTCACCCGTCACTACCTGAACGTGCGACTCGACTACATGACCCAGGGTGAGCAGAAGTGCGTCAGGCGGGCGTTGCGCGAGCGAGGTTTCTCCTAACCGAGCTCCTTCGGCTGGGCGCCCATGATGAACACCTGTGAGGCGGCGTCTGCGGCAGCCTGCTGGAGGTCGGGCATCAGGTGGCCGTAGGTGTCGATGGTGGTGCTGATGTTCTCGTGGCCCAGCCGCGCCTGGATCACGGGCAGGGGGACTCCTCGAGCGATCAGCCACGCGACGTGGCTGTGTCGCAGGTCGTGCAGGCGTGGCGCGGGGTCGGCGATCTTGGCCTTAACGATCGCGGCCTGCCAGACCTGGTAGAAGCGTCGGTGCCTGAGCGGCCCACCCTTGGGCGGAAGGAACAGCGGGTCCTTCGCCTTGCGGTCCCGGACGAGCGGACCCAGGGCATCGACGACCTCATTGGGCAGCGTGACGGTACGCCGGCTGCGGCGGGTCTTGGTCGGGCCAATCGTCGTGTCCTTGCGGCGCTCGGCACCGCGCCGCTCAGCCTTGGTGATCCGAACGACGGCCGCGGTCAGGTCGACGTCGGCAACGGTGAGGGCGGCAGCCTCACCCCATCGCATCCCGGTGCCGCCGAGGGTCATCACGAGTGGGCGCCAGTGCTCGGGCAGGGCGGCGAGGATCGCGAAGAACTCCGCCTCGGTGAGGTACCGGTGCTCCTCGCGCATGTGGTCGGTGCGTCGGTCCAGCTCGACGCCCACCGTGGGCGACTTTGAGATGTGCCCATCTTGGGCAGCGACCTTGAGCATGTGGGTGAGGACGGCCCAGGCGTTCATGCGCGTCTTGTCCGAGCCGTCGAGGCTGTTGAGCGCCTGCGCGACGTGGACTCGGCCGATGGAGCTCAAGCGCATCCTGCCGAGAGTGGGTGACCACTTGGCCTTGTAGATGCGCCGGTAGTCGGCGATGGTCGCGGGGTTTGCCTTGGTCAAGGATGTGAAGTGCTGCTCGGACCAGTCGTCCAGCGTCATCTCGGCGGCCTCCTCCTGGCCGCGGTGGTACTCCTCTAGTGCCCAGGAGACGCCCCGGTCGTCGCAGTCGCGAACGAACGTCTTGGCTTCCGCTTCGGTGGCGAAGGTGGCGGAGGTGTAGAACCCCTTGCCGCCGATCTTGTCGGGGTTGCGGACGCGGACTACGTAGCGAGTCTCGCCGGACCTCTTGTTGACGCGCTGCTCGATCCCGGGCATTCTCCGATTCTATGTGTATCTGACGTGCATCTGAGTCGCGAAGACGGGTTGCGATGCAGGTCAGACGCGCAGAGGGGGCGGGATTCGAACCCGCGGTAGGTCTCCCTACGACCGCTTTCAAGGCGGTTCCGATCGGCCACTCCGGCACCCCTCCTGAGCCCGGTACGACGCGCGCGCCGGCCGAGCACCGGTCGAGTCTAGTGGCCGCCGATGGGCCCGGGTCGCCCGGCTTTGCCCCGTCCTCATCCGGCGATGAACAATGCGAGGCATGAGCAGCACGCAGCCGACCCGGGTCTCCGACTACCGCCTCGCTCCGCCGGTGATGGCGCGCTTCGTCGGCGCCTACCTCGTGCTGCTCGCGCTCGTGCTGCTCGGCGTGACGGTCGTCGTGGTGGCCGCCGACCTCAACGCGGACCTCCTGGTGCTCGTCCTCGGCCTGGGCCTCCTCGGCCTGATCGGGCTCGGCTGGTGGCTGCGCTCGCGGCTGGTCGTCGTACGACTGACCGACGCCGGCTACCAGGTGCGCATGATCCGGGCCGCCGGCGCCACCGAGGCCCGCTGGAGCGAGGTCGAGGACGCGGTGGCCGCCGCGCCGTCCGGCATCGACTGCCTGGTGCTGCGCCTGCGCGACGGTCGCAGCACGACCATCCCGATGCAGCTCGTCGCGGCCGACAAGGACGACTTCGCGCGCGACGTCCGCGCGCATCTGCGGCGCGCCGCGCGCTGACCGACGTCCCGGCGGAGTCCTCGGGCGGGGGCGATTGGCCCGCTCGCCGGGCATCCTTGTAGCCTTGCCCACGCTGGCCGGTCTGTGACCGGCGCGGTGGAGGAGGCGTCGCCTAGTCTGGTCTATGGCGCCCGCCTGCTAAGCGGGTTTGGGGCTACAACCCCATCGAGGGTTCAAATCCCTCCGCCTCCGCCGATGTGATGCGAGGCCCCCGGCCGACCCGGCCGGGGGCCTCGCATATTCGGCCGCTTTGCGGAAGGATGTTCGAAAGCGCTGAAGCGGGGGTAGGCGCCTGCGGCTCGGGTACCCGGAGGGACGGCGCCCGGCCGCCCACCAGTGAGGGGAATGCTCAATGAAGAAGCTCGCTCGCAAGACCGCTTTCGCGCTGGCCGCACTCATCACCGCAGCCGGCATCGTCTCGCTCCCGACGGCGGCCGAGGCCGACACCGGCTGGGGTTGGCGGGTCTTCCCCGGCGCGCAGCGCTGACGGAGGCGCTCGGGTCGGGTCCGGTCAGGACGACGTGACGTCGTCGTCCTGACCGGCTATGCCCAAGGTGCCCATCGTGTAGCCGAGCTGGAAGCGCGTCTCGGCGTCGTACTCCTCCTTGAGCTCGGCCACGTACCCGGCGTAGGTCCGAGGGCTCACGCCGAGCCGCTTGGCGCTCACCGCGTCGGCGTGGCCCTCGATCAGCATCCGGATGGTCATCGACCGCTGCTCGGAGGCGATCTCCTTGGTCACGCTCTGCCCCGCGCTCGCGAACGGACGCCCGCGGGCGAACGCGCGCTCGAAGACGTCGACGAGGTACGCCACGATGGCGGGCTCGCGTACGACGACCGCGGTCGCCAGGCTGTCGGCGGCCGGGATGAGCGCGACCCGGCGGTCCACCACGATCATCCGGTTGAAGAACTCGTCGAGCGTGCGGACCTCCGCACCGTGCTCGGTGACCGTGGCGACGTACTTGTGCGTCGCGGGGTGCCGACGGGCGCTGTGCTGGTAGAGCGTGCGCATCGTCAGCCCCCGCTTGAGCGCGGCGACGTCGCGCACCGCCGCCTCCGCCACCGTCTTGGCGCTGCGGGTGGCCTGCGGTTGAGCGGTGAGCAGCTCCTCCTGCGCCTCGCTGACCAGCGTCGTGAGGTAGGGGTTGATCGCCTCGCCGTGCAGGTAGAGGAACGGACCCGACTCGCTCGCCGCCGGCGAGCGGCGCCAGCTCTGCGCGAGGTGGGCGAACGCGCTCGCCCAGCGCGCCGACTCCTCCAGCAGCCGCGCGCCCTCGTTGCCCAGCGGCGTCACGACCCGCGACTGCGCGTTGCTGGGCTCCAGCGGCCGCCAGGTCTTGCGTGTCGCGTCGAGCTGCAACAGGCCGAGTGCGACCAGCAGGTCGAAGGCCCGCCGGATCGGCGAGCCGTCGACCAGGCGCGGGTCGTCCGCCGCCAGCCCGCCCTCGGCCAGCACCTGCTCGTAGAGACCGGTCGCCTCCTCCTCGAAGAGGGCCCGGTCCTCGGGCTCGAAGGCGGTCATGGCGTCATGGTTCCACACCGCGCTGAGCCCCGGTGGTCACGGTGATTCGGCATCTGCGTGCCCCCTCGGCTATTCTCGTCCGGTCGCTTCGGTGACGGGCGCCTGTAGCTCAACGGATAGAGCATCTGACTACGGATCAGAAGGTTTGGGGTTCGAATCCCTACAGGCGCGCAGCAGTCTCAGCAGGTCAGGTCCGCACCCCGGTCCTGACCTGCTGACGTTTCCGGGCCCCGTGCCCTTCTTGGTCAGGGTGGCGACTCGTGCGGCAGGCAGGCACAGGCGCTCGGCGTACGGCGAGCCCGGCTCGGCGGTGGAGACGAGGAAGCACGTGCCCGGGCTCGGCGGTGATGGCGAGCTCACCGGCGGCCACGGCACCCACGTCGTCCTCGAGGCGGTCGGCCCTCGGCCCGCCGACGAGCAGGCGTACGGCGTCGTCGGTCCCGGCGGGACGGTCAGCCGTGTCGGCCGCGCTCGAGGTGTTGGTCACGCCGGACAGTCCTCGCCCGGCCTGAGCGCGGTCGCGCCCCCTGCCGTGCGTCACGTGCGCGCCGGCCCTTCCCTTCGCAGCTCCTCGGGGGTGGAGAGCGACAGCACCGCCTCGACGATCCGCGGGTCCTCCTCGAGGCGTGCCTCCCAACGCTCCAGCCGCTCCGCGACCAGCGACTCCGGTGCGTCGCCCTCGATGTCGACGTCCGCCACGAGCAGGAGCTGGCGTGGACCGACGTACTCCAGGCGCAGGTAGGTCACCTGCTGGACCCCCGGCAGCGACCGCACCCGAGCGTGAGCCGCGCGGTGGAGGGCGGCGTCGGCCGCCTGGCCGGTGAGGAACCGCCGGTTGCTGTCGATCAGGAACACCGCGATCACACAGAGCAGCACCCCGACGGCGATCGAGCCGATCCCGTCGTACACGCCGTTGCCGGTGGCCTGGTGCAGCGCCATCCCGCTCGCCGCGATCACGACGCCGAGCAGCGCGGCGGAGTCCTCGGCCAGTACCGCGCGCAGCGTGGGGTCGGACGTGGCCATCGCATGGTCGAGCAGGTCGCGGCCGAGTGCGCGCGCCTCCCGGCGAGTCCGTCGGACGGCCTGCGCCAGGGAGAGGCCCTCGAAGCAGAAGGCCGCGGCCAGCACGGCGTATCCGACGAGGTAGTCGCCCGCCTCCTCATCCGCAGTCAGCTCGCCGATGCCGTGCCAGATCGACACGGCGCCTCCCGCGACGAACAGTCCCAGAGCGGCGAACATCGACCACACATACGCCTCGCGGCCGTAGCCCAGCGGCCGGGAGAGATCGGGCGGCCGCAGCGACCGGCGGTTCGCGAAGAGCAGGAACACCTGATTCCCCGTGTCCGCCCAGGAGTGCGCCGCCTCCGCGACCATCGACGCCGACCCGGTCAGTGCCGCGGCGACCGACTTCGCGACGGCGACGGCCAGATTCGCGCCGCACGCGATCAGCACCGTCAGGACGCTCTCGCCCCCGGCCCGCTGTCGTTCGCCGCTCACCAGCCCGCGGTACCCCGGCTTCCTGGGGGGAACCGCGTCGGTGGCGAGCTCTCACGCGTCGGGTGAGCCTCGGTCGCCGGTCAGGGTGCCGCTGGGCCGCCACGGCTCACGAACGTGTGCGAGCCAGACCTCCTCGGGATCGAGCGCGCGGACGAGGCGCTGGCCTTCGGTACGCGGCTCGTCCAGTTCTCCGAACCACACCGCGGTGTCGCCGCAGATGACGCTGCGACGACTTCCGGTCTCGACGACGACGAGCTGTGATCCGGGCGTGTGCCCGGGAGCCGGGACGAGTCGGACCCCGGGCAGCAGCTCGAGCTCTCCGTCGATCGGCACGTACTGCAGCCCGGGAGCGTCGACCCACTCGCGGATCGTGTACTCCTCCTCATGGCGGGCGTCGTCGAGCTCACGGCGCTGGACGTAGATCGGCCGCCCCGCGAAGAGATGGTTCCCTCCGCAATGATCAGCGTGGAGGTGCGTGTTGACCACGATGTCGACGCCGCCGACATCGAACTGCTGCTGGTCCAGGGGATAGAGGCGAGGATCGAAGGCGGCCACCACCGCGGGGTGTGGTCGCGTCATGCCGGTGTCGACGAGAACCCGACCGTCGGGGTGGTCGATCACATGCACGCAGACCGGCATCACCTCGCCCTCCACGTGCAGCTCGGCGACGAGGATCGGCGTGACCGTGATGGCGCTGTCGACGTTCATCGGACCGGCCGGCCGGTGACGGCAGCGACGATGGAGCACCCGACCGGCACGATGCTCGGCTCGCGAGGCGTGGACGGTGCGGTCGTCATCGCCGCACTCCCTCCTCGGACCGTACGGCACGCAGATGTCCGACGAGCCTGTCGAGCCACGGCGCCTGCCCGCCGGGACCGAACGGGACGCTTCCCCAGCCGGCGGCCATCTCGGAGAAGTACTCGCTCTCCCAGTCCGCTCCGCTCCCGTACGAGCTCGTGACGACGCGGAGGACGCAACTGCCACCTGACGCCGCCTCGATCAAGAACTCGGTCGCCACCGGCGAGATCGACGCCAGCTCCTCGTCGGTGACGTCGTGCCCGGCGGCGCGGGCCACCCACGCGCGCATCTCCTCGGTCATCGGCCACGGCTCCTCGTAGACGAGACGCCGAGGCGGGGTGTACTCGGTGATGACACCGGCGGAGCGGAAGCCGAGGTGATCGAACGAGACCTCGCCACCGCGTCGAGGATCCAGCCGGGTGGGCACCATCCACGCCGAGATCCCGTCGGCCGTCGCGATGGCGTCCCACACCTGCTCCGGCGTCGCGGCCAACGCCCGGCGGTGTTCGACGCGGTGCTCGACGCGGTGCTCGACGCGGTCCTCGGCACGGTCCTCGGGATCGGTCATGAGTCCTCCTTGGGCTTGGGGTACGACGAGACGGTCAGGCGGTGCGGCCGTCCGTCGTCGTGGTGGTACCGGGAGGCCAGTTCGACCAGGGCCGCCTGCAGGTCGGCGGCGAACGCGGCGCGATCCTCGGCTGACTTGAACCCGATCACCGTGTCGACGCTCAGCGTGGGTACGCGACTCCCGGCCTCCGCGGTGCTGACGATCGAACCGACCTCGGACACAGCCCGAGCGTTCACCGCCACCAGATATGCGGCCGAGAGACGGTCGGCGATGACGTCCGGATCAGGCGACTTGCCCTCGAGTACGCCGGGCGCGACGACGAGATGACGTGCGGTGCGCTGCACGTAGCGTTCGGTGATGCCACCCCACGTGCGTTCGCCGGCCGGCTCGACGAGGCCGTGCGCCTCCAGCGCCTTCAGGTGATAGTTCACCTTCTGGCGGGTCAGCCCGACGATCGCCGCAACCGACGCCGCTGACCCCGGCTCGGCCAGCGCATCGAGGATCGAGGCCCGGATCGGGTCGAGCGCCACCTCGACCGCGACCGCGTCGTCGAGCACCCGGATGTCGTCCATGGTTCGACCGTAGGTCTTGACAAGAAAAATTGTCAAGGGCGTCCGGCATCTCGCACGCTCTCGTCCGGCTCGACGGGGAGCCGGACGAGGCGAGCCGGCCTCAGGTGCACGGCGACACGGGATGGGGCGTCGCCTCGCCCGCCCTGGACGACTGACGGGCGTGGGCGTCCGGTCAGGGAGCCGGCCAGGGGTTGCGGCGGCAGCCCTGCAGGCCCTTGGTCTGCTGCATCATCACCGAGGCCAGGGCGCCGGGCGCGTCGCAGTCGACGTGGCCGTTCCCGAGGGCGTGGCCGACCTCGTGGTTGACCAGATAGCGCCGGTACTGCGCGATGCCGGCGTAGGCGTCGGCGCCGTGGACCCAGCGCCAGGCGTTGAGCACGACCTGCTCGCCGTTGCGGCAGGAGAGCCGGCCGCCGGTGTCGAGGGGGGCGCACAGCCGGTCGGTGGTCTCGGGGGTCGCGACGAGGATGCGGAGGTCGCCGTCCCGGTCGACGCGCTGCACCGACCGGTCCTCGGCCGTCGTCCAACCGCGCGGGTCGGCGAGGGTGGCGTCCACGGTGGCCGCGATCTCGCGCGCCCGCAGGGGGAGGCCGCGCTCCACCTCGACGGTGTAGGTCAAGAGTGACCCCTCGCCGCCGACGTCGGAGCGCCCGCCGGCGACCCGGAAGGTCCCGGGGCCGCGCTCGGGGATCTGCACGCGCGCCGGCGCCGGCGGGGGCGGCGGGGCCTCCGACGCCTCCGCGGACGGCGGGGGCGGGGGATCGGCGGGTGGGGCCGTCGCCGTCGATGTGGGCGTGGGCGCGGACGGCGGGATCCGTCCGGCTGTCGGATCCACGTCGTCGGGGGTCAGCACGCCGGCGCCGATGCCCACCGCGGCAGCGCTCAGGGCGCCGAGCGCCACGACACCGGCCCATCGCCTGCGGGCGGGGTGTCGCCGACGGTGCCCTGGGTGCGCGCGGCCGGCGCGGGTCGGCCGCTCCGCTCGGTGCCGACCCGTCACGTGGCACTCTCGCCGGCGCCGGACTGCGACCGGTCCGCCTTCCGCACCTGTCGCTCCGCTCCTCGTCGGTCGAACCGGGTCAACCTACTACGGGGCAGTGACGGTGCGGTCGTCCCGTGGCACCGCTTCGCGGGGTCACCACGACAGCTCGCTGCAGGCGGTGGCGTCCGACTCGACCTGGAGGGTGGCGTGGTCGACGCCGTACTTCTCCCGCAGCGTCGCCTGCGCGGCGACGAGGACGTCGCGGGATGCCCCGGGAGCGGTGACCAGGTGCGCCGTGGCGACGTTCATGCCGGAGGTGAGCGCCCACAGGTGCAGGTCGTGGACCTCGGCCACGCCGTCGACGGCGACGAGCGAGGCCTCCACCTCCGCGGGATCCATGCCGGCGGGCGCGTGCTGGCCGAGGACGTTGAGGACCTCGCGGCCGAGCAGCACGGCGCGAACGACGACGAACGCCGCGATGGCCAGCGCGATGCCGGTGTCCCACCAGGGGTTCCCGGTGAGGGCGATCATGATGCCGGCGGCGATCACGCCGACCGACCCGACGGTGTCGGCGACGACCTCGAGGTAGGCGCCCTTGACGTTGATGCTCTCGCCGGCGCCGCCGCGTAGCAGGGCGAGGGCGGCGAGGTTGATCAGCAGGCCGATGACGCCGACCAGCATGACGGCGCCCGACTCGAGCTCGACGGTCTCGCCGATGCGCTTGACGCCCTCGACGGCGACATAGGTGCCGGCGCCGAGCATGAGCAGCACCGTCAGGCCGGAGGCGAAGACCTCCGCCCGGTAGGAGCCGAAGGTCTTGCGCCCGGTGCGGTCGGTCATCGTGGCGATGCGGGTCGCGGCGAGCGCCGCTCCCAGTGCGACGACGTCGGCGGCCATGTGTCCGGCGTCCGAGAGCAGGGCGAGGGATCCCGACCAGAGGCCGACGACGAGCTCGACGCCGAAGAACGAGCCGACCAGGCCGAAGGCGACCGCCAGGCGCCAGCGGTGGCGACCGCCCGCGTGCCCGTGGCCGTGCCCGGCGCCCATCAGTCGGCCATCCGCGAGCCGGGGCACAGCACGACCGCGTCACCGGTCGCCGCGAGCAGGGACTCCGCAGCGGCGAACACCCGCACCACCGCGTCGGGGTGGGTGAGCGTGAAGACCGACGCCCGCCCGACCGGCCGCGACGTCACCAGCCCGCAGTCCCGCAGGCAGGCGAGGTGCTTGGAGACCGTCGACTGGGCCAGGCCCAGGTGCGAGGTCAGCTCCGCCACGTTGTGCTCGCCCAGCAGGAGGTGCCGCACGATCGCCACCCGGGACGGATCGCCCATCGCGCGGAACAGACAGGCGGCCGCGACGGCCGCAGCCTGCTCGTCGACCTCGACGCCCGCGACGTCCTCGAGGGGGCCGGCCGCCGGAGATGTCATCGTCATGTGGCGATGATAGCGCTCACGGGTGGGGCTAGGTCAACTGCGCAGCACCGCGGAGCTGTAACTGTCTGTTCCTGCCACCACCTGACCCGTAGACCGGTACGCCAGCGGCACGAACAGGTAGTTACAGCACGGTCGGCCCAGTCCTCGTCGCCCCGGTCCTCCAGCCCGCCGAGCGGACGACGTACGCCGGCGCGCACCCTGCCCTGACCCTCCCGGTGCCCTCGGGCGGGAGCGATCGGGCACACTCGGCCCATGATGACCGCCGAGCAGATCGGGGCCGCGCTGACGCCGAGCTTCCTCACCACGCTCGCGGTCGGCGAGGCACGGCAGGTCGGCGGCCTGGAGCTCGTCGAGGCCGGGTCGCGGGAGGCGGTGCTCCCCGGCGACCTGGCCGTGGCCGTCGGCGTACGGGACGAGCGTGACCTGCTCGCCGTGGTCGACGCGGTCGGCCCATGCGCGGGAGTGGTGGCGCGACAGTCCGTGGCCGCGTCGCCGGCGGTGGTCGCGGCCTGCCGTGAGCGCGGCCTGACCCTCCTGGCACTGGCCGACGACACGGCGCTGTCCGCCGCGGTCACGATGCTGCGCGACGTCGTCCAGACCGCGCGCGAGGAGTCCGACGGCTGGTCGTCCGGCAGCGTCTACACGGACCTGTTCGCCCTCGCCGACGTGCTCGCCGCCCTGCTCGACGCGCCGGTCACGATCGAGGACGCCCGGTCCCGGGTGCTCGCCTACTCCAGCGGCCAGCACGGCATCGACGAGGCCCGGACCTCCACGATCATCGGTCGGCAGGTCCCGCGGCAGGTGCGTGACCACTTCCGGTCGCTCGGGGTCTTCCGCCGGATCGCGCAGGCCGACGACCCGGTCTTCGTGCCGGCCGGCGGCGCCGAGGTGAAGCCGCGGCTGGTGATCCCGGTCCGGGCCGGCGGCGAGTGGCTCGGCTCGGTGTGGGCGGTGGTCCCTGCCGAGCCGGCCGCCGAGGTCGTGGCCCGCGCCCGCACCGCCGCCGAGGTGCTCGCCCTCCACTTCCTGCGCCTGCGGACCCGCGGCGACCTGCACCGCCGGCTCGAGAGCGAGCAGGTGCGCGCCGTGCTCCGGGGCGAGGCCGGGTCCGTGCCGGGCGGAGCCGACGGCCCCTGGCGCGCCGTCGTGCTGGCCGGGCCCCGCAGCGACCTGGAGCCCGAGGAGCGGGTCACCGTCTGGACCGCGCTGGCTCAACGGCACGGCTGGCGCTCGCCCCTGCTGTGCGATCTGGACGGACGCGTCTACGCCGTCGTGCGGGACGCGGCGGCCCCGGGGGCCACGGCGGCACCGGCGGCCCCCGGGGCCCCCGGGGAACCGGGCGCGAAGACGGTGACGGGTCCGGGCAGCTGGTCCTGGCTGCGCGACCTCGTGGCGGCGGAGGCGCGGACCGACCGGACCCTGCGGGCGTTCGCGGGTGGCGCGGTGGGCTCGCCCGACCGGCTGGCGGTCTCGGCCGCGCAGGCGGTCGAGGTGGCCGGCCTGCCCCACGCGGACGCTCGCCCGGTGTCGACGGTCGACGAGGCGTGGGCCGCTCTGGTGCTGGCCCGTGCGGTGCGGGGCGTCGGCGCCGCCCCGCCGGTGTCCCCGATCGCGGCGCTCGTCGCCCAGGACCGGGAGCACGACAGTGAGCTCGTCGCGACGCTGTGCGCGGTGGTCGACCACTGGGGTGAGCCGCAGCGTGCCGCGCGCGCCCTCGGGGTGCACCCCAACACGGTCCGGAACCGCCTGGCCCGGCTGGCCCGGACGGTGCCGGTCGACCTCGAGGACCCGGTGGCCCGGCTGGCGCTGCGGCTCGAGGCGCTCCACCCCGACGTCGCCGCGGAGTAGGAGGTTCCGGATCCTTCAGCGCAGCGGGTCGACCGCGCGCAGGGCGTCGGGCGTGCGCCCGGTGACGATCTGCTCGGCGAGCAGCTTGCCTGTCACCGGGCCGAGCGTGATGCCCCACATGCCGTGCCCGCCCGCGACGAAGACCCGCGGGTCGCGGGTCGCGCCGACGAGCGGCAGCCCGTCGGCCGTGCAGGGCCGTGCGCCGACCCACTCGTCCTTGCGCTCGTCGAGGTGCGCGCCGACCAGGAGGCCGTCCGCGGCCCGCACCAGGGCCTGGATCCGGCGCGGGTCCAATGGCGCGTCGACGTCGCGCAACTCCATCATGCCGGCGATGCGCAGCCGCCCGTCGAGGGGTGTGCAGGCCAGGCGCTGGGCCGGGAGGTAGACCGGGCCGCGCGGCAGCTGGTCGACCTCGACCGTGAAGCTGTAGCCACGTCCGGCCTGGACGATGCTGCGGACGCCGAAGGGACGGGCCAGGCGTCCGAGCCGCGCGCCCGTCGCGACCACGACGGCGTCGTACGCGCTCTCGCCCACCCGCACCTCGGTCGCGCCGGGGGTGAGCGAGGTGACGTCGTACCCACCGCGGATCTCGCCGCCGCGGCTGCGGACGGCATCGGCGATCGCGTGCACGTAGGCCGCGGGGTCGATGAACCGCTCGCCGGTGAACCGGACGGCGGCGTTGATCTCGCCGGAGAGCATCGGCTCCTCGCTGCGGGCGGTGGCGCCGTCGAGCACCTCGAAGTCGACCTGCTGGCCGCAGTCGCGGATGTGCCGGATCTCCTCCAGCAGCAGCTCCCGCTCGGCCGCGGTGCGGTACGCCGCCAGGAACGGCTCGGCCGGCCGGGTGCTGGCCTCGACGCCCCCGGCCTCCAGCTCGGCGAACGCGGCGAGCGCCTGGTTGTTGAGCGGGATCAGGGCCCGCATCGCCCGCTGCCAGCGGGCGGGGGTGCAGTTGCGGGTGAAGCGCGCGAGGAAGCGCAGCAGGCGCAGATCCGCGGTCGGCGGCACATAGACCGGTGACGACGGACTGAGGACGGCGCGCACCCCGAACTTCAGCACGGCCGGCTCGGGGAGGGGGACGGCGATGCTCGGGGTGAGCCAGCCGGCGTTGCCCCAGCTCGACCCGGCGGCGACGCCGTCACGGTCGAGCACCGTCACCTCGACACCACGCTCCTGCAGGTGCCAGGCCGTCGCCAGTCCGACCATGCCAGCACCCACGACCGCGACCCGGCGCGGCGTCCGATTCCCTGAGCTGCTCATGCTGGACAGCCTTCCGGCGCCGGCCGGTCGCGGCCCTGTCGACTTCCCACAGTCATCGCCCGCCGCGCTGGGCCCGGAGCACAGCGGCGCCCCAGGCCGTCCTGCCCGGGTGGGCGGGACGGCCTGGGGCGGTCGAGTGGAGGGGGCGGTGGAGCGGTCAGCGGAGGATGGGGAGCCGCCGGACCAGCTCGGTGCGCGCCCAGATCCGGCCGACGCCCCAGGTGTCACCGGCGAGAGTGAGGGCCAGTGCCACCAGGGTCACCGCGCCGAGGACGTGCTCGTCGAGGACCGGGTTGTTCGCGAGCGGCCAGGAGGCCACCCACATCAGCAGGTAGAGCGCCGCACCGGTGATCGCGGCCAGGCGCATGCCGGCGCCGAGGGTCAGGGCGAGCCCGATGCCGAGCAGGCCGAGCATGAACAGCCAGTCCGCCCAGGCGTCGCCCGCGATCGAGGTGAACGTGCCGTGGAACGGGTTGTCGGGGGAGACGCCGAAGTTGAGGAACCCGAAGGTCGGGCTCCCGCCGTGGATCCAGGCCGCCGGTCCGAAGCGGTCGACCGTGTCGGTGGCGGTGTCGTGGCCCGTCGCGTAGCCGAGGGCCAGCAGCTTGTCGGCGAAGGCCCACAGGAAGGTGAGGCCGAAGCCGATGCGGAGCGCGGCGAGCGCGCGGCGGGCGGCGGAGTGGGTGACGACGTCCTGTTCGACGAGGACGGCGTGGTGGGCGGTCGCGGTGGCGGACATCGGATTCTCCTGGCTGGACGGTGGTTGATGCCTCCAGCATCGGTCCGCCGGCCCGGGGCCCGCCATGGTCCAAAGTCCCGGCGGGCAGGGACGCTGTTCCCGTCCCTGCCCGCCGGGTCCGGCCTGCGCCCGGGCCGCGGCCCGGAGGGCGCTCAGGCGATGGTCGCCGGCGGGGTGACGCCCAGCTCGCGGAGCGCCGCGGCGTACTTCTCGACGTTGCGGAGCTTGACGGTCTCGTAGCCCCGGACCAGGTCGGGGAGCTCGGCGATCCGGACCGCGCGGTCGTACGACGCGAGGTCGAGCGTGGCCGCGAGGTCGGCGACCGTCGCGCGGTAGTGGTCGCGCAGGTCCCGCTCGACGCGGCGCAGGTGGGCGTAGCCGAAGACGTCGGCGCGCGTGCCGCGCAGCGACTTCATCCGGGCCAGCGCCCGCAGCGTGCCGTGCGACTTCGGGCCGAACGCGATCTTCTTCGTGCGCCCCATCGCCCGCAGCACCGGCGGATGCAGCTGGAAGGAGACCGTGCCGCCGGGGAAGCTGTCGCCGGTCGAGGCGAGGAAGGCCGGGTCCGTGAGGAGTCGGGCCACCTCGTACTCGTCCTTGTAGGCCGTCAGCTTGAACAGGTGGCGCGCGACGGCCTCGCTGAACCGGGTCTCGCTGGTGACGGCGCGCTCGGCCGCGGCGACCTGCGCGACCAGGGCGACGTAGGAGTCCGCCAGGCGCTCGTCCTGGTAGCCGACGAGGTCGGTGGCCCGCCGGGTGACCAGGCGCAGCAGCTCGCCCTGGAGCCCGGAGGCCGCGACCGACGCGGGCACCGGGAGCTCCCGCGCGGCGGGCGGAGCGGCGAGCGTGCCTGCGGCCCGGAAGGCGGCGGGGTCGGTGACCGCCACCCGGCCCCAGCGGAACGCCGCGACGTTCGCGGCCACCGCGGTGCCGTTGATCCCGATGGCCTCCTCGATGGCGGCGGCGGGCAGCCGCAGCGCGCCGGTCTGGTAGGCGGCGCCGACGAGCAGGAAGTTCGCCGCCACCGTGTTGCCGAAGATCCGGTCGGCGGCCTCGAGCGCGTCGAAGTCGAAGGTCGTGGCGCTGGCGGTGCCGACCCGCGCGAGCAGGTCCGCCTCCTCCGGGTGCCGGACGGCCGGGTCGTAGACCATCGTGCCGGTGGGGGTGCGGCTGGTGGACACCACGGCCCGGGTTGAGGCGACGTCGCCGTAGACCAGGTTGCGGTCCTCGGCGAGCGTGAGCAGGTCGAAGCCGAGGAGGCAGTCGGCGGAGCCGGGCGTCAGCCGGTTGGCCGGCTCGAGGTCCCCGTCGGCGAAGCGCAGGTGAGCGGTGACCGGGCCCGCCTTCTGGCTCAGTCCGGTCTGGTCGAGGGACTCGACGGCGTACCCGGCGCGGAGGGCGGCGGTCGCGAGCACCTGGTTGACGGTCACGATGCCGGTGCCGCCGATGCCCGTCATGAAGACGTTCTGGGTGCCGGTGACCCGCTCCTCGGCGAGGCTGGGCGCCACCTCGGGCGGCGCCGGGAAGCCCTTGCGGCCGCCCTTGCCCGCCGGCTTCCCCGCCTTGGCCTTGGCGCCCCGGCGGCCGCGCGGCGCGGTCTCGACGGTGACGAACGACGGGCAGTCGCCGTCGAGGCAGCTGTAGTCGGTGTTGCAGGACGTCTGCTCGATGCGGGTCTTGCGGCCGTACTCGGTGTCGACCGGCTGCACCGAGAGGCAATTGCTCTTCACGCCGCAGTCGCCGCAGCCCTCGCAGACCGCCTCGTTGATGACGACCCGTCGGGTGCGGGCGGGGAGGCCGCCGCGCTTGCGCTGACGGCGGGCGTCGGCGGCGCAGTGCTGGTCGTAGATCAGCACGGTCACGCCCGGGATATCGCGCAGCATGCGCTGCGCCTCGTCGAGGCGGTCGCGGTCCCACAGCAGGGTGCCGGGGGCGAGGTCGCGCCGGCGGTGCCGGCTCGGGTCCTCCGCGCACACGATGATCTTCGCGACGCCCTCGGTGTGCAGCTTCCGGGTCAGCCGCGGCACGGACAGCGCGCCCTCGGCGTCCTGCGCGCCGGTCATCGCGACGACGTCGTTGTAGAGCACCTTGTAGGTGATGTTGACGCCCGCGGCGATGCAGGCCTGAACGGCCAGCTGCGCGGAGTGGAAGAAGGTGCCGTCGCCGACGTTCTGGAACATGTGCGGCGCGTCGGTGAACCAGGCCTGTCCGATCCACTGGGCGCCCTCGCCGCCCATCTGGGTCACGCCGGTGACCGTGTCCTCCGGACGGTCGGAGATCGTCACCATGGCGTGACAGCCGATGCCGCCGCCGCCCATCGAGCCCTCGGGCAGGACGGTGGAGCGGTTGTGCGGGCAGCCCGAGCAGAAGTACGCCGACCGGTTGACCGGCAGCAGCGGCAGCGACGTACGCTCCCGCTGCGGCGGCGCGACCGTGAGCCAGCCCTCGAGTGCGTGGCGGAGGGGTGCCAGGAGCCGGCCGGCCGTGAGCTCGCCGTCGGCCGGGATGAGCCGCAGACCGGCCGCGTCGGTCTTGCCGATGATCCGCGGCGCCCGCTCGGTGCCGTAGAGCAGGTCCCGGATCTGCATCTCCATGAAGGAGGTCTTGTCCTCGACGACCAGGATCTCGTCGAGGCCCGCGGCGAAGCGCTCGACGGCGGCGGGCTCGACCGGGCTCATCATCCCCATCCGCATCAGGCGCACGCCGGCGGCGACCAGGGCGTCGTCGGTGACGCCGAGGTCGGTGAGCGCCTGGCGCAGCGAGTCGAAGCAGCTGCCCGAGGCGACCAGGCCGAGCCGGGCCGCCGGGGCGTCGACCTCGACCACGTTGAGGCCGTTGCGCGCGGAGTAGTCGTGCACCAGGGCGGTGCGCGGCCCGACCAGCTCGGCCTCGGCGCCGATGATCATCGGCGGTCGCAGCACGATCGGGCTCTGCGTGTAGGCGTAGGGATGACCGTTCCACTCGATCGCCGGCGCGACCGGGGTGACGTCGATGTCGGCGCTGTCGACGACCCAGGCGCCGTCGGCGACGTCGGCGACGATCTTCAGGGCGACGACGCAGCCGGAGGTGCGCGACATCTCGATCGCGTGCAGCCCGAGGGTGACGATCTCCGTGGCGTTGCGCGGGAAGAGCACCGGGATCCCGAGGGCGGCCAGCGACCGCTCGCTCACCGCGGGGACGGTCGAGGACTTCGAGGCCGGGTCGTCGCCGACCAGCAGGACCGCTCCGCCGCGCCGGTTGACGCCGTACATGTTGGCGTGCCGGAGGGCATCGGTCGCCCGGTCCACACCGGGGCCCTTGCCGTACCAGAAGCCGGTCACGCCGTCGTGGGTGCGGGTGCCGAGGGGCAGCTCGATCTGGCTGCCCCACACCGAGGTGGCGGCGAGCTCCTCGTTGAGGCCGGGGACGAAGCGGATGTCGTTCTCGTCGAGGACGTCCTTCATGTCCGCGAGCATCCGGTCCAGGCCGCCGAGCGGACTGCCCTGGTAGCCGGACACGAAGGACGCGGTGCGCAGGCCGCGGCGACGGTCGAGCGCGCGGTGCTCGACGAGGAGCCGGGCGATCGCCTGGACGCCGGTGAGCAGGGCCGGCGGCGCGCCGACGCGGAAGCGGTCGTCGAGGTCGTACGGCGCCGGCGACTCGTGGGCGGGCCGGTCGAGCAGCTCGGTCATGCGCGGACTCCCTCGCTCGGACGGGACGGAGCGGCGGCGAGCCGCTCGGCGACGATCTCCGCCGCCACGTCGCTCGGCAGGCGGTCCCCCTCGTCGGATCGACGAAGGATGTCGCCCACGGTGTCGGCGATCCGCGCGATGTCGTCGCGGACGCGGTCGGCGGAGTGATCCTCGATCTCGCCGCCGACCTGGATCAGGCCGCCGGCGTTGGCGACGTAGTCGGGCACCCAGGTGATCTCGCGGCGGCGCAGCAGCGGCGCGACGGAGGAGTCGAGGAGCTGGTTGTTGGCCGCGCCGCACACGATGCCCGCGCGGATGGCGTCGACCGAGCCGGGGGTCAGGGTGGCGCCGAGGGCGCACGGCGCGTAGACGTCGACCGGCGCATCCAGCACGGCGTGGCGGATCGTGACCCGCGGGTAGTGCTCGAGCACCCGGGCGAGGGCGTCCCCGGAGGCGTCGGACACGGTCACCTCGGCGCCCTCCTCCAGCAGCAGGCCGACCAGCTGCGCGCCGACCTTGCCCACACCCTCGACGCCGACCCGGCGTCCGCGCAGGCCGTCGGTCCCCCAGCGGTGCTCGGCGGCCGCGCGCATCGCGCTGAAGACGCCGTACGCCGTCGACAGGCCGCTGTCGCCCGAGCCGCCGTTGCTCCCGACGACATGCCGGGTCGCCGTCGCGACGATGTCGAGGTCCTGGGCGGTCGTGCCGACGTCGCCGGCGGTGATGTAGCGACCCGAGAGTGAGTCGACGAACCGACCGTAGGCCGCGAGCAGCGCGGGGGTCTTCACCGTCGCGGGGTCGCCGATGATGACCGCCTTGCCGCCGCCCAGGGCGATGCCGGCCGCGGCCGCCTTGTGGGTCATGCCCTGGGAGAGGCGGAGCACGTCGGTGAGCGCCGCCGTCTCGGTGGCGTAGGGGTAGAACCGGGTGCCGCCGAGCGCCGGGCCCAGGCGGGTGTCGTGGATCGCGATGATCGCGCGCAGGCCGGTGGCCCGGTCACGGCAGAAGACGACCTGCTCGTGTCCGGCGGTCCCGAGCTCGTCGGTGCGCTCGAAGACGAGGTCGGCGGGGGCAGCGGTGAGGGTCATGCGCACGAGCCTGGGGCATGGTGGGCCGGGTCACAACTCCTGTCGCCGGGTTTGGCGTCGATCCGCAACCGGATCCCCTCTCCGTGCGGCGCCCGCGCAACGCCGTACCCGTCCGAGGTAGATTCTGTTGCGTGACCGAGGAGACCCCCCGGGCCGGGGACCGGGCCCGGCGTCGGACCGGCCCCGCCGTCCTGGACGCCACCGACCGCGCGATCCTCGACCTGCTGCGCGAGAACGCGCGCCGACCGCTGCGCGAGATCGCGACCGCCGTCGGGCTCACGGTCGCTCCGGTGCAGCGCCGGATCGCGCGGCTGGAGAAGCTGGGGGTGATCGAGCGCTACACGGTGCAGATCAACCACGGTCGGATCGCCACCGGCATCGAGGCGATGACCGAGCTGCACTTCGCCGACGACCTCGACCTCGCCCAGATCATGGAGTTCGTCGCGCAGATCCCCGAGGTCGAGGAGGTGCTCACCCTCGCCGGCGACCCCGACGCGCTGGTCCGGATCCGGGTCGAGGGGGTCGAGGACCTGCGGCGCGTGGTCAGCTCGCTGCGCTCCGGCGGCGCCGTGGCCAGCACCAAGACGCTCGTGGTCCTGGAGCAGTGGACCCGGTTCGGCTGAGCGCCCCGCCCTTGCACTAAGTGTTACGTACGTCGTGGAACGATCACATCGCCGAGAACCGTGACGTAACCCTTGGTTACAAGGGGCTGCCGCCCCGCTCGTAGCGCTGGAACCGCTCAGGGATCTGCTCCGACCCGGTCGACTTGGTGCCGGCGATCCGGACCTTGCGGGCCTTGATCCGCCAGCGGTCGCCCTCGTCGACGAGCTCGTCCTCGTAGCAGCCCCACACATGCAGGTGAAGGTTTTGCTCGGCGTTGTCGTGGAAGGCGTAGACGTAGGCGATGGTCCGCGCGGTCCCGCCGCCGACCTCGAGGAAGCTCACGGTCGAGACGTGGTGGCTGGTCGCGGTGTAGCGGCCGGTGGCGGCCTCGAACAGCCCGCGCAGGCGCTCGCGGCCGGAGGTGACGTTGCCGTGTCCGTAGTCGAAGGTGGCGTCCTCGCAGAACAGGTCGGCGAGCAGGTCGATGTCGCAGCGGTCGACGCCGCGGCTGTAGGCGTGCAGGGTGTCGCTGATCTCGGCGCGGGCGACGAGGTCGTCGGGGGTGAGACGGGGCATCGCGGGCTCCTCAGGCGAAGGCGGCGAGGATCTCGCGCAGCCGGTCGGGGTCGTCGGTCGGCCAGCCGAAGTACGACGACACCCGGTCGACCCGGCCGCCGAAGCGCTCCTTGCACAGCGCGGGCATCTCCTCGGGCTTGCCGACGAGCGCGATCTCGTGGAGGAGCCGGTCGTCGATCAGGTCGCCCATCTCGGTCCACTTGCCCTCGCGGGACAGCGTCTGCAGCTCGGGCTGGAGGTTCTCGTAGCCGACGCTGGCGAGCACCTTCGCGTACGCCGGCGTGGAGGCGTAGAACGCGATCTGCTCGCGGGTGCGGCGGGCCATGTCCTCCAGCTCGGCGTCGGTGTCGCCCATGACGAGGAACAGCGGCACGTAGAGCTCGAGCGCCTCCCGGTCGCGGCCGGAGGCGGCGAGGCCGCGCTCGACGGCCGGCAGCGTCACCTGGTCGAGGTACGCCGTGGTGGTCATGCCGTGCAGGAGCAGGCCGTCGCACAGCTCGCCGCCGAGCTCGGTCATCTTGGCGCCGACCGCGGCGATCATCGTCGGGATCCGATGGGTGTGGTGGTGCGGCGTGAACACCGGGGTCATCAGCGTGTGCTGGTAGTGCTCGCCCCGGTAGTCGAGCCGGGTGCCGTCGCGCCACGAGGTGAAGATGGCATCGAGGGCCAGGAGGAAGTCGCGCATCCGGTCGACCGGCGGGCTCCACGCCATCGAGAAGCGGCGCTCGATGTGGGCCTGGATCTGGCTGCCGAGACCGAGCACGAAGCGCCCGCCGGACATGGCGGCGAGGTCCCAGGAGAGATAGGCGACCGACATCGGGTTGCGGGCGAAGGCGACCGCGATCGCCGTACCGACGGACAGCCGCTCGGTGGTGAGCAGCGCGGCCTGGGACTGCAGGAAGGCGTCGGTGACGCTCTCGCTGGCCCAGACCCCGTCGAAGCCCTGCTTCTCCGCGTCCGCCGCGATCGGCCCGCAACCGGCGGCGGAGGAGCCGATCATGCCCATGTCGATCTTCATCGTGCGTCCTTCGGTAGGTGGAGGACCCGTTCGCCGACGGCGTTCTTGAGGATCTCGTCGGTGCCTCCGCCGACGCGGAGGCCGGGCAGTCCGAGGGTGAGCTCGGACCAGGCGTAGGTGCCCCACGCCCCGGTGTCGGCGACGTGCCCGGCGCCGAGGACGTCGGCGGCGACGTCGCTCATCTGGCGCAGCAGGTCCGTCGTGAGCAGCTTGGTGAGGGCCAGCTCGGGACCGGGGGTCCCGCCTCCGTCGAGGAAGCGGGCGGTGGTGAGCTGCGCGGCCCAGGCCCGGACGACGACGTCGGCGAGCTGGTCGCGGGTGCGGTCGTCGACCGGCTGCTGCACGTGGCGCGCGAGGTCGACGAGCCGGTCCACGAGGGCGGCGTCGACGCCGACCTCCCGGCCGATGGCGGAGCGCTCGTTGAGCAGCGAGGTGACGACGACGCTCCAGCCGCCGTCGACCTCGCCGACCCGCGCGCTGTCGGGGACGTGGACGTCGGTGAGGAACACCTCGTCGAAGGACGCCCCGCCGGTCAGCTGGCGGATCGGGCGGACCTCGACGCCCGGCGCCCGGAGGTCGACGAGGAAGGTGGTCAGCCCGGCGTGCTTGGGCCGATCGGGGTCGGTGCGGGCGATGCACAGCCCGAGGTCGCTGTAGTGGGCGCCGGAGCTCCACACCTTCTGGCCGTTGAGCCGCCAGCCGTCGCCGTCGCGCTCGGCGCGGGTGGAGAGGCCGGCGAGGTCGGAGCCGGCGCCGGGCTCGCTGTAGAGCTGGCAGGCGATGACCTCGGCGGTCCGCAGCCGGCGGAGCAGCTCGGTGCGCTGCTCCTCGGTGCCGTGCTCGAGGAGGGTGGGGCACAGGGTGGAGGCGCTGAAGCGGAGGTACGCGTCGTCGGGGAGCTCGTGCTCCGCCTCGACCTCGCGCAGCAGGTCCGCGTGCCGCGTGGACAGGCCCGCGCCGCCGTACGTCTCCGGTCCCTCGACCCACGCCAGGCCGTGGGCGTCGAGATGCGCGCGGTAGCGCCGCAGCTCCGCGATCTCCTCGGCCTCGCCCTCGGAGCGCTCGGCGACGACCGAGACCCGGTCCTCGCCCTCGCCCCAGGCGTTGCCGGCGTCGGCCCGACGCGGGGCGAAGGCGCCGATCACCTCGGTGAGGCGCTGCCGGAAGTCCTGCTCACTCACGCTCGACATCGTCCTCCGATCGGGGCTCCTGGGCCGACACGCGGTTGCGTCGGTGGGGCGGCAGGCCTAAAGTATCAAAGCAAGTGCTTGATTGAAAGTGTCGTCGGAGACGGGACAGAAGGAGGTGCCGTGGTCGGCATCGAGTCATATGCGGTCTACCTGCCCGTGCCGCGCCTGGACCGCGCCGACGTGGCCCGGGTCATCGGCGGCCGCGGCAGGGGCGTGCGCCCCGTGGCGTCCTACGACGAGGACGCCACGACCATGGGCGTGGCGGCGGCCCGGGCCGCGCTGCGCGGTGCCGGGGGCGTCGACAGCCTGTGGTTCGCCACGACGCGCCCCGCCTATCTCGAGAAGTCGAACGCGGCCACCGTCGCCGCCGCCTCGGGCCTGGCGGCCGAGGTCGCGGCGTACGACCTCTCCGGCGCCCTGCGCGGCGGCGCGGGCGCGCTGCGCGCCGGCCTGTCCGCCGGCACCGACGGCACCGCCGTCGTCGTCGCGAGCGACGTCCGCTACGGCCTCCCCGGCTCCAGCGACGAGGCCGACGGCACGGACGCGGCGGCGGCGCTGGTCGTCGGACCGGATCCCGTCGCCGAGCTGGTCGGCAGCGCCTCGCTGACCGCCGAGTTCCTCGACCGGTGGCGGATCCCCGGCGACGTCCGCACCCGGACGTGGGAGGAGCGCTTCGGCGTCGAGGAGTACGTCCCCCTCGTCGAGCGGATCGTCGACGACGTCCTGGGCCGCTGCGAGCTCAAGCGCGAGCAGGTCGACCACGTCGTCATCAGCACCCCCCACGCCCGCGCCCGGGCGACGGCCCGGCGCGGCTTCGAGGCCGCGCAGCTGGCCGCGACCGACGCCGCGGCCCTCGGGTACGCCGGCGCCGCCGACCTCGCCGTCGGCCTGGGCCTCGCGCTCGACGCCGCCGCGCCGGGCGACCTGGTCCTCGCGGTGTCGGCCACCGACGGCGCCGACGCCTTCGTCTTCCGGGTGACCGAGAAGCACGCGACGAGCGGCCGCAGCGGGCTCGCCGACGCGCCTCCCGGCCAACCCGTCTCCTACGGCGACTTCCTCAACTGGCGCGGCCTGCTGCCGCGCGAGCCGGCGCGGCGACCCGACGTCAAGCCGCCGGTCCCGCCCGCCGCGCGGCGTACCGCGGCGTGGAAGTTCGCCTTCGTGGCCGCCCAGTGCGGCTCCTGCGGCTACCGCAACCTGCCGCCGCGGCAGGTCTGCCTGCGCTGCTCGGCGACCGAGGGCTTCGAGCCGGTCTCGATGGTCGAGGTGCCCGGCCGGATCGCCACGTTCACCGACGACTGGCTCTCCGAGTCCGTGCAGCTCCCGGCGCGCGTGGTCGCCGTCGACTTCGACGGTGGCGGCCGCTTCGAGTGCGAGATGACCGACGCCGTCGGCCACGAGCTCGCCATCGGCGACCGGGTGAGCCCGACCTTCCGGCTGGCGAGCGTGGCCGGGAACGGCGTCAGGAACTACGTGTGGAAGGTGCGGCCGCACCACGAGGAGGAGCACTGATGGGATCTCACGCCCTGGCGACGCCGGTCGCCGTGGTCGGCATGGCCTGCACCGACTTCGGTGAGCACTGGGACCGCAACGTCGACGACCTGTTGGTCGAGGCGACCCACGGCGCGCTCGGCTCGGCCGGCGGGCTCGGCGTCGGCGACGTCGACGCGTTCTGGCTCGGCTCGATGATCTCGGGCGTCTCGGGCCTGACGCTCACCCGGCCGCTCAACATCTCCCACAAGCCCGTGACCCGGGTCGAGAACATGTGCGCGACCGGCTCCGAGGCCTTCCGCAACGCCTGCTACGCCGTCTCCTCGGGCGCCTACGACGTCGTGATGGCGGTCGGCGGCGAGAAGCTCAAGGACGCGGGCTACTCCGGCCTGGAGATGCCGAGCGTGCCCAACGACGGCACCCCGCCGGTCCTCAGCGCGCCCGCGATGTACTCGATGATCGTGCCGGCCTACGCCCGCCGCTACGGCGTGCCGGAGGAGCGGATCAAGGAGGCGATGACGCACATCGCCTGGAAGAACCATGGCAACGGGGCCCGCAACCCGCGCGCGCAGTTCCGCAAGGAGGTGCCGAAGGAGACCATCGCCGCGGCGCCCACGCTCGCCGGCCGGCTCAGCGTGTTCGACTGCTCCGGCGTCGCCGACGGCGCCGCAGCGGCGGTCATCGTCCGGGCCGAGGACGCGTTGAAGTACACCGACAAGCCGCTCTACGTGCACGCGCTGGCGCTCGACGCCGGCTCGGGCACCGGCCGCAACGACAGCGACTACGACTACTCCGATCTCGCGGAGGCGGCGGCGTCCGCGCGCACGGCGTACGCCCAGGCCGGGATCACCGATCCCGCCACGGAGATCTCGCTGGCCGAGGTGCACGACTGCTTCACGCCGACCGAGCTGGTCCTGATGGAGGAGCTCGGCTTCTCGGAGCGCGGCAAGGCGTGGCAGGACGTGCTCGACGGCCGCTACGACCGCGACGGCGCGCTGCCGGTCAACATCGACGGCGGACTGAAGAGCTTCGGTCACCCGATCGGGGCCAGCGGCCTGCGGATGATCTACGAGATGTGGCTGCAGTTCCGCGGCGAGGCGGGGGAGCGGCAGGTCGCCGACCCGCGCTTCGGGCTGGTGCAGAACCAGGGCGGCAGCCCCGGCGACCTCGTCAGCGCGGTCACCATCGTCTCCGACCGTCGGCCCTGACATGACCCCGCCGTGCGTACGCCGCCCGACGTGGATCGGGTCCGTTAAGGTGTCCGAGCACGTGGACCGGTTGCAGAAAGGCAGCGCAGCGTGAGTACTACCCGTCGCCGCTCGACCGGCTCCCCCACGGGCGTGGCCCGCAAGGAGCTGATCATGCGCGCCGCGGCCAAGGTGTTCTCGGAGAAGGGCTTCTCCGCGGCCACCGTCCGCGACATCGCCGACGACGCCGACATGCTCTCGGGGAGTCTCTACTACTACTTCGACTCCAAGGAGGCGATGGTCGAGGAGGTGCTCGTCGAGTACCTCGACTCGATGGTCCGCGGCTACGACGTCGCGGTCGCCGAGGCCGACAGCCCCGTCGTCGCGCTCGAGCAGCTCGTGGCGTGCGCGCTGCGCGGCCTGGTCGAGAACCGCCAGCACGTCACGATCCTCCAGAACGACTGGCACTACGTCGGTCCGATGAAGGGCATCGTCGAGCGCCAGCACCAGATCGAGAAGGTCTGGCTGGAGACGATCCAGCGGGGCATCGACGCCGGCGAGATCCGCGACGACATCGACGCCCGGATGATCTACCGCACGATCATGGGTGCCATCCAGGCCGTGATCCGATGGTTCAACCCCCGCGGCCGGGTCGGCATCGACCGGGTCATCGAGGTGCAGACCGCGATCCTGCTCGACGGGATCCGCACGGCCTGACAGCCTGAGCGAGGAGCGCCGCCCGGCGGCGCTCTCTCG
Source organism: Nocardioides segetis (assembly GCF_051390595.1). Lineage (NCBI taxonomy): Bacteria > Bacillati > Actinomycetota > Actinomycetes > Propionibacteriales > Nocardioidaceae > Nocardioides > Nocardioides segetis. The sequence continues at coordinate 41,506 of NZ_JBNINR010000021.1, read as the reverse complement.
TCGGCCAAGAATAGCAAGCGCTTGCTCGACAACGAGCGGGAGGAGTGATCATGGCAGGCCTGGTGCTCAGTGCCGAGCTGTCCCCGGTGTTCGCGCGGTTCCTGGACCAGCGCAGCCCGGTCGAGGTGAGCCGGCTCGGGGGAGCCGCGCTCCCCGAGCTGTGGACCGGACTGGTCGAGGAGGTCGGCGCCGCCGGCCTGCTCGTCGAGGACGAGTACGGCGGCCAGGGAGCCTCGCTCACCGAGCTCGCCGCCGCCGTCGCGGAGACCGCCCGCTGCGGGTGGTCCGGACCGCTGGTCGCGGCGTCGGGGGTCGGTGCCACGCTGCTGCGGCGGGTCGACCCCGCGGACGCCGCCGGTCTGCGGCGCGCGCTCGCGGAGGAGGGGCGCGTCGTCGTACCCGCGCTGCACGAGGACGGCGCCGGACTCGCCCTCGACGCGGCCGCGCGGCTCGACGGCGCCGGCGCGACGCTCACGGTCCGCGGCCGCAAGACGTTCGTCGACAGCGGCACCCATGCCGACGCCTTCCTGGTCACGGCCACGGGTGCGGGCGGTGACGTGGAGCTCGTGCTCGTGGACGCCGGCGCGGCGGGCGTGCGCGTGAGCGCCATGGAGGCGGTCGACCCCGGCCGTGGAATGGCGCTGCTCGACCTCGACGACGCCCCGGCCATCCCTCTCGCCGCGGGGCCGCAGGTGTCGGCCGCGGTGCGTGACGCCTGGCTGGTCGGCGCCCTCCTCACGGCGGTGGACGCCCTCGCCGCCGCCGACCGGGCGTTCCGGCTGGCCCGCGACTACGCCGTCGACCGCCAGCAGTTCGGGCGGCCGGTCGCGTCCTTCCAGAGCATCAAGCACAAGCTCGTCGACATGTACGCCGAGCTCGAGACCGCGACCAGCGCGGTGCTGGCCGCCGTGGCCGCGGCCGGCGAGGGAGCCGACGACTGGCGCTTCGCCGCCTCCGCGGCCAAGGTCCGGGCGGGCGACGCGGCCATGTTCGTGCTGCGCGAGGCCGTCCAGGTCCACGGCGGCATCGGCTTCACCTGGGAGCACGAGATCTCCCACCACTTCCGGCGCGTGACCGCCGCGCGCGCCCTGTACGGCACACCGTCCGCCCACCGGGCGCTGGTGGCCGCGGAGCGGGGGTTCTGATGAGCGACGTCCCCTCCCGGGTCGTGCTGCGCGAGGTCGGCCCGCGCGACGGGCTGCAGAACGAGCCCCCCGTGCCCACGGCCGGCAAGGTGGAGCTCGTCGACGCGCTCGGGACCACCGGGCTCAGCGAGATCGAGACCGTCTCCTACGTCCACCCGCGCGCCATCCCGCAGATGGCCGACGCGGCCGAGGTGTGGTCGGCGGTGGGGCGCCGTGACGACGTGCGCTACTCCGCGCTCGTGCCGAACCTGGTCGGCGCCCGCCGGGCGCTCGACGCGGGCTTCCGCGACATCGAGGTCGTCGTCTCGGCGTCGACCACCCACAACCTGCGCAACATCAACCGCACGCCGGAGGAGTCGCTCGACGCCATCGCCGAGGTCATCGACCTCGCCCACGCGGCCGGCGCGCAGTGCCAGGTGATCGTCGCGACGGCGTTCGGCTGTCCCTACGAGGGCGAGGTCGCCGAGGAGGTCGTGGCGTCGTACGCCGCCCGGGCCCGTCGCGACGGCGCGGACAGCATCTGCTTCGGCGACACCACCGGCATGGGCTCGCCGCCGCGGGTACGCCGCCTGGTCGGCCGGCTCCGCGAGCTCGACGCGGACGTCCCGCTGAGCCTCCACCTGCACGACACCCGCGGGACCGGCATGGCGAACCTCGTCGCCGGCCTGGAGATGGGGGTGTGGCGGTTCGACGCCAGCGTCGGCGGCCTCGGCGGCTGTCCGTACGCGCCGGGCGCGAGCGGCAATATCGCCACCGAGGAGGCGGTCTACCTGCTCGAGGAGCTCGGCGTGGAGACCGGCGTCGACCTCGAGCGTCTCCTCGACGTCGCCGAGCTCGCCCAGCGGCTGGTCGGCCGGGAGCTGCCCTCCCGCCTGCTCAAGGCCGGGCCGCGCACCCGACTGTCCGTCTGAGCGCGGGCTCGGTCCCGCGCCCGCCGCTGCCTTCCCGAGACCCTGCCCCTTGCCACGACTCCCAGGAGGAACTGATGCCCCTCGACCCGACCCGCGTCGGCATGGTGACCGGACCCCACCCGGTGACCTGGACCGACAAGGACTCGCTGCTCTACGCCCTCGCCGTGGGTGCCGGCCAGGACGACCCGCTCGCCGAGCTCTCCCTGACCACCGAGAACAGCGAGGGGGTCGTCCAGCAGGTGCTCCCGACCTTCGGGGTGGTCCTCGGCCTCGCCGACGGCCTGCCGGACGTCGGCGACTTCGACCCGACGCGGGCGGTGCACGCCGAGCAGGAGTTCGAGGTGGACGGACCGATCCCCGCGGCCGGCGCGGCCGAGATCGTGACGACCGTGACCGAGATCTGGGACAAGGACCCGCACGCGGTCATGTGGACCGAGTCGGAGCTGATCGACGCCACGACCGGCCGGCGGCTGATGCGCAGCCGCCTGGGCGCCTTCTTCGGCGGCGCCGGAGGCTTCGGCGGCGAGCGCGGGCCCAGCCCGTCCTGGACCGCGCCGGAGCGGGACCCGGACCTGGAGATCGACTTCGCGAGCCGGCCCGACCAGGCCCTGCTCTACCGCCTGACCGGCGACCGGAACCCGCTGCACGCGGATCCCGCGTTCGCCTCGCGGGGCGGCTTCGAACGCCCGATCCTCCACGGGATGTGCACCTACGGCTGGGTGGCGCGCCTGCTCGTCAACCGGCTCGCCGCCGGTGACGCCGGCGCCCTGCGCGCCATGGCGGGTCGGTTCACCCGGCCCGTGCTCCCCGGCGACGCGCTGCGCCTGGTGGTGTGGCGCGACGGGGACGAGGGACTGTTCCGGGTGCTGACGCCCGCCGGCGACGTCGTCATCGACCGCGGGCGGTTCGAGTTGAACGGCTCGCCGGCGCCCGAGGGCGCTCCGGCCTGATCCCGAGCCCCTTCCGACTCGGATTCCGCCGGAATTGCCGCCTCGGGCCATTGCGTGACCGGCATCACTGTGCTTAAGATCAAGCACTTGCTTCACATTAATCAAGCATTTGCTTGACCCGCCCGCAAGAAAGGGACGCTCGTGTCTCGACTCATCACCCCACGCCGCCGGTTCCGCACGGTCACGGCGGCCATCACCACGGCGGCCCTGGTCGCCCTCTCGGGATGCAGCTCCTCCGACGAGGGAGGCGACACCGAGTACCTCGTCGGCTTCCCCGCCCTCACCTCCGGCCCGGCCGCGTTCGCCGGCGTGCCGATCACCGAGGGGGCGAAGCTCGCCGTCGAGGAGATCAACGACAGCGACTTCCTCGGCGATGGCAAGACGATCGATCTCAAGATCGACGACATCAAGGGCGACCCCGCCCAGGCCATCGCGCTGTACAAGCAGTACGCCGCGGACGGCGCCTCGGGCGTCCTGTGCTGCGGTCTCTCCTCCGAGGCCGGCGCCCTGGCCCCGATGATCAAGCAGAGCAAGGTCCCGGCGATCGTCACCTCGGCGATCCTCGCCGGGCTCGCCGAGCCGCCGTACGTCTACCGACCGGTCGTGCTCCCGGCCGACGCCGACGGCATCTACGACCAGTTCATCGACACCGTCGTCCCGGCCGAGGGCATCAAGACCGCCGTCCTCGTGGTCACCTCCGACAACGACGGCATGGTCGGCGACGCCGAGGTCTGGAAGGCGGCGCTCGAGCGCAACGGCGTGGACGTGGTGAAGACCATCAACACGTCGTCCACCGACACCAACTACACGCAGGCCGCGACCGAGATCCAGTCCCTGGACCCCGACGCCGTCGTCGCCAGCATGCTCGGCACCCCCGCGGCGCTGCTCGCGAAGTCGCTGCGCGAGCGCGACTACGACAAGCGGATCCTGACCAGCTACGGCGTCGACAGCGTCGAGCTCTTCAAGTCCTCGGGCGGCGGCCTCGCCGGTGCGCTGTTCGCCGTGCCCTTCCAGGCCGGGTTCACCGACAACGAGCTCGCCACGAAGTTCACCGAGGCCTACAACGAGGAGTACGGCAAGGACCCCGACATGTACGGCGCCCAGGGCTACACCGCGATGTGGCTGCTGGCCGAGGCGATCAAGGAGGCCGGCGACAAGGACCCGGCCAAGGTGGCCAAGGCGCTCGAGGGCATCACCTCGCAGGACACCGTCTACGGCGAGCTCGTCTACAAGGACGGCCAGGCCAGCCTGAACGCGCCGGGCGCCTACCTCGAGTGGACCGCCGAGGGCACGCTGACGGAGTGGGCCGGCTGACCCACGGGTCGCCGGCCGTGTGAGGGAGAGGACGTCGATGGACCTCGGAATCGCCTGCAGCTTCCGCACGACGGGAGGGGAGCCGCTCGGCACCGCGATCGCGCGGGCCGCCGCGGCCGCCGAACGGGCGGGGCTCGCCTCGTGGTGGGCCGGCGGCGACCGCGAGGCCGCCGCCGACCGGGCGCACGACCCGAGCCTGGGCCTGCAGCGCCTGGCCCGGGCGACGAGCGGGATCCGGCTCGGACTGTCCGGAGACCTCCTCTCCCTCCACAGCGCGGCGGTCCGCGCCAAGCAGATCGCCAGCATCGACTGGTTCGCCGGCGGTCGGCTGGAGCTGGGGCTCGACCTCGGCGCCCCGCCGGCCGTGCTGGCCGACCCGTTCCGCGACGTCGACGATCATGTCGGCCGCGCGCTCGACAACCTGGGCGCCATGCGCGCCCTGTGGACCGAGCGGCGCGCGTCGTACGCCGGGGAGCAGGTGGCCTTCACCGGTGCCATCGCGCTCCCCAAGCCGGTGGGCGAGCGTGTGCCGGCCACCCACCTGCGCGCCACCACCGCCGACGTCCTGGACCGGTACGCCGCGGCGTACGGCGCCCCCGCGGGCTGGCTCGCCTGGCAGGCGGGCCGCGACGACCTCGTCGCCTCGGTCGAGGTGCTCGACAAGGTGCTCGGCGACGCCGCGGACGGAGTCCGCCGCACCTGGTGCGTGCCGGTCGCCGACCTGCCCGCCGCGCGCGAGGTGATCGCCTCGCTGCCGGTCCGGGTCGACGAGCTCGTCGCCGACCTGGACCACCTTCCGAGCGACGAGGAGATCGCCGCCATCGCGGCCCTCGCCTGAGCGGAGCGGGTCCGGCACCCGGCAGCACCACACACTCCCACCCAGACCCATCCAGACCCATCCAGCCACGCACGACCACGAGAGGAGCCTCGGTGGAGATCGGCCTGGTCGACCTGTTCGACGGCAGCACCGAGCGGGACCCCGCCTTCATGGCACAGTTCGGCAGGACGGCCGAGGAGCTGGGGTTCACCGGCATCTGGCTTCCGGAGCACATCGTCTTCTTCGACGAGTACACCTCGGAGTACCCCTACCCCGAGGCGCCGTCGGCCACCGACCCCGAGAAGGTCGAGCGGCACAACAAGACCGTCGACGGCAAGGCCCGGGTGGAGGCGGCCGCCGACCAGGGACTGCTCGACGTGCTCCAGGCCGCGGCGGAGGTGTGCGCCGCGACGACCCGCCTGCGGATCGGCAGCTCGGTGATGCTGCTGCCGTTGCGCAACCCCCGGCTGCTCGCCCGCGACCTGATGACGGTCGCCGCGCTCACCGACGGCCGGGTCGACCTCGGCGTCGGCGTGGGCTGGTCGGCCGAGGAGTTCGCCGCCTGCCAGACCGAGTTCAAGACCCGCGGTCGCCGTTGCGGCGAGGGGATCGCCGAGCTCACCCGGCTGTGGGCGGACCCCGACGGCATCTACCCCGAGCAGCCCGCGCCGATGCCTCGGATGCTGGTCGGCGGGCACTCGCCCGCGGCGCTGCGCCGGGCCGCGGCGGTCGCGACCGGGTGGTACCCCTGGAACCTCACCCCCTCGCAGTTCGCCGAGCACCACGCGACGTACTGCGCCCAGCTGGAGGAGGCCGGGCGCGACCGGGCCGAGCAGCACGTGATCGCCGGTCTCCGCTTCACCGGCGAGATGGAGTCGCTGCCCGCCGTGGTCGAGCGCTACCTCGAGCTCGGTGCCGACGGCGTCAACCTCTCGCTGCGGATGGCGGCGCACGACTACGCCGACACGATGCACGCCGTCTCCGACGCACTGGGGCTCGCGGCATGAACGCGCCCGTCACCGACGCCGAGATCGCCGAATTCCGCGCCGAGGTGCGCGCCTGGCTCGCCGAGAACGTCCCCGCCGATCCGCTGCCGCCGTGGACCGAGCGCGCCGGCTTCGACCTGCACCGTGCCTGGGAGGGCCGGCTCTTCGAGGGCGGGTACGCCGCCGTCGACTGGCCCACCGAGTACGGCGGCCGCGACGCCGGCCTGCGCCAGTCGATCGCGTTCGCCGAGGAGTACTACCGCGCCGGCGCGCCGGAGCGGATCAACATGGGCGGGCTCTACCTGCTCGGCCCGGTGCTGATGCAGTACGGCACGCCCGAGCAGTGCGCACGCTGGATCCCCGACCTGCTGGCCTGCCGGACCATCTGGTGCCAGGGCTTCAGCGAGCCCGGCTCCGGCTCCGACCTCGCCTCGCTGCGCACCCGCGCCGAGCGCGACGGCGACCACTTCGTCGTCAACGGCCAGAAGATCTGGACCTCCATGGGCGGCTTCGCCGACTGGATCTTCGCGCTGGTGCGCACCGACCCCGAGGCGGGACGCAAGCGCAAGCATGACGGCATCACCTTCCTGTGCATCGACCTGCGCTCGCCCGGCGTGGAGGTCCGGCCGCTCGCGATGGTCGACGGCACCCGCGGCTTCGCGGAGGTCTTCTTCACCGACGTCCGGGTGCCGGTCGAGAACGTCGTCGGCGAGGTCGACCGCGGCTGGGCGGTCGCGATGTCGACGCTCGGCTTCGAGCGAGGGGCCGTCTTCGGCGACCACGCCAAGTTCGCGGGCGACGTCGCCGACCTGGCCGCGCTGGTCGACGCGCGCGGCCTCGGCGACGACACGCACGCGCTCGACGAGCTGGGCCGGGTCCTGGTGCAGACCGAGGTCTACCGGGCCAACGTCTACCGGCTGGCCGCGCGCGCCGAGGCCGGTGGTGAGCTCGACAGCACCGCCAGCATCAACAAGGTCTTCTGGACCCAGATGCAGCACGACATCTTCGAGACCGGTATCCGCCTGCTCGCCGAGGACGGCGCCGTCGTCGGCGACCCGGGCGCGCTGCCGGACGCCGACCCCGCCACGCTGCGCGCGTGGTCCCAGTGGCACCACCGCTACTGGTACGCCCGGGCCGCCATGATCTTCGGCGGCACGAACGAGATCCAGCGCAACATCATCAGCGAACGCGTGCTGGGCCTGCCGATGGAGCCGCGACGATGACCCTGCCCGACGCCCTCGACCAGGACCGCCGTGAGCTGGTCGAGCTCACCGACGACCTGCTCGGCCGCCACTGCGACCTCGACTTCCTGCGCGCCCGGATCGACGACGGCACCGCCCACACTCCCGCACTCTGGGGCCGGCTGGCCGAGACCGGCCTGGTCTCCGCCCTCGTCGCCGAGGAGCACGGCGGCGCGGGACTGACGCCCGCCCACCTGTCCGGCGTGCTGCACAGCCTCGGCCGGCACGCGGTCCCCGAGCCCTACCTGGAGACGGCGGTGCTCGCCGTCTCCGTGCTCGGCGCCCTGCCCGGCTCCGTCGCCGACGCCTGGCTGCCGCGCATCGCCGCCGGCGAGGCGGTCGCCGTCGTCCGCCTCGGCGAGCTCACGCCGCTGGTGCCGTACGCCGCCGACGCCGACCTGCTGCTCGACCTGGGCGCCGACGGCGTCGTGCGCGCCTTCACGGCCGACGAGCTCGACGTCACCCCGGTCGCCGCCCTCGACCCGCTGCGCCCCCTGGCGCGGGTCGCGCCGACCGGCGCGGGCACCGTCGTGGGCGACGACAGCGCCGTCGTCGCCCGCACCCGCACGCTGGCCCTCGCCGGCGCGGCCTGCCTGCTCGCGGGCGCCTCCCAGCGACTGCTCGACCTCACCGTCGAGTACGTCGCCGTCCGCGAGCAGTTCGGCCGCCCCGTCGGCTCCTTCCAGGCGGTCAAGCACAAGGCCGCCGACCTCGCGGTCATGGTCGACATGGCCACCGCGGCTGCCCTCGCCGCCTTCGACGCCTTCGACGCCGTCGACGAGCCCGACGGAGCGCGCCGCGCGGCCGCGGCGAAGGCCTACGCCGGCGATGCCGCCGCGCGGGCCAACGTCGACGCACTCCAGCTGCACGGCGGGATCGGGTTCACCTGGGAGTACCACCTCCACATCTGGCTCAAGCGCGTGATGGGCCTCGCCGCGTCGTACGGCACGACGACGGCGCTGCGCCGCGACCTGGCGCGCGAGCTGGTGGCGCGCGTCGCGCAGGAGCGGCGCGGATGAGCGAGCTGGGCTTCTGGCGACTGGCGGGCGGCGACCCCGTCGCGTGCGCGGTGGTCGAGCCGGACGGCGCCGTCGTCACCCGCGGCGAGCTGCTGGCCCGGGCCAACGCCACGGCGCGGCTGCTGCGCGACCTCGGCCTCGAGCGCGGCGACCGGGTCGTCGGCGTGGTCGCCAACGAGTCGTGGGCGATCGCCCTGGTGCTCGCCTGCCAGCAGATCGGCGCCTACTACGTGCCGGTCAACACGGCACTGACCACCACCGAGGTCGGCTACATCGTCGAGGACGCCGCCCCGGTGGCCGTCCTCTGCTCGCTCGCGTACGCCGACACGGTGCGCGCGGCGGCGGACGCGGCCGGCCTGCCGGCCGAGCGGCGCCTCGCCTTCGGCGCGGCCGACGGCTTCCGCGACCTCACCGCCGAGGTCGCCGGGGTGTCCACGGGACCGGTCGAGGACCGCACGCCCGGCTCCTACCTCGGCTACACCTCCGGCACGACGGGCCGCCCGAAGGGCGTGCTGCGCCGGCTGCCCGAGGGCGACCCCGACGACGTGTTCGCGGCCGGCGCGGCCTGGCAGCTCAGCATGTTCGGCATCACCCCGCTCGACGACGGGGTGCACCTGGTGACCTCGCCGCTCAGCCACACCGCGGTGAGCGGGCTCGCCGTCACCTCGCTGCACTACGGCCATGCCGTGGTGCTGACGGACCGCTTCGACGCCGAGAGCGTGCTGCGGCTGATCCAGGAGCACCGGGTCACGACGACCCACATGGTGCCGACCCAGCTGCACCGGCTGCTGCGCCTGCCCGAGGCGACCCGGTCGGCGTACGACGTCGGGAGCATGCGCAACCTCGTGCACGGCGCCGGGCCGTGCCCGGAGTCGGTGAAGCGCGCGGTGATCGACTGGTTCGGCCCGGTCGTGTGGGAGTACTACGGCGCGACGGAGGCCGCGGGCACCGCCATCTCCAGCGCCGAGTGGCTGGAACGGCCCGGCAGCGTCGGGCGGCCCCAGCCCGGTGCCGAGGTCCGGATCCTCGACGAGGACGGCGCGGAGGTCCCGGCCGGCACCGACGGTGCCGTCTATCTCCGGATGGGCGCGCACGCGTTCGAGTACCGCGGCGACGACGCCAAGACGCAGGCCGGCCGGGTGGGCGACTTCGTCACCGTCGGCGACCTCGGCCACCTCGACGAGGACGGCTACCTCTACCTGCTCGGCCGCTCGGCCGAGGTCATCGTCAGCGGCGGGGTCAACATCTATCCCGCCGAGGTCGAGGCCGCCCTGCTGGAGCATCCCGACATCCAGGACGCCGGCGTCGTCGGGCTGCCCGACCCCGAGTGGGGCGAGCTCTCGTGCGCCGTCATCCAGGCCGTCCCCGGCTCGCCGCTGCACGGCGACGGGGTCGCCGACCTGCTCGCGCCCTTCCTCCACGACCGACTCGCGCGCTACAAGGTGCCGCGCCAGTACCAGGTCGTCGCCGAGCTGCCCCGCGGCGCCAACGGCAAGCTCCGCAAGCACCTGCTGCCCGACCTCGTCAGGAAGTGAACCCGTGAAGCCCGTCCCGCTGCCCACCCCGGACACCCAGGAGTGGTTCGACCGGATCGACGCCGGCGAGCTGACCGTGCCCCGCTGCACGGCCTGCGCCTCGTTCTTCCTCCACCCGCGCAGCAGCTGCCCCCGCTGCGGCGCGCGCTCGGTCGAGCTGGTCCCCGCCGCGGGCACCGGCGTCCTGCTGTCGTTCGTCGTCAACCACCGCGCCCCGGCCGGCTTCGAGGCGCCGTACGCCCTCGGCGTCGTCGCGCTCGCGGAGGGGCCGCACCTGACCGGGGTCGTCCGTACCGACGCGCCCGACCGGCTGGAGGTCGACGTACCCGTGCGGGTGGCGTTCGAGGAGCGCGGCGAGCGCCGCGTCGTCTGCTTCGACCTCGAGGAGGCCGCGCGATGAGCGCCCGTGGGGCCGGCCTGCGTGGCGCGATCGCGATCGTCGGCGCCGCCGAGAGCACCGACCTGGGGAAGATCCCCGACAAGTCCGCCCTCGAACTGCATGTCGACGCCGCGCTCAACGCGCTCGCGGACTGCGGTCTCACCCCCGCCGACGTCGACGGCGTCGCCTCGGCCGGCGAGCTGCCCAACGACGTCGCCGACTACCTGGGCATCGTGCCGGAGTACCTCGACGGCACCAACGTCGGCGGCTCGTCGTACATGCTGCACGTGCGGCACGCCATGGCGGCGATCAGCGCGGGCCTGTGCGAGACCGTCCTCGTCACCCACGGGGAGTCCGGTCGCTCGCGGATCGGCATGACGCCGTGGGCGCCCGCGCCGCAGTCGTTCATGGCGCAGCTGGAGGTGCCGCACGGGCCGGTCGGCGCGCCCTCGCTGTTCCCGATGGGCGTGCGCCGCTACATGGCGGAGTACGCCATGACCCGCGAGCAGCTCGCGCTGGTGCCCGTCGTGCAGCGTCAGTGGGCCGCCATGAACCCGCGCGCCAAGCTGCGCGACCCGATCACCGTCGAGGACGTGCTCGCCTCGCCCGTCATCGCCGACCCCGTCCACCTGCTGCACTGCTGCCTGGTCACCGACGGCGGCGGGGCGCTCGTGCTCACCTCGGCTGAGCGCGCCCGTTCGCTCGACCTGCCCCAGCCGCCCGTCTACGTCCTCGGCGCCGGCGAGTCCAGCGAGTCGTCGGTCGTCTCCGGCCTGGAGAGCCTCACGTCGTCGCGGGCCATCCGCGTCGCCGGCGAGCGCGCCCTCGCCCAGTCCGGCGTCGCGCACGCCGACGTCGACCACCTGATGATCTACGACGCCTTCGCGCACGTCCCGGTCTACGGGCTCGAGGACCTCGGGTTCGTCGGCAGGGGAGAGGCGCCGGCGTTCATCGAGGACGGCCACACCGCCCCCGGCGGCAGCCTGCCGATGAACACCAACGGCGGCGGCCTGTCCTACACCCACACCGGGATGTACGGCATGTTCGCCATCCAGGAGTCCGTGCGCCAGGTCCGCGGCACCGCCCCCGCCCAGGTCAACGGCGTCGACATCAGCGTCTGCACCGGGGTCGGCGGCATGTTCATGAGCTCCGGGACGCTCGTGCTCGGCAGCGCGGCCACCCTCTGAGGTCCACATCCCGAGCTCCACCCGACAGGAGATCCACCCATGCGTCGAGCCGTCCGCACCGCCGGAGCCCTCACCGCCCTCGCCGTCGCCGGCAGCGTCCTTGCCGGATGCTCCTCCTCGGACGGGGAGGAGGGCCCCACGACGTACCTCGTCGGTGCGCCGATCGTGCAGTCCGGCCCCGGCGCCTTCGCCGGCAAGCCGGTGGCGCAGGGCATCGAGCTCGCGGTCGCGGAGATCAACGACAGCGACTTCCTCGGCGACGGCGCGGAGATCGAGCTGGAGATCGTCGACACCGCGGGCGACCCGGGCAAGGCGATCGCCGCCTACCGCCAGCTCGAGGCCGACGACGCGTCGGCCGTGCTCTGCTGCACCCTCGGCGGCGAGGCCGGTGCCCTGTCGCCGCTGCTGCGGGAGAGCACGGTCCCGGGCGTCGTGACCGTCTCCATCCTCGACGACCTGGCCGATCCGCCGTACCTGTTCCGGCCGTTCGAGGTGCCCTCGGCGCCCGGCGGGATGTACGACCAGTTCCTCGACACCGTGCTGCCGGCGGGCGGCTTCGCCGACGCCGTGATGGTCGTCAACGACGACAACGACGCGATGGTGCAGGACGCCGCGGTCTACGAGGCCGGCCTGGAGCGCCACGGCGTCGACCTCGCCAAGACGATCCGCGTCGGCACCGCCGAGACGTCGTTCACCGGCGTCGCGACCGAGATCGCCAGCCTCGACCCCGACGTCGTCGTCGCCAGCACGATCGGCTCCTCGACGGCGAACCTCGCGAAGGCGCTGCGCAGCCGGGGCTACGACAGGACCATCGTCTCCAACGTCGGGGCCGACAGCCGCGCGGCGTACGACGCCTCCGGCGGTGACCTCGCCGGCACGATCTTCCCGACGCCGTTCAGCGCCGCCTTCACCGTCAACGACGAGGGCGCGGAGTTCGCCGCCGCCTACGAGGAGGAGTACGGCGCGGCGCCCGACATGTTCGCCGCCCAGGGCTACACCGCCATGTGGCTGGTCGCCACCGCCCTCCGCGACGCCGGCAGCGGTGACCCGGCGAAGGTGGCCGAGGCGCTCGCCGCGGTCGAGGAGCAGGTCTCGGTCTACGGCTCGCTGACCTACGCCGACGGCCAGGCCGAGGTGGAGGAGCCCGGGCAGTACCTCGTCTGGGGCGAGGGCGGCTCGCTCGCCCCCTGGTCCCCCCGACCCGGCTCGAACTGAACTCTGAATGACGCTGACCCGGCGCGTCTGAACGCCTGAGAGACGCCGACCCGGCGCGTTCAAACGCGCCGGGTCGATCTGGATCGGGCGCGGGTCGGGTCAGGGGGTGAGGGCGGCCAGGAGGCGCTGCCAGTCGGCGACGGGGAGCGCCTGGTCCTTCCAGCCGGCACGCCGGTCGAGCACCTGGAGGCAGACGTGGTCGGCGCCAGCGGCGACGTGCTCGTGCAGCCGTACGGCGACGCGCTCCGGATCGCCCCAGGCGACCAGCGCGTCGACGAGGCGGTCCGAGCCGCCGTGGGCGGCGTCCTCGTCGGTGAAGCCGAGTCGCTCCCAGCTGGAGCGGTAGTTCGGCTGGCCGAGGTACATCGCGAGGTGGCGACGGGCGGCGGCCCGGGCGAGGTCGGGGTCCGCCTCGAGGACGACCATCTGCGTCGGGGCGAGGTACGCCGCCGGGCCGAGTGCCGTGCGGGCGAGCGCGGTGTGCTCCGGCGTCGTCAGGTACGGATGGGCGCCGGCGGCCCGGGTGGCGGCCAGGTCGAGCATCCGGGGTCCGAGGGCGGCGAGGACCCGGCCGCCGGCGTCGGGGCCGCCGGCGGCGTCGAGCTCGTCGAGGTAGGCGCGCATCCGGCTCAGCGGGCGCCGGTAGCGGCCCGGGGCGGCGTGGTCGACCAGCTGGGCGTGGCTGACGCCGAGCCCGAGCAGGAACCGGCCGGGATCCGGCAGGGCGCGGACGGCGTCCGCGACCGCGTCGGCCGGCATCGTCCAGATGCTGAGGATCCCGGTCGCGACGACGGTGCGGGACGTCGCGGCGAGCAGCTCCGCGACCCGCGGGAAGGGGTCGCTGAGCCCGCCGGTCATCCACAGCGCCGTGCAACCCGCCTCCTCCAGCGCCGCGGCGGCGTCCTGGGCCGCGGCGCTGTCGCGCAGCCGGAGCGCGCTGGACCAGGCGCCCCAGCGTCCGCTCGGCAGGCTCATCGGTCCGACTCCGCGGGCGGCGTCAGCACGGAGCCGTGCGCGAGGTCGGCGACCCAGGAGGCGAACCGCCATCCGTCGGCGGTGCGCACGAACTCGCCGACGTACGAGCCGACCACGACGTGGCTCCCCCCGTCGCGGCGGTAGTAGGCGATGCCCTTGAAGGTGCCGGTCGCCCGGTCCCCGTCGTCGGCGACGTCGATCTCGCTGTTGGTGAAGGTGTGGAGGATCCACGGCATGGACGTCCGCAGCCGGACGAACTGCTCGCGGATCTCGGCCCGCCCGCGGCACGGCGGCCGTGCCGCGTTGATGGAGTAGACGCCGTCGGGCAGCCAGAGGTCGGCGAGCGCGTCGACGTCGGCATGGCTGGGTCCGGCCCAGCCGCCGTCGCACAGCGTGTGGTAGCGGCTGGCCAGGGCCTCGATGGCGCGCACGCTCTCGAGCTCGGCGATGCGCCGCTCGAGCCGCTCCAGCCGCGCGAGGGCGTCGTCGCCCGGGGCGGGGGTGGTGAGGGGAGTCGTCATGCCGGTCCTCGGATCAGGCGAGCGCGGTCTCGCCCTCGGGCAGGAACTTCACGAGCGCGCTCCGCACCGCCGTGCACACCAGTACGCCGTCCTGGTTGAGGCCGCGGTGCTCGAGCGTGACGATGCCCTGGCCCGGCCGGGACGCCGAGGGCCGGCGGTCCTTGATCTCCGTCTCGCAGTAGAGCGTGTCGCCGATGAAGACCGGCGCCGGGAACGCGATCTGCTGGAAGCCGAGGTTGGCGATCGTCGTCTTCTGCGTGAGGTCGGGTACGCCGATGCTGCACACGATGCCGAGCGTGAGGAGGCTGTTGACCAGCCGCTGCCCGAACTCCGACTCGGCCGACTTCACCGCGTCGAGGTGCAGGCTCTGGGTGTTGATGGTCAGGCTGCAGAACAGCACGTTGTCGGCCTCGGTGATGGTGCGCCCGGGCTCGTGCTTGAACACGTCGCCCGGGATCATCTCCTCGTAGTAGCGGCCGCGGCGGGTGTGGACGGTCATCGGGTCTCCTGGGGGTCGGTGGGGGTCAGCAGGCCGTCCCGGTGGTCGGGGTGCGCGACGGCCACGAGGGCCTCGACGCGCTCGGCCTCGGTGCGGCCGCGGAGCCAGGCGACGCCGTACTCCGTGACCACAGCGTCGGGGGTGTGCCGCGCCAGCGAGACGACGTCCGCGCCGAGGCGGGGCACGATCCGGCTGTGCCGGCCGTCCGGGGTCGTCGACGGGAGCGCGATGACGGACAGCCCGCCGGCGGAGCCGAAGCCGGCCTCGACGAAGTCGGCGCTGCCGCCGATCCCGGAGACCTGGCGGCTGCGGACCAGCTCGGAGCCGACCTGCCCGGCGAGGTCGACCTCGATCGCCGAGTTCACCGCGACCAGGCGCGGGATGTGGGCGAGCTCCCGGGGTGCGTGGGCGAAGCGGCTGTCGCGCAGGACGATCGCGGGGTTGCCGTCGGCGAACTCCATCAGCGTGCGGGTGCCCATCAGCTCGGCGGCGGAGATGGCGGGGGCCTCGCCGGTGTCGGTCCAGCGCAGCAGGCCCCGCTCGAAGAGGTCGACCATGGCGTCGTTGCCCATGCCGACGATCCGCACCGGCCCGACCCCGCTCTCGGCGAGGAAGGCGGTGAGCGCCTCGGGGATGGCGCCGATGCCCAGCTGGAGGGTCGGCTCGGGCGGCAGCAGGCCGAGCACGTGGCCGGCGACCCGGTCGCTGACCTCGTCGCGGACGGCGGCGGGGAAGGTGCACGGTGGCGTGTCGGCCTCGACCAGGACGTCGAGCTGCGAGACGTGGAGCATCGAGTCGCCGGTCGTGCGCGGGGTCCGCGGGTCCACCTCGGCGATGACGAGCGCGGCCCGGGCGACCGCGTGGCAGACGTAGCTGGCCGAGGGCCCGAGGCTGCACCAGCCGTTGCGGTCGGGTGGGGAGACGCGGACCAGCGCGACCGAGGTCTCCCACTGGTCGAGCAGCCCGGGTACGGCGGAGCCGCGTGCCGGGACGTAGTCCACGCTGCCCGGCGCGAGTGCGGCCCGGGCCGGGCCGTAGGGATGCCAGGTCCGGTAGCGGAGCAGCCCCGCGGCGGCGGCGTCGAGGAACGGGTAGCGGCCGAGCTGCAGGCCGGAGTAGAGCGTCGGGCGGCCCAGGAGGTCGGCGGCGGCGCCGAGCTCGGTGAGCAGGGTCTCGGGCGTCCCGCATCCCGGGGAGGCCACGATCGCGGACCCCGGCGGTATCCGGCGCACGGCCTCGGCGGGCGTGCTGTGGGTGGGCGGCGGCGGCACCGGCGCCACCTCCTGTCGCGGTCGTGGGGCTGGGATCGGTGGGTTGTCGGCGAGCGGGCGGAGCATCCTCGCCGCGGCCGGCCACGTCGTCGGCGGGGGCGTCCGGAGGCTGCTCCTGCGTCGTCCACGGCGTTCCCCGGCCGACCCGGGGCATCCGCGAACGTAGTCCGCCCCAGGGATTTAAGCAAGTGCTTGATTCACGTCTTGACAGGGCTGTTGTGACGTGGCTTACTTGCACTTCAAGCGAGCGCTTGATTCAGCGACGGGACCGGACTCGGCGTCGCTCGCCAGAAGGAGGGACCGTTCCGTGCAACTGCTGATGCAACAGCTGCTCAACGGCATCGCACTCGGGTCGATCTATGCGCTCTTCGCGGTCGGGTTCTCGCTGATCCTGGCCAAGATGGGCATCCTCAACGTCGCCCACGGCACGTTCGCGACGTGGGGCGCCCTGTCGTCGTACTGGCTCGTGTCCGAGCACGGGCTCAGCTTCTGGCTCGCCCTCCTCCTCGGCGTCGGCTTCGCCGGGGCGCTGGGCGTGGCCGCTGACCTGATCGCGTTCGAGCCGCTGCGCAAGCGCAACGCCGGCACCTTCGCCCCGATCATCGCCAGCATCGGCATCTGGATCGTGCTGCTCACGCTCGCCGAGGCCTTCAGCGGCCCCACGGCGACGAGCTACCCGACGGAGTCGGTCCCGACCGAGCCGATCCGGGTCGCGGGGCTGCTCCTCCTGCCGGCCCAGGTGATCAGCGTGATCGCGCTCGTGGTGATCGTGACGGCCGTCCACCTGCTGCTCACCCGCAGCCGCTTCGGCGCGGCCGTGCGCGCGGTCTCGGTCGACCCACGCTCGGCGACCATCGTCGGCGTCAACGCCCGCCGCACGCTCATCGCCGTGGCCTTCCTCGCCGCGGCGATCGCCGGCCTCGCCGGCATCCTCGCGGCGCTGTCCGACAACAACGTCTCCTTCGGCATCGGCGAGGCGCTGCTGCTCAAGGGCTTCGCGGCCGTCGTCGTCGGGGGCTACGGCGACATCCGCGGCGCCGCGCTGCTCGGCGTCGCGATCGGGGTGCTCGAGGTGATGAGTGCGCAGTACATCTCGTCCGGCTTCCGGGACGCGATCACGTTCGGCGTCTTGATGGTGGTCCTCGTGGTCCGGCCGCAGGGCATCTTCGGCGAACGACAGCTCGTCCGAGCCTGAGCAAGGAGAACGACTCGTGAGCACAACAGCCTGGATGATCACCCTGCAGTTCGCCGGGGTGAACGCCCTCTTCGCGCTGGCGATCTACGCGTCCTTGTGGACGGGCGTCCTCAGCCTCGCGCCGGTCTTCTTCGGAGCGGTCAGCGCCTTCACCTTCGGGTACGCCGCCGGCACGCTCGGCCTCTCGCCGTTCCTCGGCCTCCTCCTCGGTGCCGCCCTCGGCGCCGGCCTCGGCGCGCTGACCGCCGGACTGCTGATCCGGCTCGACAGCCACTACCTGGCGATGGCCACGATCGCCATGGTGCTGATCGGGCGCGTCCTCATCCTCAACCTGACCGAGTACACGGGCGGCGCGACCGGCACCCTGGTGCCGGGCGACCTCGGCACCTGGGCCTGGCTGATCGGGACGTTGGTGGTCGCCGCGTACGTCATGGCCCGGCTCGCCGGATCGCGCTTCGGGCTCGCGGCGGACGCGGTCCGCGAGGATCCCGCCGTGGCGGAGACGCTGGCGATCTCGCCGCGCCGCATCCAGTTCGTCGGCATGATCATCTCCGGCGCCCTCGGCGGCGTCGCGGGCATCCTGCAGTCGAGCTTCCTGCAGTACATCGGGCCGGACACGTTCTACACCCACCTCGGCTTCGTCACCCTCGCCGCGGTCGTCCTCGGCGGTGCCTTCCACTGGCTCGGGCCGATCGTGGGCGCGGTCGTCTTCACGATCCTGCCGGAGCTGCTGCGCGAGCCGATGGGCGAGTACGACCGCGTCGTCACCGGCGTGCTGCTGGTCCTGATCATCATCTACATGCCGCGCGGCCTCGTCGACGTACGCCGGCTGCGGCTGGTGCGTGCCCGCTGGTGGCGCGGCAGGGGCGGCGGTCCCGAGCCGGACGGGCCGGACCCGCGGGAGCCGCAGCCCGCCGTCCGGGCGGAGGTGGCCTCGTGAGCGGGCTGGCGGTCGACATCGTCGGCCTCACCAAGGCGTTCGGCGGGCTCAAGGCCGTCGACGACGTGACCATCCAGGTGCCGCCGCGCCGGATCCACGGCATCCTCGGCCCCAACGGCGCCGGCAAGACGACCGTGCTCAACATGGTCAGCGGCTTCATCCAGGCCGACACCGGCTGGATCGACGTGTTCGGCCAGGACGTGACCCGGATGCAGCCGTTCCAGATCGCGCGTCGCGGCGTCGCCCGGACCTACCAGAACATCCGGCTGTTCCCCGGTCTGACCGTCCTGGAGACGGTGGTGGCGGGCGCCTACATGCAGCGCAGCTCCACCATCGCGGGCGCGATCCTGATGAGCCCGACCGAGCGCCGCGAGCGCCGGGAGATGCGGGAGCGCGCGGGCGAGTTGCTCGAGAAGGTCGGCTGCCGCGCGCCGCACTCGGCGCTCGCCGAGACCCTGTCGTACGGCGACCAGCGTCGCGTCGAGATCGCCCGGGCGCTGGCGACCAACCCCAAGGTGCTGCTCCTCGACGAGCCCACCGCCGGCATGAACGACGTCGAGTCCGAGGAGGTCGGCCGCCTGCTGGTCGAGCTCCGCGAGCTCGGCCTGACGCTGATCCTCATCGAGCACAACATGCGGCTCGTCGAGGAGTTCTGCGAGACCGTCTCGGTCATGAACTCCGGTGCACTCCTCGCCGAGGGTGCGCCGACGTGGTGCCTGGAGCAGGACGAGGTCAAGGAGGCCTACTTTGGAAAGCGATCCGATGCTGCGCGTATCGCGACTCTCCGCCGCGCACGGCGCGGTTCCGGCGGTTCGTGAGGTCGACATCGAGGTCGCCCAGGGGACCCTGGTCGCCCTCATCGGCTCGAACGGCGCCGGCAAGACGACGACGCTGAACACGATCGCCGGCCTGCACAAGCCGTCCGGCGGCGCGGTCACGGTCGGCGGGCGCGACATCACCGGCTGGTCCTGTCACAAGGTGGTCCGCTCCGGCGTCGCCCTGGTGGCCGAGGGCCGCCGCGTGGCGCCTCCGCTGACCGTGCTCGAGAACCTCGAGCTGGCGTCGTACAGCGGTCGCAGCACCAAGGCCCAGCAGAAGGAGCAGCTGACGGAGGTCTTCGACCTCTTCCCGCGGCTCGCGGACCGGCGCGACCAGCTCGCCGCGTCGATGAGCGGTGGCGAGCAGCAGATGCTCGCCTTCGGGCGGGCGCTGATGACCCGCCCCGAGGTGCTGCTCCTCGACGAGCCGTCGATGGGGCTGGCGCCGTCGATCGTCGACATCCTGTTCCAGACCATCGAGACCCTGCACAACAACGGCGCGACGATCCTGCTCGTCGAGCAGAACGCCGAGCTCGCCCTGGCCGTGAGCGAGCGGGTCTACGTCATGCAGCGCGGCCAGATCGTCACCGACGGCACCGCGGAGGCCGTGCGCGGCCGCGCGGAGGTCATGTCCGCCCTCTTCGGCTGACTCTCGGCTGACTCTCCGGCTGAGTCGTCCCCGCGTCGCGACTCGTCCCGCCCGCCCCGAACCGTCCGAACCCAGAAGGAGTCCCACCCACCATGAGCGAGATCAGGCTGGACGGTCGTGTCGCCGTCGTCACCGGCGCCGGACGAGGCCTCGGCCGCGAGCACGCCCTGCTGCTCGGTGCACGCGGTGCCGCGGTGATCGTCAACGACCGTGGCGGCGCGCTCGACGGCGCGGGCGGCGAGGCGTCGCCCGCCGAGCAGGTCGTCGAGGAGATCCGCGCGGCCGGCGGCATCGCGGTCGCCGACACCAACGACGTCAGCACGCTCGACGGCGCGTCGCGGATCGTGGCCACCGCGACCGACACCTACGGCCGACTCGACATCCTGGTCAACAACGCGGGCATCCTGCGCGACCGGTCGATGGCGAAGCTGACCCCCGAGGAGGTCGCGCCGGTGCTCGAGGTGCACCTCGGCGGCACCATCTGGATGAGCAAGGCCGCCTGGCCGGTCATGGCCGAGCAGGGCTACGGGCGCATCATCAACACGACGTCGGCGGCCGGCATCTTCGGCAACTTCGGCCAGACCAACTACGCGGCGGCGAAGGCCGGCATCTGGGGCGTCACGAAGACCCTGGCGATCGAGGGTGCCCGCAGCGGCATCCAGGTCAACGCGATCGAGCCGGGCGCGCGGACCAGGATGACGGAGAACCTGCTGGGCGACCTCGCCGACCGGCTCGACCCGAGCCTGGTGGCGCCGCTCGTGCTGTGGCTGGCCGCCGCCGAGTGCGAGACCACCGGCGAGGTCTACAACGTGGGCGGTGGCCGGGTGGCCCGGGTCGTCGTCGCGCAGACCCCCGGGTACTTCTCCCGCGACATCACCCCCGAGGCGCTGCGCGACAGCTGGGACACCGTGAACGACCCCGACCTGGCCGAGGTGATGACCTCGTTCCAGCAGGAGCTCGGCGTCCTCGTCGACCTGCTGTCGGACGGGGACCGCGCCGGCGCCGGCGCCTGATCCCCGTGCGCGATCCCGGCCCCGCCGACCGCGTCCTCGCCCCGGCGCTGCGCCTGATGGCGGCACTGGACGCGAACGACGCGGAGGGCGTGCGCCGCTGCTTCGCGCCGGACGGCACCTGGTGGGTCGACACCGGGCTCGACCGCGCTGCCGGCGTCCTCGACGTCGATCCGGGCGAGGACCGGCCGTGGCCACTGCACGGCCTGATGCCGGCGCAGACCAAGTGCGACCTGCTCCGCTCGGTGCCGGAGCGCTTCCCCGGCGGCGTACGCCAGCACGTGCGCCGGTCCTTCGCCGGCGGCGATGTCGCCGTCGTGGAGGTCGAGGGCGACGGCATGTTCCTCGGCGAGCGGCCCTACCGCAACCGGTACGCCTTCGTGCTCACCGTGCGCGACGGTGCCGTGACCTCCCTGCGGGAGTACCTCGACACGGCGCACAGCGCCGCGGTCTTCGACGGCCGCGGCCTGGACCGGCGCTCCCGTGCGCCGGAGCCGACCGCCGACGTCCTCGCGGACGCGCGCTCCGGGGGCCCGGCGGGCCCGGGGGAGCGGCTGGCGGCGGACTTCCTGGCGGCGTTGGAGGCGGCCGACGGCGACCGCCTGCTCGCCCTGTGCACGCCGACCGCGACCTGGTGGGCCGACGGCGGCCGGGTGCGGACCGCGGGCCCGGAGGCGCCTGCGGACCCCGACGCCGAGCTCGTGGTCGTCGGGCGCGTCCCCGTCGCCGTCCGGGCTCCGCGGATCGGCGCTCTGCGCACGACCTTCCCCGACGGGCTGCGGCTGCGCGCGCACCGCGTCGTGACCGACGACGACTTCGCCGGCAGCGGTCTGGTCGCGGTCGAGGTGCAGGGCCATGGCGTGCACCGACGCGGTGGCACCTACCAGAACCGCTACGTCTTCGTGCTCCGCGCCGAGGGCGGCCGGCTCGCCGAGATCCGGGAGTACTGCGACACCCGGCACGCCTTCGACGTGTACGGGATCGACCTGTGACCAATGTGAAGCAAACGCTTGATTCTAATCAAGCGCATGCTCTACGGTGCGATGAGAGTCGCTCACCGAACACCCCACGAAGGACGACGATGAAGCTCACGCCCCGCCCCACCGCATTCCTCTCGGCGGCCGCCGATGCGTGAGCTGCGCGACCCCGAGCACGAGCTGATCGCCAAGGCGATCCGCGAGCGCATCGCCGGGTTCGACGACGACTACTGGTCGGCCTGCGACCGGGACCACCGGTTCCCCTGGGAGTTCTTCGACGCACTGGCGAAGGACGGCTGGGTGGGCCTCGCCATCCCCGAGGAGTACGGCGGCGGTGGCCGCGGCGTCACGGAGGCGGCGATCCTGCTCCGTGAGGTCGCGGCGTCCGGGGCGGCCATGAACGGCTGCACCGCCCTGCACATGAACGTCTTCGGGCTCCAGCCGGTCATCAAGTACGGCAACGACCGCCTCAAGGAGACCTTCCTCCCGGCCGCGGCCGCCGGCGACCTGCACGTCGCGTTCGCCGTCACCGAGCCGGACGCGGGCACCGACACCTCCCGGATCAAGACCCGCGCCGTCCGCGACGGCGACGGCTGGCGGATCAGCGGCCAGAAGATCTGGACGAGCAAGGCGCTCGAGTCCTCGATGGCGCTGATGCTCGCGCGGACCGCGCCGGCCTCCGACACCGAGGCCGGCCGCTTCGACGGGCTCAGCCTGTTCCTGATCGACCTCGACCCCGACCACGTCGACATCCGCCCGATCCCCAAGGCGGGCCGCAACGCGGTCGCCACCTGCGAGACCTTCTACGACGACCTCCCCGTCGAGGGGTGGCGGCTCGTCGGCGAGGAGGGCAAGGGCTTCAAGCACATCCTGGCCGGCCTCAACCCCGAGCGGATCCTGATCGCAGCGGAGGCCACCGGCATCGGCCACGCCGCGCTGCGCCGGGCGACCGAGTACGCCAAGGTCCGACGCGTCTTCGACCGCCCGATCGGCAGCAACCAGGCGCTCAGCCACCCGCTGGCCGACTCCTACGCGCGGCTGGAGGCGGCCTGGGAGCTGACCATGGTGGCCGCCGCCAGGTACGACGCCGGCCTGTCCTGCGGCGCCGAGGCGAACATGGCGAAGTACCTCGCCGCGGACGCGGGCTACGACGCCGCCGATCGCGCGGTGCAGACCCACGGCGGGCTCGGGTACGCCGAGGAGTACCACGTGGAGCGCTACTGGCGCGAGGCACGGATCATGCGCCTGGCGCCGATCAGCCAGGAGATGTCGCTCAACTTCATCGCCCAGCAGGTGCTGGGCCTCCCGCGGAGCTACTGATGACCGCCGCGCGACGCCTCGAGGGCCGGGTCGCCTACGTCCTTGGCGGCGGCAGTGACGGTCCGGCCCGGCCGGGCAAGGCCCTGCCGATGGGCAACGGACGCGCCATCGCGCTGCGCCTGGCCGCGGAGGGCGCGACCGTCGTCGTCGGCGACAAGGTGCTCGCCCGCGCCGAGGCGACCGTCGCACACCTCGACGGACCGGGCCTCGCGGTCGAGGTCGACGCCGCGGACCCCGCGTCGTGCCGGGCCGCGGTCTCCGCCGCGATCGACCACGGCGCCGGCCGCCTCGACATCGTCGTGTGCAATGTCGGCCTGTCCGGCCGGGAGCCGCTGAAGGTGCAGAGCCTCGAGGACTGGGACGTCGCCTCCGACGTCAACGTCCGCTCGCACTGGCTGACCGCCCAGGCCGCGCTCGGCCCGATGCTGGCTCAGCGCGCCGGCGCGTTCGCGTTCATCGGGTCGACCGCGGGCGTCTACAGCAGCCGGCGCTCGCTGTCCTACGAGGCCACCAAGGCGGCCCAGCTCGCCGTCATGCGCCACGTCGCGGTGCGGTACGCCGACCGCGGGATCCGCGCCAACGCGGTCGTGCTCGGCAACATCGACTCCGCCCTGGTGCGCCGCGAGTTCGGCGACGCGCCGGGAGCCGCCCGCGCGGCCGTCGTACCGATGCGGCGCGAGGGCCGGCCCGAGGAGGCCGCGGGCGCCGTCGCCTTCCTGGTGAGCGACGACGCCGGCTATGTCACCGGCCAGAGCCTTCTCGTGGACGGCGGCGTGAGCGCTGCCTGGCCCGTCCCCCCAGTCGTGTCGTGAGCAGGAGGAGCAGCAGATGAGCAAGGTCGTCGTCAGCGGTGTCGGGATGAGCCCGTTCGGGAAGTTCCTCGACCGGTCGATGAAGGACCTCGGCAAGGTCGCGGTCGACGCGGCCCTCGCGGACGCCGGCATCGCGGTCCCCGACGTCCAGGCGATGTTCTTCTCCAACGCGCTGGCCGGGCTGATCACCGGTCAGGAGTGCATCCGCGGCGAGGTCGTCGGCTATCCGATGGGCCTGGCCGGGATCCCCATCCACAACGTCGAGAACGCCTGCGCGTCCGGTGGCAACGCCCTGCACCTGGCCTGGATGGCCGTCGCGTCCGGGATGTACGACACCGTGCTCGCCCTCGGGGTCGAGAAGGCCAACCACGAGGACCGGCAGCGCACGTTCAGCGCCTACGCCGCCGGCATGGACGTCGAGCAGGGCTTCGCGACCGGCGACGGCGCCGGCCAGGAGCGCAGCCCCTTCGTCGATCGCCAGGCGCGACTCGCGGCCACCCTGTTCGACGAGCGGGGCGTCACGATGGAGGGCCTGGCCCGGGTCACCTCCCGCTCGCTCGAGAGCGCCCGCCTCAACCCCTTCGCGCACCGCCGCTTCGGC
This sequence comes from Nocardioides segetis, assembly GCF_051390595.1. NCBI lineage: Bacteria > Bacillati > Actinomycetota > Actinomycetes > Propionibacteriales > Nocardioidaceae > Nocardioides > Nocardioides segetis. The sequence goes on along the minus strand of NZ_JBNINR010000021.1, from coordinate 17,219 downwards.
GGCTCGCCCGAGGACGTCCTCAACGCCCGGGTCGTCGTCGAGCCGCTCACCGTGCTGATGAGCTCGCCGGTCAGCGACGGCGCCGCCGCGGTCGTCGTGACCAGCCGGCCCGAGGCCGTGGCCTCCTCCCGGTCGATCGACATCCTCGGCTCCCGCATGGCCACCCGGCCGCCCGCCGACCGGCCCGACGCCCCCAATGCCGTGGAGGCGTCGGCGCACGCGGCGTACGAGCAGGCCGGGCTCGGCCCCGCGGACATGGACCTCGCCGAGGTGCACGACGCCTCGGTCGCCTACGAGCTGATGGCGTGGACCGACGTCGGCCTCTGCGCGCCCGGCGACGAGCAGCGCTGGGCGATGGAGGGCGTGACGGAGGCCGGAGGCGCCATGCCGGTCAACCGCTCCGGAGGCCTGGTCGGGCGGGGACACGCGCTCGGGGCCAGCGGGCTCGCCCAGATCCACGACGTCGTCCGGCAGCTCCGGGGCGAGGCGGGCGACCTCCAGCTGGAGGACCCGCGCCGCGCGGTCGTCCAGATCGGCGGCGGCGTCGTCGACTGGCTGACCGCCGCCTCGAGCGTGCACATCCTGGCGAGGGGCTGATCGGTGACCGACCTCGTCATCGACGCCCACATGCACGTCTGGGACGCCACCTGGCTCCCGGAGGGGCTGCGCCGGGCCTGGGCCCGGCAGGGCTCCGGACGCCGGCTGCCGGCGCGCGACCCCGAGGACATCCTCGCCCACGTCGCGGTCGGGCAGAGCGACCCCGACGCGACGCTCACGATGGCGGCCTTCGACCGCGCCGGCGTCGCGGCCGGCCTCGTGCCCGTCGTCGACTGGACGATCGTCGGCGCCCCCGGTGGCGAGCACCTGCCGATCGCCGACCTCAACGCGCGCTACGAGGACGTCTGCACCCGCCACGAGGGCCGGCTCTACTTCGCCGCCGGCCTCGACCCGCGTCACCCCGACGCCCGCGCCCTGTTCGAGGCCGCCGCGGCGCACCCGCACTGCCGCGGGTTCAAGCTGTATCCCGCCGCCGGCTGGGACCTGCGCGATCCCGCGCACGCCTGGCTGTTCGAGGCCCTCGTCGAGCGGGAGATCCCCGCCGTCATCCACTGCAGCCCCCTCGGGGGCGACCCGCTGCAGGTGATCCGCTGCCGACCCGCCGAGATCGGCGCCCTCCTGGCGTCGTACCCGACGCTGCGGGTGTCCTTCGCCCACGCCGGGATCGAGGCGTGGTGGAGCGAGGCGCTCGACTGCGCGACGGGGTGGCAGCACGCCTATCTCGAGCTGTCGCTGTGGCAGCGTGTCGCCGCCGTCGACTACGCGGAGTTCCGGCGCCGCGTCCGCGCGATGCGCGCGCAGGTCGGAGCGCACCGGCTGGTCTTCGGCTCCGACATCATCCGCGGTCCCAAGGAGGACCCGGACGGCGCGGACCTGGAGCGCTGGGTCAGCATGGTCGGAGACCTCGCCTCGCCGTACGACGGCGATCCCGCGGTCCTCACCGACGACGAGCTCGGGCTCTTCCTCGCCGGCAACGCCATCCGGTTGTTCGACCTCAAGGAGCTGACATGAGCGACACCCTCGGAGCCCTGTTCGCCAACGCCGGACGGCGCTTCCACGACAACGTGGCGGTCACGGTCGGCGCGGAGCGACGTACCTTCGCCGAGGTCGTCGACCGTGGCTGGCGGCTCGCGCACGCCCTGCGCGAGCGCGGCGTGCCACCCGGCTCGTTCGTCGCCGCGATGCTCGGCGCCAACCGGGTCGAGTCGCTGGAGGTCTACGTCGGCCTCGCCCTCGGCGGCTACACCGCCGTCCACGTCAACGACCGGCTCACCGCGCCGGAGGTCGACTACGTCATCTCCGACTCCGGGGCCGTGGCGCTGGTCCACACCGACGGGCCCGCGGGCGTCGCGGCGGAGCTGACGACGGGGAGCGGACTCGCGGCGTGGTTCGCGATCGGCGATCACGCGCCGGCGGGGGCGGAGGCCTTCGACGACGTCCTCGCCGCGGCCTCGAGCCAGCCGGTGCCGAACCCGGCGACGCCGGAGGACATCGCGCTCGTCGGCTACACCAGCGGCACGACCGGCTTCCCCAAGGGCGTCCTGGTCAGCCACCGCGCGGTCGTCAACTGCATCAAGCTGGTGCCCTACGCCTACCGCTTCCCGCTCCAGGGGCACGCCGCCTTCCCGGGCGGCTGGTCCTTCGTGTCCGGGCTGTGGGGCGTGATCTTCCCGCACTTCTACACCGGCGGCACGGTCGCGTTCATCGCCGGTGCCACCCCCGACGAGTGGGGTCGGCACATGGTCGAGAACAAGGCGACCTTCACGCTCGGCCTGACGCCGCTCATCCCCGGCCTGATGGAGGCGCTGCGCCTCCACCCCGCCGCCCTCGACACCCTGCAGTCGGTCCTGCACTCCGGCGGCCCGCTGCCGCCCGAGCTCGCCTCGGACCTGGTCGCCCTCATCGACGACCGTCTCGTGGAGACCTACGGCATGACCGAGGTGGTCGGACCGATCACCATCACCAACCGGTCCGACTGGCGGGGACTCGGCGGCGCCGACAGCATCTTCGAGACCGTCGGCCGCCCGCTGCCGACGTCCTCGATGCGGGTCGTCGACGCCGACGGCAACCCGTTGCCGCCCGGAGAGGTCGGCGAGCTGGTCATCGAGGCGGACACCATGTTCTCCGGCTACCACAACCAGCCGGAGAAGACCGCGGCCGCGCTGCGCGACGGCTCCTACTTCACCGGCGACCTCGGCTACCGCGACGAGGCCGGCTACTACTACCTCACCGGCCGGGCGCAGGAGCTGATCATCAGCGGCGGCGCGAACGTGTACCCCGCGGAGGTCGAGCGGGTCCTCCTGCTGATGGACGACGTGACCGAGGCGGCCGTCTTCGGACTGCCGGACGAGCGCTGGGGCGAGGCGGTCTCGGCCGCCGTCGTCCTGCGCCCCGGTTCGACCGTCACCCTCGATGAGGTCCGCGACTTCGCCCGTTCGCAGCTGGCCGGCTACAAGAAGCCGGTCCACCTGTTCGTCCTCGACGCCCTGCCCCGCAACGCGGGGATGAAGGTGATGAAGCACGTCCTCAAGGAGCAGCTGACCGGGGCGACCGCGCCGGACGGCTCGACCGCAACGACAGGAGGCCAGCCGTGAAGCTGGGCATCAGTGAGCTCTTCCCCGGGTCCGGGCCGCGCGACGGTCGCTGGTCGATGGATGCCGCGCAGCTGATCGAGGAGATCGGCTACAACTCGGTGTGGCTGCCCGAGCACGTCGTCTTCTTCCCGAGCTACCGCTCGCAGTACCCCTACGAGTCCGGCGGCGCCCAGGAGGTCCACCGCACGCTCGGCGTCCACGACCCCCTCGTGCTCGCCGGCGCCATCGCCGCCGCCACGACCACCCTGCGCATCGGCACCTACGTGTTCGTCGTACCCCAGCGCAACCCGATCATCACCGCTCGCCAGGTCGCCAGCATCGACCAGCTCAGCGGCGGCCGGTTCCAGTTCGGCGTCGGCGTCGGCTGGTCCGAGGAGGAGTACGCCGCGCTGGACGTCCCGTTCGAGCGCCGTGGCGAGCGGATGAACGAGTACCTCGCCGCGATGCGCGCCCTGTGGGACGAGGCCGAGGAGACGACCTTCTCGGGCGAGTTCGTCGACTTCGAGCCGCTCTACTGCTTCCCCAAGCCGGCCCAGCGGCGCCTGCCCGTCATCGTCGGCGGCAACAGCCGCGCCACCCTCGAGCGGATCGTGAAGTACGGCGACGGCTGGGCCGGCTACAGCCGCACCCACGAGGACATCAAGGTCTTCATCGACAAGCTCAGCGTCCTGATGGACGCCGCGGGCCGCGACATGTCCGAGCTGTCGCTCAAGGTCGGCCGCCGCAGCAAGGGCAGCACCGAGAAGGACTGGGAGGACGACCGCGCCTACATCGAGGAGGCCTTCCGGCTCGGCATCGACGAGGTCGTGGTGTCCCCCCGGATCGGGGACGCGGACTACGAGAGGGACATGCGGCGCTACGCCGAGATCGTCGGGCTGTGAGGGCCGGGCGCGGCTGAGCGCACCGGGTGTCGCCGACGCCGTCGCCGGGAGGGGTCCGGGCGACGGCGTCGGCCGTTCAGATCGACCAGTGCATGCCGCCGTCGACGCTGAACAGGTCGCCGGTGACGTAGGACGCCGGTCCCGAGGCGAGGAAGGCGACGAGAGCGGCCGCCTCCTCGGGGGTGCCGAAGCGGCCCGCCGGGATCCGGCTGCGGATCAGCGCGGCGCGCGACTCCTCGGTCGGGTAGGCGCGCCGGACCTGCTCGCTCTCGATCCGGCCGGGGGCGATGCAGTTGACGGTGACGCCGTCGGGGGCGACGGATCGGGACAGGGCCTTCGACCAGAGGATGCACGCGGCGACCGCCGCCTGCGCGGCCGACACGACGCTCGGCTCCAGGAGCCCGACGAAGTTGACCACCCGACCGCTCACGCTGGACCGCAGCATCGGCAGGACGGCGTCGGTGAGGCGCCGCTTGGAGTGGAAGTTGAGCTCGAACTGCCGGTGCCACAGCTCCTCGGTGAGGACGTCGCCCGGCTGCTCGGCCGCACCGGCGACGTTGACCAGGACGTCCAGCCCGCCGCGCTCGCGAGCGACCGTGTCGGCGATCCGCGCCGCGACCCGGGGGTCGGTGAGGTCGGCCTCGATCACCAGGGGGCTGCGGGACCGGTCCGCGTCGGCGGCGACGTCCGCCGTCTCGGCGGCGACCTCGTCGAGGAGCGCACGCCGGCGGGCGACGAGGACGACGTCGGCGCCCTCGGCCGCGAGAGCGAGGGCGGTCGCCCGGCCGATGCCGGCGCTCGCCCCGGTCACGAGGGCGACGCGGCCGTCGAGCTGCAGATCCATCGATCCTCCTGAAGGCTAGTAAATCAAGCAAGTGCTTGATACATTACTGGATGCCGACGGCCGGCGGAAGAGGTGACGGAGGAGATGGCGGCATGACGGAATCCCTGGTCCCACGCGGCATCGGGGCGACCGTCGCGGACGACGCGACCTACGAGGGGCTGATCGAGGCGACCCGCGGTTTCCTCGACGCCCTCGCCGGCGCGGTGCCGGACGACGCGTCGGCCGCCGACCTCGCCGCGGAGCTCCGCGGCTGGGCGAGCGTCCTCGCCGAGCGGGCCGGTGCGGAGCAGGAGCGGCTCTTCGCCCGGCGGGCGGGGGTCGCCTCCCACGGCCAGTCGATGACGCCCGCCTATCGCGTGACAGGGGAGGGCGACACCGAGCTCCGTGGCACCACGCGGTTCGGGGGCTACTTCCTCGGCGGCAACGGTGCCGCGCACGGCGGTGCGATCCCGCTCCTGTTCGACGAGCTCTTCGGTCGACTGATCAACGGGGAGGGCCGCCCGCCGGCCCGGACCGCGTACCTCCACGTGGACTTCCGGGCCGTCGTCCGGCTCGACCGCGACCTCGGCTTCCGGGTCCGGCGTGACCGCAGGGAGGGGCGCAAGCAGTACGTCCGCGGCGAGATCCGCGACGGCGACTCCGTCTGCGCCGAGGCCGAGGCGCTCTTCGTCGAGCTGCGTCCCGGGCAGCCCTGAGCACGTCGCCCACCGGCGATCACCGCGTTCGCCGCTGGGCCGGTGTTCGTGTAATGTGCAGCAAGCGCTTGATTCTATGAGGAGATCCGACATGACCATCCAGACCGACGGGCAGCCGACGCCTGGTCTCGACTACCTGATCATCGGCGCCGGCGTCTGCGGGCTCTACCAGCTGCACCAGCTGCTCGAGCTCGGGGTGTCGGTGCGGGTCGTCGACGCGAACGCGGGTCTCGGCGGGACCTGGTACAACAACCGCTACCCCGGGTGCCGGTTCGACTCGGAGTCCTACACCTACCAGTACTCCTTCTCCCGCGAGCTCCTCGAGGAGTGGGACTGGAAGGAGCGCTTCGCGGCGCAGCCCGAGACGCTCTCCTATCTCGAGTACGTCGCCGACAAGTTCGACCTGCACCCCCACATCAGCCTCAACACGCGGGTCGAGCGGGCCGAGTGGGTCGAGGACGACCTGCACTGGTTGGTGACGATGGCCGGCGGTGAGCAGTTGCGCGCCCGCTTCGTGCTCTGCGCGATGGGCCTGCTCTCGGTGCCGACCTACCCCCGGGTGCCGGGCCTCGGCACCTTCGGCGGCGTCGAGACCCACACGTTCGACTGGCCGGAGGACCTGGACGTCACCGGCAAGCGGGTCGCCGTGATCGGCACCGGCGCGAGCGGCGTGCAGGTCATCACCGACATCGCGGACAGGGTCGAGCAGCTGGTCGTGCTGCAGCGCGACGCCAACTGGTGCGCGCCCCTCGGGAACGAGCCGATCACTCCGGAGGAGATGGCCCGGCTGCGGGCGTCGTACGACGAGATCTTCGCGTGGTGCCGCGAGACGCCGGCCGGCTTCGTGCACCGTCCCGACCGCACCCTGTCGACCGACGTCACCCGCGAGGAGCGGCTGCGTCACTGGAACGACCTCTACGACAACGGGCACGGCGCCGCGCTCTACATGGGCAACTACCGCGACACGATGATGGAGGCTGGGCCCAACCGCGAGCTCTCCGAGTTCGTCGCCGACCGCATCCGCCAGCGGGTCCACGACCCCGAGGTCGCCGAGCTGCTCATCCCGAAGGACCACGGCTTCGGCAACAAGCGGGTCGCCGGCGAGTCCGGCTTCTACGAGGTCTTCAACCAGGACAACGTCGAGCTGGTCGACCTGATGGCCCACCCGATCAGCGAGGTGACCGAGACCGGGATCCGGCTCGACCTCGCCGACGGCGGCGTGCGCGATCTCGAGCTCGACGTCATCGTCTACGCGACCGGCTTCGACGCCGTCACCGGACCGTTCGACCGGATCGACTTCCGAGGTGTCGACGGCGTGCGGCTCAAGGAGCAGTGGCAGGACGGCCCGGAGACCTGCGTCGGCGTCCAGGTCACCAACTTCCCCAACCTCTTCATGCTCGTCGGGCCGCAGTCCGGCTCGGCGACGGCCAACTTCCCCCGGGGGATCGAGGACGTCGTCAACTGGATGACCGAGACCGTGCGCCACATCGAGGCCCACGACGTCGTGCGGTTCGAGGGCCGCCGCGAGGCGGAGATCGCGTGGGTCGAGCACGTGCGCGAGATCAACAGCCTGCTCCTGCTCGCCCACTCGAAGTCCTGGTTCAACGGCCACAACATCAACCTCGACCGCGACGACAAGCCGCGGGTCATGGTCTATCTCGGCGGCGCGCCCCGCTACCGCCGACGGCTTCAGGAGGAGATCGACGGCGGCTACCCCAGCTTCGAGCTGCGGACCGCGGCCGAGATCGAGCGGCGCCGGCCGGGCGTCGCCTGACCGGATCCCCCACGGCCCGGCGCAGGAGCCGGGTCGTGGGTCCGGCTCGAGCCGAGTCCGGTCAGACGCCGTAGCCGCCGTCGACGTCCAGCTTCTGGCCCGAGATGAAGCCCGCCCGGTCCCCGGCGAGGAAGGCCACCGCCTCGGCGATGTCGACGGCCGTGCCGAACCGGCGCAGCGGGATGTTGGCCCGCGCGACATCGAGCGCGTGCTCGTCGAGGTCGCCGGAGCCGATCAGCCGCTCGGCCATCCCGTCGGTGAGCATGCCCGGGCCCACGCAGTTGACCCGGACGCCGAACCGGCCCTCCTCGGCGGCCAGGCCGCGGGCCAGCGCCTCGACCGCGCCCTTGGGGCCGGCCGAGAGGCCGTCGCGCACGGGATAGCGCCGGGTCGCGGCGGTCGTCACCACGGTGAGGGAGCCCCGCGCGCGGCGCAGGGTCGGCAGGACGGCGTGGGCGAGGTTGAAGAAGGCGACGACGTCCTGATCGACCTGCTTGGCGAACTGGCGGGGGGTGACCCTCGACAGGTGGACCATCGGCACGTGCGGACCGGCGGCGTGGACGACCGTGCGCACGTCGCCGTGCTCGGCCACGAGCGAGGCCACGAGGTCCGCCGTCGCCTCGGGGGCGGTCAGGTCGCACGCGGCGCTCGCCAGGACCCGGTCGCCGAGCTCGCCGACCAGGGCGTCGGGCGCGGTCCGTCGGTGCAGCAGGATCAGCGAGGCGCCGTCGTCGACCAGCCGGCGTGCGACCGCCTGCCCGATGCCGCCGCTCGCCCCGGTGACCAGGGCCACGGGTGCCGGCGCGCTCACCGGGCGTCTCGCAGGTCGGTCTTGAGCACCTTGCCGCTCGCGTTGCGGGGGAGCTCGGTCACGAAGACCACCTCGCGCGGCACCTTGAAGTTGGCGAGCCGCTCGCGGGCCCAGGCCACCAGGTCGTCCGCGGTGGCCGTCGCGCCCGGCCGGAGCACGACGTGGGCGCGGCCGACCGTGCCCATCCGCTCGTCGGGTACGCCGACCACGGCGCTCTCCATCACCGCCGGGTGCGCGGCCAGGGTGTTCTCCACCTCGGCCGGGTAGACGTTGAAGCCGCCGACGATGAACATGTCCTTGATCCGGTCGGTGATCTTGAGGCAGCCGTGCTCGTCGAGCCGGCCGACGTCGCCGGTGTGGAGCCAGCCGTCGGCGTCGATGGCCGCGGCCGTGGACTCGGGGTCCTCGAAGTAGCCGAGCATGACGTTGGCGCCCCGCAGCCACACCTCGCCGTCGGTGCCGGTCGCGACGTCGGCTCCGGTCTCGTCGACGACGCGGACCTCGATGCCGGGGACGCCGGGACCGGTGGTCTCGGCGATATGCCGCGGGTCCTCGCCGGCGCGGGACCGGGTGGCGACCACGCACTCGGTGAGGCCGTAGGCCTGGGCGACCTCGTCGAAGCCGAGCACCTCCTGCATCTGCACGAAGAGCGTCTCGGGGACGCTCGCCGCGCCGGCGATGGAGAAGCGCAGCGACGACAGGTCGAACTCGGCGCGCCGCGGATGGTTGATCAGCGTGATGAAGATCGTCGGCGCTCCGGGGAGCACGGTGATGCCGGCCTCCTGGATCAGCCGCATGAGCTCCTCGGGATCGAAGGTGAGGACCGGGTGGATCGTGGTGCCGGCGGTCAGGCTGGCGATCGCGCCGGCCTTGTAGCCGAAGGAGTGGAAGAACGGGTTCACGACCGCGTAGCGGTCTGCCTCGCTGAGACTGGCGCCGCGGGCCCACACCTCGGCGGTCCCGATCGTCTGGCGGTGGGCGCTCATCACGCCCTTGGGGACGCCGGTGGTGCCGGAGGTGAACAGGATGTCGGCCACGGTGTCGGGGGTGACCTCGGCGGCCAGTCGCTCGATCTCGGCCGGGGTCACCTCCTCCCCGCCCGCGAGGAAGTCGGACCAGCCGATCGTGCCCGGCCGCCCGGCGGAGTTCATGTCGACCACGGCCCGCAGGTGGGGGAGCCCGGCGATGACGGAGCCCTCCCCGCCGTCCGCGGCCGCGCCGCGCCCCGCCGCGTCGTCGCCCGCCGCGAGCATCGCCGAGTAGTCGGTGTCGAGGAAGCCGTCGCAGACGACGATCGCCACCGCCCGCGAGCGCTGGAGCACGACGCGCGCCTCGGGACCGCGGTAGCGCGTGTTGAGCGGCACCACCGCCGCACCGATCTGCTGGGCGCCGAGCAGCGCGACGAGGTACTCGGCACGGTTGGGCGCCCAGATCGCGACCCGGTCGCCCGGCGCGACGCCGAGGGCCCGGTAGCCGCGGGCGGCCTCGACGACGAGGTCCCGCAGGCCGGCGTAGGTGATGATGGTGGCGCCGTCGACGATGGCCGGGTGGTCGCGGTGGTCAGCCGCCGCCTGCTCCAGCAGGGCGGGCATCGTGGTGGGTGTCATCGGCGGCCTTCCGCTCGTCGCTTAACCAAGTGCTTGTTAGGTATCGTAGGCGCAACCGTGGGAGAGGATCGAGGCATGGCCACCACCAAGGGGGGCGCCGCCACCGCCCGCAAGAAGGGCGCCGGAGCGGGCGCGACCGGCACCGGCTCGGCTCGGCGCACCCAGCTGCTGGCGATCGCCGCCGAGATGTTCGCCTCCCGCGGCTACACCCAGACGACCGTGCGCGACATCGCCGACGAGGCGGGCATCCTGTCCGGCAGCCTCTACCACCACTTCGCGTCCAAGGACGAGATGCTGACCGAGATCCTGCAGGACTTCATGGGCAGCCTGCTCGGGCAGTTCCGGTCGATCGCGGAGCAGGCCGCGTCGCCGCGGGCCGCGCTCGACGGGCTGGTCCGCAGCTCGTTCGAGACCATCCACCGCAGCCCGCACGCGGTCGCGCTCTACCAGAACGAGGCCAACTTCCTCGGCAGCACGCCCGAGTTCTCGTTCGTCACCAAGGCCAGCCGCGAGGTCGAGAAGGTCTGGCTCGACGTGCTCCGCGCCGGCGTCGCGTCGGGCGACTTCCGGGCGGAGCTCGAGCCCACCACGACGTACCGCTTCATCCGCGACGGCGTCTGGTCGACCGTGCGGTGGTACGACCCGCGCGGCCGGATGCAGCACGGCGCCCTGGCCGACCAGTACCTCACCATGCTCGACGGAGGCCTGCTCACCTCCTGAGCAGCCCGCGCAGGCGGTGGGTGCGGTGGTCGTCCCCGCCCACGACCTCACCCACGCAGCGGATCGCCTCGTCGAGATCGACCGTGGAGTCGTGGGCCGCCAGCATCGCCTCGATGTCGGGCCAGTCCTTGGACCGGTTGTAGAGCGCCTTGAAGATCGTCAGATCGGTGGCGGACAGCACCTTCACGGTCGCGCCGTGCATGGGCACCTCGATGGTCCTCGTGCGGACGACCTCGTGCAGCGCGTGGACGGCGAAGAACAGGTCGAGGGGGATCGGCAGGTCGTCGGTCACGGGCCACATGATCCGGACCTGATCGTCCCGGACGATCTGGGTGATCGTGGCCTCGTCCCAGGGGACGTCGGGCGGGAGACTCCTCAGCGCCTCGCGCGCCCGAGCGGCGGGCAGTGAGACGTTGATGTCGATGTCCTGGGTGCCCCGCGGGTCGTCGATGTGATAGCCGAGGGCGAGTGCGCCGCCAATGGCGTTGTCGATCCCCGCCGCCAGCAGGCGGCGATGGACGTCGATGGCGCGGACGAAGATCTCGTAGGGATCGATCATGGGGAGGCAGACGGGTGCAGCAGGGATCGGAAGGGCGGCGCCTCCAGCGCTCCGCGGGGGTGCCGGCGCTGCGCCATCGCGACGGGCACGACGCGTTCGAGCACCCGGCCGCGCTCCGCCAGGGTCAGAGGGGGCGGCTGCATCCGGGGGTCGTCGGGACGCAGCCACGAGGGATCGGTCTCGCCGGGTGCCCCGGGGAGCGGCGTCCAGGACAGGTCGAGCCGGAGCCCGGCGGCCGCGCCGAGGCGCTCGAGCTGTGCGACGGAAGGCTGGGCGCTGCCCTTGAGGTAGGTGTTGATCTGGGCGCGGCTCACCCCGGAGCGGCGGGACAGGCCGGTCTTGCTCAACCCCGATCGCTCCAGGATCTGCTCGATCGCGAAGGCGGCGGACATGGACACAGTGTACGTACTGAATTCAGTACGGTCGAGGACGGCGCTCGCTCAGTGACCGGGCCGGCTGGCGCCGTCGAGGAGCAGGTCGAGGAGTGCGAGCAGCCGGGTCGCCAGGTCGAAGGGCGGGGGGCCGTCGCCGATCCAGGCGCGCAGGACGGCGAAGTAGCCGGTCGCGAGCGTGAGCCCCATCAGCTGGGGGTCGACGTCGTCGCGGATGTCCTCGGGGTGGCGCCGGACGACCGCCAGGAACTCGTGGCTCAGCGGGTGGTCGTCGAGGAGATCGAGCTCGCGCAGGGCCGCCCCGATGATCGCGGTCGTCGCGACCCGGGAGGCGTCGCTGATCGCGGCGAGCTCCCGCGTGATCGCGGACAGCTCCTCGCGCAGGGTGCCCGATCCGTCGCGGGGCGTGCCGTGGAAGGCGCGGGCCCGGCGGCGGGCCGACCACTCGTCGAGGAAGGCGGTCTTGCGCTCGAAGTAGTTGAAGACCGAGGTGCGCGCGACGTCGGCGCGCACGGCGATGTCGTCCATCGTCGTCGCGTCGTAGCCCTGCTCGACGAACAGCTCGATCGCGGCGTCGAAGACGCGGTCGCGGCGCTGGCCGACGCGGCGGGCGCGGGCGGTGACGGGCTCGGATGCCATCGCATGCCTTTCGTGACAGGGGCGGCTCCCGCTGCGTACACTGCCAGAGGTTGAACTCGGGTACAAACTTGTATGCCGATGCGAGGAGGACGTCGTGAGCCTGGACCTGCTGTCGCCGCCCTCCTCCGCCCAGTACCTGCGCTGGCTGCTCGCCGCCAAGGACCCGACCCAGGCGCTGCAGCTCGCCGCCGACCACGTGGCCACCGTGCTGGACTGCCCCGTCTCGTGGGCCGGCCTGGTCGAGGGCGACTACCTCGTGATGGGGGCCCACCACGGCGTCGCGTCGACGGAGATGGCGGCGGCCTGGCGGCTCAAGATCGGCGAGGGGATCGGCGGCCGGGTCGCGCTGGAGCGGCGGCCGCAGATGAGCCGCGACTACCGCCACGACTCGCGGCGGGTGCCGCTGCTCAAGCGGCTCATCGACAACGAGGGGATTCAGGCGACGCTGATCGTCCCCATCCTCGTGGCCGACTCGCTGCTCGGCGTCCTCTACGCGGCTCACCGGCACCCCTACCCCTGGTCGGACACCGAGGTCGAGATGCTGGAGGAGATCGCCCACGACCTCGGGGTCCGCCTCCACCAGCTCGACGTCGACGGGCGCCGCGGGCTGCTCGCCGCGGCCGCGGAGCGGCGTGCCGAGCGCGCGACCCGCGAGCAGCGCGCCTGCGCCGACCTGGCCAACGGCTTCGCCACCCACACCGATCCCGTCGGCTCGCTCGACCTGCTCGCTCGCGAGCTCGGCGGCCGCGTCGAGCTCCGCCAGGGCGACGGCACCCTGGTCCGCGCGGCGGGCGAGCTGCGCCCGGGCAATCCGCGGGTCGTCCGCCGCACGGTGCTCGCGGACTGCGGCGGGCTCACGGTCGTCGTCATCGACACCCGCGACCCCGACGAGCAGCGCCAGGCGTTCGTCGACCTGTGCATCAGCCTGTTCCGCCTGCAGGTGCTGCGGGTGGGCGAGCGCGAGCGGACGGCGGAGCGGTTGAACGGCGAGCTCTTCGACGCCCTGCTCAGCGGGCGGCTGGGAGACCCGGAGGAGTTCCGGGCCCGGGTCTCCATGATGGGCGTCGACCTGGGTCCCGGCGCCCAGGTCCTGGTCGCCGGCGGGCGCGACGGGGAGCCGGTGGGCCGCGCGGAGCTGGACTCGCTGCTCCGGCCGGTGTTCCCGGGAGTGGTCACCCTCGAGCGCGCCGGTCGCGCGGTCGCCGTCCTGCCGCCGACCGGCCGCCCGCCGGCACGGGTGCGGGCGCAGCTCACCGACGCCCTGACCCGGTCCCGGCGCGGGTGGACCGTCGGCCTCGGCCGCAGCTGCGCCGAACTCCTCGACTTCGCGACGTCGTACGACGAGGCGCGGGCCGCCTGTGAGCTGGCGGTCCGCGGCGCGGCGGTGGGCACAGCGGTCGGGTCGGGGGTCGGGTCGGTGGTCACCGCCCACGAGCTGGGCATCCTCGGGATGGCCAGCCTGCCGGCCGCCCACCTGGAGACCACGGTGCGCGACGTCCTCGGCCCCCTGCTGGACCTGGACCAGCGCCGTGGCACCGACTTCGTGCCGACGCTGCGGACCTATCTCGCCCACGACCGGCACCTGCCGGACACGGCCGCCTCGCTGCACGTGCACTACAACACGGTGCGCAACCGGGTCGCCCGCATCGAGGAGGTGCTCGGTGTCGACATGAGGGACGTCGACCACCGCTTCCGGTTGGAGACGGCGCTGCGGATGCACGCTCTCAGCACCGCGCTCGCGGGCGCCTGAGTCCCCGGGCGGCCGTGCGCGCGTCGGCTGGCACGGCGTGACACCCGGGCCGTCGGACTCTGTCAGGCGGCGCTCTAGGTGACGGGCGTCACTGCCGTGAAGGTGATCCCACCCGATGGAAGGAGGGGTCACCTTGAGGCTCATCACATTCACCACGACGGACGGAGCGACGCACGTCGGCGCCCTCGCCGGCGACACCGCGATCAGCCTGACCCGGGCCGCGGAGGGCGACCCGCGGTTCGCGTCGATGCTCGACCTGGTCCGGGCCGGCGACGCCGGCGTCGAGGACGCGCGGGAGCTGTGCGACTCCCACCCGGCCCAGGCGGTCCACGCGCTCGACGACGTGACGCTCAGGGCGCCGCTGCCGAACCCCCCGCGCCTGCGCGACTGCTCGCTGTTCATCGCCCACCTGCAGCCGGCGTTCCGGGGGATGGCGCGCTCGATCGCCGCCGAGGCCGCGGATCCCGAGGCGGAGTACGAGCGGCTGGTGGCCACCGGGAAGTTCGACACCCCGGAGGTGTTCTCCCGCGAGGTCATCTACTACAACGCCGACCACACGGCGGTGAGCGGGCCGGGCGACCTGATCGTGGCGCCGGCCGAGACCCGCCAGCTCGACTACGAGCTGGAGTTCGCCGCGGTCCTGGGCCGCACCGCCCGTGACGTCGACGAGGCCGACGCCGCCGGTGTCGTCTTCGGCTACACGATCTTCAACGACTGGAGCTGCCGCGACCTGCAGAGCGTCGTCATGGAGTCGCAGCTCGGGCCGTCGCGGGGCAAGGACTTCGACGGCTCCAACACCCTCGGACCCTGCATCGTCACGCCGGACGAGCTCGGCTCGCCGTACGACCTCGAGATGACGGCGCGCGTCAACGGCGAGGTCTGGTCGCACGGCTCGACCTCGACGATGCACCACTCGTTCGAGAAGGCCATCGCGCACTTCTCCCGCAACCGCACCGTGCACGCGGGCGACGTCCTCGGCACCGGCACCGTCATGTCCGGCAGCCCGGTCGAGATCGGCAAGCGCCTCAAGGACGGCGACGAGGTCGAGCTCGAGGTCCAGGGCATCGGCATCCTCCGCAACCGCGTCCAGCTCCCCTACTGACCCACTCCCGAAAGGCACGCCGTCATGACCACGATCGTCGATCTCTCCCGCACCCTCGACCCCGCCTACCGCGACATGGTGCCGCCGGCCTACGAGCCGCTCGCCGCCGTGCTGGCCCCCAAGATCCACTACCTCGCGCCGGGCGGCGAGGGCCTGCAGCGCACCATGGACATCTTCGGCTGCCCGGCCGAGCACCTCCCCAACGGCGAGGGCTGGGGCGAGGACTGGCTCACCGAGATGAACACGCACTGCGGCACCCATGTCGACGCGCCGCTGCACAGCGGCAGCCTGATCGAGGGCAAGCCCGCCCGCACGATCAGCGACATCGACCTGTCCGAGCTCTACCGGCCGGGCATGGTGCTCGACGTCCGCCCGTGGGCCGCGCCCGGCGAGGCGATCACCATCGAGGCGCTGGAGCGGGCGATCGCCGCGACCGGGCGCGAGGTGCGGCAGGGCGACGCCCTCCTGCTCCGCACCGGCCAGGAGCGCTACACCCCGGCCGATCCGGAGTTCTTCAACTACCCCGGCATGAGCGGCGACGGCACCCGCTACCTGACCGGCCTCGGGGCCACGATCCTCGGCACCGACGCCATGGCATGGGACCGCCCCTTCCCCGTGATGAAGGCGGCCTACGAGGCGACCGGCGATCCCAAGGAGCTCTGGGACGGCCACTTCGCGATCGCCGACAAGGAGGCCTTCATCATCCAGCAGCTCGACAACCTGCAGGCGCTCCCGCTGACGGGCTTCCACGTCGGCTTCTTCCCGATCAAGCTCCCGAAGACCAGCGCGTCGCCGTGCCGGGTCGTCGGCTTCCTCGACAACTGACTGGAGACCACGATGTTCCACGCCCCGAGGCCCGCCGTGCGCGGGCTCGCTCTCAGCGCCGCCGCGGCGCTGCTGCTCACCGCCTGCGGCGGCGTCGTGAAGGACGAGAAGTCAGCCGACGACCGGGTCGCCGAGATCCCCGACGCCGAGCTGGTCGCGCCGATCGCCGGCATGGACTGCACCGAGGGCACCGCGCCCACCGGCGACCCCATCGTCGTCGGCGGCTCGCTCAGCCTCACCGGCCCCCTCGCGCCGACCGGCACCCTCCACGACGCGGTCGCCGAGCTGGTCGTCGACTGGGTCAACGAGTGCGGCGGGATCGACGGCCGGCCCCTGGAGTGGAAGGTGATCGACGACCAGTCGACGCCGGCCACGGTGACCTCCAACTACGAGCGCCTCATCGGCGACGAGGTCGACTTCGTGATGGGCCCCTACGGTGGCGCGGCGACGCTCGCCGGCGCCGGCCCGGTGACCCGCGCCGGCTACGCCTACCCGACCGCCACCAACGGCGCACCCGACAAGCTGATCGGCGAGAACCACTTCCCGGCGTGGCAGATGGGTGGTGTCGACGACCCGGCGCACATGTTCGACGCGCAGGCCCAGACCCTGCTCGACGCCCTGGAGTCCAGTGGCAACCCGCCCGAGTCGGCGTTCTTCGCGACGGCCAAGTTCCCGACCACGCTGAGCTATCGCGGCTCCGTCGTGACGGCGCTCGAGGGCGCCGGCACCACGATCGAGGGCGATGTCGAGTACGACCTCGGCACCACGGACTTCAGCTCGATCGCGATCCGGATCCAGAACGCCGACCCCGACCTGGTCTACCTGGGCGGCATCGGCGCCGACGTCACGAACCTCTACCAGGCGTTCGACGCCATCGGCTACGAGCCGCGCTCGATCTACGTCTCGCTGCCGGCGCCGGCTGCCGTCGCCGCCCTGGGCGACAAGGCCGACGGCATGATGATCTCCTCGATCTACGAGGACAACCCGCCGCTGGGCGACACCCCGGTCGCCCGCTACTTCACCAAGGCCTACAGCGAGGTCGCGCAGCAGGACGACCTGTTCCCCTTCGTCGAGACGCAGGCGGCGGCCAGCCTCGCGGCCTGGCAGATCCTGCTGACCGGGATCACCGAGGGCGGCGTCGACAACGCGGCCGTCATCGCGTGGCTGAACGCCAACGAGGTCGACACCATCGTGGGGACGCTCAACTTCGACGGGTTCAACAACTACGGCATCGACATCAACCGGGTGGCCCAGGTGCAGGACGGCAAGCGCGTCCTGGTCTGGCCCGAGGACGTCGCCGGCGCCGAGCTCGACTACAACCCCTGATCCCCTCCGTGCCGTCGTGGGGGGGGGGGGGGGGGGGGGGGGGAAAAAAAAAAAAAAAAAAAAAAAAAAAAAAAAAAAAAAAAAAAAAAAAAAAACCCACCACCCCCCCCCCCCCCCCCCCCCCCCCCCCCCCCCCCAAAAA
>NZ_JBNINR010000020.1:0-89106 GCF_051390595.1 Nocardioides segetis | reverse complement strand
TACCACTTCGTCTACCGGGGCTCGTGCCTGTCCTCGTGGACCGACACGCAACGACCTATTGGCGGAACCTCTAAGGGCGGATTCAGCCGGTCGTTGCACCACGGCTGATCTGATGGCCGCAGAGTAGCTCTTCGAGTCGCTGGGCGGGTGTTGCCCAGCCGAGGGTCTGACGGGGCCGGCTGTTGAGCTTGCGGGCGACCTCGTCGAGGTCGGCCGGTGTGAACTGGCGCAGGCTGACTCCCTTGGGGAAGTACTGGCGCAGCAGCCCGTTGGTGTTCTCGTTCGTGCCGCGTTGCCAGGGGCTGCTGGGGTCGCAGAAGTAGAGCGGGATGTCGGCCTCGAACGCGATCTGCTTGTGCAGCGCCATCTCCTTGCCCTGGTCCCAGGTCAGCGAGCGGCGCAACTGGTCGGGAAGTGTGCGTAGGACCGGGATCAGGGCCTCGGCGAAGTCCTCGGCGGTACGCCGCTTGGGCAGGTGGATCAGCATCACGAACCTGGTGGATCGCTCCACCAGGGTCCCGATCGCCGAGCCGGCGTTCTTGCCGATGATCAGGTCGCCCTCCCAGTGACCGGGCACTGCCCGGTCCGCCGCCTCGGCGGGGCGTTGGCTGATGTGGATGGTGTCGACCAGCCGGCCCTTGCGCCGCTCGGGCCGGTTCTGCGGCTTGCGCTGCTCACGACGGGTGCGTAGGTGCGCGGCCAGTTCGCGGCGCAACTCGCCACGGCCCTGGATATAGATCGAGCGGTAGATCGTCTCGTGACAGCACCGCATCGTTGGGTCGTCGGGGAACTCCACCCGTAGAGCCTGACTGATCTGCTGTGGTGACCACTGCTCCCCGGTCAGCTTCTCCACGACGAACTCCTGCAGCCGCGGATGCTGAGCCAGCTTGCCCAGCTTCGGACGACGTGCCCGTCCTCGGCTCGGCGCTGGGCCGTCAACGCCCGGTACCTGCCGTCATGGCTGGTGCGGTTGCGCGCCAGCTCCCGGCTGATGGTGCAGTGCGGACGCCCGATCCGTCGCCCGATCTCCCGCACACCGTGGCCCTGGACATGCAACAGAGCAATCTCTTCACGCTCGGCGTGGGAGAGGTAGCGACCCGTCGGCGTGGTTGCTGGTTCCATCACACCACCAGACTTGGCGTAGAGCTTCTGCCCGGCGCCCTTCGACACGCCGGCCAACTCTTCGGCCTGCTTCGCCCAGTTCCCTGCCCGCACCTGCGCCCAGAACGCCTGCCGGTCCGCTCTCAACATCGCCACGCAACCACTCCTCACCACGAGTGGTGCAACGACCCTCTGAGACCGCCAAGGGTTACAGCACGAAAAAGGGGGCCACAGCACCCGGGTAGTAGCCACAGCGCCCGGGTAGTCGCCACGGGCCCGAGTCGTCACCCCAGCTCCGCGACCGCCACCACCCCCCGCTCGTCCACGTCGCGCCACGTCTCCTTCGCCAACGCCAGCGCCGAGCCGTGGTCGGGCACGCGGATCCGAACCCGTCGTCCCGCGTCGGTCTCGACGTCGACGACCCACGCCCCGCCGTACACCATCTGCTGGACGACCTTCTGACCGCGCCCGGACAGGGCGCGCAGGAGGAACGAGCCACCGAGCCTGTCGTTGGCACGGATGAGCTGGTCGACGGCAGGCTCGAGCGCGATGGTCACGCGGATGCCGTCGGGGCCGACGGCATCCTCGAGATACTGGCGGGTCACGGCCGAACCGTAGCGGCGGAACCGTAGCGGCGGCGACGAGCGCGGCGGGACCCGGGCGGCCGATGGCTCCCGCATGGTGCGGCCCCACTGCGGGGCGCTCGATGACGTCGACCTCGCCGCCGTCGAGCCACGCAACGAGATCGGAGTCGAGGGCCGAGCCCGTCGTACCGGACGAAACGGTCGTGACAACGGCCAATCAGCGACCGAATCGTCCGGTACGACGGTCGGTCGGCGGGTCAGCCGGCCGCAGCGAGGGCCTCGACCGCGGCGAGGTCGTAGCTCCCCGCGTCGGTGCCCAGTCCCTGCGCCACTTGGGCCGCGGTCGCGCAGCCGAGCGCCGCGGCGGCGACCGGCGTCCGCCCCAGCGCCAGCCCGCGCAGGTAGCCGGCCGAGAAGGCGTCGCCGCACCCGGTCGTGTCCACGACCGCGACGGGGTACGCCGGCACCTCGGCCGCGCCGTCCCCGGACACGACGAGGGCTCCCTTCGCGCCCTGGGTCACCGCCACGCAGCCCGCTCCGGCGGCGACCAGTGCCTGTGCCCCCTCGGTGAGCGACGCGGCACCGGTGAAGCCGAGGACCTGCTCGTCGTTGGGTAGCAGGTGATCGGTGTGGGGGAGCGCGGCGGCGATCCACGCCAGCAGGTCGGGGTCGCCGGGCGCCAGGACGTCCACCGAGGTGGTGATCCCGGCCGCGCGGGCCCGGGCGAGCAGCTCGGCCGCGGCGTCGCCGCCGAGGAACTCGGGCCCGCCGAGGTGCAGGTGGGTGACGCCGTCGAGGGCGCCGGCCGGCAGGTCGTCGAGCGTGAACGCGCCGTTGGCGCCGATGCAGTGCCAGGCGGGGCGGTCGCCGTTGGGACGCACGGGCAGCACCGAGGCGGACGTCTGGGCGCCGTCCTTGCGCACCAGGCCGCCGACGTCGACGCCCTCGCGCGTGAGCAGGGCGAGCAGGGTGTCGCCGACCGGGTCGGTGCCGACGGCGCCGTAGGACCGCACCGTCGCGCCGAGGCGGCTCAGCACGACCGCGGTGCCGCCGGCCGTCCCGGCCGGGGACATCCGGATCGTCTCGACCAGCTGGCCCTCCGAGCCCGTCGGGATCGACTCGATGCCGAGCACGTGGGTGTCCAGGACGTGTACGCCGACCGCGGCGACGACCATGCTCATGCGCGATGACCTCTCGGGGTGCCGTAGCCGCGCTCGATCGCGGCCCGGACGACGTCGGCCTGCTGCTCCTCGGTGAGCGCGCGCGGCGTACCGAGGGCGGTGGCCCGGTGGTGGAGCTGGCAGAGCCATTCGAGCAGCAGCGCGTTCTCGACCGCGGCGTCGAGCGTGCCGGCGAGGGTCACCGCGCCGTGGTTGGCGAGCAGCGCGGCGCTGCGCCCCGCCAGCGCGGCGCGGACGTGGGCGGCCAGCTCGGGCGTCCCGAAGGTCGCGTACGGCGCCACGCGGATCTCGCCGCCGAGGGCGAGCTGCTGGTAGTGGAGCACGGGCAGTGCGTCGAGCACGCAGGCGAGGGCCGTGGCGAACGGGGCGTGGGTGTGGACCACCGCCGCGGCGGGGGTGTCGGCGTAGACGCCGAGGTGGAGGGACAGCTCGCTGGTGGGCTCCAACGTGCCGGCGGCGACCTCTCCGGACGGCGTCACGACGGTGACGTCGTCGGCCGTGCACGCGGCGAGCGCCACCCCGGTGGCGGTGATCGCGATCCGGTCGCCGGCGCGGGCCGACACGTTGCCGGCGGTGCCGACGAGCAGCCCGGCCGCGGCCAGGCGGCGGGCGGCCGCCGCCACGTCGGCGCGCAGGCCGGCGAGCGTCGCGCTCACCGATCGCTCGTGATGCGCTCGAGGTAGCCCGAGACGAGTGCGATCGCCTGGGCGATGAGGAACTCGTCGCCGCGCGGGTCGTGCTCGAAGGCCAGCTGGAAGGCTCGGTCGCCGACCTCGACGGCGAGCTCGGCGATGGCGCCGATCTGCTCGTCGTCGTACCGGTCGGTGCCGAGCAGCCCGGCGTCGAGCCCGAAGGCGAGCAGGTTGGCGGCGATGCGCCGGTTGTGGTGGCGTCCGTAGTCGTAGATCGCGGGATTGGCGCGCCCCCGCATCCAGATCTGCATGAACGCGGGACGCCGGTGGTAGACCGCGACGAAGGCGCGCATCGCGGTCTCCACCATGGTCGCGATGGTCAGCTCGGCCGGGTGCTCCGGGTCGGCGAGCAGCGCGAGGTCGGTGGCGACGCGGTCGTCCATCTCGGCCATGTCGCGCTCGCAGAGCGCGAGGAGGACGGCCTCCTTGTCGGCGAAGTACTGGTAGAGCGACGCGACCGGAAGCTCGGCGGTCTCGGCGATCGAGCGTGTCGTCAGGCCCTCCACGCCGTTGGTCACGACGAGGCGCGCGGCGGCGTCGAGGATCCGCTCGACCCGTTCCCGGGACCGGGCCTGGGTGGGGAGCCGGCGACGGCTCGGCCCGACGGGGGCGTCCGGGACGCTGGCGGAGGGCATGGCCGCAGTGTAGCCTCCGAATCCGAACCTGACACAGATTCACTTCCTGACCGAGAGGCGCCGTGCACACCATCGAGCTGGGACGCCGGGCGGTCCTCGCCGGAGGGGCCGCCGCGGCCGGCCTCCTCGCCCTCGACGCGCTGGAGGCGGAGGTGGCCGCCGGCACGCTGGCCGGTGCCCTGCCGCCCGCGGTGGACGTCGTGGTCGTCGGCGCCGGCATCGCCGGCCTGGTGGCCGCCGACGAGGTCGCCCGCGCCGGCCGGTCCGTGCTCGTCGTCGAGGCGCGCGACCGGGTCGGTGGCCGGGTGCTCAACCACGAGCTCCCCACCGGCGGCACGCTCGAGGCCGGCGGCGCCTTCGTCGGACCGACCCAGGACCGCATCGCGGCACTCGCGAGCCGGCTCGGGGTCGCCACGTTCGAGCAGTACGCCACCGGCAAGAACGTCTACCTCTCCTCCCTCCTCGGCCGGATGGAGTTCAAGGGCACGGTCCCGCCGGACCCGACGATCCTGCTCGACGCCGCCCTCGCGCTCAAGCGCCTCAACGACATGGCCCGGGAGCTGCGGGTCGACGCCCCGTGGGCGCATCCGCGCGCCGCGCAGTGGGACGCCCTCAGCCTCAGCGACTGGCTGCGCCGCAACACCCTCAACCGGCGGGGCATCGAGAAGCTCATCCAGTCCTGGACCCATCCCGGCTTCGGCGCCGACCCCGATCAGGTGTCCCTGCTGTTCGTGCTGCACTACATCTCCTGCTCGGGCAACGAGTCCACGCCCGGCACCTTCGAGCGCAACTCCGACACGGTCGGCGGCGCCCAGGAGAGCCGGTTCGTCGGCGGCTCCCAGCGGGTGCCCCTGGAGCTCGCGAGGCTGCTCGGCACCCGGATCGCGCTCGACGCCCCGGTGACCGGGATCGTGGACGTGCCCGACGGCGTCCGGGTCGACACCGGTCGTGGGCCGGTCCGGGCCCGCCGCGTGATCGTCGCCGCGCCGCCCAAGCAGGTCCTCGACATCGGCTTCGCGCCCGCCCTCCCGCCCGGCCGCCGAGCGCTGCTCGAACAGGTCCGGATGGGTCGGCTGATGAAGTGCGACGCGGTCTACGAGCGGCCGTTCTGGCGCGACCGGGGCCTCACCGGCTTCGGCATCGCCGACGCGGGAGCGGTCCGCGTCGCCTTCGACAACCACGTCGCCGACACCGGGCACGGCATCCTGCTCGCCTTCGTCGGCGGCGCCGCGTGGCAGCAGTTCGGCACGCGCTCGCTCGCGGAGCGCCGCGCCGCGGTCCTCGACGGCTTCGCGCGGATGTTCGGCGACGAGGCACGCCACCCCATCGACTACACCGAGCACGACTGGACCCGCGAGCAGTGGACCGGAGGCGGGCCCACCGCGATCTATCCGCCGGGCGTGCTGACCGTCCACGGCCGGCACATCCGGACGCCGCATGGGCGGGTGCACTGGGCGGGCACCGAGACCGCGACGTACTGGACCGGCTACATGGACGGTGCCGTCCGCTCCGGCGAGCGCGCCGCCGGCGAGGTGCTGGCGCAGTTGGAGGCGGCGGCCCCGGGCAGCGCGCGCGGGTGACTCCGACCTGATCGTCGACCCGGCCGTGCCGGAGTGTGCCGAGGGATCCGCGGGCCCGCGGCGCGGAGGTCGTCGCCGTCACCGCGGAGGCGTGGGCACCTCGGCGGCCGCCGGCTCCGGCGTACGCCGGGTCAGGTGTCGCGCGGACGGAGCGGCGAGCGCGGCCAGCGAGCTGAGCCCGATCACGGCGGCGACGACGAGGAGCCAGGTGTCGGTGCCCACCAGCGCGGCGACCGGTCCGGTGAGCGCGAGCCCGATCGGGCGGCAGGCGAACGAGCCCACTAGGTCGAAGGAGTAGACCCGCGCGAGCATGTCCTCGGCGATGTTCTCCTGGATCGCGAGGTCCCAGTTGACGCTGAACAGCTGCAGCCCGACCCCGTGCACGAACGCGCCGACGAGGACCAGGCGGAGGTCGTCGGCCACCGCCATCGCGAGCGGGAACGCCGCGGTCAGCGACAGCAGCACCAGGCCCCAGCGCAGTAGGTGCCGGGGTCGCCAGCGCAGCGCGACCAGGCCGCCGGCGACGAAGCCGACCATGAGCGCCGAGAGCGCCCAGCCCCACGCCTCCTCGCCCCACGCGTCCCCGACCACGATCGGCCCGAGGACGCCCTGTGCGCCGTTGTAGAACAGGTGGTAGAGCAGCGCCTGCCCGATCAGCAGCCACAGCCAGCTGTGGCGGAAGACCTCCCGTGCGCCGTCGGCGAGCTCGGCCAGCAGGCGCTCGCGCGGGCCGTCCGACGAGCCGATCGCCCGGATCATCGAGAAGAGCACCGCCGCGACGGCGTACGTCGCCGCGTCGGCCGCGATCGCCCACCCGGGTCCGGCGACGGCGACGATCACGCCGGCCAGGGCGAAGCCGACCGCGAAGGCGGTCTCGCTGGCCAGGCTGCGCAGCACGACCGCCCGCCCGAGCTGCTGCTCGGTGACGGTCGAGCGGGTCATCGCGTTCGACGCCGGCTGGGCGATGGCGCCGAGGCAGCCGTTGACCACGCCGATGACGGTCAGGAACCAGATCGAGCCGTGACCGGTGACGAGCACCACCGCGACCGCGCCCTGGCTGACGGCGGTCGCGGCGGACGAGCCCTGCATGAGGAGCGGCCGGGGCAGCCGGTCGCCGAGCACGCCGCCGTACAGGATCGTGACGACCTCGGCCGCCGCGAACGCCGCGACGACCAGGCCGAGCTGCGTCGCCGAGCCGCCCAGGTCGAGGACGGCGAAGGCGAGCGCCACCGGCGTCATCGCCGAGCCCAGTCCGCTCACGGCGACGCCGCCGACGAGCAGCCGGAAGTCGCGGGAGCGCAGGGGTGAGGGAGCGGGCATCCGCGCAGAGTACTTCGCTGGCGAACTATTCGGCAAACGAAATATCGCGAGAGGTGCAGTACCGTTCGCCCATGGCCGAGGACTGGACGGACCGCCACGTCGCGCGGTGGAAGGACCACTGGCTCGACCTGGCGTTCGACGAGGTCGTCGAGGGCGTGTTCGTCCGGATCAACCGGATCGACCGCTACCTGCGCGACGCCAAGCAGCGGGCCGTGGCCACCGTCGGCCTCACCGACTTCGAGTACAACACCCTGCACCTGTTGATGATCCGCGACACCCCCGGCTCGGCCTCGCCGACGGAGTTGGCCACCGAGCTCGGCCTGTCCGGCGCGGGCATGACCGGTCGTCTCGACGGGCTCGAGAAGGCCGGCTGGATCCGCCGGATCCCGTCGGTCGACGACCGGCGCCGGGTGATCGTCGAGGTGACCCGGTCCGGCATGGACGTCTGGCGCCGCGCCATGGACATCCGCGGCGCCGCCGAGGACGACCTCGCGGGCGCGCTCACCGAGCGCGAGCTGGCCACCCTCAACCGCCTCCTCAAGAAGGTGGCCGTGCGCTCGGAGGAGCGAGAGCTCTGATCGCCGCGCCGGCCGCCTTCTCGCGCCCGCCTGGGCAGCTGTAACTACCTGTTCTTGTCCCCACCACACCCGTAGACCGGTACGGCAGTGGCACGGACAGGTAGTTACAGCCGCCTCTCTCCGCCACCGGATTTGGATGGCCCCCCGACCGGCCCGACCCACCCGCATAGGCTTCGGTCATGCCCGATCAGCTCAGTGCCAGCCTCACCGCCCGGGAAGCCATCACGGCCGTCCAGGGGCACGAGGCCTGGGCGATCATCCGGCGCTCCACCCGCGCGGGCGACCGCGACACGGTGGGCGTGCTCGGCGGCGCGCGCAGCGTGGTCGAGTCGATCATGGACATCCCGCTCGAGACCGGCGTACCGGAGCCGGGGCACATCTGCGACCGGCTGGTCGCCGTACCGTTCCGCCAGGTCGGCGAGCGCGGCTTCGAGGCGCACGACGACGGCACCCCGCTCGTGGTCGTCGACGTCACCGAGGAGCACGAGTTCTCGGTCGCCGACGTGGTCGACGCGATCGACCCGGTGCCGGTCGAGTTCACCGACCGCGGCGGCTTCGAGACCGGCGACGACGAGTACGCCAAGATCGTCGCGTCGATCATCGACCAGGAGATCGGGCAGGGCGAGGGGGCGAACCTCGTCATCGGGCGCAACTACCGCGCGGTCGTCGCCGACTTCGACGCCGCGGTCGCGTTGACGGTGTTCCGGCGGCTGCTGGAGCGCGAGCGGGGCGCGTACTGGACCTTCGTCTTCTTCACCGGCGACCGCTTCCTCATCGGCGCCTCGCCCGAGCGCCACGTGTCCGTGCACGGCGGCGACGTGCGGATGAACCCGATCTCCGGCACCTTCCACCTGCGTCCGCCCGCCGGCGAGACCCGCGGCACCGAGGAGCGGCTGCGCGCCTTTCTCAAGGACGAGAAGGAGATCTACGAGCTCTTCATGGTGGTCGACGAGGAGCTCAAGATGATGTGCGACATCTGCACGGAGGGCGGCCAGGTGCTCGGGCCGTTCCTCAAGCCGATGACGCACCTCATCCACACCGAGTACCTCCTCGCCGGCCGCACCACGCGCGACGTCCGCGAGGTGCTCAGGGACACGATGTACGCCGCCACGGTGACCGGGTCGCCGGTCGAGAACGCGTGCCGGCTGATCAAGCGGTACGAGCCCGAGGGGCGCGGCTACTACGCCTCCGCGCTCGCCATCTTCGGCCGTGACGACGCCGGCGAGCCGGTGCTCGACAGTCCGATCGTGCTGCGCACGGCCGACGTCTCGCTCTCCGGCGAGCTGAAGGTGACGGCGGGCGCGACGCTGGTGCGTGACTCCGACCCGGCGTACGAGGTCGCCGAGACCCACGCCAAGGCCGGGGGCATCCTCTCCGCCTTCGGCCTGGTGCCGCCCGCGCCGGTGCCCACGACCGACATCGCCACCCTCGTCGCCGACGAGGAGGTGCTGATCGCCCTCAACGCCCGCAACAACCGGCTCTCCGGCTTCTGGCTCGCCGACCAGGCCGGTACGCCGAGCGACCCGCGCCTCGCGGGGAGGTCCGCGGTCATCCTCGACGGCGAGGACGACTTCGTGAACATGCTGCGGCACATGCTCGCCCGCATGGGCATGAGCTCGTCGGTGGTGCGTCACGAGGACTACGCCGACGGCGTACTCGACGGCTTCGACCTGGTCATCGTCGGCCCCGGCCCCGGCGACCCGCGCGACGACGCCGACCCCAAGATGGGCCGGCTCCGCGCCGCCGTGACCTGGCTGCTCGCCCATGAGAAGCCGTTCGTCGCCGTGTGCCTGGGGCACCAGGCGCTGTGCCACCAGCTCGGCATCCCGCTCGCCTACAAGGACATCGTCTTCCAGGGCACCCAGGCCTCCGTGCTGCTCGACGGGCGCCCCCAGAGGGTCGGCTTCTACAACACCTTCGTGGGCCGGGTCGCCGACGCCACCGAGCTCCCCGAGGGCGTCAGCGTCGACGCCGATCCCGACACCGGCGACGTCCACGCGCTGCGCGGCCCCCACTACCGGGGCGTGCAGTTCCACGCCGAGTCGATCCTCACCGAGCGCGGCTTCGACATCGTCCACGGGCTGGTGTGCGACGTGCTGCTGGACTGATGTCCACAGGCTGCCCTCACGCGGTGGCGCCGGCTGCTCGGGTGGGGCAGCCTGAAGTCATGACCAAGGCGCTTCTCGGGACCGCTACGCGGCGGTATGATTCCGGTATGACCGCCAAGATCACCGTCAGCCTGCCCGACCATCTGGTCGAGCACGCCCGAGCGGCGGTCGAGGAGGGCAGAGCGGCCTCGGTCTCGGCGTACGTCGCTCAGGCTCTGCAGCAGAAGGCAGACCGCGAGCCGATCGGCGACTTCTTCGAGATGTTCGACGAGAAGTGGGGGCCGCCCACCGAGGAAGACACTGCCTGGGCGCGCGAGCAGCTCGACCGCGCCGACCGGGAGATGGCTGAGAAGAAGGCCAAGGGCCTCCTGTGACGGCGGCGGGCCTCACTCTCGATGCCGGCGCCTTGATCGCGTTAGAGCGCGGCAACCGACGAGTGCGTCGGCTGATCGAGTTCGCGTTGCGGGACGGCTCGTCGGTCCACGTTGTGCCGGGGGTACTGGCTCAAGTCTGGCGCGGCGGCCCACGTCAGGCCGAGCTCGCCCGGCTGCTGAGCAACGCGGGCGTCACGCTCAAGAATCTCGAGCCCGA
This sequence comes from Nocardioides segetis, assembly GCF_051390595.1. Taxonomy (NCBI): domain Bacteria; kingdom Bacillati; phylum Actinomycetota; class Actinomycetes; order Propionibacteriales; family Nocardioidaceae; genus Nocardioides; species Nocardioides segetis. The sequence continues at coordinate 78,736 of NZ_JBNINR010000020.1, read as the reverse complement.
CCTGGCCAAGCTCCTGGGCCTCGTCATCGGTGCGACCGGGCACGCCGACGTCACCGACGTCCACGTGGCAGTCGACGCCCGTCGCCACGACCACGTGGTGGTCACCTCCGACCCCGACGACATCCGTGCGGTCGACCCGGCCCTGACCATCATCGAGGTCTGAGGCATGGTCGAGCTGATCGCCCGGCCACCCGGCGAGTACCTCGACGCTGACGACATCGTCGAGTCGTCCACGCCCGAGGTCGTCGCGCTGGCGGCGCGGCTGGGCGCGGGCGCCGTCGACGACGAGACCTTCGCCCGCACCGCCTTCGCCTGGGTGCGCGACGAGATCGCGCACGCCGGTGACGCCGGCGACCCGCGGTTCGCCGTCACGGCGACGGAGGTCCTCGCCGACGGTGTCGGGTGGTGCTACGCCAAGGCGCACCTGCTGGCGGCGCTGCTGCGCGCGGGCGGCGTCCCGATCGGGCTCTGCTACCAGCGTCTGGTCGACGACGACACCCCCGGCGGGTTCGTCCTGCACGGCCTGGTCGCCGTCCACGTCGACGGCGGCTGGCACCGGCAGGACCCGCGCGGCAACAGGCCCGGGGTCGCGGCCGAGTTCACCCTCGGCGAGGAGCGGCTCGCCTGGCCGGTCGATCCGGCGCTGGGGGAGATCGACCACCCGGAGGTGTACGTCGCTCCCGCCCCCGGCGTGGTCGCCGCGCTGCGGCGCGGGGAGGTGGCGACCGCGCTGTGAGTGCTTCCTCGCCGGGCTCGCGGGGAACCGCGTAGCATCGAATCCAACATCAATTGATGCGGAGGCAGATGATGAGAACCACCGTGACGGTCGACGACGACCTGATGGAGAGAGCCGCCGAACTGACCGGGATCGAGGAGCGCTCGTCCCTCGTGCGCGCCGGACTGGAGACGCTGGTGCGGGTCGAGGCCGGACGCCGGCTCGCGGCTCTCGGGGGGTCAGACCCGGATGCCGCGGCGGCGCCTCGCCGCCGTTCTGCCCGTCGAGCGTCGTGATCCTGGTCGACACCTCGGTCTGGATCGACCACCTCCATCGCGCCGAGCCGCAATTGGTGCGAGGCCTGGCGGTCGACGAGGTGGCCTGTCACACCGCGGTGATCGAGGAGCTGGCACTCGGGAGCCTCCGCGACCGGGCAGCCGTGCTGGATCTCCTCGGCGAGCTGCGGCAGCTTCCCGCGCTGCGCACGACCGAGCTGTTGGCGCTCGTCGATGCACGACAGCTCTGGGGCAGAGGACTCAGCGCGGCCGATGCACAGCTGTTGGGCAGCTGTCTGCTCGTGCCCGGCTCGCGCCTGTGGACCCGTGACAAGCGGCTGCGTGGTGCGGCGCTCGACGCCGACGTGGCTGTCGTGGACTGGCGGTGATCCCCGACGTCGTGGTCATCGACCACCGCGACTCCTACACCTGGAACCTGGTCCACCTCGTCGCCGGCGTCACCGGCGTGCTGCCGACCGTGGTCCAGTGGGACGACCCCGTCGACCTGTCCGGGTTCTCCCACGTCGTGCTGTCGCCGGGACCGGGCCATCCGGGCGAGTACGCCTGGGACCTCGAGGCGGACCGCCCGGTGCTCGGCGTGTGCCTCGGCATGCAGGGGATGGTCGTCGCCCACGGGGGCGAGGTCGGCCGGGTCGAGCCCGCGCACGGGGTGGTGGAGGAGGTGACCCACGACGGCCGGGGCGTCTTCGCCGGCGTACCCTCGCCGCTCGCGGCCGTGCGCTACCACTCGCTCGCCGCGACCCGGCTGCCCGACGAGCTCGAGGCCACGGCCTGGGCGGCCGACGGCACGATCATGGGAGTGCGGCACCGGACCCGGCCGATCGAGGGCGTGCAGTTCCACCCCGAGTCGGTGCTCTCGGCGTACGGCGCGAGGCTGGTCGCGAACTTCCTCGCCGTGGGACGCTGACCGGATGGTCACCCAGGGCGATCCCGCGGAGGCGTTCGCGCGGATCCAGGCCCGCCATCCGCGCTGCGTGTGGCTCGACGGCGGCGGCGCCCGCGACTGGTCGCGGCGCCGCTCGATCCTCGGCTGGCTCGACGACGACGACGTGTCGCTCACGTACGACGCCGGACGGCGGGAGGTGACCCGGCACGCCGGCGGGCGCTCGGTCGTGGTCGGCGACGACCCGTTCGCCGTCCTCGAGGCCGAGCTGGCCGACGGGAGGCCGAGCGACCAGTGGTTCGGCTACTTCGGGTACGCCGCGCGGCCCGACCTGCCCGCCGCCCCGGACCCCGACCTGCCCGACGCCGTGTGGCTGCGGCCCTCGTCCATCCGGGAGTACGACCACCCACTCGTCGAGCGTCCCCTGCACCTGTCCGGCGCCGCACCGCCCGACAAGCGCGGGAATCACCGGTCGACCGGCGATTCCGACGGCCTCCCCTCCGACTACGCCGCCGCATTCACCCGGGTCCAGGAGCACCTGCGCGCGGGCGACTCCTACGAGGTCAACCTGACCCACCGGGTCCGCGCCAGCAGCCCCCTCACCCCCGCGGCGGCGTACCTCCGGCTCCGCGCACTCAACCCGGCGCCGTACGCCGGCTTCCTCCAGCACGACGTCGACGGAGCCCGGGCCTGGCTGCTGAGCTCCTCGCCGGAGCGCTACGCGCTGGTCGACGAGCACCGGATGCTCGAGACCAAGCCGATCAAGGGCACGACCGCGCGCGGCGGCACGCCCGCCGAGGACGCGGAGGCCCGCGAGCGGCTGGCGAGCGACCCGAAGTACCGCTCCGAGAACCTGATGATCGTCGACCTGCTCCGCAACGACCTGGCGACCGTCTGCGAGGTCGGCACGGTGGAGGTGCCCGCGCTGATGGAGGTGGAGTCGTACGCGTCGGTGCACCAGCTGGTCTCCACGGTCCGCGGCCGGCTCCGCGACGAGGTCACGACGGTCGGCGCCCTCCGGTCGCTGTTCCCCGCGGGCTCGATGACCGGCGCGCCGAAGCTGCGCACGATGCAGATCATCGACGACGTCGAGGCGACCCCCCGCGGGGCGTACGCCGGCGCCTTCGGCTGGGTGTCGGGCGACGGCCGCGCCGACCTCGGGGTGGTGATCCGCACCCTGCTGACCACCGGCGGCTGTGAGGAGTACGTCCTCGGGACCGGCGGCGGCATCACCGTCGCGAGCGACGTCGCCGAGGAGTGGGCGGAGACGGAGTGGAAGGCGGCCCGGCTGCTGCAGGCGATCAATCCCTGAGTCACCGCAACCGGCAGGCTCAGCTCGGGTCAGGAGCCGGCACCGGTCTCCACCGCGCGTCGGGACAGCAGCTCGAGCGTGGCTCTGACACCGCGCACCACCCGCTTCTCGTCGTACGGCGCGGGGTCGACGACGTCGACCTGGTGGATCAGGTCGCCGTTCTGCACGAAGCCGGTGACGTAGAGCTGGTCCTCGGCGGCGTTGACCACGACCCGCACGTCGTCGGCCCCCTCGATCGCGGGCCTGCGGACGTCGGCGTCGGGCTGCTGGCCCATCGTCTCCCAGGCATCGTCCAGCGTGCCGGGGAAGAGCAGGTAGTTGGACGTCACGACGGCCTCGCCGCTGCCCTCGGCCGGCGTGAACCTGCACTCGGGCTTGGTGGGGGTGCCGCTGTGCTCGGTGGTCTCGGCGCCGAACTGCGCCTTCACGAACGCCGGGTCGAGCACGTCGCAGGGGTTCCACAGGGCAGGGGTCTCGCTCGGCAGCTCGGGCTTCGCGCCGACCTCCTCCTCCCCGCCGCAGGCGGCCAGCAGCAGGGCCAGGGGGACCAGCAGCACCGACGGGGCCAGCGCCAGCCTGGCCCGCGGGCGCGGCCGGCGCCTCACGGGTGCGGAGCGGGCGGTCCGGTCAGGCATGGGGGCTCTCCCGTCCGGGCAGGCGCAGCACGAGGCGCGCGCCGCCGCTGGCGTTGGCCGTCGCCTGCACCGACCCGGAGTGGCGCTGCGCCACCTGGCGCACGATCGCCAGGCCGAGACCCGACCCGGGCATCGTGCGGGCGTCGGGCGAGCGCCAGAACCGGTCGAAGATCTGGGCGCGATCGGCTTCCGCGATCCCGGGTCCCTGGTCGTCGACGGTCAGCACTCCGTCACTGAGTCGGACGGTCACCTGGCCTCCTTCGGGGCTCCATTTGGCAGCGTTGTCCAGCAGGTTCGTCACCGCGCGCTCCAGCTCGGCGTCCTCGCCGATCACCCACCACGGCCGGGTGAACACCTCGAACACGAGGCCGGGGGCCCGGCGTCGTACCCGCTGGACCGCGTGGTCGATGACGTCGGCGAGGTCGACCGGCTCGACCTGCACCGGGATGGGCTCGTCGCGGGCCAGCTCGGTGAGGTCGCCGATGAGGGTCGTGAGCTCCTCGATCTGGGCGCGGACGTCGTCGAGCAGCTCGTCACGGGCGTCGGGAGGCAGGCCGCCGAAGCCGTCGGGACTGCGGGCGGTCATGGTCAGCAGGTCGATATTGGTGCGTAGGGCGGTCAGCGGCGTGCGCAGCTCGTGGCTCGCGTCCGCAACCAGCTGACGCTGCCGGATCCGGCTCGCGTCCAGCGCCACGAGCAGGTGGTTGAAGGCCGTCGCCAGCCGCGCCACCTCGTCGTCGCCCTCGACCGGCAGCGGGGTGAAGTCCTCGGTGCGCGCGATCTCCTCGACCGACCCGCTCAGCCGGCGGACCGGGCGCAGTCCGTTGCTCGCGACCGCCCAGCCGGCCAACCCGGCGGCGAGGACGCCGAACACGCCGAACGCCACGGTCACCCAGCCGAGTCGCCGCAGGGTCCGGTCCTGGTCCTCCAGCGGCTGGGCGATGACCAGCGCGACCCCGCTCTGCTGCGTGGGTACGGCGACCACGCGGTAGCGCTCGCCCGCGAGCACGATGGTCCGCAGGCTCTGCTCCTGCTTGCCCTGCGCCACCTCGAGCTCGGGCCGCCCGAGCTCCAGCGTGGGTCCCCGATCGAGGATCCGCAGCGTGGCGTTGTTGTAGTCGAGGATCGCGATCCGCACGTCGCCGGCGCCCAGCGCCCATGACGGGATGCCCTGGTAGCCGGCCTGCAGCAGGCTGTCGGATGCGGCGGCCTTGCCCGCGCGGTCGAGCAGGCCGTTGTCGAGCGTGTCCTGCAGCTGCACCCGCGCGGTGATGTAGGCGCCGACCGCGACCAGCGCCACCGACATGCCGACGGCGATCGTGGTCAGCCAGATCACCCGGCTGGCCAGCGAGCGGCGGTAGTGCCAGCGCCCGTCGGGGCCCTGACCGACGCCGAGCCCCTGGCCGACCCCCAGGCCCCAGGGCACGCTCACGGCGCGCTCACCCATCCATCTAGGACTCGGTGGCGCGCAGGACGTACCCGATGCCGCGAACGGTGTGGATCAGCCGCGGCTCGCCCTCGGCCTCGGTCTTGCGGCGCAGGTAGCCGACGTACACCTCCAGCGAGTTGGCGGTCGTGGGGAAGTCGTAGCCCCAGACCTCCTCGAGGATGAAGCTGCGGTCGAGCACGCGGCGCGGCCGGCGCAGGAACATCTCCAGCAGGGTGAACTCGGTGCGGGTCAGTTCGATCGCGCGGCTGCCGCGGCGCACCTCGCGGGTGGCGACGTTCATGGTGAGGTCGGCGAACGAGAGCACCTCCTCCTCGGCGCCGTCGTCGATCGGCGCCACCCGCCGCAGCAGCGCCCGGAGCCGGGCGAGCAGCTCCTCCAGTGCGAACGGCTTGGTGAGGTAGTCGTCCGCCCCGGCGTCCAGACCCTCCACCCGGTCGCCCACCGCGTCGCGCGCGGTCAACACCAGGATGGGGACGTCGTTGCCGGCCGCCCGCAGCGCCCGGGTCGCCTCCAGGCCGTCGAGCTTGGGCATCATCACGTCCATCACGACCACGTCGGGCGCGACCGCGCCGATCCCGGCGAGGGCCTCCGCGCCGTCACCGGCCAGGTGGACGTCGTAGCCGTTGAAGGCGAGGGAGCGGCGCAGCGACTCCCGCACCGCGCGGTCGTCGTCGACGACGAGGATGCGGTGCGGGGTGGTGGCGCGGGCGGACACGCCCCCATCATGGCCGATCGGCCTGAGCGATGGCTGAGAGGTGGTCGAGGGCCGGCAGCACGTGCTCGGCCAGGAGCGGCGCGAGGTCGGCGGGCAGCGGCCGGGCGCCCGCCGGCAGCCAGCGCAGCTCGGCGATCTCCGCCGCGGGGACCACCGACACCCGCGCCGGATGCTCGAACACCGTGGCCGCGACCTCGAAGCCGGCCTCGTTGGCCGCCGCGGCGCGGAAGGAGCCCACCAGCCGCAGCTCGGCGGGATCGAGCACCGCGCCCAGCTCCTCGTGGCACTCGCGGACGGCGGTCTGCAGCGGTGTCTCGCCCGGCTCCGGCTTGCCGCCGGGGAGCATGAACCGGTCGGTGCCGCGCTTGCGGACCGTGAGCACCGCGCCCGTCCGGTCGCGGATCACGACGGCGCTGACGGTGATGACCTGCGGCTCCGGCACGGCGTCAGGCTACGCGGCGGGCTACAGGTAGCGCTGCGCGACCCGGGCCGCGCGGGCGCCGTACTGGCCGCCGAACAGGCAGGCGTGGACCAGCAGCGGGAACAGCTGGTGGAAGCCCAGCCGCTCCTCCCAGCCGTCGGCCAGCGGCGTCGCCTCGTGGTAGGCCGCCATCACCTGCGGCAGCTGGGGCAGGCCGAACAGCGCCAGCATGGCGAGATCCACCTCCCGGTGCCCGCCGTACGCCGCCGGGTCGATGACGACCACACGGTCGCCGGTTGCCCACAGCACGTTGCCGTTCCACAGGTCGCCGTGCAGCCGGGCGGGCGGCTCGATCGGGACGATCGAGGGGCCGCGCGCCGCCGCCGTCTCGATCGTGGCGGCGTCCTCGGCGCTGACGATGTCCTTGTCGCGCAGCACCTTCAGGTACGGCGCGATCCGGCGCTCGGCGTAGAACTCCGTCCAGGTCGGCAGCGGCCGGTTGGGCAGGGGCAGGCGCCCGATGTACCCGTCCACACGGGGGGCTCCGCCTGCCGTGGACCCCGCGCTCCTCTCGTCGATGCCGTGAGCCCCGCCCGCCGCGGGCGCCGAGGACGACTCGGCGTCCCATCCGAAGCAGGGTGCGCCGTACGCGTGCGTCGCGGCCAGGGCCCGGCCGAAGGCCCCGGCGGCCTCGGCGTTGGGCCGGCCGGTCTCGACCCAGTCGAGGATGAGGCAGTCGGTGTCGACGGCGAGCACCTCGGCTGCGGCCACGCCACCGTCGGGCGTGGCCTCGGCCAGCCAGCGCAGGCCGGTCGCCTCCCGGGCGAAGAACTGCGGCGGCGCCGGGCTGAGCGTCTTCAGGAACGCCGTGCGTCCGCTGGAGAGGCGCAGCTTGACCGCGGTCGCGATGTCACCGCCCGCGACGGGGGCCGTGGCGACCACGGCGGAGCCGAGCAGCTGCTCGGCCCGTCCTGCGACGACCGGCTGCCGCGCCATCGGTGTCCCCCCTCGTGCCCGGAGTGCGGGTCAGGCCTGGCCCTTGAGGGCGCGCGGGATCTCCCGCCCCTGCACGATGGCACGTTCGGGGGCCTTGACCTTCTTGAAGCTGCGGATGGCGAGGAACACCAGCAACGCGGCGAGGGCGACGTAGAAGCCGAACACGATGAGGAAGGCCCAGTGCAGGTCGAGGCCCGAGCCGTTCCAGTGGATGAGGTAGGCGATCGCGACCGAGAGCATGATCACGGCCAGCACCAGCAGGAACAGGGCGGCCGCGATCAGGCCGGCCCCGACGCCACCCGCGGTGACGCTGACCTTCAGCTCGGACTTCGCGAGCTGGATCTCCTTGCGCATGATCGTGGAGAGGTCGGTCTGGGCGTCCTTGATGAGACGCCCGATGGTCGGCTCTTCCCCAGAGCGGGTCCGCGGTTCGGTGGCCATGCGGCCGACCTTACCGTCGATCCGCGTGGGGACGCCCACGAAGTCGCCCTCCGCGGAACCGCGACGTCCCACCTCGATAGGATGGGTCCAGGTGAGCCGGGAAGTCTGGTCGGCATGTGAGCGCACCGTGCCCGCCCGACGTCAGGAGCCCCGCCCATGCCCGACCCCCGTCACGCCCCCGACGACCTGTGGCGTCGCGGCCCCGTGTGGACGGCGAGCGAGCGGCCCCTGGCCCGGTACGTCGCCCGCCCCCTGCGCGAGTTCCTCCACGTCGAGGCGGCCGGGTCGGTGCTACTGCTCGCGGCCACGGTCGTCGCGCTGCTCTGGGTCAACCTGCCGTTCGACGGCTGGGCGTCGGCGTACGACCACTTCTGGCACACGCCCATCGCCCTCGAGGTGGGCGACTGGCGGATCGAGGAGTCGCTCCAGCACTGGGTCAACGACGGGCTGATGGCGATCTTCTTCTTCGTCGTCGGCCTCGAGATCAAGTACGAGCTCGTCCACGGCGACCTCCGCGACCCGCGCACCGCCGCGCTGCCGATCGTCGCGGCGGTCGGCGGCATGCTCGTGCCGGCGCTGGTCTACGCCGCGATCGTCGGGGGCGGGGAGGGCTCCGGAGGCTGGGGGATCCCGATGGCCACCGACATCGCCTTCGCGGTCGGTGTCCTCGGGCTGCTCGGCTCACGGATCCCGTCCGCCGCGCGGCTGTTCCTGCTGACCCTCGCGATCGTCGACGACATCGGCGCGATCCTGGTGATCGCGCTCTTCTACACCGCCGACCTGTCGCTGGGCTGGCTCGCCCTCGCCCTCGGCCTGCTGGCGGCGATGGCGGCGCTCCGGGCCGCGCGGGTCTGGTCGATCCCGGTGTACGCCGTGCTCGGCGTGGCGGTGTGGTTCGCGCTGCTCCAGTCCGGCGTGCACGCCACGCTCGCCGGCGTCGCGATCGGCCTGCTCACGCCCGCCGTCGCCCTGCTGCGCCCCTCGGTCGCCACGGAGTACGCCGTCGAGGGGTTGCGCGACAACGACCTCGACGCCGAGGAGCTGCACCGGCTGCGCTTCCTCATCGGCGAGTCCGTCCCCGTCGTCGAGCGGCTGCAGACCCGGCTGCACCCGCTGTCGGCGTACGTCGTGCTGCCGGTGTTCGCCCTCGCCAACGCCGGTGTCGCGCTGGGCGACGGCGTGCTCGGCGAGGCGCTGCGCTCGCCCATCGCCCTCGGCATCGCGGCGGGCCTGGTCCTCGGCAAGCCGCTCGGCATCACCCTGGCCTGCTTCCTGGCGATCCGCCTCGGCGTCGGCCGGATGCCGGAGGGCACGTCGTGGCCGCAGATCGTCGGGGTCGGCGCCGTGGCCGGCATCGGCTTCACCGTCTCGCTGTTCATCGCCGGCCTGTCCTTCCCCGGCTCCGAGCTGCTCACCGCCGAGGCGAAGGTCGGCATCCTGGTCGCGTCGGTGGTCGCCGCCGGCGTGGGTGTGCTGCTCCTGCTGTTGTCGGGACGCGACCGTGCGCGAGGTGACAGCATCTGACCCGTGGAGGGTCGTGCTGTCGATCGCGTCGCCCGGCAGGGGTGGGCGTGGATGCTGCCCTGCTTCGGCCTGGGGTTCGGCGCCGCCGGCCAGGAGCTTCTCCGGGTCGACCGAGCCCCGTTCGCCGTCGCCGGTCTGGTGCTCGGCGCCGCCTGGCAGTTGCTCTACCGCCGAGACCTGGTGGACCGGCTGATCGTGCCGACCGTCGTGATGTGCGTCGTCGTCGGGCTCAGGCTCGTCTCGGGGGAGGAGCTCCTCGTGGACGACGAGGCCGCCTCGCCCGAGAGCGTGCTGCTCTACGTGGGGGGTGTTCTCGCGGGACTCGTCCTCGCCGAGGCCTACCTGCGGCGCCGGGACCGCCGGGCGGAGGCGGAGGAGCTCAGCCTGCCGGCAGCACCTGGACCGAGCCGAGGATCCGCTCCACGCTGACCCGGATCGCCACCCGCTCGGGGTTCGGGGTCGGCGGGCGGTAGCGGGCGGCGTACAGCTCGCAGGCGCGGGCCACCGATTCCGCGTCCTCGTGGACCTCGCCGGTCCCCACCAGCGACGCCCAGCGGCCGCGGTCGACCTGGGTGATCGTGAGCCGGGCGTCGCGGCCGAGGTTGCGCACCTTCTGCGAGCCGCGCCGGGTGATGATCCACGCGCATCCCTCCTCGCGGTCGAGGGTCGCGCCGACGGGGACGGCATGGGGCGCGCCGTGCCGGTCGAGGGTGCTCAGCGTGCAGAGGTGGTACTCGGTCCAGAACGCGGTGAGCTCCGCGGGCAGGGCGGACCAGTCGATGGATCGCAGGGCAGGCACGGCCCACAAGGTACGCCGACCCGGCTCGGATTGAATCTCCGGGAGGCCCGACCCGGCCCAGATCGAACCCGGATACGCCGACCCGGCCCAGATTGATCCGGATACGCGCCGACCCGGCACAGACCGAACATTCCTGTCGTTCGATCTGCGCCGGGTCGGCGTTGATGCTTGTTCAATCTGCGCCGGGTCGGGGCGCTGCTCAGTCCTCGGTGGACGTGGCCTGGCCCGCGGCGATCAGGTCCATGATCGAGGCGTCCGCGAGGGTCTGGGTGTCACCGACCGCGCGGCCCTCGGCGACGTCGCGCAGCAGGCGGCGCATGATCTTGCCCGAGCGCGTCTTCGGCAGCTCGGGCACGATCATGATCTGCCGCGGCTTGGCGATCGGACCGATCTCCTTGCGGACGTGGTCGGAGAGCTCCTTCACGATGTCCGGCCCGCCGTCCCCGGCCTCGTTGCGCAAGATGACGTAGGCGACGACCGCCTGGCCGGTGTCGGGGTCGGAGGCGCCGACGACGGCCGACTCGGCGACCTTCGGGTGCGACACGAGCGCCGACTCGATCTCGGTCGTGGACAGCCGGTGGCCGGAGACGTTCATGACGTCATCGACGCGGCCGAGGACCCAGATGTCGCCGTCGTCGTCCTTCTTCGCACCGTCGCCAGCGAAGTAGAAGCCCTGCTGCTTGAACCGGGACCAGTACGTGTCGACGTACCGGTCGTCGTCGCCCCAGATGGTGCGCAGCATCGAGGGCCACGGCGAGGTGACGACGAGGTAGCCGCCGGAGCCGTTGGGCACCGAACGGCCCTCGTCGTCGACGACGTCGGCCTCGATGCCGGGGATCGCGGTCATCGCCGAGCCGGGCTTGCCGGCGGTCACGCCGGGCAGCGGGGAGATCATCACCGCGCCGGTCTCGGTCTGCCACCAGGTGTCGACGACAGGGGTGCGGTCGCCGCCGATGACGTGGCGGTACCAGACGTAGGCCTCAGGGTTGATCGGCTCGCCGACGGAGCCGAGGATCCGCAGGCTCGACATGTCGAAGCGGTCGGGGACCTCGTGGCCCTGCTTCATGAACGACCGGATCGCCGTCGGCGCCGTGTAGAACAGCGTGACCTTGTAGTCCTGGATGATCTTCCACCAGCGACCGGGCTCCGGGCTGTCGGGCGTGCCCTCGTAGAGGACCTGCGTGACGCCGTTGGCGAGCGGTCCGTACACGATGTAGGAGTGGCCGGTGACCCAGCCGATGTCGGCGGTGCACCAGTACACGTCGGTGTCGGGCTTGAGGTCGAAGACCGCGTGGTGGGTGTACGCGGCGCCGGTGAGGTAGCCGCCGGTCGTGTGCAGGATGCCCTTCGGCTTGCCGGTCGTGCCGGAGGTGTACATGACGTAGAGCGGGTGCTCGGCGTCGAACGCCTCGGGCGTGTGCTGGTCGGACGCGCCGTCGACCGCGTCGTGCCACCACACGTCGACGCTGTCGTCCCAGCTCACGTCCTGGCCGGTACGGCGGACCACGAGCACCTTCTGCACGACGTCGGTCTTGGTGCGGGCCTCGTCGACGGCCGGCTTGAGCGCGGACGCGGTGCCGCGGCGGTAGCCGCCGTCGGCGGTGACGACGACCTTCGCCTGGCAGTCGTCGAGCCGCGAGGCCAGCGCGTCGGCGGAGAAGCCCCCGAACACCACGGTGTGCGGGGCGCCGATGCGGGCGCAGGCGAGCATCGTGACGATGGCCTCGGGGATCATCGGCAGGTAGATCGCGACCCGGTCGCCGGTGCCGACGCCGAGCTCGGTCAGCGCGTTGGCGGCCTTCGACACCTCCCGCTGCAGGTCGGCGTAGGTCAGGTCGCGGGTCTCTCCCTCCGGCTCCCCGACCCAGTGGATCGCCACCTTGTCACCCTTGCCGGCCTCGACGTGCCGGTCGACGCAGTTGTAGGCCGCGTTGAGCCGCCCGCCGACGTACCACTTCGCGAACGGCGGGTTGTCCCAGTCGAGGACCCGCTCCCACTTCGTGTCCCACGTGAGCCGCTCGGCCTGCTCGGCCCAGAAGCCCTCACGGTCGGCCTTCGCGGCGTCGTACGCGTCGGCCTTCACGTTGGCGGCGGCTGCCAGGTCGGCCGGGGGCTCGAAGCGGCGGTCCTCCTTCAGCAGGTTGGCCAGGGTCTCGGCTGTCTGGTCGCTCACGGTCGTCTCCTGATCGAGTGGGGTGCCACTGCTCACATTAGGACCCACGGGAAGTGTGGTCACCAGGGGTTGCACGGGGGTTGCCTGTGGGGCGCCTGCGAACGGCCAGCCACTTGTAACTACCTGTTCTTGCCACTACCGCACCCGTCTACGGGTGTGGGAGCAGCATGAACAGGTAGTTACAAGTGGGCGGGCCTGCGAATCAGTGCTGGACGGCCTGCTCGGCGCCGGCACCGGTCAGGGCGCGGACCTCGAGCTCGGTGAACCGCTCCTCCGCGGCGGGCTCGTGGGAGGTGATGGTGCCGAGCCAGCCGAAGAAGAACCCGAGCGGGATCGAGACGATGCCCGGGTTGCTCAGCGGGAACCACGACCAGTCCGCGCCGGTGACCAGGGCCGTCTCCGAGCCCGAGACGACGGGGGAGAAGAACACCAGGCCCACCGACGAGATCAGGCCGCCGTAGATGCCCCAGGTCGCGCCGCGGGTGTTGAAGCGCTTCCAGAACATGTTGTAGACGATCGCCGGCAGGTTGGCCGAGGCCGCCACCGCGAAGGCGAGGGCAACCAGGAACGCGATGTTGAGACTCTGTGCCGGGATGGCCAGAGCGATCGCGATGACGCCGATGCCGGCAGCGGCGATCCGGGTCACCTTGATCTCGTCGTGCTCGCTCGCCTTCCCGCCCTTCACGACGCTGTTGTAGATGTCGTGCGCTACCGAGGTGGACGAGGTGAGCGTCAGGCCCGCGACCACCGCGAGGATCGTCGCGAAGGCCACGGCCGCGATGAACGCCAGCAGGATCGCGCCGCCTGTCGATCCGGCGCCACCTCCGACCTCCTCGGCCAGCAGCGGCGAGGCCAGGTTGCCGCCCGAGTCGGCCACGTCGGCGGCCTTGTCGCCCTTGAGCATGGCGGCGGCGCCGAAGCCGAGCACCAGCGTGAACAGGTAGAACACGCCGATCAGACCGATCGCCCAGAGCACCGACTTGCGGGCGTCGCGCGCCGTCGGGACGGTGTAGAAGCGGATCAGGATGTGCGGGAGTCCGGCGGTGCCGAGCACCAGCGCGAGACCCAGGCTGAGGAAGTCGATCTTGCTGGTGGTGTCGGCGCCGTACTTCAGGCCGGGCTCGAGGAACGCCTGACCCTTGCCGGTGTTGGAGGCGGCGGTGCCGAGCAGCTCGGAGAGGTTGAAGTCGAAGTGCCACAGCACCATCACCACGATGAGCGCGGAGCCGACCATCAGCAGGATTGCCTTCACGATCTGCACCCAGGTGGTGCCCTTCATCCCGCCGATGGTGACGTAGATGATCATCAGGGCGCCGACGCCGATGATGGTGAGGTTCTTCAGCGCCTGGCTGTCCGCGCCGAGCAGGAGCGCGACGAGCGCGCCCGCGCCGACCATCTGCGCCAGCAGGTAGAAGATCGAGACCACGACGGTCGAGGTCGCGGCGGCCATCCGCACCGGGCGCTGCTTCATGCGGTACGCCAGCTGGTCGGCCATTGTGTACCGGCCGGAGTTGCGCAGCATCTCGGCCACCAGCAGGAGCGCGACGAGCCAGGCGACGAGGAAGCCGATGGAGTAGAGGAATCCGTCGTACCCGGACAGCGCGATGGCGCCGGAGATGCCGAGGAAGGAGGCGGCCGACATGTAGTCGCCGCCGATCGCGAAGCCGTTCTGGATGCCGGAGAAGCTGCGCCCACCGGCGTAGAAGTCGGCCGCGCCGGAGGTCTGCCGGCTGGCCCAGATCGTGATGCCGAGGGTCAGGGCCACAACCGCGAGGAACAGCAGGGTGGTGAGGAGCTGGTGGTCCATCAGTGATCGCCCCTTCCGCGGGAGGACTTGCCCTCGAGGGCGATGAAGCGCTCGTCCAGCTCCCGGGCCAGCGGGTCGAGGCGGGAGGTCGAGTAGCGGCTGTAGAGCCACGCGATGAGGAAGGTCGTGGCGAACTGCAGCAGACCGAAGACGAGGGCGACGTTGATGTTGCCGACCACCTGCTTGCTCATGAAGTCGCCGGCCCAGTTGGAGAGCACGACGTAGAGCAGGTACCAGCTCAGGAAGGCGACGGTCGCGGGGAACACGAAGCCGCGATAGCGCCGCTTGAGCTCGGCGAACTCCGGGGCCGCGTGGAGCTCGTCGTACACGGGATCATGGCGAGCAGCCATGTCATGGGGCGAGATGTCGGATGTCACGACGAGCCTCCTCGAGTCGGTGCGTGTGACCGGGGTCACGGACGCTTCCGACGCTAGGAGTGGTGCCGCCCGCCCCGGCAGGGGTGCGGTCCCGCTGCGCGCCGAGTGGGTCCGGGTTCTCGACCAGCGGTCGGTACGACGCGACGAACGGTCCGCCGCGATCGCCGGTGGCGCGCGGTTCGGCCCCGTAGGCTCGACGCATGTCTGTTGCCGACGACCCTGTCCGGCCGGTGCCGGTGCCGGTGTCAGCGGAGGCGCTGGCCGGCCGGTGGTTCGCGCTGCGGGTGGAGGACGTTCCGCTCACCCTTGTGCAGCTCGCCGTCCTCACGGTCCTGTGGTTGCCCTACAACATGCTCACCTTCTCCCTCGGTGATCTGACGCCGCGCGACCGGATGCGCATCCACGTCGTCCGCCGCGACGACGGGTCGGCCGTCGCGACCTTCCCCGAGAAGGGGCAGCGGCGGATCTCCCGTCGCATGCGCGAGCTGAGGGAGCGACTGCTGGAGCAGGAGGTCGCCGGGTTCTGCCGCGACCTCGAGATCCCGGCGAGCATGGTGGAGGGCCCCGGTGCCGAGATCGACGAGGACGCGCTCGTCGAGACCTGATCTGTGACGCGCGGCACCTGAGACGGGGGTGGCCGCCTGTGGCAACCATCTGCTTAGGTAAGGCTTACCTGATCTCGGACGAAGGTGACCTGCCGTGCCCCAGCTCCCGCTGCACCACGTGTTCCATCCTGCCCATGCCGACCACTACGCCGCCACCCTCGGCGAGGGCCTCGACCACCTGCTGCGCCAGCTCAAGGGGGTGGGCGGGCCCGCGACCGGCCTGAGTCCCACCGCCGCCGAGCGGCGGGTCGCGGAGGTCGACCTCGACCGCCCGCTGGCCGACGCGGGCCAGGTGCTCGAGGAGATCTCACGGCTGTGGCTCGATGACGCGGTCTGGTTCCACGAGCCGTCGTACGCCGCGCACCTCAACTGCCCGGTCGTCGTCCCCGCCCTGTTGGCCGAGCTGTTCGTGGCGTCGGTCAACAGCTCCCTCGACACCTTCGACCAGAGCGTCGGCGCGACCTTCATCGAGCGGCGCCTCATCGCATGGACGGCCGCCCGCATCGGGTTCGGGGCGGAGGCCGACGGCGTGTTCACCAGCGGTGGCAGCCAGTCCAACCTCCAGGGCCTGCTGCTCGCGCGCGGGCGTCACGCGGGGGTCCCTGCGGAGCGGTTGCGGATCCTCGCCTCCGCGGAGAGCCACTTCTCCGTGCAGAAGTCCGCGCGGCTGCTCGGGCTCGGCGACGAGTCGGTGGTCAGCGTGTCGACCGACGCGCGGCACCGGATGGACCCCGCGGCGCTGGAGCGCTCGCTCGCGGCCTGCGCCGACCTCGGGCTGCGGCCGATGGCGGTCGTCGCGACGGCGGGGACCACGGACTTCGGCGCGATCGACCCGCTCGAGCGGATCGCCGACCTCGCCGTCGCGTACGACGCGTGGCTCCACGTCGACGCGGCGTACGGCGGCGGGCTGCTCGTCTCGCCCACCCGCCGCGACCGCCTCCGAGGCATCGAGCGGGCCGACTCGGTGACGATCGACTTCCACAAGACGTTCTTCCAGCCGGTGTCGTCGAGCGCGATCGTCGTCCGCGACCGCGCGACGCTCGGCCCGGCGACCTGGCACGCCGACTACCTCAACCCGCGCGAGGCCACGAACCCCAACCAGGTCGACAAGAGCCTGCAGACCACGCGCCGCTTCGATGCCCTCAAGCTCTGGATGACGCTGCGGACCATGGGTCCCGACCTCGTCGGCCGGTACGTCGACGCGGTGGTCGACCTCGCCGCGGAGGTCCACCACCGCCACCGTGACGACCCGGAGCTGGCGTTCGCCGCGGCACCCGAGCTCAGCACCCTCGTCCTCCGCTATGTGCCGGCCGGGCCGCCGCTGGAGGAGAGGGAGAGCGCTGCGCTCAACAACGCGATCCGCGAAGCGCTCTACGCCTCCGGCCGGGCGATGGTCGCCGCCACGAAGGTCGACGGGGTGCACCACCTCAAGCTCACCCTGCTCAACCCGATGGCGACGGTCGAGGACGTCACGGGGGTCCTCGACCTCGTCCGGGAGACCGGCGGGCGCCTCGCGCCGGCCCACCGCCGGTCCCTGGCGGAGGCGGCGCGGTGATCACCCACGACTTCGTCGGGATCGGGCTGGGCCCGTTCAACCTCGGCCTGGCCTGCCTCACCGACCCGCTCCGCGCGAGTGACGACCTCGACGGCGTCTTCCTCGAGGCCCGGGCCCGCTTCGACTGGCACCCCGGGATGCTGCTCGACGACGCGACCCTCCAGGTGCCCTTCCTCGCGGACCTGGTCACCATGGCCGACCCGACCTCGCGCTGGTCGTTCCTCAGCTATCTCAAGCAGGCCGGCCATCTCTACCCGTTCTACATCCGCGAGAGCTTCTATCCCCTGCGCAAGGAGTACGACGACTACTGCCGCTGGGCCGCGGAGAGCCTGCCGTCCGTCCGCTTCGGCCAGGAGGTCACCGAGGTCGAGCACGACGGGACGGCGTACGTCGTGCGCAGCGCGGCCGGAGACAGCTGGCGGGCCCGGCGCCTGGTGCTCGGCATCGGCACCTCGCCACGGGTCCCCGAGCCGCTCCGGCAGGTCGTCGACGACGGCAGGGACCGCGCCGCCGGCGGCACCGTCACCCACTCCGCCGACTACCTCGACCATCGGGCGGCGCTCCAGCAGCAGGAGCGGATCACGGTCGTCGGCAGTGGCCAGAGCGCGGCGGAGATCTACCAGGACCTGCTCGCCGCGGCACCCGACCACGGCTACGAGCTGGTGTGGCTCACGCGCAGCCCACGGTTCTTCCCGATGGAGTACACCAAGCTCACCTTGGAGATGACCTCGCCCGAGTACGGCGCGTACCACCGCGCGCTGCCCCTCCCCACGCGCGACCGACTGGCCCGCGAGCAGCGCCACCTGTTCAAGGGGATCAGCGGCGACCTGGTCGACGCGATCTTCGACCTGCATTACCAGCAGCGCGTCACCGGCGCCGGGCCGCGCACGACGCTGCTCACCAACACCGAGGTGCGCGCCGCCCGCCCGGTCGACGGCGGCAGCGAGCTCGACCTGCTCCACGTCGAGACCGGCGAGGCGTTCTCCCTCACCACGGGCGGCCTGGTGCTGGCCACCGGCTACGCCCCCACCCAGCCCGCGTTCCTCGACGGCATCCGCGATCGCATCCGGTACGACGCCCGCGGCCGCTACGACGTCGCCGCCGACTACTCCGTCGACGTGCACGGCGGCGAGGTCTTCGTGCAGAACGCCGAGGAGCACACCCACTCCCTGCTGGCACCGGACCTCGGCATGGGGCCGTACCGCAACTCGGTGATCGTCGCCGCCATGCTCGGACGCGAGGTGTACCCGATCGAGAAGCGGATCGCGGTGCAGACGTTCGGCGTCCCGGACCACCTGAAGCGAGCGATCTGATGCGCACCACCGTCGTCGGGATCACCCTCGAGCCGCTCGACGTCGACCGCGACCTCGACCTGCTGCACGCGTGGGTCACCCACCCGCGCTCGGCGTACTGGATGATGCAGGGCGCGAGCCGCGACGACGTCCGGGCGGAGTACGCCGGCATCGCGGCGGGTCCGCACCACGACGCCTGGCTCGGCCGGGTCGACGGCCGACCCACCTTCCTGGCCGAGACCTACGACCCGGCGTACTCCCCGCTCGCGGACCTGCCCGAGGTGACCGTGGGCGACCTCGGGATGCACCTGCTCGTGGCGCCACCGGCCGGATCCCCCGTCCGGGGCCTCACCACGGCCGTCTTCGACGCGGTCATGGAGCACTGCTTCGCCGATCCCACCGTCCTGCGCGTCGTCGTCGAACCGGACGTGCGCAACGAGCCGATCCGCGCCAAGAACGTCGCCGCCGGGTTCACCGAGCTCCGCGAGGTCTCCCTTCCCGGCAAGACCGCGATGCTGTCGGTCTGCTGCCGCGACGACTGGAACGCACCCGACCTGCTCCGCGCGATAGTCCCGGGGCAAAAGCACCGAGACACGCCGGAAACACGTGCTTGTGCCCCGGGACTATCGCCCGGCGAGCACCTGACACCCGAACTGATGGACCGCGCCCAGCGGCACCTGGTGGCCAAGGCGATCGGGGAGTTCGCGCACGAGCGGCTGGTCACGCCGACCCCGGTGCCCGGAGAGGAGCGGTGGCGGGTGCTGGCCGGCCCGTCGGCGTACACCTTCGCGGCCCGGCGGCACCTCCTCGACCACTGGGCCGTCGACCCCGCCTCGATCGTGCGGACCCGGGACGGAGCCCCCGCGGCCCCCGACGCCCAGGACCTGATCGCCGAGCTGGCCCCCGCCCTGGGCATCCCCGACCAGCTCCTGCCGACCTATCTCGAGGAACTCGCCTCGACCCTCGCCGCGGGCGCGTGGAAGCTGCGCCACCGTGCGATCCCGGTCGCCGAGCTCGTCGACGCGGGCTACCAGGAGATCGAGTCCGCGATGACCGAGGGACACCCCGCGTTCGTCGCCAACAACGGGCGGATCGGGTTCAGCCTCGACGACTACCGCGCCTACGCACCGGAGACCGGCAGCCCGGTCCGGCTGCACTGGCTGGCCGCCCGCCGCACCCTGACCCGCCTCTCGCTGGCGACCGACACCACCGAGGCGGCGTTGTACGACGGCGAGCTGGCGCCCGACGTACGGGACCGGTTCGCCTCCCGCCTCGCCGCACTCGGCCTGGCGCCCGACGACTACCTCTACCTGCCCGTCCACCCGTGGCAGTGGCAGCACAAGCTGGCCGTCACCTTCGCGCCGGACGTCGCGCGCCGCGACCTCGTCCACCTCGGCGAGGGCGGGGACGACCACCGACCGCAGCAGTCGATCCGCACCTTCTTCAACGCCAGTCGGCCCGAGCGCCACTACGTGAAGACCGCGCTCGCCATCCAGAACATGGGCTTCGTGCGCGGCCTCTCGCCGGCCTACATGGCGGCGACGCCGGCCATCAACGACTGGGTCGCCTCGGTCGTCGAGGCCGACGCCGAGCTGCGGGCGTGCGGGTTCGGGGTGCTCCGCGAGGTGGCGGCGATCGGCTACACCGGCGACGCCTTCCACCGCGCGGCCGGGCCGTCGCCGTACCGGAAGATGGTCGCCGCGCTCTGGCGCGAGAGCCCGCTCCCGCGCACGCCCGACGGCGAGCAGCTGACGACGATGGCCGCGCTGCTGCACCGCGACGCCGACGGCGACGCCCTCGTCACGGCCTGGATCAAGGCGTCGCCGGTGGACGCCGCGACCTGGGTGCGCGCCTACCTGCGGGCCTACCTGCGTCCGCTGGTGCACTGCCTCCATGCCTACGACCTGGCGTTCATGCCCCACGGCGAGAACCTGCTGCTGCGGCTGCGCGACCACGTGCCGGTCGGCGCGTTCATGAAGGACATCGGCGAGGAGGTCGCCGTCATGGGCGACCTCGAGCTCCCGGCCGAGGTCGAGCGGATCCGCGGCGACTTCCCCGACGACGTCAAGGCGCTCGCCGTCCACACCGACGTCTTCGACGGGGTGCTGCGCTTCGTGGCCGCGATCCTCGACGACGACGGGATGCTGCCGGCGGCGGAGTTCTGGGCCATCGCGCGCGCGACAATCCAGGAGCACGCGGCCGAGCACCCCGAGCTGACGGCGGCGGCAGCGCGCTACGACCTGCTGCGCCCGGAGTTCCGGCACAGCTGCCTCAACCGGCTCCAGCTGCGCAACACCCTGCAGATGGTCGACCTGGCCGACCAGGCGGAGTCACTGATCTTCGCCGGCACCCTGGCCAACCCGACCGCGGTCACCCCATGACGATCGTCCGCGACGAGCACGGGATCCCCCATGTCTTCGGCGATTCCGTGCTCGCCGTCGCCCGGGAGCAGGGCCGCGCGACCGCGCAGGACCGGGCCTGGCAGCTCGACGTCGAGCGACGGCGCGGCGAGGGGACCTGCGCCGAGGTCTTCGGTCCGGCGGCCCTGGAGTGGGACGTCCTGGCCCGCCGCGCGCTGCTGCCCGACCTCGCCCGCCGTGCGTACGCCGCGCTGTCGGCGCAGAGCCGCGCCTTCGTCGACGCCTATGTGGAGGGCGTCAACGCGGTCGTCGACCGGCCCTGGCAGCCGTGGACGCCGCTCGCCGTCTTCGCCGCGCAGCACCTGCTCTTCTCCGGCTTCCCGAGCCAGCTGTGGCGTCGGCACCTCGCCGCGACCGCCGGTCCCGCAGGGCTGCCGCTCCTCCGCGCCGAGGGCCTGCCCGGCGGCAGCAACGCGCTCGTGGTCGACGGATCGCTCACGGCGAGCGGGCTGCCGATCGTCGCCGGCGACCCGCACCGGGTGATCGAGGCGCCCGGCTGCTACGCCCAGGTGCGCCTGGTCTGCACCGACCCGGCCGACCGCTTCGACGTCGCCGGACTCACCTTCGTCGGCGTCCCCGGCGTCCAGCACTTCGGCCACGCGGGCGATGTCGCGTGGGGGATCACCAACGCGGTCGCCGACGACGAGGACGTGTACGCCGAGGAGCTGGTCCGCCACCGGGACGCGGTCATCGCCCGGGGCGCGTCGGCATGGGAGCCGGTCGCCCGGCGCGTCGAGCGCGTGCGGGTCCGCACCGGGGCCGACAGCTACGACGTGCAGGAGGTCGAGGTGCTGGTCACCGAGCGCGGACCCGTGGTGATCGGCGGACCGGACCAGGCGGCGTTCAGTCTCCGCACGCCCGCCTACGTCCTGGGCGACCTCGGGCTCGACGCCGTCCTCCCGCTGCTGCGGGCCCGGCGCACCCAGGACGTGACCGCTGCCTTCGACAGCTGGGTCGGGCCGGTCGACAACCTCGTGGTCGGCGACCGTGACGGCCGCACCGAGCACCGGGTCGTCGGCCGGATCCCCGAGCGCGACGCGGAGCGCCGGTGGACGGGCGCGTGGGTCGCGGACCTGCCGCGCCGGACCGGCCCGGTCCTGGTCACCGCCAACGACCGCGCCACCGACGCCTTCGCCCGGGTCGGCACCGACTTCGCGCCGCCGTACCGCGCGCGCCGGATCCGGGAGCTCCTCGACGAGCGCGCCGCGGTCGCGCCGCTGACGCCCGAGGACGTCGCGGCCGTGCTCGCCGACGACCGGCAGAGCGCCGGAGCCGCGCTCCTCGACACGATCGCGGCCCTGGTCGACGTGACCGGCCCCGCCGTCGCGCTGCGCGACCGGCTCCTCGCCTGGGACCGCCGGATGAGTGCCGACAGTGTCGCGGCCAGGCTCTTCGCGCAGGTCCGGGCCGCCGTCGTCGAGGGGCTGGTCGCCGCCCCGGCCCTGGCGGGCGTGACGGGCTCGCCCCACGGCGAGCTGTTCGGACCGTGGTTCGACCTGCGGGGTCGGGTCCGGCTCTGCCTGCCCGCGATCCTCGCCGCCGACAAGCCGTTCGGGGTGGACGTGCTCCAGGTGGTCGCCTCCGCCCTGGACGAGGTCGCCGCCCGACCGGAGCCCGCGCCGTGGGGGAGCGGTCACGTGGTCGCGCCCCTCACGCCGCACCAGCAGTTCGGCCTCCCCGCGCCGCCCGGGACGGCGCCGCCGTACGTCCCCGTCGCGGGGGACGACGACTGCGTCCTCGCGGCCCGCGCGCTCGGCGGCACCGGCGCGTGCGTGCACGGGCCGGTCGCCCGCTGGGTGTGGGACCTGGCCGGCGACAGCCGCTGGGTGGTGCCGTTGGGCGCGGCCGGGGACGCCGCCTCGCCGCACCACCACGACCAGCAGGCCGTCTGGGCGGCCGGCGGCACGATCCCGATCACCCGACCCGCCCCCGAGGAGACCCCTTGACCGTCGCGATCCGCCCCGTCGTCCCTGAGCGCGATGCCGCCCTCCTGCACTCCTGGGTCACCGCGCCGCGCGCGGCGTTCTGGGGGATGACCGACCACTCGGTGGCCGACGTCGAGCTGGTGTACGCCTATATCGCCGAGCAGGCCCACCTCGCGGCGTACCTCCTCGACGTGGACGACCAGCCGCTCGGGCTGCTGCAGACCTACGACCCGGAGGTCGACGAGATCGGCCGGTGGTACGACCGCCGTCCGGGCGATGTCGGCATCCACCTCCTCCTCGCCGACGACCACCGGCGTGCCGGACGCACGCCGGAGGTGATCGCCGCCGGCCTCGACTTCGTGGCGCATCTGCCCGGCTGCCGCCGCCTCGTCTTCGAGCCCGACGCCCGCAACACCGCCTCCGTGGCGATGATGGAGCGGCTCGGCTGCGAGCGGGGGCCGCTCGTGGACCTGCGCACGAGCATCGCGGAGAAGCCGGCGCAGTTCTTCTTCCTCGAGCGGGAGCGAGCCCTCCAGGTGGCGAGAGGCATCGTGCCGTCAGGCCAGTAGCGCGCTCAGGTCGAGATCGACCGAGCCGAGGTCCGCGACCTCCACCGAGCCGGTCGGGCGCTCGTCGGTGAGGCTGAGGCCGATGTCCCAGTGCTCGCCCGCGTTGACCAGCACCGTGAGGGTCCGCGCGGCGCGGTCGACGATCCAGTACTGCTGGATGCCTGATCCGCGGTAGTCGTCGGGCTTGTGGAAGAGGTCCTCGTCGCGGGTCGAGGGCGAGAGAATCTCCACCACGAGCACGGGGACCTCGGGCGACCAGAGCTCGTCGTCGCGCTGTCGCTGGACGGCGAGATCGGGGACGCGGAGCGTTCCGGTCGGCAGGCTGAGGCCACGGTCGTAGCGAACCACCATCGTGGGGAATGCCGCCCGCAAGAGCACGTAGAGCTCGCCGCCGACCCCGTTGTGGTCACCGCTGGACGGTGGACTCACGAGCGCGACCCCGGCGACGTACTCCGCCCGGACGCCGTCGGGCAGCCGGTCGAAGTCGGCCCGCGACATCGGTCGGCGCTCGAGCCGCTCGGCGAGCAAGGGGTCCATCGCTGGTTCCTGACGAGTCGACACATCCGGTCCCTCCAGTCTGCCTGCAACTCCCGAGATAAAGAAGCGGGGCCGAGCCTGGTCGAGGGGTCCGACACCCCGCGGAGCGATCTCCACAGGTGATCGCGTGAGCCCGTGAGCAGGAGTTGACCTGAGGGGTCCTCGCGACGCGGCGAGCGGAAACGACGGCCGCCCAGGCTGAGGGGCGACCCATCCGAGCCGAGCCCGCCAGGAGCACCCGATGACCCTGACCAGCCCGAGCGGCGCGCCGCCGCTGGCCCCCGCACCGGACCGGAGACGCCGCGGCCGGTGGATCGAGGACTGGCGCCCCGAGGATCCGGACTTCTGGGAGGCCACCGGCGCGCCGATCGCCCGCCGCAACCTCGTCTGGTCGATCTTCGCCGAGCACCTCGGTTTCTCCGTCTGGCTGATCTGGAGCGTCAGCTCGGCGTTCCTGGTCGCGCAGGGCTTCGCGTTCTCGCCCCAGCAGCTCTTCCTCCTCGTCGCGATCCCCAACCTGGTCGGCGCGCTGATCCGCGTCCCCTACACGCTGGCCGTCGGGCGCTTCGGCGGCCGGAACTGGACCATGGTCAGCGCGGGGCTGCTGCTCGTGCCCACGCTCGGCTTCGCGTACGCCGTCACGCGGCCGGACACGCCGTACTGGCTGTTCTGCGTCATCGCGGCGACCGCCGGGTTCGGCGGCGGCAACTTCGCCAGCTCGATGGCGAACATCAACTTCTTCTACCCCGCCCGGCTCAAGGGCGCCGCGCTCGGACTCAACGCCGCCGGCGGCAACCTCGGGGTCGCGCTCATCCAGCTCTGCCTGCCGGTGCTGGTCGGCGGCGCCGGCCTGTTCGGGCTGGTGCGGGCGAGCGAGGGCGGCATCCACCTGGAGCGCGCGGCCTGGGTGTACGCCGGCCTGGCGGTGGTGGCCGTCCTCGCCGCCCTGCTCCGGATGGACAACCTGGCCAACGCCCGTACGGACACCCGTCAGCAGCTGGGCGTGCTGCGGCACCGCCACACCTGGGTGCTGGCGCTCCTCTACATCGGGACGTTCGGCTCGTTCATCGGCTACTCCGCGGCGCTGCCGCTGCTGATCAAGCTCAACTTCTGGCACCAGGCCGGCCCCGGTCTCCCGGGGAGCGGCATCGAGTTCGCCTACTACGCCTTCCTCGGGGCGCTGGTCGGATCCGTCACCCGTCCCCTCGGCGGTCACCTCGCCGATCGGTACGGCGGCGCCCGGGTCACGCTGGTGGCCTTCGTCGGACTGGTGCTCGGCACGCTCGGGATCCTCGGCACGCTCTCGCTGCTGACGCCGATCCCCGCCACCGGCGCCGCCGCGCAGGCCGCCGCCGTCGAGGACAACACCGCGGTCTTCTGGCTGTTCCTCGGCGTCTTCCTGCTGGTGTTCGCCTGCACGGGCATCGGCAACGGGTCGACGTACAAGATGATCCCGGCCCTGCACCGCGCCGACGCCGTCCTCGCCACGGCCGACGGGACCCCCGAGCGCGAGCTCGCCCTGCTCGACGGCACCAAGCGGTCGTCGGCGGCGGTCGGCATCATCGGCGCGGTCGGCGCGATCGGCGGGTTCCTCATCCCGATCACGTTCAACAGCCCGTGGGTCAGCGAGCCGCTGGCGGCCACCCGCGGCGCGTTCGCGGTCTTCACCGCGTTCTACCTCGTCTGCCTCGCCGTCACCTGGGCGGTCTACTGCCGCCGCGGACAGCGGTACGCCGAGGCCGGGATCTGACGCGGGGATGTGCTGTCCGACGACCGAGTTGGTCGCCGGAACGCCGCCAGCACGACAGATTCGGTCGTCGAACCGTCCGGCCTCAGATCACGCCGAGCGCCAGCATCGCGTCCGCGACCTGGGTGAAGCCCGCGATGTTGGCGCCGGCCACGTAGTTGCCCGGCACGCCGTAGGTCTCGGCCGTCTCCAGGCAGCGGGCGTGGATGCCGACCATGATCTGCTCGAGGCGCTCCTCGGTGTGGGCGAAGCTCCACGAGTCGCGCGACGCGTTCTGCTGCATCTCCAGCGCGCTGGTCGCCACGCCGCCGGCGTTCGCCGCCTTGCCGGGGGCGAAGGCGACACCCGCCTCGGTGAGGACCTTCACGGCCGCGGGGGTGCAGGGCATGTTGGCGCCCTCGGCGACGACGGAGCAGCCGTTGCGGACCAGCGTGAGCGCGTGCTCACCGTCCAGCTCGTTCTGGGTGGCGCAGGGCAGCGCGATGTCGCAGGGCACGTCCCACACCGAGGTCCCGGGGTGGTCGGGGCCACCCGCGACGAAGCGGGCCGACTCGCGGGCCTCGGCGTACGCCGACAGCCGCTCGCGGCGCACCTCCTTGACCTCCTTCAGCAGGGCGAGGTCGAGGCCCTTCTCGTCGACGACGTAGCCGCTGGAGTCGGAGCAGGCGACCACGATCGCGCCGAGCTCGGCCGCCTTCTCGGCGGCGTAGATCGCGACATTGCCGGAGCCCGACACGACGACCGTCTTGCCCTCGAAGGAGCTCTTGCGGGCCTTGAGGATCTCGTTGGCGAAGAACACCGTGCCGTAGCCGGTGGCCTCGGTGCGGACCAGGGAGCCGCCCCAGCCGATGCCCTTGCCGGTGAGGACGCCGGACTCGTAGCGGTTGGTGATCCGCTTGTACTGACCGAACAGGTAGCCGATCTCGCGACCGCCGACGCCGATGTCACCGGCGGGGACGTCGGTGTACTCGCCGATGTGGCGGTAGAGCTCGGTCATGAACGACTGGCAGAAGCGCATCACCTCGGCGTCGCTGCGACCCTTCGGGTCGAAGTCGGAGCCGCCCTTGCCGCCGCCGATGGGCATGCCGGTGAGTGCGTTCTTGAAGATCTGCTCGAAGCCGAGGAACTTCACGATGCCGAGGTAGACCGACGGGTGGAAGCGCAGGCCGCCCTTGTAGGGGCCGAGCGCGGAGTTGAACTCCACCCGGAAGCCGCGGTTGAGCTGGACCTGGCCGGCGTCGTCGACCCACGGGACCCGGAAGATGATCTGGCGCTCGGGCTCGCACACGCGTCGGATGATCGCGGCGTCGGCGTACTCCGGGTGACGGGCAACGACCGGACCCAGGCTGTCCAGCAGCTCGCGCGTCGCCTGGTGGAACTCCGATTCGCCGGGGTTCCGGGCCAGGATCTCGTCGAAGATCGGCTGCAGGGTCGGGTTCAGATCGTTCACGATGCTCCTTCAGACGCACGAGGACGACGCCGCCCACAACGCTGTGGTGATGTCTCTCGGAAGTTCCTAGCGTCTCATCTCCGTGACCATCCTGTGGACGGCGGGTCCTCCGGTGAGACTGTGCGGACTCGTTGACACGGGGTGTCGCCAGCGCTCCCCGGCGTGAAATGCGGGTGACGTGGAATCGGATCGTGACCGCCCCCGCGACCCCCACCCACTGCCCCTACTGCAGCCTGCAGTGCGGCATGACGCTCGCCCGTGCGGGTCGGGTCGGCGTCGAGATCGGCGCCCGGGAGGACTTCCCCGTCAACGAGGGCGCGCTGTGCCGCAAGGGGTGGACGGCCGGTGGACTGCGCGGCAGCAGGGAGCGGCTCACGACCCCGCTGCTGCGCGACCGGACGACCGGCGAGCTGCGCTCGGCCGGCTGGGACGAGGCGCTCGACCTGGTCGCCGACCGGCTCCGCGCGCTCCAGGAGGCGCACGGGAAGGACGCCGTCGCCGTCTTCGGCGGCGGGGGCCTGACCAACGAGAAGGCCTACCTGCTCGGCAAGTTCGCCCGGGTCGCCCTCGGCACGAGTCAGATCGACTACAACGGCCGCTGGTGCATGAGCTCGGCCGCCAGCGCCGCCAACCGGGCCTTCGGCATCGACCGCGGCCTGCCCTTCCCGTTGGCCGACATCGAGCACACCGACGTCCTCGTCCTCGTCGGCTCCAACCTGGCCGAGACCATGCCGCCCGCGGCACGCCACCTCGACCGGCTCCGCGCGCGGGGCGGTCGCGTCGTGGTCGTCGACCCGCGGCGCACCCCGACCGCCGAGCGCGCCGACCTCTTCCTCCAACCCGTCCCGGGCACCGACCTGGCCCTCGCGCTGGGCGTGCTGCACCTGCTCGACGCGTGGGGCGCGATGGACGAGGCGTACGTCGCGACCCGGACCACCGGCGTCGACGACCTACGCCGGGCCGCGGCCGGGTGGTGGCCGGAGCGGGTCGAGCGGACCACCGGCGTCGCCACCGCCGAGCTCCACGCCCTCGTCGACCTGCTCATCGGCACCGCGGCGCCCGCCGACGGGGAGCGGGGCGACCGACGCCCGCGGGTGATGGTGCTGACCGCCCGCGGCGCCGAGCAGCACGCGCAGGGCACCGCGACGGTGCTGGCCTGGATCGACGTCGCGCTGGCCCTGGGCATGCCGGGGCGGCCGTACGCCGGCTACGGCTGCCTCACCGGTCAGGGCAACGGCCAGGGCGGGCGTGAGCACGGCCAGAAGGCCGACCAGCTGCCCGGCTACCGGATGATCGACGACCCCGCCGCGCGCGCCCACGTCGCCGAGGTGTGGGGCGTCGCCGCCGACACGCTGCCGGGACCCGGGCGCTCGGCGTACGAGCTGCTGGAGGCGCTCGGCCACGACGGTGGGCCCCGGGCGCTGCTGGTCCACGGCTCGAACATCGCCGTCAGCGCGCCCAACGCGACCCGGATCACGCAGCGCCTGGAGTCGCTGGACCTGCTCGTCGTGTGCGACCTCGTCCTGTCCGAGACCGCGGCGCTCGCCGACGTCGTCCTCCCCGTCACCCAGTGGGCCGAGGAGACCGGCACCATGACCAACCTCGAGGGCCGGGTGATCCTGCGGCGGCAGGCGCTCGCGCCGCCCGCGGGGGTGCGCAGCGACCTCGACGTGATCGCCGGCCTCGCGTCGCGGCTGGGGTCCACGGCCGCCTTCCCCACCGACCCGGAGGAGGCCTTCGCCGAGCTGGGCCGCGCCTCCGCGGGCGGCCGGGCCGACTATGCGGGCATCAGCTATGCCCGGATCGCCGAGGAGCACGGCGTGTTCTGGCCCTGCCCCTCGCCCGACCATCCCGGCACGCCGCGGCTGTTCGCGGACTCCTTCGCCACCCCCGACGGCCGCGCGCGCTTCGTCGTGCCGGAGTACGCCGGGCCGGCGGAGGAGCCCGACCCGGCGTACCCGGTGCACCTGACGACCGGCCGGGTGCTGGCGCAGTACCAGTCCGGTGCCCAGACCCGGCGGATCCGTGAGCTCGCCGACGACGGTGCCTTCGTCGAGCTGCACCCGATGCTCGCCGACCGGATCGGCGCGGCCGACGGTCGACCGGTGGTGGTCCGGACCCGGCGGGGCGAGCTGCGGGCGCCCGCGCGGGTGGTCGACACGATCCGCCCGGACACGATCTTCGTGCCCTTCCACTGGGTCGGCGCCAACCGGCTCACCAACGACGCCCTCGACCCGGTCAGCCGGATGCCGGAGTTCAAGGTGTGCGCGGCCCGGGTGCTGGTGCCGGCGGACGGGACCCGGTGAGGGCTCACACCGTGCGGACGCAGGTGCACTGAGCGGCGGCGAGGGTGCCCTGGGCCGCCTCGGCCTCCACCAC
Organism: Nocardioides segetis; assembly: GCF_051390595.1. Taxonomy (NCBI): domain Bacteria; kingdom Bacillati; phylum Actinomycetota; class Actinomycetes; order Propionibacteriales; family Nocardioidaceae; genus Nocardioides; species Nocardioides segetis. The sequence goes on along the minus strand of NZ_JBNINR010000020.1, from coordinate 49,713 downwards.
GCGCGCCCGGCCGGCGCCGGCCAGGGCCGGCTCCCGCGGGACGCGCCCGCCGGGCGTCGCCTCGGCGGGCACCCCGTCGGGTACGACGACCGGGCGGGCCCGCGGCGCCCACAGGAGCCGCGCGGCGACGGCGCCGCTGGCGGCCAGCACGAGCAGGATCGACCAGGCCGCGGCGAGACCGACGCCGGTGCCGATCCAGCCGGCCACGGGGTAGGTGACCAGCCACGCCAGGTGGGACAGCGAGAACTGCGCCGCGAAGAGCGTGGGCAGCGCGTCGGGCGTCGCCGAGCGCCGCAGCACCCGGCCGGTCGGGGTGACGATCAGGGCCATGCCGCCGCCGACCGCGATCCAGATGGCGCCCGTGATCCACCACGTGGTGGCGTCGGTCGCCGCCATGGCCAGCGCCGCCGTGACGGCCGCGGCCAGGACGGTCGATCCGGTCATCATCACGGTGCGGTCGGCGATCCGGTCGAGGACCCGGGGCAGGGCGACGGCGACGACGAGGGTGCCGCCGCCGGAGGCGGCCAGCATCCAGGCCACGTCGGCCTGGCTGCCCTCCAGCACGTCGCGCACGTAGTTGACCGTGTTGACGACGACGATCGCGCCGGCGGAGGCGACGACCAGGTTGAGCGCCATGATCCCGCGCAGCTGGGGGGCGCGGGCGAAGGCCTGGATCCCGGAGGAGATCCGCTCCCAGGCGTTCGCGGTCGCCGTCGGCCGGGCGTCGGGGATCGCCGTGCCCAGCACGAGGACGGCCGAGACGGCGAAGCCCGCCGAGGTGCCGACGAACAGCCAGTCGAAGGTCATGAAGGTCAGTGCCACCGCGGCGAGCACCGGACTGAGCAGGCTCTCCATCGTGTAGGCCACCTGGGAGGCGGACAGGGCCCGCGTGTACTGCGCCTCCTCGGTGACGATGTCGGGGATCACGGCCTGGAAGGTCGGGGTGAACGCCGCGGACGCGGACTGGAGCAGGGCGATGAGGACGTAGATGTGCCAGACCTCGCTGACGAACGGCAGCGCCAGTACCACGCCGGCGCGCACGACGTCGAGCAGCGCCAGGAAGAGCCTGCGGGGGAGGCGGTCGACGAACGCCGCCGCCAGGGGCGCGATGACGACGTAGAGCACCATCTTGATGGTGAGCGCCGTGCCGAGGACCGCACCGGCGTCGGGGCCGGCGAGGTCGTAGGCGAGGAGGCCGAGGGCGACGGTCGCCAGCCCGGTGCCGAAGAGCGCGATGATCTGTGCGGCGAAGAGGCGGCGGAAGTCGCGGATCGCGAAGAGGCTCACCACGGCCTCCTTTCAGGCGGGATGAATGTCGGAGTATACCCCCAAGGGGTATATGCGCGCCCAACGGCGAGCCCGCGCCCAGGTATTCCGGGACGCGCCGGATGTGACGGAGGCGACGCGTCCGACTCGGTCAGATGGCGTCACGCGGGGGTTGCCCGCGGGGGATCCGGCCAGCCGGATCCCGAGGCCTCACCGCCGACGCCAGATGTGGAAGTCGTCGTACGCCGCCTGCTCGCGGTAGTGCCGGACGAAGTAGTCCTGGACCCCGCTCGCGTCGATGCCCCAGGTGGCGAGGCTCGCCCCGGACACCACGACCCAGCGCGGTGCGTGCGGGCCGGTCAGAACGGACCGGAGCTCGGTCAGATCCGGGTCCAGGACGCGCACGGGCAGGCTCCACAGGTGCGGGTACGGGCTGGACAGCCCGCTGCCGACCACGATGTCCGGGCGGCCGAACGCGACCACGACGCCGTCGTCGGGCTCGGCGTGGTCGCGCAGGTAGTGCGCGATCTTGGCGTCGGTCGCGATCGCGGGGTTCGCCGGGTTGACCAGCTGCTCGGTCCACGCGGCGCCGGTCGCGACCAGGGTCAGGCCGAGGCAGGCGACCAGCGCCTGGCGCACCGGCGCGGTGGGGCGGACCAGGCAGGCCAGCACCACGAGGCCCGGGACCAGCCCGGTCAGGTAGTGCAGCCAGTAGCTGCCGCCCGCGACCACGCCGACCAGCTCCCACCCGGCGAGGCCGAGCCCCGCCACCGTGAGCGGTGCGCCGCGGGGCCCGTCCCGCAGCGTGTCGCGGACCGCGATGACCACCGTCGTGCCGAGGAGTGTCGCCGCGCCGCTGGCGACGAACGCGAGCCCGAGCAGGAGCATCCGGTCCGACGTGGCGGCGCTCGCCGACGTGTCGATCACCTCCGCGGCCCGGAGCCGGAAGACGACGACGGCGTCCCAGAGGTCGGCGGGGGAGGTGCCGCGCTCGGCCGCGGAGGCGACGGCGGCGGCGAGGACCGTGACCGAGCCGGCGGCGAAGCAGCCGGCGAGCCGCAGGAGTCCGGCCACGCGACCGTGGCACAGCACCATCAGCACCAGCGCGAACACGAAGCCGTCGACGACATTCTGCTTGACGAGGGCCGCGGCCATCGCCGCCGCACCGGCGCCCGCCGCGAGCAGGAGGGGACGCCGGCCGGCCGGCGTCGACAGGGCCGCCACCAGCCCCACCACGCTCAGCAGCACGAACGGCGCCGCCAGCAGCTCGCCGTTGGTCTCCGGCATGCCGAGCAGCGGGCTCGACAGCAGGGCCGCGGCGAGGATGGGGACGGCCCGGGTCGTCCAGTGCGCTCCCGGCGCGGCCAGCCGCGCGGCGAGGAGTCCCGCCAGCAGGACCACCGCCGCGCTCGCGACCGCACCCAGCACCATGACCGCGGGCGCCGTCACGCCGTCATCCCCGAGCCCGATCGGACCGAGCCACGCGGTCACGCGGAAGATCCAGATGAGCAGCGGCGGCCGGTCGACCCAGTGGTCGCCGTACAGCGAGCTCCCGTCGTGCCATTGCTGCCCGACGGCGAGGAAGCCCGCCGCGTCCGAGGCGAGGGGGGTGCGGAGGAAGGGCAGCCACGCCCCGAAGGCCACCGCCGCGGCGACGTACGTCGCCCGCGACACGCGCACGTCGCGGGGGGCGGGCCTCAGCATGGCCCCGACGTTAGATGATTGACGCGCGGGTCTCGCACGCTCCGCGACGCTCGGCATCCGTGCTCGCTGCGTTGCCGACGCTCGACGTGCGCCCAGCATGCCTTCGCGCCGGCGCCTTGCGAGCGCGGCGCCGAGCGCCGCTCGCAGCACGTTCCCGCGCATCAATCATCTCGCCGGACGCCCTGACGGCCCCGCAGGGAACTCCGGGAACACGAGAGCGCGGCGTGAGGCCGTGAGGACTCGTTGACATCGCAGTGCGGCCCGCGCGCCCCGGCGCGAAACCTCGGTGACCTTCGATGGCTCCATGACCAGCCGACCCTCCGCCGGACCACCGCGCCCGCGGCTGGTGGTCGTCGGGTCCGGGATGGCCGCGACCCGACTGGTCGAGGAACTGGTGGCCCGGGGCGCGCCGGCGCGGATGGAGATCACCGTCCTCGGCGACGAGGAGGCCGCGCCGTACAACCGGATCCTGCTCTCCGCCGTCCTCGAGGGCACGCACCGGCCGGAGGCGCTGACCCTGCGTGTGCCGGCGTGGTACGCCGCGCAGGGCGTCGATCTGCGGCTCGGGGCGCGGGTGCTCGGCGTCGACCGGGAGCGCAGGGACGTCATGCTCGTCGACGGCACCCTCGTGGAGTACGACGCCCTCGTGCTCGCGACGGGCAGCATCCCGTCGCTGCCGCCGATCCGTGGCCTGGTCCGGATCGACGGCTCCCTGCACGACGCGGTCCACTCCTTCCGCTCCCTCGCCGACTGCGAGCGCCTGCTGTCCGTGCTCCCCACCTGCCGGCGTGCTGTCGTCGTCGGCGGTGGCCTGCTCGGCCTCCAGGTGGCCCGTGCCCTCGGCGTGCGCGGCATCGGCACCGAGGTCGTGGAGGGCGCCGATCACCTGCTCCACCAGCAGATCAGCGCTCCCGCCGGGCGGGTCCTCGCCCGGGACCTCCACCGCCTCGGCGTCGCCGTCTACACCGGCGCCCGCGCCGTCCGGCTCGTCGAGGGCCCCCACGGCCCCGCACTGCGGCTCGACAACGGCGCCACGCTGGACACCGACCTCGTCGTCCTCACCGCCGGCGGCCGCCCCTCGACCGCCCTGGCGCGCGGCGCGGGCCTCGCCGTGCGTCGCGGTGTCGTCGTCGACGACCGCCTCGCGAGCGTGACCGACCCGACGGTGCACGCGCTCGGCGACTGTGCCGAGCATGCCGGCCGCACGACCGGCTTCGTGCCACCCGCGTGGGAGCAGGCCGGCGTCCTCGCCGACATCCTCTGCGGCGCGCCCACGAGTTACGACGGCAGCCGGGTCGTGGCCCGGCTGCGCGCCACCGACCTCGACGTGGCCGTCCTCGGGGACGCCGCGGCCGAGGTCGCCGCCGGGGGCGAGGTGGTCGAGGTCGCGAACCCGATCGCGGGGTCGCACCGCCGCCTCGTGGTCCGGGACGGACGGATCGTGGCCGCGACGCTGGTCGGCGACCTGTCCCGGATCGGCCTGATCACCCAGCACTTCGACCGGCGGACGGTCCTCGGGCCCGAGGAGCCCGGCCGTCTGCTGATGCCGGAGCGGACGGGAGCGAGCGACGACAGCGCGGTCGCGCTCCTCCCGGACGACGCCGAGGTGTGCGCCTGCGCGGGTGTCACCGCCGGCCGGATCCGCGCCTGCTCCTCGCTCGAGCAGGCCCGCGACACCACCCGAGCGACCACGGGCTGCGGCGGCTGCGCCGGCACCGTGCGGCAGCTCGTCACCCACCGGACCGACCCCGTGGCCCTCGCCACCGCCCAGAGAGGGATCTGATCATGAACCAGCGCAGGCAACTGGTGGTCGTCGGCCACGGCATGGTCGGCCACCGCTTCGTCCAGGCGGCGATCGAGCGCGGGCTCACCGAGACCCACGACATCACCGTCCTCGGCGAGGAGCCGCGCCCGGCGTACGACCGGGTGGCGCTGACGTCCTACTTCGAGGTCGGCGCCGAGGCGCTGTCGTTCCTCCCCGGCGGTGCGTACGACGACCCACGGGTCACGCTGCGCCTCGGCGCCGAGGTCGTGGCGATCTCCCCGCGACAGCGGGTGATCACGCTCGCCGACGGTGAGGACCTGCACTACGACGAGCTGGTGCTCGCGACCGGCGCCTTCCCGTTCGTGCCACCGGTGCCCGGCAAGGACCTCAGAGGTGTCTTCGTCTACCGCACGATCGAGGACCTCGAGGCGATCCGGGCGGCGTCGAAGAAGGCCAAGGTCGGCGCGGTCATCGGCGGCGGCCTGCTCGGACTGGAAGCCGCCAACGCGCTGCACCAGCTGGGCCTGGAGACCCATGTCGTCGAGCTCGCGCCGCGGCTGATGGCGGTCCAGATCGACGACGCCGCCGGATCCACGCTCAACCGACACATCGAGACCCTCGGCCTGACCGTGCACACCGGCGCGATGACCGAGGCCGTGCTCGGCAAGGACAGGGTCACCGGCCTGGCGCTCAAGGACCGCAACCCGATCGACGTCGACCTGGTCGTCTTCTCCGCCGGCATCCGTCCTCGCGACGCGCTGGCCCGGGCCGCCGACCTCGACATCGCCGAGCGCGGCGGCGTCCTGGTCGACGAGCACTGCCGCACCAGCGACGAGCACATCTGGGCGATCGGCGAGTGCGCCGCTCCCGGTGGGCGGATGTACGGCCTGGTCGCGCCGGGCTACGCGATGGCCGAGGTGGTCGTCGACGCCCTGCTCGGCGGAGCGGCGGGCTCCTTCACCGGCGCCGACATGTCGACGAAGCTCAAGCTGCTCGGGGTCGACGTCGCGTCGTTCGGCGACGCCTTCGCCAGCGACGAGGACGCCCTCGAGGTCGTGTACGCCGACGCGGTGGCCGGCATCTACAAGAAGCTCGTCGTCAAGGAGCTCGCGAGCGGCGGCTACGAGCTGCTGGGCGGCATCCTGGTCGGTGACGCGTCGTCGTACGGCGTACTGCGGCCGCTGGTCGGCTCCGGCATCGAGCTGCCCGACAACCCCGAGGAGCTGATCCTCCCCGCCGCCCGCGGCGGCGGCCCCGAGCTCGGCCTTCCCGACGACGCGCAGGTCTGCTCGTGCAACAACGTCACCAAGGCCCAGATCGTCGCGGCGGTCTCCGACGGCGGCGGCTGCGACAGCCCGGCCTGCGTCACGGCCTGCACCAAGGCCGGCTCCACCTGCGGCTCCTGCAAGACCATGGTCAAGAAGGTCGTCGAGGACCACTTCGCCTCACACGGCGTGGTCGTCGACAAGTCGCTGTGCGAGCACTTCGCGATGACCCGCCAGGAGCTGTTCGAGGTGGTCGCCGTCCACGGCTACCAGCGCTTCGACGACATCATCGAGGGTCACGGCCGCGGTCGGGGCTGTGACATCTGCAAGCCCGCCGTCGCCTCGATCCTCGCCAGCCTGCTCAACCACCACGTCCTCGACGGCGCGAACGCGACCCTGCAGGACACCAACGACGCCTACCTCGCCAACCTCCAGAAGAACGGCACCTACTCGGTGGTCCCGCGCATCCCCGGCGGCGAGATCACCCCCGACAAGCTGATCGTGATCGGCGAGGTGGCCCGCGACTACGGGCTCTACACGAAGATCACCGGCGGGCAGCGGATCGACCTGTTCGGCGCCCGGATGGAGGACCTGCCGGCGATCTGGAAGCGGCTGGTCGACGCCGGCATGGAGTCCGGCCACGCCTACGGCAAGGCGCTGCGGACCGTGAAGTCCTGCGTCGGCTCGACCTGGTGCCGCTACGGCGTGCAGGACTCGGTCGGCCTCGCGATCGAGCTCGAGCTGCGCTACCGCGGGCTGCGCTCGCCGCACAAGCTCAAGGGCGGGGTGTCGGGCTGCGCCCGGGAGTGCGCAGAGGCGCGGGGCAAGGACTTCGGCGTGATCGCGACCGAGAAGGGCTGGAACCTCTACGTCGGCGGCAACGGCGGCGCCGTGCCCGCCCATGCCCAGCTGCTCGCGGGCGACCTGAGCCGCGAGGACCTCATCCGCTACCTCGACCGCTTCCTCATGTACTACATCCGCACCGCCGACCGGCTGCAGCGCACCGCCGGCTGGCTCGACGAGATCGGCGGCCTGGACCGGGTCCGCGAGGTCGTCGTCGACGACGCCCTCGGCCTGGGCAGCGAGCTGGAGTCGAGCATGGAGCGCCATGTCGACTCGTACTTCGACGAGTGGCGGGCCACCATCGAGGACCCCGCGAAGCTGAGCCGATTCGTGTCCTTCGTCAACGCGCCCGGCGCGCCGGAGCCCGCGGTCACCTTCCAGGAGGAGGCCCGCACCACGACGACGCTCACCCTGGGCACCGCCGTGTGCCGTCTCGAGCAGGTGCAGCGCGAGTCCGGCGTGGTCGCGTTGGTCGGCGGCGAGGAGGTCGCCGTCTTCCGGACCTACGACGACGAGGTGTTCGCCCTCGCCAACCTGGACCCCTTCGGGCAGGCGTCGGTGCTCGCGCGCGGCATCGTCGGCACGACGACCCGCGACGGCGGCGACGTCGCGTTCGTCGCCAGCCCGCTGCTCAAGCAGCGCTTCGACCTGCGGACCGGGATCTGCCTCGACGACCCGGCGGTCGTCGTACCGAGCTATGACGTCCGGGTGGTCGACGGCATGGTGGTCGTCGGCGCCCGACGCGAGACAATCGGGTAGTGGTCACCTCCGGAGCCCCGCCGTGTGTCCCGCACCCTGGGCACGCACCTGGCGGCGTCGGCGTCGCTCGACGTGCGATCCAGCATGCCTTCGCTCCGCCGCCTTGCCATGCACGCACCCAGTGCACGGGCCACCCCCAGCGTGACTCCGGAGGTGACCACTCGTGAGCGACCTTCCTCTGTCCGGCTTCAGGATCGGCGTCACCGCGGCGCGCCGGGCCGACGAGCAGATCGCGCTGCTGGAACGGCGCGGGGCGGCCGTGATCCACGCGCCGGCGCTGTCGGTCGACCCCAACCGGATCGACGAGGAGGGTCTGCGCGCGGCCACCGAGGAGGTGCTCCACCAGCCGGTCGACATCTTCGTCGCCACCACCGGCATCGGCCTGAAGTCGTGGTTCACCGCGGCCGGGCGCTGGGGCCTGCTCGACGACCTCACCGCCCACCTCGGCGGCGCCGAGATCCTGGCCCGTGGGCCCAAGAGCGTCGGCGCACTGCGCCGGTTCGGTCTGCGCGAGCTCTGGGCGCCGGAGTCGGAGGAGTTCGAGGACGTGCTCGCGCACCTGCGGGGCCGCGACCTGCGGGGGCGGCGGATCGTCGTGCAGGAGCACGGCCAGTCGCTCTCCCTCGCGGCCCACGCGCTGCGCCGGCTCGGCGCCGAGGTCACCACGGTCGCGGTCTACCGGGTCGAGGGTGCGGCCGACCCCGAGCCGATGTTCGGCCTGATCGAGGCGGTCGCCGAGCGCCGGGTCCACGCCGTCACCTTCACCGCGGCTCCCGCGATCGCCGCGATGATGGAGGCCGCCGGCACCACCGGCCACCGCGACGAGGTGGTCGGCGCCTTCCAGGCCGACGTGGTCGCCTCCTGCGTGGGCCCGGTCACCGCCGCCGCCTTCGAGATGTGGGGCGTGCCCTCGATCCACCCCGACCGCTCCCGCCTCGCCGCGATGGTCAAGCAGCTCGAGGTCGAGCTCCCTTCGCGCGCCGCCGGCACCACCCTCGACGTCGCCGGGCACACCCTCCTCCTGCACGGCGACCTCGGTGATCGCGGCGTCCTGCTCGACGGGGTCGAGGTGCGGCTCTCGCCCGCCCCCTACGCCGTGCTCCAGGCCCTGCTCGTCAACCCCGGCACCGTCGTCTCCCGCCGCGACCTCCTCGCCGCCCTCCCGTCCGGCACCGCCGGCTCCGAGCACGCCGTCGAAATGGCCGTCGCGCGCCTGCGCGCCGCCCTCGGCACCCGCTGCATCCAGACCGTCGTCAAGCGCGGGTACCGCCTGGCGGTCACCCCGTGAGGCCGAGTCCCGCCGCAGTGTCGTGCGTCCCGTGGGCTCGAGCCCGCGGGACGCGTGACGTGACGCCCGCACCCCACCTGGTCACCGTCGCCCACGGCACCCGCACCGCCGCGGGCAACGAGGTCGCCCGCCGGCTCACCGAGGCCGCGGCCGCGCGCCTCGGCTGGGCCGCCACGGCGTCGTACGTCGAGCTGTGCGCGCCACTCTTCGCCGAGGTCGTCGCCGACGTCGCCACGCCCGCGGTGGCCGTGCCGCTGCTGCTCTCGACCGGCTACCACCTGCGCCAGGACCTGCCGGCGATGCTCGCCGCCACGGACCGCCCGGTCCGGCTCGGCCGCTCGCTCGGCCCCGACGTGCTGCTCGCCGCGGCCCAGGCCGACCGGCTCCGCGCCGCCGGCGCCACCCCCGGCCAGCCGGTGGTCCTGGTCGCGGCCGGTTCCACCGATCCCGCCGCGTCCGCCGACCTCGACGCCGCCGCCCACCTGCTCGCCCACGCCTGGGGCGCGCCGGTCCGCCTCGCCACGCTCTCCGGCCGTGGCCCCCGGCTCGCGGAGGTCGTCCGGCCGGGGGACGCCGTGTCGCCGTACCTCCTCGCCACGGGCCACTTCCACCACCGGGCCCGCCGCGACGCGTACGCCGCCGGTGCCGGCGTCGTCGCCGGCGTCCTCGGACCGCACCCCCGCCTGGTCGACCTGGTCGTCGAGCGGGCGCGCGCGCTCGCCCCCGCCGCCGTGCGGGTGCCGGTCTGAGCCGGTTGCCGGTCCGAGCCGCTCCGCCGGGCTGAGGGACCGCCCGGGTCAGTCGTCGAAGGTCAGGCGGACCACGATCCGCTGCCGCTCGCCGGCGTCGCTCACCGTCATGCCCGCGGTGTCGAGCGGCGCGAGGTCACCGGGGGCGACGTCACCCTCGCCGAGTGCCCCGGCCCACTCGCCGCGGTCGAAGTCGACGTAGGTGATCGTCAGGGCGCGGTCGGCATCGGGCACGGCGTTCGCGAAGCGGTCCGAGTCGCCGAGCGTCCCCGTCTCCTCGGCGACCCGTTCGACGAACGCGCGGTCGGCGCCCACCACCACCGCGTCGTCGGTGCGGACCGACGGCAGCACGTCCTTCCCGCCGAACGCGGCGCGCACCTTCTCGAGCGCCGACTCGACCTTCGCGAGGTCACCGGTGATCCGTGCCGCGATCGGTGCGTCGCCGGACACGCCGTCGAAGTCGAACGCGTCCTCGAACCCGGGACCGGCCACGAACGCGACGGTGTCCCCACCGAGGTCCTCGAGGTCATCGGGCGTGAGGCCGGTGCCCTTCTCGAAGTCGGCCAGCAGGCTCTCCGGCTCGCTGCCGAACGCCGTCGGGCCCTCGGTGATCGCCTGCTCGGCCCAGTCGGTGCCGAAGCCGGCGCCGAAGGCCAGGGCCGCGTCGTCCGGGAGGCCGCTGATGGCCTCGAGCGCGTGCGTTCCGGCGTACCGCCCCTCCGGGCCGGTCAGCAGCGGGTCCGCGACGACCTCCACCTCCAGCGCCCCGTCGGCGAAGCGGGCGATCCCGCCGAGCCCGGTGAAGCTCTCCAGCCGCTGGCGGACCAGGTCCGGCACCGGCAGCGAGAAGTCGTCGAGGAGCTCGTCCTCGGACAGCTCGGACTCCTCGGCCAGCTCGTCCTCCGTCCAGAACCCCTCCGGGGCGTCGCCCGCCGTCCCGTCGCCCGTTCCATCGCTCTCGTCGGCGTACAAGGCGTCCATATCCGCCATCAGCTGCTCCTGCTCGGCGGGGGAGAGGCTGTCGAAGTCGTCCATCCGCTTCCAGAGCCGCTCCTCCTCCGGCGTCATCGCGGCTGCCATGTCCGTCTCGACGTCGTCGGCGACCTCGGTGAAGACCGTGGTCATGTTCGCGAACGCGATCAGCAGGTCGACCGGATCGGCCGCATCACCGAGCGGCGCGGCGAGGAGGACCGACAGGAACGGGTCCTTCTCCAAGGCCGCGAGCATGGCCGAACCGGCCTCGGGGGCGGCGTACAGGGTGAGCACGCCGGCCTCGCCCGCGGCCGAGGTCAGCTCCTGGAAGTCGGCGTCGTCGCCGAGGTGGGCGCGCCGGCCGTCGGCGACGACCTGGCGCGCGACCTGATCGCTGCCGGCGAGGACCGCCCAGCCGTCGCCGAGCGCGAAGCCCATGTCGTCCCCGCAGTCCGCGAACGCCTTCTCCAGGCCGGCCCGCGCCTTCTCCCGGTCGCCGACCTGCACGACGGCGACCGGCGCGGGGACGTCCTTCCCCTCCTGAGGCACGACTGCCAGCGCTGCCCGGTCGCCCGCCCAGTCCGCCACGTCGTCGTAGCCGAGGTCGCAGCCGCTCTCGTCGGCCAGCCGGTCGACCAGGGCGCCGCGCAGGTCGTCCTGACTGTCGAGGCCGAGGTGCTTCGCGAGGCTCGGGAACCGCTTCAGGGCCTGGTAGGCCGCGAGCTTCTGGCCACCGGGCGGGTCGAGGTCGATCCCGACGTAGGCGAGCGTGTCGGCGGGCAGCACCTCCGACGCCTGGGGACCCTGGGCCAGCCAGCCCTGCCAGGCCCAGCCACCGGCACCGATGACGGCGACCACCCCGATGGCGCCGACGACAGCGGCGACCCGGCGCCTCCTTCCGGAGGTCGGGGGCGGAGCGGAGGGCGCGATCTGGCTCATGGGAGGACCGTAGGCGGCCGTGGGCCCTTCCGGGGAAGGTTCTCCGGAATCCGGACCCGCGTCACATCGCTCCGTGGACGATCCGCGCCCAAGCGGACCGCAAGCCCGCCGCAAGCACGGGAGCCGATCCTCGGGGCATGAGACGACATCTCCTCCCCGTCCTCGCCCTGGCGCTCGCGCTCCCGGCAAGCCTCGGCCTCGGCGGCGCCGCCGAGGCCGCGACCCCGAAGTGCGCCGGACAGAAGGCGACCATCGTCGGCACGAACAAGGCCGAGAAGATCGTGGGCACCAAGGGTCGCGACGTCATCGTCGCCCGCGGCGGCAACGACCGGATCGACGGTCGCGGCGGTCGCGACATCGTGTGCGGCGGCAAGGGCAACGACACGATCCGGTCCGGACCCGGTGCCGGCGGGCTGCTCCACGGCGACGGCGGGCGGGACCTGATCATCGCCGAGGCCGACGACACCGGTCTGTACGGCGGTGCGGGCAACGACACGCTCCGTACGACGCGCAGCGACACGCTGCTCGACGGCGGCGCGGGCAACGACGTCATCGCCGGCGGCCCCTTCCCCGACGTCATCGACGGGGGACCGGGCGACGACCGGATCACGGCCGGCGGCGGCGACGACCGCCTGGTCACGGGGGGTGCGGGCAACGACACCATCGACGGCGGCGAGGGCACCGACGTCCTGCGCGGGGGACCGGGCAACGACCTCATCGCCCTCGGCTCCGGGGCCGGCGGCTTCGGCTTCGGCGAGGAGGGGGACGACTCGATGACGACCGGCGACGCGGGCCAGACCCTGTACGGCGGCGAGGGCAACGACCTGCTCAAGTCCTCGTGGCCGGGGAACTCGATCAACGGGGAGGGTGGCGACGACACGCTGATGGGCGGTCCGGACCCGGACCGGCTCAACGGCGGCGACGGCAACGACCATCTCTCCGGCGGTGGCGGCGACGACGTCGAGCTGAACGGCGGCTTCGGGGTCGACGTCTGCGACGGCGGGCCGGGCCGCGACCAGTGCAACGGCGGCGCGCCGGGTGGCCCGGAGAACTCGCCGGACGATCCGGACGTCTGCACGGCGGAGGTGATGCGGTCCTGTCGGGGTGAGGGCCTGCCCGAGCGGTGGGCCGGCGCGATCTCGGGCGTGACCCGCCTCGAGCCCGCCCCCGGCATCGTCGAGCTCGCGACCTGGACCCTCGACGTCACCGTGGTGAAGGACCAGGACTTCAACGGCGAGATCTTCTACCGGCTCGAGGAGGCCGAGGGGACGTACACCGCGACGCGAGCCGCGACCTGCAGCTTCGACAGCTCCGGCAGCTTCGACGAGGCTGAGCTGTGGGCCGACCTGCGGGTGCGCAAGGAGGGCAACGGGTTCTACTTCGAGCTGGGCGGACCGGAGCTACTGGAGGTCACCCTGGTCTGTCCGGAGAGCCAGCGCGTCCACCTCGCCTCGCTGCTCACGGGCGGGCGGGTGCTCGAGGGCGTCCGCAACCCGGAGACCGGGCGGATCGTCGGGGGGTCGCGTCTCGACCTCGCGGACAACTTCTACCGCGAGTGGCAGTTCGACCTGGCGCCGGTCGCGCCGGGCCTCCCGTAGCCCACCCCGGCTCTCGTCGTACCCGGCACTCCGGTCGTGCATCCGCCGTCGGCGTGACCCGGATGCCGGGTACGGCGGCGGTCAGGCCCGAGTGCCCACCGTGCCCACCGACCCGACGAAGTGGACGAGGTCGGCGAGCTCGGGGACCTCGCCGGCCTCGTCGAGCGTGGTCCGCAGGACCTCTTCGTGCAGCGGGCGCGCCTTCTCCAGGAGGGCGCGCCCGGCCGGCGTGAGCTCGGTGTAGATGCCGCGCCGGTCGTCGGCGCACAGGATGCGGCTGAGCAGGCCGCGGTTTTCCAGGCGCGTGACGAGGCGGGTCGTGGCCGACGCGGACAGCGCGGCGGCGCGGGCCAGCTGCTGCATCCGCATGTGCCAGCCGTCCTGACGGCTCAGCGCGTCGAGCACGGTGAACTCGACGACCGACAGGTCGTGGTCGCGCTGCAGCGCCTTCTCCAGTGCCGTCTCGATCAGCCCGTGGAGCGCGGCCAGCGTGCGCCATCCCTGGGTGCGGATCTCGACCGCGTCGTCGGCGATGCCCATCGTCGTCCCTCCTCGTGAGGCTCCCAGTATACCCGAGTTGCGCGGATAGCGCGCGTGTGCAACTATCGAATATGACGCGTGTGCAACTAATGCACGCGCTGACTATCTCCGTACGCCACGCCTCTGCCTCCAGGAAGACCCATGCCTGTCGCACTCCTCGCCCTCGCCATCGGCGGCTTCGGGATCGGCCTCACCGAGTTCGTGATCATGGGCCTGCTGCCCGAGGTCGCGGACGACTTCGCCGTCACCGAGACCACCGCCGGCTACCTCATCTCCGGCTACGCCCTCAGCGTCGCGGTCGGCGCCATCGGCCTGACCCTCGCCCTCACCCGGGTCCCGCGCAAGACCGCGCTGCTCGGCCTGATGGTGCTGTTCATCCTCGGCAACCTGATCTCCGCCGTCGCCGCGTCGTACGGCGTGATGATGACCGGCCGCGTCGTCGCGGCCCTGTGTCACGGCGCCTTCTTCGGCATCGGCTCGGTCGTCGCCGCGCAGCTGGTCGCCCCCGACCGCAAGGCCAGCGCCATCGCATTCATGTTCGGTGGCCTCACTCTGGCCAACGTCCTCGGCGTCCCGCTCGGCACGCTCCTCGGCCAGGCCGCCGGTTGGCGCTCGACCTTCTGGGCGATCACCGTCATCGGCGTCCTCGCGTTCGTCGGCATCGCCGCCCTCGTGCCCGCGGCCCGTGGCGCCGCGGCAGCCGGTACGCCGAGCGCGCGCTCCGAGCTGGCCGCCTTCCGCAGCCCCCAGGTCTGGCTCTCGATCACCGTCACCGTCCTCGGGTACGGCGGCATGTTCGGCGGCTTCACCTACATCGCGTTCACGCTCACCGAGGTGAGCGGCTTCGCGGCCGGTGCCGTGCCGTGGCTGCTGGTGCTCTTCGGCGTCGGCCTGTTCGCCGGCAACCTGGGGGGCGGTCGCGCCGCCGACCGTGACCTGGTCCGGACGCTGCTGATCGTCCTCGCCGCCCTCACCGCGGTGCTGGCCGCCTTCGCGCTCGTCGCGGGCAGCAAGCCGGCGACCGTCGTCGCGCTGCTGCTCATGGGCGGCGTCGGCTTCGCCACGGTGCCGGGCCTGCAGATGCGGGTCCTCCACTACGCCAGCGCCGCGCCGACCCTCGCCTCCGGCGCCAACATCGCCGCCTTCAACGTGGGCAACGCCCTCGGCGCCTGGCTCGGGGGTGTCACGCTCGCGGCCGGCCTCGGCTACACCTCGCCGCTCTGGGCGGGTGCGGCGATCACCCTGGCCGGGCTCGTCGTGCTCGCCGTCGCCGCGAAGGCGCCTGGTGGCGAGCTCCGCCCGGACGCCGGGGTCCCGGCCCCGACCGTCCTCGCGGCTTGAGCCGTCGACGGGGGTCAGCGGCCGAGCGACTCCGGCGTGTGCAGGCGGACCAGGAACCGGCGGGCGTGCGCCGGCTCCCGGTCGGCCGTCGCGAGCGAGACCACGACCATGACCGCCGCGGCGAGCGGCACGCTCCACGCGGCGGGCTGGCCCAGCGCGGCGCCGGCCCAGCCGCCGGGCGCGTAGCCCGCGAGCGTGGCGATCGCGGCCCCGCCCGCACCGAGTCCACCGGCGGCGAGGCCGGCGAGGGCGCCGGCGGCGGTCAGCCGTCGCCACCAGATGCCGAGCACGAGGAGGGGGCAGAAGGTCGAGGCCGCGACCGCGAACGCCAGTCCGACCGACTGGGCGACCCCGACGTTGCGCACCAGCAGCGCGGCGCCGATCGGGATCACGACCGCGACGACCGCCGCGAGCCGGAACGCGGCGACCCCGCCGCGCTGCTCCCCGAGCAGCCGGGTGGTGAGGTCCTGGGTGAGGACGCCGGAGACCGCGATCGCCAGCCCCGAAGAGGTGGAGAGGAAGGCCGCGAACGCGCCGGCGGTGACCAGGCCGGTGAGGAGGTCGCCCCCGAGCCCGTCGAGCATCAGCCGTGGCAGCTCCAGCACCAGGACGTCGGAGCGTCCCTCGGCGACCAGCGACCCGGCGTAGACGCGGCCGAGGGCGGCGTACACCGGTGGCCACAGGTAGAACAGCCCCAGCAGGGCGAGGACCACGACCGTGGTCCGGCGCGCGGCGCGGCCGTCGGGATTGGTGTAGAAGCGGACGACGACGTGCGGCAGTCCCATCGTGCCGAGGAAGAGCGCGGCGATGAGGGAGTACGTCGTGTAGAGACCGATCCCGCCGTCGCCCGCGACCGGCACGGACCACCCGTCGTCCCCCGCCGCGCCGCGCGGTCGACCGTCGCCCCACCACACGACGAGCAGGACCGCGACGGGGACGAGCAGCGCGGTCAGCTTGAGCCAGTACTGGAACGCCTGGACGAAGGTCACCGACCGCATCCCGCCGGAGGTGACGTTGGCGAGGACCACGCCCCCGACGACGACCGGGCCGGCCCATTCCGGCGCGCCGATCGCGGTGCGCAGGGTCAGCCCGGCGCCCTCGAACTGCGGGATCAGGTAGAGCCAGCCGATGCCGACCACGAGCAGCGAACAGGCCGCGCGGACGGTGCGCGAGCCGAGCCGCGCCTCGGCGAAGTCGGGCAGCGTGTAGGCGCCCGAGCGCCGCAGCGGCGCGGCGACGAGCACGAGCAGGACGAGATAGCCGGCCGTCCAGCCGACGGGGTACCAGAGCATGTCCGCACCGCCGACGAGCAGCAGTCCCGCGATGCCGAGGAAGGACGCCGCGGAGAGGTACTCCCCGCCGATCGCCGACGCGTTCAGGCCCGGCCGCACCGTGCGCGAGGCGACGAAGAAGTCGCTCGTCGTGCGCGAGAAGCGCAGTCCGTAGATGCCGATCGCCAGGGTCACCAAGGTGACCAGGACGACCGCCACGAGCCCAGGTACGGCGTCCGTGCTCATGGCTCGTCGCCCGCTGTCCGTGCGGGGTCGCTGCCCACGAGGTCGGCGAAGGCGCGCTCGTTTCGCTCGACCCGACGCACGTAGCGCCACGCGAGCAGCAGGAGGAAGGGGTGCGCCAGGACGCCCAGCAGCAGCCAGGGCAAGGGGATGCCGAGCGGTCGCGCGTCCGCCAGCCCCGGCGCGAGGTGGAAGACGAGCGGCAGCGCCCCGAGTGTCACCGCCAGCAGCCCCAGCATCCGGACCGCGAGGCCGAGCTGCTCGCGCAGCAGCGAGCGCAGGTAGACGTCGCCGAGGGCGGTCTGCTCGTGGACGTCGCCGAGCCGGCTCGACGGGCTCGAGCGACTGGACGGGCCCGCCGGGCTCCCCGCGGCCGGGTGCCGCGGCGGGCCGGTGACCCGCACCCGCTCCGTCATGACCCCGCGCGGGCCCGGCGGACGAGGACGTCGCGCAGGCCGCGGGTGTGCCGCCGGCTGACGGGGAGCTCGGTCGCGCCGATCCGCACCGAGGTGCGCCCCTCCTCCGTGCGGACCTCCGTGACATGGGCCAGCGCGACGAGGAGCGAGCGGTGGATCCGGTGGAAGCCGGCCTCGGCCCACTCCTCCTCGAGCGTCGTCAGCGGGACCCGCACGAGGTACGCCTCCCCGCCGGCGGTGTGCAGCCGCGCGTAGTCGCCCTGCGCCTCGACGTGCGTGATGTCGCCGCGGTCGACGAAGCGGGTGACGCCGCCCCGCTCCACCGCCACCTGGGTGTCCGTCGCGGGCTGGCGGGGGGACGCGCCGCCGAGGACGCGACGTACCGCTTCCGCGAGGCGCTCGGGCCGGACCGGCTTGAGGACGTAGTCGACGGCGCGCAGGTCGAAGGCGTCGACCGCGTGCTGCTCGTGCGCGGTCACGAACACGACCGGCGGTGGCTGCTTGAACCGGCCGAGGACCTCCGCCAGCTCGAGCCCGCTCAGCCCCGGCATCTGCACGTCGAGGAAGACGCAGTCGACCTCGCGCTCGCGCAGGACCCGCAGTCCCTCGGTCGCCGACGAGCAGGCGACGACCTCGGCGACCCGGTCGTCGGCCCGGAGGAGATAGCTCAGCTCGTCGAGCGCCGGCCGCTCGTCGTCGATCGCCAGGACCCGAAGGCCGGCCGCCCCGGGACCACCGCTCCCGCTCACACCGTCACCCCCGGCGCGAACTTCGGGACGCGCACGATCACCTTGGTCCCGGCCCCCGGTGCGGTCTCCACGACCAGACCGTAGTCGTCGCCGAAGGCGGCCCGCAGTCGCGCGTCCACGTTGCCCAGGCCCACCGAGTCGAGCGAGCTGTCCCCGGCGAGTGCCCGCCGGACCTTCTCCGGGTCCTCGCCCACGCCGTTGTCCTCGATCTCGAGGAGCGCCTCGTGGCCGCGGTCGTGGGCCAGGATCGTGAGCTGACCGGACTGCTCGACGCTCTCCAGTCCGTGCCGCACGGCGTTCTCGACGAGGGGCTGGATGCACAGGAACGGGACCACGACCGGCAGCACCTCCGGGGCCACGTTGAGCGTCACCTGGAGCCGGTCGCCGAACCGCGCCTGCTCCAGCAGGAGGTAGCGCTCGATCGAGCGCAGCTCCTCCGCGATCGTCGTGTACTCGCCGTGGCGGCGGAATGAGTACCGGGTGAAGTCGGCGAACTCGAGCAGCAGCTCGCGGGCCCGGTCCGGGTCGGTCCGCACGAAGCTCGCGATCGCGTTGAGCGAGTTGTAGACGAAGTGCGGGCTGATCTGCGCGCGCAGCGCCCGCACCTCCGCCTCGATCATCCGGTTGCGGTGGGCGTCGAGCTCGGCCAGCTCGAGCTGCCCCGACACCCACTCGGCCACCTCCTCCGTCGCCCGGACCAGGCCCGCCGTCGGCGACGGCGCGAACGCCTGCACGGTGCCGAGCATCCGTCCCTCGACGACCAGCGGGCTGGCCACGCCGATGCGGACCGGGCAGCCGCCGACGGCGCACCCGAGCTGCCCGCGGTCCACCGTGCGGGTGCTGCCCTTCTCGATCGCCAGCAGTCCCACGGCCGCCGCCTGGTCGACGTGGTGGCTGCCCAGTCCGTCCCACGCGAGCACCGCCTCGGTGTCGGTGATCGCCACGGCCGGCGTACCGAGCAGGTTGCGCAGGTGGCGTACGGCGCGCTCCGCGCTCTGCGTCGTCAGCCCCTCGCGCAGGGCGGGCGCGGCCAGGGAGGCCTGGTGCAGCGCCCGGAACGCCGCCCGGTCCGCCTCGCTCCCCAGCCGCCCGCGTCGCCACAGCCGGTCGGTCCGCATGGACTCATCATGCCCGCCCGGCCGGGCGTCGGGCGGGCCATCGTCGAGCGGACGGCGCGTGAGAGCGTCGGTGACCCGCCGCGGATCGGATCCCGCGCTCGCCCCACATCGGGACGGCGTCAGCGGAAGTCGATGAGCAGCATGCCGGAGTCGTCGTCGGCCGGGGGCTCGACGGCCGGGGCGAGCGCCACCGGGACGGTGTCCTCGCCGACCGGCTCCGGGCCCGAACCTCCCGGACCCTCCGCGCCGCTCTCGGCGGCGGGCTCCGCGGCCGGCGTACCGGTGGGCGCGGAGGTCTGGCGGATCGTCTTCGGCTGGATGCCGACGACCGCGCGGAAGCACTCGGTGACCCAGGGCAGCTGCATGCCGTCCATGCCGCGACCGAAGTCGTCGTAGAACGCGAGCACCTCGCGGACCTTCGACTCCTGCCCGGTGCGGTCCAGGCCGGCGACGTCGGGCAGCGAGCGCGCGAGGTCCTGCACCGACGAGCGGTCGATGACCTGCCACTGCTTGAAGGAGGCGTCCTCGGCCGGCCCGAAGTACGGCGACGACTCGACCGCGTCGCCGACGCCCGCGCCGATCGTGTGGCGGCCGATCAGGTTGCCGAGCCGCTTCACCCACGGGATCCGCTCGTCGCGGACGTTGCGCACGATCGCGAACGTGCCACCCCGCTTGAGGACCCGCGCGATCTCGGGCAGCGCCCGCTCGCTGTCGAACCACTCGTCGGCGTCCGCCGCGATCACCACGTCGTACGTCGCGTCCGCGGCGGGGATCTCCTCGGCCGCCGTCTGCGAGACCCGCAGCTCCGGCAGCCGGGTGCCGAGGCGGTCGAGCATCCGCGGGTCGGGGTCGGTCGCGTGCACGTCGTGCCCGAGCGCCACGAGGTGCTCGGTGAGTTTGCCCGTGCCGGCGCCCAGCTCGAGGACCGCGAGCGGCTCCTCGCCCGTCAGCCACGCGACGGCCTCGCGCGGGTAGCCGGGGCGGCCGCGGTCGTAGGCCTCGGCCACACTGCCGAAGCAGAGGCCCGGTGCGTCGGGAGTGGAGTCGGTAGCCATCGGAGCCGAGCGTACGGCCGGTGCGGCTCCGGATGGCGGAGGCACGCTGCGACCGGAGGGCTCAGACGGCGCGCAGGATGTCGGTGTGGGTGAAGTCGTCGCCCTTGAACAGCAAGGGCTCGCCGGTGGCCGCGGACAGCGCGTAGGCGAAGCAGTCGCCGAAGTTGAGCTTGGCGGGAGAGCCTGAGCCCTTGCCGTAGCGACGGAAGGCGATCCGGGCGGCCGTCGCGTGCTCCACGGTGACCGGCTCGATCGTGATGCCGAGGATGTCGACGAGCCGGTCGAGGTCGACCGTCGCACGCCGTCCTCCTCGTCCTTCGGCCACCATGGCTGCTTCGAACCAGTTGGCCGCCGAGATCCGCGACCGTCGGCTCCCGAGCAACTCGGTGAACAGCTCTCGCTCGGGCTCGTCGACCAGGATGGCGATCAATGCAGAAGTGTCGACGATCACGCAGGCAGGCCCGTCTCGGGGTCATAGAGGTCCCAATCGT
This sequence comes from Nocardioides segetis, assembly GCF_051390595.1. Taxonomy (NCBI): domain Bacteria; kingdom Bacillati; phylum Actinomycetota; class Actinomycetes; order Propionibacteriales; family Nocardioidaceae; genus Nocardioides; species Nocardioides segetis. Next base: position 29,341 of record NZ_JBNINR010000020.1, on the reverse strand, counting down.
CGAGGATCCGATCCTCTTCACCGGGGACTCGGGGTCGTTCCTGCCAGCGCAGGCTGATCGCGGTGGCCATGTCGATCCGGCGTCGTCGTTCCGCTTCGGCTGGATCGACCCCGTACTCCGCCAGGAGCCTCACCAGGGCCTCCTCGATCACACCGGTCTGGGACTTCCCCGTCAGCCGCGCAGCCTCGCGGGCGAGCTCGTGGACCCGGGGATTCTTGATGTTCAGGCTCATCGCCGACCTCCTGGGCCGATTCTACCTCTACACCTCCCATGTCTTCTACCCGTCTACCCTTCTACGCTTCCCCCGTGACCACCGACCCGCACGCCTGGCTGCTCTCCCTCGAGGGGATCCCCTCCGGCTTCGCCGGTGCCCGCGACGGCATCGACGTGGTGCTCCGTGACCGGGGTCTGCGCCGGACCGGTCCGGAGCTGACCGCCGAGTCGCTGCTGCGGGGTGCGCACGCCAGCGCGGTGCTGGAGGGATCCCGGTCGACCCTGGCGGAGGTCCGGGCCGGGGAGGGCGACGAGATCGCCGGCGACGCCGTCCGCCTCTCCACCGAGCTCCTGGCGCTGATGCCCGTCCTGCGCCGCCAGCCGCTCCAGGCGCTCGCCCGGATGCACACCCTCGTGGCGCGCGGCACGCTGCCCGACGAGCTCCTCGGCCGACCGCGCGACGGCGAGTCCGCCTCGCGGTTGCGAGGCATCGCCGAGCTGGTCACCGCCCCCACCGAGGCGCCCGCCCTCGCGGTGGCCTCGGTCGTCCATGCCGAGCTGGTCACCGCGGCGCCGTTCGGCTCCCACAACGGGATCGTCGCCCGGGCGGCCGAACGACTGGTCTCCGCGGCACGCGGCGTGGACGAGAAGTCGCTCGTCGTACCCGAGGCCGCGCATCTCGCGCTCCGCCCTCAGTACGAGTCGAACCTGCGCGGCTGGGCGAGCGGCAGTCCGGCGGGCATGCACGCCTGGCTGCTGTACGCCGTCGAGGCGTGGTCGGCCGCCGCCGAGGCGAGCCCGCTGGTCCGCGCGGCCGAGTAGCCGGCCCCCAGCGTGCCCGGCCCCGGGCCGGCGACACGCTCGGCCAGACAAATGCAGGTGGCACCCGAGGCTTGGTCGTCTCGGGTGCCACCGCTGACACGTGAACCGTGGCTACCAGGCGTGCACCATCAACAACTGCTCCGGAAGTCTTCCGAATGCCAGCGCCCAATTCAGAAGGGTAGATCGCCGCGTGGGTACCTGGATCACGTGTTGCTCTTGAGTTCTTGATGTCCTTTGTACGCCGCCTCGGAGCCACCTTCAAGGGTTGTCTTTTCGGCCGGGGAGGGGAACGCTGGCGGGTTGGGGGGACTTCTCCGCCGGCTGCTCAGGCGCCGAGAGAGCGGCGGCGGGTGCCGATCCACAGCGCCGCACCGGCCGCGACCACCCCACCGACCGCGAGCGCCGCGAGGGTCGGCTTCGGCGGCGGCAGGTGCAAGCGCGACTGCAGGGCCACGGGCCGGGTGAACACGAGGACCGGCCAGCCGTTGCCCGCCGCGACCTTGCGCAGCTCCTTGTCCGGGTTGACCGCGTGCGGGTGGCCGACCGCCTCCAGCATCGGCACGTCGGTGACCGAGTCGGAGTAGCCGTAGGAGCCCTCGAGGTCGTACCCCGCCGTCTCGGCCAGCGCGCGGATCGCGTTCGCCTTCTCCTCGGCATAGGCGTAGTACTCGATCTCCCCGGTGTAGCGGCCGTCCTCCACCTTGAGCCGGGTCGCGATCACCCGGTCGGCGCCGAGGAGCGCACCGATCGGCTCGACGACCTCGCTGCCGGACGTGGAGACGATGACGACGTCCCGCCCGGCGGCATGGTGCTCGTCGATGAGACGGACCGCCTCGTCGTACACGAGGGGGTCCACGACGTTGTGCAGGGTGTCCGCGACGATCTCGCGGACGGTCGCGACGTCCCAGCCGGCGCACAGCTGCGACATGAACTGCCGCATCTTCTCGACCTGGTCGTGGTCGGCGCCGCCGACCATGAAGACGAACTGGGCGTACGCCGAGCGCAGCACGGCCCGGCGCGAGATCAGGCCGCCGGCCTGGAACGGCTTGCTGAAGGCCAGCACGCTCGACTTGGCGATGATCGTCTTGTCGAGGTCGAAGAACGCGGCGGTGGGCGGCGTACCCGCGGAGGCCATGGCGCCCATCGTAGCCAGCCCCATCCGTCACACCCGTCGCCGTTCGTCCTCCACAGCTGCGGTGCTTCGCAGGTGTTCCCACAGGCCCGGGTGGGCGTCGCATGACGGTGCCGGTGGACGGCGACAACCTCCTCATGAACCGCAACCGATCCCCTCATCCCTCGCCCGCCCGCCCCGCGGACGTGCCTCCCCTGGTGGTGACCGCCGATGACGACCTGCTGGCCTCGCTGCTGCCGCTCGCGGCGGCCGCCGACGTCGCGCCGACGATCGCCCGCGACCCGCGGTCCGCCCTGACCACCTGGACCCGCGCGCCGGTCGTCCTCGTCGGCGCGGACCTCGCGACCGCCATGGCGCGGGTGGCGCCGGAGCTCCGGGCGCGCAGCTACGTCGTCACCGACGTCCGTCCGCCCGACCAGCTGTTCCGCACGGCCCTCGACCTCGGCGCCGAGAGCGTCATCGAGCTGCCGGGCTCGGCCGACTGGCTCGTCGAGCTGCTCGCCGACCTCACGGAGCGCCACCCCGAGCGGGCACACGTGATCGGCGTGATCGGCGGCACCGGAGGAGCCGGCGCGACCACGTTCGCGTGCGCGCTCGGCCAGTGGGCCGCCCGGTCCGGCGATGCCGTCGTCGTGGACTGCGACCCGCAGGGGCCCGGTCTGGACCGGATGCTCGGCCTCGAGCGCTCCGAGGGCTTCCGGTGGGACGCCCTGTGCCGGACGACGGGCCGACTCTCGGCGCGTTCGCTGCGCGAGGCGCTCCCCCGGCGGGGGACGCTCGGGGTGCTGTCCTGGTACGTCGACGGCCGCCCCCAGACGCTGCAGGCGTTCGCGGTGCGCGAGGCGCTGTCCGCGGCCCGCCGGGGCCACCGGGTGGTGGTCGTCGACCTCCCGCGATCGCCCGACCCGCTGGTCGACGAGGTCGCGGCGCGCTGCGACCAGCTGGTGGTCGTGACCGTCGGCAGCGTGGTGGGCGTGGCCGGCGCGGCGCGGATGCGTGCGCGGTTCGCCGACCACGCCGATCCCGGCGTCGTCCTGCGCGGCGAGGCCTTCGCCGCCGGGGAGGTGGCTCGCGCGGTCGGACTGCCGGTCCGGGCGCAGATGCGCGACCAGCGAGGACTCGCGGAGGCCGTCGACCTCGGCTTCGGGCCGCTGCGCTCGCTGCGCGGTCCGCTCGCTCGGGCCGCGGCGCGGGTGCTCGAGGCGCCGCTCGCCGAGGCCGCGGCATGACGTCCCCGGGCGATGCCTCCGCACGCACCGACGTGTCCGCGCTGGTCGAGGAGGTACGCGCCCGGCTGGCCCGCGAGCCCGGTGACCTCAGCCCCCACCGGGTGGCCCAGGCGCTGCGCGAGGCCGGTCGGCCCGTCGGCGACGCGACGGTCCTCGCGGTCTACGAGGCGCTGCGCCGCGACGTCATCGGCGCCGGTCCGCTGGAGCCGCTGCTCGGCCTGCCCGGCGTGACCGACGTGCTCGTCAACGGCCCGGGCCCGGTCCGGGTCGACCGCGGCGACGGCGTCGAGGTCACCGACGTCGTGCTGCCCTCGGAGGAGGCGTGTCGCCGCCTCGCCCAGCGGCTGGTGGCGAGCGGTGGTCGCCGGCTCGACGACGCCGCGCCCTGGGCCGACGTCCGGCTGCCCGACGGCACCCGCTGCCACGCGCTGCTCGCCCCGCTGGCCCAGCCCGGCACGGCGATCTCGTTGCGCATCCCGCGTCGCGGCGGGTTCAGCCTCGCCGAGCTGCGCGCCGCCGGGGCGCTCTCCGACGCGGGCGTCGAGGTCGTCGGGCGGGTCGTGGAGGCGCGGCTGGCGTTCCTCGTCACGGGCGGCACCGGCGGCGGCAAGACGACCTTGCTCTCGGCGCTCCTCGGCACCGTCGACCCGGCCGAGCGGATCGTGGTCGTCGAGGACGCCGCCGAGCTGCGTCCCGACCACCCGCAGGTCGTCGCGCTCGAGGCCCGCCCGGCCAACCTGGAGGGGGCGGGCGCGGTCGCGCTGCGCGACCTGGTGCGCCAGGCGCTGCGGATGCGGCCCGATCGGCTGGTCGTCGGCGAGGTCCGCGACGCCGCCGTCGTCGACCTCCTCGCCGCGATGAACACCGGGCACGAGGGCGGCTGCGGGACGCTGCACGCCAACTCCGCCGCCGACGTGCCCGCTCGCGTCGAGGCGCTCGCGCTCGGCGCGGGCCTGCCGCGCGAGGCGGCGCACAGCCAGCTCGCGGCCGGACTCGACGTCGTGCTCCATGTCCGGCGCGACCGCGGATCCGGCCGACGGCGACTCGGCGAGGTCGCCGTCCTGGTCCGCGGCCCGGACGGGATCGCCCGCACCGAGGTGGCCGTCGCCTTCGATGCCGGCGGCACCCCCACGGCCGGACCCGGGGCCCAGCGGCTGCTGGACCTGCTCGACGGGAGGAGGTGATGGTGGTCGTCGCCCTGGCGCTCGCTGCCGCGCTCGCGCTGATGCGGCCCGCTCCCGAGCGCCTCCCCGACCGGGCCGGGGCGGGCCCTCACTCCGGTCGTGACGGCCCGGGCGAGGTGGACCCGGACGTCGCCGGCGTCCCGGCCGGTCGGCGTCGCCGGCGTCTGACGGTCGTGGCTGTCGCGGTGGGCGCCGCGACGCTCCTGGGCCCCGGCTCCCTGCCGGGCCTGGTGCTCCCGCTCCTCGCGACGGCCGTCGTGGTCGCCGCCGTGCGGGCTCTCGCGGCGCGCCGTCGCGACCGTGCCGCGGCCCTCGTGCGTCTCCGGGTGGTCGACCTCTGCGACGCCCTGCGCGCCGAGCTCGCGGCCGGCCAGACCGCCGCCGGCGCCCTCGAGCGCGCGGCGACGGAATGGCCGCTGGTCGCACCCGCGGCCCGCGCGGCCCGCACCGGCGGCGACGTCGTGGCCGCGCTGCGCTCCCTCGCCGCGACCCCGGGTGCCGACGCCCTGCGCGTGGTGGCGGCCGCCTGGCATGTCGCGCATCGCACCGGGCACGGCCTGGCCGACACCCTGGGCCGAGTCGCGGCCGACCTGCGCGCCGGCGAGCGCACCCGCCGGATCGTCGCCGGTGAGCTCGCGTCCGCGCGCGCCACGGCCCGGCTGCTCGCGGCGCTGCCCGTCCTCGCCCTGGCCATGGGCTCCGGAGCCGGTGGCGACCCGCTCCGCTTCCTGCTCGGCCACCCGGCCGGGCTCGCGTGCCTCGCCGGCGGCCTGGCCGCCGGGTACGCCGGGCTCGCCTGGATCGCGGCGCTCGCCCGCGACGTCGACCGCCATGGCTGAGGCGTCCCTCGCCCTGCTCGTGACGGTGGCCCTGCTCCTCGGCCCGGCGCGCCGCCGTGGCGGTCCGGGCTGGCCCGCCGGAGCCGCGGAGGAGCGGCGTGGGGGACCGAGGGCCCTCGTCAGCGGGGAGGGCGAGGCGGAGGGTGACGGACTCCTGCGGCGCGGGCGCCTCGTCTGGGCACTGCTCGCCGGGGCCGGCGCGGCGGTGGTGCTCGGCGGGCCCCTGGCCGTCCCCGTCGGCGTCGTGGTCGCCCTGGTCGTCGGTACGACGGCCGGTCGCCTGGAGCCGCGCGCGGTCCGGCTGCGGCGTGCGGAGGTGCGGCGGGACCTGCCCCACGTCGTCACGCTGCTCGGCGCGGCCCTGCGCGCCGGTCAGGCGCCGGCCGAGGCCATCGAGCTGGTCTGCCGTGCCCTGCCCGGAGCGGCGTCCGCCCGGCTGTCCGGGGTCGCCGCGCGCCTCCGGCTCGGCGGCGACCCGGTCGCGACGTGGGCGCGGCTGGCCGACGACCCCGAGCTCGGTCCTCTCGGCCGCGCCCTCGCCCGCGCGCACCGCACCGGCGCCCCGGTGGTGGCGACCGTGGAGGGGCTGGCCGACGAGCTCGGTTCCCGAGCCCGGGCGGAGGTGGAGGACCGGGCCCGCGCGGTCGGTGTCCGCGCGGCCGTGCCGCTGGGCGTGTGCCTGCTGCCGGCGTTCCTGCTCCTGGGCATCGTCCCGCTGGCGGTGTCGCTCGCGGGCAGCATCGTGAGCGGCTGACCGGCCCGGACCTCGGAGGCGCCGGAGCCGGCCGCGGCGCTGATCAGCCGCCCCTCACGTCCCGACGGGGGCCGTCGATCCTCCCCAGGCCGAGGCCGGGCCGGACCTCGTCCACAGGCCCGAGGGCGTCGGCGTCCCGGGATCGGCCGGGCGGCGCACGATCGGGTCCGACAGCCGCATCGGGCGGCTGCAGACGAACGGAGAAGACCGTGCCACTGTCCACCTTCCGCCCCGCCGCCGCTCGCACGCGCACGGCAGACCAACGGGGCGTCACGACCGCGGAGTACGCCGTCGCGACCGCCGCGGGCGCCGGCTTCGCGGGGCTGCTCTACAAGCTGCTCAGCGGCGGCTTCGGCGACAAGCTGATCAAGACGCTGTTCGACCATGTCCTGGGCCTCCTCGGGCTGGGCTGACCCGGTCCGCCGTCCGACCCGGGAGCGGGGTGCGGTGACCGCCGAGCTGGCGCTCGCGCTGCCGATCCTCCTCGCGGTGACCGCTGGCCTCGTGTGGCTGCTCGCGGTCGCGATCGGCCAGGTCCGCACCGTCGACGCGGCCCGGGAGGCCGCTCGGGCCGTGGCTCGCGGCGACGACACCGGTGCGGCGGTCACGCTCGGCGAGCGCATCGCACCCGACGGGGTTCGGCTGACCGTGCGGCAGGTGGGGGATCGGATCGTCGTGCGGGCACGGGGCCGGATCAGCGGCCCCGGCGGGCTGTTCGCGGCGATGCCGGGTGCGACCCTGGACGCCGAGGCCGTCGCGATCGCCGAGGAGGAGGGCGGCGGGCCGTGACCGGGCCGGGCGAACGCGGTGCGGCGAGCGTCCTCACTCTCGCGATGGCGGGCGTCCTGCTCCTGGTCGGCGCGGCCGCCGGTGTCGTCGGCGCGATCGTGGTGGCGCAGCGCCGGGCCCAGGCCGCGGCCGACCTGGCCGCCCTGGCCGCGGCGACGGCGCTCGCGGGGCAGGTCGGCCATTCCGGGCGCGACCCCTGCGCGACCGCCGCGGAGGTCGCCGCGGACAACGGTGCCGAGCTGCACTCCTGCCGGACGGACGGGCATGAGGCGGAGGTGGCGGTCCGGGTCCGCGGGCCGCGGTGGCTCGGGCAGGACCAGGACCTGGTCGCGACCGCGCGCGCCGGTCCCGCCCTTCCCCGAGCGCCGTGATCCCGGGGCGGGGCCCGACCGGCCTCCTGCCGACAGCCCCGTGGGGCAGTCGTCGTGCTACTCGTCGTCGGCGAGCTCGTTGCGCCGACGCTCGAGCTCGACCTGGTCGAGCTTCTCGGAGAGCTCGGAGAGCCGCTTCTGCTCCTTGCGGCGCTTCCAGCCCTGTTTGGCGCCCGCCTTCATCATCCACAGGCCGGCCACGGAGAGGAGGGTGGAGACGGCACCCCAGAGCACCAGCGTCCCGGGAGCGACGTCCCAGTTCATGATCTCGGCGGAGCGGTGCGTGTAGTCGATGCTCGCCCCGAAGAAGCTGAGCACGAGCCCGAGGACGCCGACGACCAGCAGGACCAGTCCGAGCAGCAGCATGGCGGCAGGCTACTCCGAGTCGGCGGGCGCGGACGGCGCCTCGCGGAGCAGGACGTCGAGCAACGCGATGGCACCTGCCTTGTCGAGCGGGTCGTTGCCGTTGCCGCACTTGGGCGACTGGATGCACGACGGGCAGCCGGTCGCGCACTCGCAGGCCGCGATGGTCGCCCGGGTGGCGCGTAGCCAGGCGGCGGCGGTGCGGTAGCCGCGCTCGGCGAAGCCGGCACCGCCCGGGTGGCCGTCGTGGACGAAGACGGTGAGGACGCCGGTGTCCGGGTGCCGGGCCGTCGACACGCCTCCGATGTCCCAGCGGTCGCAGGTCGCGAAGAGCGGAAGGAGACCGATCGAGCAGTGCTCCGCGGCGTGGGCGGCACCCGGCAGGTCCGCCGGCGCGAGTCCGCCGGCGGTCGTCAGGTCGGCGACCAGGCGGTCGGGCACCGTCCACCACACCGCGGCCGTGGCGAGGGTGCGCGGTGGCAGGTCGAGCGGCCGCTCGTCGATCACCTCGCCGGTGCGGGCGCGGCGGCGCAGAAAGGAGGTGACCTGGCTGGTGACCTCGACCGTGCCGAGGGCGACGCGGCACGGTCCCCAGTCGACGTGCTCGCGCTCCTCGACGATCTCGATGTCCGTGACCTCGCGGGCGGTCGTCGTGTGGTCGACGTCGGCGCGGTGCAGGGTCGCGACGTGCTCGTCGAGGTCGAGCGAGTCGACGAGCCAGGTCTCGCCGCGGTGCAGGTAGACCGCGCCCTCGTGGGCGGTGCCGTGTGCCCGGCCGCCGTCGACGGTGCCGACGACCCGGCCGGTCCCGGCCTCGACCAGCTGCACCTGCGTGCCGCCGCTCGAGCGGATGTCGGCGAGGTCGGCGGCGCGGGCCCGGTCGGTCCAGTACCACCCGGCCGCGCGGCGCCGCAGCAGCCCGCGCTCGACCAGGGAGCCGAGCACCTCGCGCATCCGGGGACCGAACAGCTCGGCGTCGGCGACGGTCACCGGCAGCTCCTGCGCGGCGGCGCACAGGTGGGGGCCGAGGACGTAGGGGTTGTCGGTGTCGAACACGGTGCCCTCGACCGGCCGGCCGAGGAGCGCGTCGGGGTGGTGCACGAGGTAGGTGTCCAGCGGGTCGTCGCGCGCGACGAACAGGCCGAGGGCACCGCCGCCGTCGCGCCCGGCCCGCCCGACCTGCTGCCAGAACGCGGCGCGGGTGCCGGGGTAGCCGGTGACGACGACCGCGTCGAGCCCGCTGACGTCGATGCCGAGCTCGAGTGCGTTCGTGGCCGCCATGCCGAGCAGACGTCCGCTGCGCAGCTCCTGCTCCAGCGCCCGGCGCTCCTCCGGCAGGTAGCCGCCGCGGTAGGAGTCGATCCGCCCCGCGAGCGACGGGTCGACCTCCGTGACCAGCTCGCCCGCCCGCCGGGCCACGGTCTCCACACCGTGCCGCGAGCGCACGAACGCCAGCGTCCGGACGTCCTCGATGACGAGATCGGCGAGCAGGTCGGCGGTCTCGGCGGTCGCCGGCCGGCGCACGGGAGCGCCGTTCTCCCCCTCGAAGGCCGTCAGCGGCGGCTCCCACAGGCCGAGCTCGAGCGCCCCGCGCGGCGAGCCGTCCTCGGTCACGGCGGTCACGTCGAGCCCGGTCATCCGGCGAGCGGTCAGGTCGGGATCGGCGACCGTCGCCGAGGCCAGCACGAAGGTCGGTGACGCGCCGTGGGCGGCGCAGACCCGCCGCAGCCGCCGCAGGATCTGGGCGACATGGGCCCCGAAGACACCGCGGTAGTGGTGGCACTCGTCGACCACGACGTAGCGCAGGGAGCGGAAGAACGAGGTCCAACGCTCGTGGCCGGGCAGCAGCGAGCGATGGAGCATGTCGGGGTTCGACAGGACGTACTCCGCGTGGTCGCGGGTCCACTCCCGCTCCTCGGCGGTGCTGTCGCCGTCATGGGTCGCGACCCGGACGTCCAGGCCGAGGTCGCCGATGGCGGCCCACTGGTCGTGGGCGAGTGCCTTCGTCGGCGCGAGGTAGAGGACGGTGGCGCCGCGCTGCCCGCGAGGACCGCGGCTGGCGCGGATGGTGGACAGAGCCGGCAGGAGGTAGGCCAGCGACTTGCCCGACGCCGTGCCGGTCGCCACCACGACGTGCTCGCCCCGGTGCGCCGCCTCGGCGGCGGCCACCTGGTGCTGCCAGGGCACCACGACCCCGCGTCGGGCATAGGCCGCCACGACGTCCGGATCGGCCCATCCCGGCCACGCCGCGCAGGCCGCGGCCCGGGCGGGGACCCGCTCCCGATGGGTCAGCCGGTCCGCTCGCGAGGGCAGCGCGGTCAGCCGGTCCAGGAGCGCGCCCGGGTCGCGGCCCGCGACCGGGGCGACGTCGAGATCGGGCTGCGCGGTCATGCCCCGATTGTCCCCCGGACCCCCGACACGGGGTCGCAGGCATACCGACGGCATGTCCGCGCCTTGCGCGTGCGCGCGGTCGGCATGGTTTGATAAGTGCCACCAGACGTAGGTGAGCTATCCGGGGTGAGGTCGTGAATCTGACACTGTCGACGCGCGAGGTCGGTGGGCGCACCGTCGTTGCCGTGGGTGGCGAGATCGACGTCTACACCGCCCCGAAGCTGCGCGACACCATCACCGAGCTCGTCGCGGCGGGCACCTACGACATCGTCGTCGACATGCAGGCCGTCGAGTTCCTCGACTCCACGGGCCTGGGCGTCCTCGTCGGCGGGTTGAAGAAGGTCCGCGCGCACGACGGCTCGCTCGAGCTGGTCTGCAACGCCGACCGGTTGCTGAAGATCTTCAAGATCACCGGACTGGCCAAGGTCTTCGTCATCCACGAGTCCCCCGAGGCCGCCCTGGCCTGATGCCGCGAGCGCCCCGCTCGTTCCTCGCTCCCTACGGCTCCGGGCCGGCAACGTCCCACGTCGGCCGACACGTGGCCACCGACGGGCGCGGAAACCTCACGCTCCTGTGACTCCGGTCACAACCTCCATGTGTTCTACGCCACACTCTGCGTAGACTCCGGGCACGATCTCAGACCTGGCCCCCGTGGCCGACCCTGAACCCCCGCAGGAGGCAGTCGTATGCCCCGTCCGTTCGTCGTCGATGTCGAAGTCACCGGGGGCGACCTCGCCCTCGTGGTGATCGTGGCCGTGATCGCTCTCGGCTCCCTGGGCATGGCCGTGCTGTTCAGATCGGAGGTGCTGCGCGCAGGCGAGGGCACTCCCAACATGCAGCGCATCGCCCAGGCCGTGCAGGAGGGGGCGAACGCCTACCTCACCCGGCAGTTCAGGACCCTGACGATCTTCGCGGCCATCGCGTTCGTCGTCCTCCTGGCCCTGCCGGCGCACACCGCGGACGACGCGGGCGGTCTGCAGTCGGAGTGGGCGGTCCGGATCTTCCGGTCGGTCTTCTTCCTGGTGGGTGCCGGCTTCTCCGGGGCGGTCGGCTACCTCGGCATGTCACTCGCGGTCCGCGCCAACCTGCGCGTGGCGGCTGCGGCCAACGAGCAGGGCCGTGACCCCGCCATGAACATCGGCTTCCGGACCGGTGCGTTCGTCGGCATGCTCACCGTCGGCCTCGGACTGCTCGGCGCCAGTGTCGTCGTGATCATCTTCCAGAGCGCCGCGCCCAACGTGCTGGAGGGCTTCGGCTTCGGCGCCGCGCTCCTCGCGATGTTCATGCGGGTCGGCGGCGGCATCTTCACCAAGGCCGCCGACGTCGGCGCCGACCTGGTCGGCAAGGTCGAGCAGAACATCCCCGAGGACGACCCGCGCAACGCGGCGACGATCGCCGACAATGTGGGTGACAACGTCGGCGACTGCGCCGGCATGGCGGCCGACCTGTTCGAGTCGTACGCCGTCACGCTGGTCGCCGCGCTGATCCTCGGCTCGCAGGCGTTCGGCGACAAGGGGCTGGTCTTCCCGCTCATCGTCCCCGCGATCGGCGCGCTGTCCGCCATCGCCGGCGTCTACCTCACCAAGCCGCGGGCTGGTGAGAGCGGCCTGAAGACGATCAACCGGGCGTTCTACATGTCGGCCGCGGTCGGTGCGGTCGCCAGCGCGATCGCCGCGTTCATCTACCTCCCCGGCGAGTGGAGCGAGCTCGGCTCCGGCGCCACCGCGGAGCTGTCGCCGCCGGTGTTCGCCGCCGGGGCGGTCGTGATCGGCATCGTGCTCGCGGCCGCGATCCTGGCCCTGACCGGCTACTTCACCGGCACCGAGCACCGCCCGGTCAAGGACGTCGCGAAGACCTCGCTGACCGGTCACGCGACCGTCATCCTGTCCGGCCTCTCGGTCGGCTTCGAGTCCGCGGTCTACACCGCGATGGTGATCGGCGCCGCGGTGTTCGGCGCGGCGCTCCTGGCGGGCGGCTCGACCGGTCTCGCGCTGTTCGCCGTCGCCCTGGCGGGTTGTGGCCTGCTCACGACGGTCGGGGTCATCGTCGCGATGGACACCTTCGGGCCGGTCTCCGACAACGCCCAGGGCATCGCGGAGATGTCCGGCGACGTCAGCGAGGAGGGCGCGCAGATCCTCACCGAGCTCGACGCCGTCGGCAACACGACCAAGGCGATCACCAAGGGCATCGCGATCGCGACGGCCGTCCTGGCCGCGAGCGCCCTGTTCGCGTCGTACACCCAGAGTGCCTATGCCGAGGTCGGTGACGTCCTGGACCAGGACTTCCTGGTCTACGACGCCAAGCTGATCGTCGGCGCCCTGCTCGGCGCCTGTGCGGTGTTCCTCTTCTCCGGCCTGGCGATCAACGCCGTCGGCCGGGCGGCCGGCGCGGTCGTGATGGAGGTGCGGCGCCAGTTCCGCGACATCCCCGGGATCATGGAGGGAACCGCCCGTCCCGAGTACGGCCGGGTCGTCGACATCGTGACCCGTGACTCGCTGCGCGAGCTCGCGACCCCCGGCATCCTGGCGATCCTCGCCCCGGTGGCCGTCGGCTTCGGGCTCGGCGTCGGGCCGCTGGCCGGCTTCCTGGTCGGCGCGATCGCCACCGGCACGCTGATGGCGGTGTTCCTCGCCAACGCGGGTGGCGCCTGGGACAACGCGAAGAAGCTGGTCGAGGACGGACATCACGGTGGCAAGGGCTCGGAGGCCCATGCGGCCACGGTCACCGGAGACACGGTGGGCGACCCGTTCAAGGACACCGCCGGCCCGTCGATCAACCCGCTGCTCAAGGTGATGAACCTGGTGTCGCTGCTGATCGTCGGCGCCGTGGTCAGCCTCTCCTACGGGGAGAACGAGAACGACGTCATCCGGATCCTGATCGCCGTCGCGGCGGCGGCCGGCATCTTCGCCGCGGTCTACATCTCCAAGCAGCGCGTCTCCACGATCGGTGACGACGCCCCGCAGCCCACCTCGGTCGACTCCGCCTGAGGATGCGCCGACTCCTGGCCGCGCTGGCGGCGACCCTCGTGGTCGTCGCCGGCGCGGCCGCCGTCGTTCCCGCCCCGACCGTGGCGGCGACCGCGGCGTCGTACGTCGAGACGTCGCTCGTGATCGGGACCTCGGCGCGCGGTCGCCCGATCCGCGCGTTCTACCGGGGCGAGGAAGGGGCGCCGCACGTCCTGCTGGTCCTCGGTCAGATGCACGGCGACGAGAAGGCCGGCCTCGTCACGGCGCGCTGGATCCGTGACCACTCGAGCCACGGCCGGGGACGGGCGTGTGGGTGGTGCCGACGATGAACCCCGACGGCAACGCCCGCGGCACCCGCACCAACGGGCGCGGCGTCGACCTCAACCGCAACTGGCCGACGAGCGGATGGTCGGGCGCCCACCGCGGCACGCGCTACTGGGGCGGCCCGCGGCCCGCGAGCGAGCCGGAGACCCGCGCGATGAGGGACTTCCTCGACCAGGTGCGACCGGACTACATCGCCTCGATCCACCAGCCCCTGCGCGCGATCGGCCGTGGTGGTCACGGCCGATGGGAGAGGCGGCTGGCCCGTCACCTCGATCTCCCGCGGCGCCATCTCGGCGTCGGCAACCCGTCCGGCACCGACGCGCCGACGCTGACCGCCTGGTACGACAGCACCCTCGGCGAGCACGGCGTGGCCACCACGATCGAGTACGCCGCCCGCACCACCCACCGCTATCGCACGCGGATCGCCGGGCGGGGCATCGCCCGCGCCGCACGGATCAGGTGACGACGGCGCGCGCGGGTCGGGCCTCGGGAGGCTGACCGCGACAGCGGGTTTGGTGATACCCCGACCGGGTAGGTGGCCCGCCCGACCTGTCTCTGGGCGCGCCGAGGGTCGTGCCCTCCTCCCCTGAAGGAGCGCGATGACGATGCGACGTGCCCGGCTGCGCCGGGCGATGGCGATGGCGGCGGGGATCCTCGTCCTGCCGGTTCTCTCGATCACGGGACTCGGCGTGCCGGGTGCGGTGGCCGACGACACCGGCTCCCCGGCGGCCCCTCTCTCCGGCCACCGGGTCGAGCTGTCTGTCGAGCACACGCCGGCGCCGGGGCGCCGCGCAGCCCAGGCCGGCAGCTTCCAGGTCTACCCGGTGCCGACCAGTGCGGCAGGCCTCCGCCGGATCACCACCGCACCCAACGGCGACATGTGGTTCGTCGAGCGCGACAAGAACAAGGTCGGCCGGATCACCCCTGCCGGCGCCATCGACGAGTTCAATCTGCCGCCGCAGACCACGCCGGGCAGCCTCGTGAAGGACCTGGACGTCGACGCTGCTGGCAATGTCTGGGTGGTCTACGACAGCGGCTGGAAGGTGATCCGCTTCCACCCGAGTAACCCGGCCGGAGGATATGGCTGGGCGTACGCCCAGCCCTACGGCGAGGAGATCCGCGTCGGGCCCGACGGCACCTGGGTGACCATGTCGTTCGACGAGGACGGTATCGTCAAGATCACCGGCAACAGCAGCAACTGGGATGGGAACGCGCCCGAGTGCGATGGTGCCCTGGGCCGCGGCCGCGATGGCCTGATGTGGTGCCAGCAGTTCGACAGGCTCATCCAGGTCAACGCCGCGGGCAGCGGTGGTGTGTCCTACCCTCTGCCGGCCAACGCGACCTACCCCTACTCGGTGGCGACCGGCCCGACGGGCAAGATCTGGTTCGGCCGCGACAGCGGCGGCACGATGTTCACCTCGCCGTCCAATGGCAACATCGGCTGGGTCGGCGACGACAACCAGGTGGGCACCATCCGCACCGGCGACCGCACCGCCCCGCGCAGCCTGGTCACCGGCCCGGACGGCAACGTCTGGTTCACCAGTGTCGGTGCGGCGAAGGGCATCGGGCACGTGAACGCGGCGGGTGTCGGCGCCGTGGTACAGGTCGGCAACTACGAGCCCACCTCGCTGACCTACGGCGCGGACGGCGCGATCTGGTTCACCGACGAGACCAACAACGCGATCGTCCGGGTCCCGCGGGAGAACCTGTGGGTCACCAACGTCAACGTCGGCCCCAACTCCCAGCTGATCCCGCACGCCCAGCCGCCCGTCACGGCGAAGAAGAAGCTGAAGGCCGACAAGAAGCGCAAGAAGGCCCGGCTCACCGTCAGCTGTGGTGGCGGACTGATGGCCTGCTCCGGCAGCGTCGTGGTCAAGGCCGGCAAGAAGAAGCTGGGCAGCGGCAGCTACGCGGTGGCCGTCAACAGCAGCGGCAAGGCGAGCGTCAAGCTGACGAAGGCCGCACGCAAGCTGCTCCAGCGGAGTCGGACCGTGAAGGTCACGGTCGTGCTCACGGCTGCGACCGGCGCGACGACGACCAAGAAGGCGAAGCTGACCCGCTGAGCGGGTCAGGGTCGGACCCCAACATTGGGGTCCGACCCTGACGCGCCACCCGCTCGGTGCTGGCCGAATGGCAGGGTGACCCGAAGCCTGCGCTACCTCGCCGTCCTCGTCGCCCTCGTCCTCGGGACGGGCCTGCTCCGCCCACCACCTGCCGCCGCCGACGAGCCGGGCGGCTGGTACGACGGCGGCATCGGCTACTCCCAGGTGGTCAACTGCTTCGGGCTGATCCAGGGGACGCCGTACACCGAGGCGGGCATCGGCGCCTACGCCGGCTACTGGGCAGACCCCGACAGCGGCGTACCCGCGGTCGGCCAGACGTTCTGGATCCACTACGCCGTCTACGGCATGGGCAACCCGTGCGCCGGTGGCACCTACTTCCACCCGACGATCTCGCTGCCGGCCGGCGTCACCTTCGACACCTCGCAGCAGATCCGCTGCGGGTACGACGGCAGCGGCGGCGCCGCGCCGCAGGGCAACTGCCCCGGCTGGGGCAACCTGCAGGGCGGCGCCTACTACAACGACCGCGACGCGGGCCTGTGGGGTGTGGCGCAGGGCCATCACTGGGAGTTCCAGTTCCCGGTGAAGGCGAGCCAGCCGCTGTCCGGAGCCAACCTGACGATCGGCGTGAAGACGATCGACGGCAACAACGACGCGACGATCGTCCTGCAGGCGCCGATCTACGTCTTCGGTGCCGGAGGCAGCGGGCAGCCGGGCTCGCCGCACCAGGTCCTCTACGACACCCCGTCGACGGTCAACACCGCCACCGACCCGGACGGCGGGACCACCCAGTACGGCTTCATCTCCTACTTCCAGGCGATCACCAACAACCAGGCCGGCTCGATCGGCGTCGACCTCAGCACCAACGGCAGCACCGTGCAGTGGACCAAGTCCCTGGCCTACGGTGGCGGCGATCCCGCGGTCTACCTGTGGACCGACTGGAACGAGGCCGAGTTCCCCCTCGTGATGCCCGGCTCGACGTACTGCTGGCGCGGGAAGTTCACCCCGACCGGGGGCACGACGACGTACGGCGCCTGGCAGTCCTTCACCCGTGCGCCGGCCGGCTCCGGCGGCGGCGCGTCGACCGGAACCGGACCCCTCGGCAGTACGGGCGGCGGACCGCCCGGCGGCCTCACCGGCAGCAGCTCGCTCGGCGGCTCGCTCACCGCGATCAAGGCGGCCGCGACGGTCGCCGCGAAGGTCAAGGGCAAGCTGCGGGCCGGACGGAAGGGCAGGCTGCGGGTCGCCGTGTCGTCGGCCCGCGGCGCCACGGGCACCGTCACCGTCACCGCGAAGGGCAAGGTCGTCGGCACCGGCACCCTCGCGGGCGGTGCGGCCGTCGTGAAGCTCAAGAAGCTCAAGGCCGGCAAGCACAAGCTGGTGGTGTCGTACAGCGGGGACGCCGGGGCCGGCGCCGCCACCACGCAGGTCAAGGTGAAGGTGCGCCGATAGCAGCCGTGCTGTCGACCCGGCGTCAGGCGAGCCCGTCGAACGGACGGACCTCGACCTTGCCCCGGCACGCGCGCGACGCGTCGGCGGCAAGGCGCTGCGCGGTGGCGAGGTCGGGTACGTCGATCACCCAGAAGCCGGCGATGGCCTCCTTGGTCTCGAGGTAGGGGCCGTCGGTGACGACCGGCGTCTCGCCCTGCCCGTCGACGACGGACGCTGTCGTGGCGGGGGACAGGCCGCCGGCGAACACCCAGTAACCGTCCGTCTTCAGTTGCTCGTTGAAGGCACCGGTGTCGGCGAAGGACTGCTCCATCTCCTCCTTCGACCCGTAGCCGTAGAACTCGTCGGTCACCTCGGCCGGACCGTGCACGGACATCAGGTACGTCGTCATGTCGTCGTCTCCTCGACTCCGGGCGGCCTCGGTGACCGCCTCCTGCCCTCACCACGAACGCCATCACGCGGATTCGACAGCTGTCACGGGGTTCCCGGGTAGTTTTCCCGGACCGGTCCGGGGGGAGGTTTCGTCGCCCGCCGCGCGGGCACGGTGCCGCTCATCTGCTGTCTGGTGCGTGAGGTGGGTCCGATGGTGTTTCAGTCCTCGACGGTCGCGGTGTCGGCCACCCGGTCCGGAGGTCGTCGGACGCGGCGGCGCACCGCCCTCGCGGCGGCGGTGGGGGTGGTCGTGGCGCTCGTCGCCGGCTCGCTCGCCGCGGCGCCGCCCGCTGCCGCGGGTCCGGAGGGCTACGTCCTCGCCGGCACGTGGGACGCCGCCGGCGATGCCGATGTCGCGGCGGCCCCCGACGGCACCCTGTGGTCGGTCGACGACTACACCACCCTCAACCACTTCTCCGCCACTGGGACGCTGCTGGGGTCCTTCACCCTCGACGGCTTCAGCCGCGCCCGGAGCATCGCGGTGGGCCCCGACGGGACGCTCTACGTGACGGACTCGGACACCGTCAGCCCCTCGGTCGTGGCGTTCACGCCGACGGTGTCGCGGATCCGCGATTACACCATCCCCGATGGCGGGAGCGGCGTGTTCGACATCGCCCTCGGCGTCGCCGTCGCGCCGACTGGGGAGGTGCTGGTCACCAATGCCAGCGGTGACCGGGTCGAGGTCTTCTCCGCCGCCGGCACGTGGCTGCGCAGCATCGGCTCCTCCGGCGCCGGGCCCGGCCAGCTCGACCGACCCGACGACGTGGTCGTCGGCGCGGACGGGACGGTGTTCGTCTCGGATTACTGGAACAACCGCATTCAGCGGTTCAACCTCGCGACCGGCGCCTACCTCGGCGGCTTCGGCCAGCCGGGCCGCAACCCGGGCCAGCTCGACACCCCCTACGGCCTCGACCTCACGCCGTCGGGCAATGTCGTGGTGTTCGACGACTACGCCCTCTCCGAGTTCACGCCGACCGGCGGGTTCGTCTCGCGGACCAACCACGGGTTGGTCACGGCGTACGACGACCAGGGCATGACCATCGATGCGGCGGGCGCGGTCTACACGACCCGCACCGGCGGTCTGGCCCGGTTCGTCCCCGCGGGCGGTGGCGTGGCCGCCGGCGTGGCGAAGGTGAAGGCGCCGAAGAAGGGCGTGAAGGTCGTCAAGAAGAAGGTCCGGCTCACCGTCGCGTGCGTGAGCGCGACCCCCTGCTCGGGCACCCTGTCCATGGCGGTGAAGGGCAAGCGGATCGCGAAGCCGACGCCCTATGCGGCGCCGGCCGGTGGCACGACGAAGGTCAAGGTCAAGCTGACCAAGAAGGGCCTCGCGGTGATCCGCAAGAAGGCGGTCACCAAGACGGTCGTGACCGTGACGGGCGGCGCCACGAAGGTCAAGATCCGTCGCTGACGGTGCCACGGGGGCTACCTCTACCGTTGTCCCCGTGCTGCCGACCTCCCTCGCCGCCCCGCTGCGTGACGCCCTGCTCGCCGCCGACTTCACCTACGACGCGGTCAGCGACCTCCTCGGCCCGGAGGCCCACCAGGCGCTCTCGCGCAACGAGACGACGCCCGGCCGGCGTCGTACGACGGACGGCGGTCCGATCGCGACGCTGATCCGGCTCTTCCTCCTGCAGACCTCGGTGCCGGTGGCGGACGCCGAGCGGGCGCTGCCGGGGCTGGTCGACCCGCTCGCCAACGCCGGGGCCCTGGCCCGGAGCGTGGGGGAGGTCGCCGCCCGCCTGGACGTGCGACCGTACGGCTCGGAGGAGGGCGACCTATGGGTCGTCAGCGACCTGACCCCGGGGCTCGACGGCATGGCGACGGCGGTGACCGGCGACTACGTGCTCGGGATCAGCCCGGCGTCCTCGAGCCTCGCCCAGCTGACGCTGCGCCACGACGTCGGCACCGCGCTCGACCTCGGGACCGGCTGCGGTGTGCAGGCGCTGCACCTGGCCACCCACAGCGACCGGGTGGTCGCCACCGACGTCAACCAGCGGGCGCTGGCGATCGCCCGCTTCAACGCGGCCCTCAACGACGTCGACGACAAGATCGACGTCCGGGACGGGTCGTTCTTCGCGCCGGTCGCGGGGGAGCGGTTCGACCTCATCGCCACCAACCCCCCGTTCGTGATCTCGCCGGCCACCGGCGAGCGCCTCGTCTACCGCGACTCGGGCCTGCCCGGCGACCAGGTCGTCGAGCACATCGTCCGGACCGCACCCGACCACCTCGCCGACGGCGGCTGGTGCCAGGTGCTCGCCAACTGGGTGATCGAGAAGGACCGGCCGTGGGACGAGCGGCTCGGCACCTGGCTGCCCGACGAGTGCGACGCGCTCGTGGTCCAGCGGGAGGTGCTCGACCCGGCGTCGTACGTCGAGCTGTGGCTCAAGGACTCCGGTCACCACCCCGCCACCGGCGGCGATCCGGCGGCGTACGCGCAGCGCTACGACACCTGGCTGTCGTGGCTGGAGCGCCAGGGCGTCGCCGGGATCGGGTTCGGCTGGATCAACCTGCGGCGCCGGGAGGGCGCCGCGCCCGGCGCGCTGACCCGCGACCTCCTCGAGTGGCCGTACGACGTCGAGCAGCCGATCGCGCCCGCGATCGCGGCCTGGGCGGCGTCGGCACGGGCCGCGCGCGACCTCGACGCCGGCACCCGGCTGGTGCTTCGCGAGGACGTGGTCCAGGAGACGAGCGGTCCGGTCGGCGTCGAGGATCCGGTCACCATCGTGCTGCGCCAGCAGCGCGGCTTCCGCCGTGCCCGCCAGGTCGACACCGTGGTGGCCGCCGTCGCCGGAGCCTGCGACGGCGACCTGCCCGTCGGCCCGCTGGTCGACGCCGTCGGTCAGCTGCTCGACCGCGACCCGGCCAGCCTGCGCGAGGTCTACCTCCCCGAGCTCGGGGAGCTGGTCGCCGAGGGCTTCCTCGGGCCCGCGGACTGACCGCGCGCCCGAGGTTTCCCTAGGCTGGGGCCGTGACGAACGCAGGCTGGTACCCCGACCCCGCGGGCGCGCCCGACACCTACCGCTACTGGGACGGTCAGGCGTGGAGCCAGATGACGACCACGCAGCCGTCCGGGGGCGCCCGGCCCGACGGTGCCGCGGCGACACCTCCGCCGGCCGAGCCGACGGTAGCGCCGCCCTCGCCGGAGCCCACGGCGTACGGCGCGGTGCCGCCGTCGCCGCCCCCGCCTCCGCCGAGCCCCTATGGCGGGCAGCCCGGGTACGCCGGGTACGGCGGGCAGCCCGGGTACGGCGAGCAGAGCGGCTACGGAGGTCAGGCCGGCTACGGCGCGCCGGGCGGCCCAGGTGCCCCCGGCTACGGCCAGCAGTGGAGCCCGGCCCCGCCCCCGGGCGGGAGCGGCGGCAGCAGGAAGACGGTCGTCATCGCGCTCGCCGCGGTGCTGGCGCTGGTCCTGCTCGGCGTCGGCGGGTTCTTCGGCATCCGTGCCGTGACCGGGGACGACGAGGAGAAGAAGGCCGACGACGGCAGCTCGCAGACCGACGAGTCCGGCCCGACCGAGGACGAGGACACCGACGGCGGTGCCACCGACGGCCCGAGCGAGGGCTCGTCGAGCACGGTCAAGCCGACCGGCATCCAGTGCACCGGCGGCGCCCCGGCGCCGACCACCGCCCCCGACCCCGCGGCCCCCCAGCTCAGCGGCGGCCGGCTGTCCATCCCGCGCCAGCCCGGGCACGACATCGCCGGCGGCGACCAGGTGGCGTTCGGGTTCGCCAACGGGTTCGTGCTGCAGTACGCCAACGTCGAGGAGAGCTGGATCACGCTCACCGGCGTCGGCGCGCTCGCGAAGGCCAACGGCTTCGACGACGTCGCGACCGCGGCCGAGGTCGTCATGCAGTGCCTGACCGGGAGCGACAAGGTCTACCGCGGCTTCACGGGACGCACCGACCTCACCAACGAGGAGATCAGCGTCGACGGCCAGCCGGCGCACCGCATCACCGCCGAGATCCGGGTCTCCGACCCCGAGATCACCGTGGAGGGCGACGTCACCGACGTGATCGTCGTCGACACCGGCGATCCGGGCGCGTTCGGGCTCTACATCGGCATGGCCGCCATCGGGGACGACGCCCTCGTCAGCGCCAACGAGGCGGTCATCGGGCAGATCGAGGTGGGCTGACCGACCCTTCCGGACGACCACTCTGGACGCCGCTCGCGACGGCGCTCGACAGCACGCGCTACCGTGACACCGCCGAATCAGGCAGCGAACGAGTAGTGGAGAAGGTCCCTGTGTCCCACAAGCTGGTGATCGTCGAGTCGCCCGCCAAGGCCCGCACCATCGGCGGGTACCTCGGCGACGGCTACGTCGTCGAGTCCTCGATCGGCCACATCCGTGACCTTCCCAACAACGCGGCCGACACCCCGGCGAAGATCAAGGACAAGCCGTGGGGGCGGCTCGCGATCGACGTCGACAACGGCTTCGAGCCCTACTACGTCGTGCCCCGCGACAAGAAGAGCCACATCTCCAAGCTCAAGAGCCTGCTCAAGGATGCCGACGAGCTCTACCTCGCCACCGATGAGGACCGCGAGGGGGAGGCGATCGCCTGGCACCTCCTCGACGAGCTGAAGCCGAAGAACATCCCGGTCAAGCGGATGGTCTTCCACGAGATCACCAAGGCCGCCATCCAGGAGGCCGCCGCCAACCCCCGCGAGCTCGACATGGACCTCGTCGAGGCCCAGGAGACCCGCCGGCTGCTCGACCGCCTCTACGGCTACGAGGTCTCGCCGGTGCTGTGGCGCAAGGTCATGTCCGGCCTGTCCGCGGGCCGGGTGCAGTCGGTCGCGACCCGGCTCGTCGTGGACCGCGAGAAGGAGCGGATGGCCTTCAAGGTCGCCTCCTACTGGGACCTCGAGGGCACCTTCGACGCCGGCAGCAAGCACGACCAGCGGATGTTCCCCGCCAAGCTGCACTCCGTCGACGGCACCCGCGTCGCGTCCGGCTCGAACTTCGGCCAGGACGGCCGGCTCAAGGCCAAGGCCGACGTCGTCCACCTCGACCAGCGCCGCGCCGAGGCCCTCGTCACGGCGCTCGCCGACACGGCGTACGACGTCCGGTCGGTCGAGGCCAAGCCGTACCGACGCTCGCCGTACCCGCCCTTCCGCACCACCACGCTGCAGCAGGAGGCCAGCCGCAAGCTCGGCATGAGCGCGAGCGTGACGATGAGCGTCGCGCAGCGGCTCTACGAGAACGGCTTCATCACCTACATGCGTACCGACAGCACCACCCTGTCGGGCAGCGCGATCGGCGCGGCCCGGGCGCAGGTGCAGGAGCTGTACGGCGGCGAGTACCTCCCCGACGCGCCGCGGACCTACGCCAGCAAGGTCAAGAACGCCCAGGAGGCGCACGAGGCGATCCGCCCCGCCGGCGACTCCTTCCGGACGCCGGCCCAGACCGGGCTGACCGGCGACCAGTTCCGGCTCTACGAGCTGATCTGGATGCGCACCGTCGCCTCGCAGATGAAGGACGCGGTCGGTCAGTCCGTCACGATCCGGCTCGGCGGCGCGGCGGCCACCGGGGAGGACGTGGTGTTCTCCGCGTCGGGCCGCGTGATCACCTTCCACGGCTTCCTCAAGGCCTACGTCGAGGGCACCGACGACAACGCCGCGAAGGACGACCAGGAGACCCGCCTGCCCAACCTGGCCGAGGGCGACGCCGTCTCCGCGGCCTCCCTGTCCGCCAACGGGCACGAGACGAAGCCGCCGGCCCGCTACACCGAGGCCACCCTGATCAAGGAGCTCGAGGACCGCCAGATCGGCCGGCCGTCGACGTACGCCTCGATCATCGGCACGATCCTCAACCGCGGCTACGTCTACAAGAAGGGCACCGCGCTGGTGCCGGCCTGGATCGCGTTCTCGGTGGTTCGGCTGCTGACCGAGCACTTCACCCGGCTCATCGACTACCAGTTCACCGCCGGCATGGAGGACGTCCTCGACGACATCGCCCGCGGCGACAAGAGCCGGGTGGCCGAGCTGACCGAGTTCTACTACGGCTCCGACCAGCTCGCCGGCCTCAAGCGGCTCGTCGACGACCTCGGCGACATCGACGCCAAGGCCCTGGCGACCTTCCCGGTGGGCGATCCCGAGGACGGCATCGACCTGCGGGTCGGCAAGTACGGCCCCTATCTCGAGGGCCCGGGCGACGACGGCGCGCCGGCCGGCAAGCGGGCCAACGTGCCCGACGACCTGCCTCCCGACGAGCTGACCGTCGCCAAGGCCAAGGAGCTGCTGGCCAACCCGGCGGGCGAGGAGATCGACCTCGGCGTCCACCCGGAGACCGGCCTGCAGGTCGTGGCGAAGAACGGTCGGTTCGGGCCGTACGTCACCGAGGTGCTGCCCGAGGACGCGCCCAAGAAGGAGAAGCCGCGCACCGGCTCGCTGTTCAAGTCGATGTCGCTCGACACGGTGACCCTCGAGGACGCGGTGAAGCTGCTGTCCCTGCCGCGCGTCGTCGGTGCCGACCCGGAGAGCGGTGAGGAGATCACCGCCCAGAACGGTCGCTACGGCCCCTACCTCAAGAAGGGCACCGACTCCCGCTCGCTCACCAGCGAGGACCAGATCTTCGCGATCACCCTCGACGAGGCGCTGAAGATCTACAGCCAGCCCAAGCAGCGCGGTCGCGCGGCCGCCGCGCCGCCGCTCAAGGAGCTGGGCAACGACCCCGTCTCGGGGCAGCCGGTGGTCGTGAAGGCCGGCCGGTTCGGGGAGTACGTCACCGACGGCGAGTACAACGCAACCCTGCGCAAGGACGACTCGGTCGAGTCGATCACCCTCGAGCGGGCCGCTGAGCTGCTCGCCGAGCGGCGCGAGCGCGGGCCGGCCAAGAAGGCCGCCAAGCGCGGGGCGAAGAAGGCCGCCGCCAAGAAGACGACCAAGAAGGCTCCCGCGAAGAAGGCGGCGGCGAAGAAGGCCGCCAAGAAGTCCTGAGGCGTGGGGTTCGGCCTGCAGGAATCGCCGGTCGACCGGCGATTCCTGCGCTTGTCGGGCGTTGCAACGCCCGACAAGTGACAGAACTGCGCGTCAAGTCCCGGTGAAACCGGCGTCACTCCAGGCGGGCGCGCCCGACGGCGACGTTCGTCGGGTCACCCACCCGTGGCAGGTGTCGCCCCCGTCTCGTAGGTTCACCTCGTGACCTCCTCCGCGAGCCGGCACTGGCCCGGTCAGTACGCCGACACCGGTGTCTTCGTCTGCTTCGAGGGCGGCGAGGGCGGCGGCAAGTCGACGCAGTCACGGCTGCTGCACGACCGGCTGACCGAGCGGGGGTACGCCGTCCGGCTCACCCACGAGCCCGGGGACACCCCGGTCGGCAAGGACCTGCGCCGCATCGTGCTCAGCCCCGAGACCGGCGAGCTCGCCCACAAGACCGAGTTCCTGCTCTACCTCGCCGACAAGGCCGAGCACATCGAGACCCTGGTCCGTCCGGCGCTCGGGCGCGGCGAGGTCGTGATCACCGACCGCTACGTCGACTCCACCCTCGCCTACCAGGGCGCCGGCCGGGCGCTCGACCGCGACGAGCTCGAGGACGTCTCCCGCTGGGCGACCGGCGACCTGCGGCCCCACCTGACGGTGGTGCTCGACCTCGAGCCGGAGGCGGGACTAGGCCGCTTCGAGGGCCGCGACCGGATCGAGGGGGAGGGCCTGGAGTTCCACCAGCGGGTGCGCCAGTCCTTCCTGGACCTCGCCCGCCGCAACCCCGAGCACTACGAGGTGATCGACGCGCGGGCGCCGATCGAGGAGATCGCCGAGCGCGTCGCGGCCCGGGTCGAGCCGCTGCTCGTGCAGGCGCGGAGGGCCGCCCCGTGACCGTCTGGGACACCCTGGTCGGCCAGCGGGTCGTCGTCACCGCTCTCCAGCAGGCGGTCGCCGGCCAGGGCATGACCCACGCCTGGCTGTTCACCGGCCCGCCGGGCTCGGGCCGGTCCAACGCCGCCGTCGCGTTCGCCGCGGCGCTCCAGTGCACCCAGGGCGGGGCCGGGCCCGACTGCCCCGAGACCTGCCACGCCTGCCACACCGTGCTCGCCGGCTCCCACGCCGACGTGTCGGTGGTGCGCACCGAGAAGCTCTCCATCGGCGTCGACGAGGTCCGCGACCTGGTCCGCCGCGCGTCGCTGAGCCCGATGGGCGACCGGTGGCAGATCCTCATCGTGGAGGATGCCGACCGGCTCACCGAGCAGGCCTGCAACGCGCTCCTCAAGGCCATCGAGGAGCCCAACGGCCGCACCATCTGGATGCTGTGCGCGCCCACCGTCGAGGACGTGCTGCCCACCATCCGCTCCCGCTGCCGGCTGGTCACCCTGTCGACGCCGACGGCCGAGGAGGTCGCGGGCTTCCTCGTCGCGCGCGGTGTCGCGGAGCCGCTGGCGTCGTACGCCGCCCGGGCCAGCCAGGGCCACATCGGCCGCGCCCGGGCCCTCGCGTTCGACGAGGCGGTGCGCACCCGGCGCCAGGAGGTCGTGGCGATGCCGGCCCGGCTGACCACGCTCGGCCGCTGCATGGACGCCGCCACCCGGCTCGCGTCGACCGCCAAGGACGAGGCCGACGCGATCACCGCCGAGCTCGACGCACGCGAGAAGGCCGACCTCGACGCGGCGTACGGCGTGGTCGAGCGCGGCCGTCGCCCGCGGGAGTACGGCCCGGCGCTGGCCGCTCTGGAGAAGGGCCAGCGGACCCGTGCCAAGCGCCGGCACCTCGACGTCGTCGACCGCGGCCTCACCGACCTGATGTCGGTCTACCGCGACGCCATCGCGCTCGCCAGCCACGCGCCCGGGGCGCTGGTCAACGAGGAGATCCGCGACCAGGTGGAGGCCATCGTCGAGACCTCCACCCCCGAGCTCAACCTGCGCCGCATCGGCTGGATCTTCGCGGCCCGCGAGCAGATGCTCGAGTTCAACGTCCCGGTCGCCTTGGCCCTGGAGTCGATGATGGTGGCATTGAAGGCACCGCAGCGGTGATCCCCGACCTCCTGAGGAGCAATAGGTGAGCAAGCGGACCCTGATCGTCGCGGTCGTCACCGTGTGGGCGCTGGTGATGGCGGGGGCGGTCGGTGTCGGCGTCGTGCTGCTGAGCGGCGACGACTCCGACGACGACCAGGACCGCGCGCCCGTCGCGACGAAGGGACCCGACGGGCGCACGCTCGAGGACTTCTACGACCAGGAGATCGCCTGGGCGCGGTGTGGGCAGAACCAGTGCGGCACGCTCGAGGTCCCCATCGACTACCAGAACCCCGGCGACGGCTCGATCAAGCTCGCCGTCGAGCGGGCCGAGGCCACCGGTGACCGGATCGGCTCCCTGGTCGTCAACCCGGGCGGCCCCGGGGCCCCGGGCACCGACACCGCCACGGAGGCGGATCTCTACTTCGCCGAAGACCTGCGGGCGTCGTACGACATCGTCGGGTTCGACCCGCGCGGCGCGGGCGACTCCGCGCCCGTCGACTGCCTGACCGACGAGGCGCTCGACGCGTACGTCGCCGCCGACCCCGACCCGGACACCCCGGAGGAGCTCGCGGCCGCTCAGGAGAACGCCGAGCGGTTCTGGACCGGCTGCGCCGCCCGTTCCGGCGCCGTCGGCGGCCACGTGAGCACCGTCGAGGCGGCGCGCGACATGGACGTCCTGCGGGCCGCGCTCGGCGAGGAGAAGCTCGACTACTTCGGCTTCTCCTACGGCACCCGCCTCGGCGCGACGTACGCCGAGCTGTTCCCCGACAAGGTCGGCCGGATGGCGCTCGACGGCGCCGTCGACCCGTCGCTGTCGCCGCGCGACGGCGCGCTGAGCCAGGCGAAGGGGTTCGAGACCGCGCTGCGCTCCTACATCCAGGACTGCGTCGACAGCGGCGGCTGCTTCCTCGGCGACACCCTCGACGCCGGCCTGGCCACCATCAAGGACCTGCTGGCCGACATCGACGAGAAGCCGCTGCCGACCGGCGACGCCGAGGGGCGCGAGCTGACCATCGGACTGGCGTTCTACGGCCTGATCGTGCCGCTCTACAGCGAGGACAACTGGACGTTCCTCGACGACGGGCTCCGGCAGGCGCTCGACGGGGACGGCTCCACGCTGCTGGTGCTCTCGGACTTCTACGGCTCGCGCGAGGGCGGCACCTACACCGACAACAGTCTCGAGGCGATCTCGGTCATCAACTGCCTCGACGATCCCTGGTCGATCTCGGCCGACGAGGTGCCCGCCAACTTCCCCGACTTCGAGAAGGCCTCGCCCACCTTCGGCGACGTCTTCGCGTGGGGCCTCACCGCCTGCGCCGGGATCCCGTTCACCTCCACCGACGAGCCCGACCTGCAGATCGACGGGTCCGGAGCCGCGCCGATCATGGTGCTCGGTACGACGCGCGACCCCGCGACACCGTACGAGGAGGCGGTGGCGATGGCCGAGCAACTCGAGTCGGCGGTCCTCGTGAGCCGCGACGGCGACGGGCACACGGCGTACAACAAGGGGAACGGCTGCATCGACGACGCCGTCCACGCCTACCTCATCGACGGCACCGTCCCCGAGGACGGCCTGACCTGCTGACCTGCTGCCCCGGGGTGCTCCGGCGCCGGGTCAGACCGGCTCGATGATGGCCTGGATCCGCTGGGTGGCGAGCTCGATCATCAGCCGGGCCGCCGGTGAGAGGGTCGCGCCCGCCCGGTGCACGATGGCCAGGGTGTCGTAGAGCCGCGGGCGCAGCGACACCCAGCCCGCGTCCGGTGCCAGCCGGGGGAGCAGCTGCACCGCCGCGCCCTTGTTGGTGACGGTGTCGCCCAGGCCGCGGCCGACGAGCTCGACAGCGGTCTCGACGTCCTCGACCTCGATCCGGGTGCCGGGGTTGTAGCCGGCCTCGTGCAGCATCCGCCGCAGCACGATGCGCGCCGAGTCGGAGTCGCGGTACGTGCTCTCCGCCATCACCAGCGGCGCCTCGGCGATCCGCTTCGCGGTCACCGGCGTCGTCAGCCGGGAGGGGTCGGCCGAGACGTAGACGAGCTCGTCGCGGGCGATCGGCGTGATCGCCATGCCCTCGCTGGACAGCCCGGCGACCGCGATCATCGCCGCCTCCAGGTGTCCGCGCCGCAGGTTCTCCTGCACGTCCATCGAGTGGCGGCCGACCAGCTCGACCCGGACCCCGGGATAGCGCTCGAGCACGTCGGCGACCAGCCCCGCGCCGCCGTACAGACGGGCGACACCGAACATCCCGAACCGGATCGTGCCCGTCTCGAACGACCGGATGCTCGCGACCGCGCGCTGCGCGTCGTCGGCCGCGGCGAGCACCTTCTCCGCGTGCGGCCGGAAGGCGTCCGCAGCCGTCGTCGGCACCACCCCGCGCCCGACCCGGCGGAAGAGCGGTACGCCGAGGTGCCGCTCGAGGTTGCGCACCTGCTCCGACACCGACGGCTGCGCGTAGCCCAGCTCCTCGGCCGCCCGGGTGAGGGACCGGTGCTCGTAGGTGGCCAGGAAGCAGGTCAACTGGTGCAGCGACAGCATCGGCGCTCCCTTCCGTGCGGCGGTGAGTCCTAGGGGATCCCTAGGGGAGCGGCAGGAAAGAGAGCCTACCCCTTGCCCTCGCGGCGCCGGAGAATAGAGGGGTCACCGATCTCCCCGGATGCTCGAAGGAGGCCTCCCATGTTCACCCACCACTGCACGTCCTGCAGCCGCCGCGAGCTGATCTTCCCCGACCAGCTCACCGGCCTCGACAACGTCGCGGGCGGCTTCCAGATCCACTTCACCTGCTGGTGCGGCGCCCCCCAGACCCACTTCACCGCCCGCGAGGTCGCCGCCGCCTGACGTGCTCCGGGGACGTGGGCCGGTGGTCTGGCCGGGGCGATTCGCCCTCGCGTCGGTCGCGTCGGTATGCTTCCGCGGTCGCCCTCGGGCGGCAGGCCGCCTTAGCTCAGTCGGTAGAGCGAATCACTCGTAATGATTAGGTCGTCGGTTCGATTCCGACAGGCGGCTCAGTGTGATGTCTCGGGACATCGGCATGGCCTGGACCCACGGTTGTGGGTTTGGGCTCATTGCTTTTTCGGTGTGGGTCC
>NZ_JBNINR010000019.1:0-97150 GCF_051390595.1 Nocardioides segetis | reverse complement strand
CGGTCCGTGCAGCCATGTCCTGGCCGGCCTCCTTCGCTTCGTCGAGGAGGAACCGGTAGCCGAACTCGGGGTCGTCCCTGTGGGCGTCGAACAGCGCGTTCGCGCGGTACGCCTCGACCAGGTCGGCGTCGGTGACCGGGCTCTGGAGCCAGCGGTAGTAGGGCTGGCGAGCGATGTTGAGGACCCGGCACGTCACCGTGACAGGGATCCCGTCGACGGCCAGCTCGCGGACGAGCGGGTACATCATTTTCGGCTCTTGTGACGCTTCCGTGGGTGGTTGATCGCGCCTGAACGGCCACACGCCGCTCCCGCTCTAGGTTCTGGCTTGTCGAAGGTCAGAAACAGCAGAGCGGAGAACGGCGTGCGAAACGCCAGCCTATGGCGCGCCCTCTTGGGCGTCGAGAACACCGTCATCGAGGACGTCGAGTTCGACGAAGTAGACGAGGTCGTCGTCGCGCACGTGCGGCCACGACGAGCTCGGCGCGGCCGTTGCGGGCGATGCGGCACGCGGGCGTCGTGGTACGACTTGGGCGAAGGACGCCGGCGGTGGCGCGGACTGGACCTGGGCACTGTCGAGGTGTTCCTCGAGTCCGACGCGCCTCGGGTGAACTGCCCGATCCACGGGCCGACCGTGCGGCAGGTTCCCTGGGCCCGTCACGCGGCGGGCCACACGCTGGCGTTCGACCAGCAGGTCGCGTGGCTGGCGACCCAGTGCTCGAAGTCCGCGATCACTCAGTTGATGCGGATCGCATGGCGCACCGTCGGGGCGATCATCACTCGGGTTTGGGCCGACACCGCCGATGGGATCGACGCGTTCGCCGGGCTGCGCCGGATCGGGATCGATGAGATCTCCTACAAGCGCAACCACAAGTACCTGACCGTGGTCGTCGATCACGACACCGGCAGGTTGGTGGGCCCGAGCCGGGCGCGACCGCGCCACCCTGGAAGCGTTCTTCGACGCACTGGAAGCCTCCGGTGAAGGCAGGGGTGCCCAGATCACCCACGTCACCGCCGACGGCGCCGAATGGATCGCGAACGTCGTCCGCGACCGGTGCCCCCAGGCCGTGCGATGTGCCGACCCGTTCCACGTCGTCGGATGGGCGACCGACGCCCTCGACGTCGTGCGGCGCGACGCCTGGAACCAGGCCCGTCGCGCGGGAAACACCAAGCTGTACGGCTGGGCAGCTGGTCGCCGTCTCGTCATCTCCACCGGTCACGCGCGAGCTCTCAAGAACGCCCGATACGCACTGTGGAAGAACCCCGAGAACCTCACCGCCCACCAGCAGGCGAAGCTGGCCTGGATCGCGAAGACCGACCCGAAGCTCTACCGGGCGTACCTCCTCAAGGAAGGCCTCCGCACCGTCTTTCGGCTGCCACCAGATGAGGCTCCCGAAGCATTGGACCGGTGGATCTCATGGGCCCGGCGTTGTCGCATCGAGTCGTTCGTCAAGATCCAGGCGCGCATCGCCAAGCACCGCGCCGAGATCCTCGCCGCGATCGACCACGGCCTGTCCAACGGCCTCATCGAGTCGGTCAACACCAAGATCCGGCTCATCACCCGCGTCGCGTTCGGCTTCCGATCACCCGACGCCCTCATCGCCCTCGCGATGCTCAACCTCGGCGGCCACCGACCCGCACTGCCCGGCCGATGACCCACGGATCAGTCAGAAGAGCCTCATTTTCCCGGCAGGTTCGCCTGGGACAGGTAGGCCGCCGCGCGTCGCAGGACTTCGTTCTCCTGCTCCAGCAGCCGCAGCCGCTTGCGCAGCTCGCGGTTCTCGGCGTTCTCAGCCGCCGTTGTGCCGGGCTTCACGCCGTCCTCGACGTCGGCGGTCTTCATCCAGTTCGTCAGGCATGACTCGCTGATGCCGAAGTCGGCAGCGATCTGCTTGAGGTGGACGCCCGGCTCACGGTTCCTCGCGACACGGACCACGTCGTCGCGGAACTCCTTGGGGTACGGCTTCGGCACAGTGCACATCCTTCCAGCGGCACCTCTCGGCACCACAGATCAGATGTCACCTATCCGTGCAGCAGTCCCCCTGCGGCTTCTCTGGTGGAGCCTAGGGGACTCGAACCCCTAACCCCCTGCTTGCAAATTCCGCAAAAGCAAGGGGTTTGAGCCAGATTCACGCTCGTGTCGAGAACCTAAGGGGGACAAGATGACCCCGAACTAGCCATCCTTTCCCCCACTGGTCCCCCAGGATTCAGTCCCGCACCAACGCGTTATGGGGATAGAGTACCTCCGTGGCACGGAGACGAGGCTTCGGCGAGGTAGAACGGCGGCAGAACCAAGCCGGTCAGGTCACCTATCGCGCCCGATACGCAATGGGGGACGGCACCCGACATTCGCGCACGTTCGCGACGAAGATCGACGCCGAAGCCTGGCTCGCTGCCGAGCGTGGCCTCATCGACCGCGAGGAGTGGAGTCCTCCAAAGGCGCGGCAAGCCGCGCAGGAACAGCGGCGCCGGCAGGCGTCGGTCAACACGGTCGCCGGCTTCGCCGAGCGCTACCTGGTCGACCGCGTGCTGAGGCCAAACACCATCCGCACCTACCGACAGCTGCTCGACGCTCGGATCCTCCCCTACTTCGGAGAGATGCCGCTGATCGACGTCAGCCTCTCCGAGATCAAGTTGTGGCGGGCGTCCCTCGACCCGGAGGCCGTCGCGGCCAATGCGGCCGCGTACCGACTGCTGCGCGCGATCCTCCAGGCCGCGGAGGAGGAGGAGTTGATCGATCGCGCTCCACCTAAGATTCGCGGCGCCGGCTCGGCGCCGGTGCGCCGGGTCGCTGTGCCCGCATCCCTCGATGAGATCACGACGATCATCGACGAGATGCCCGACCGGCTGAAGCTCCTCATCGTTCTGGCCGCCTTCGTCGGGCTACGCCAGGGCGAACTCCTGGAGCTGCGCCGCTCGGACGTGGATCACCGCTTGGGTTGGATCCACGTCGCACGCAAGGTCGACAAGGACGTGATCCCGAACGCCAAGGGCGCCTGTCCCAACTGCGGCCGAGCGATCAGCGCGCCCAAGACCTCGAGCGGTGTCCGCACGGTGCACGTGCCACCGCCGTTTCTGCCGATGCTTCAGAAGCACCTGATCGAGTTCGCTGAGCGTGGGCCGAATGGCCTCCTCTTCCCCGGCGACCGCACCGACCACATGAGCGCCCGCTACCTGATGGACCGCTACCGCCCCGCGCGGGAGAAGGCCGGTCGCCCCGACCTCACGATCCACCACCTACGCCACACCGCGCTCACCATGGCCGGCCAGCACGGCGCCACCGCCGCCGAGCTCCAAGCGCGCGCCGGTCACGCCTCCCAGGCGGCGATGGCGATCTATCAGCACGCCACCCTCGACCGCGACCGAGTGTTGGCGGAGAAGATCGGCGCGACCTACGACGCCTGGAGAGAGCAGCGCACATAGCTCGTCGCGATCGGGTACAAGTCGGGCAGGGTTCGTTCCCCACTCAGCGAACCTCGCGGGGAAACTCGCCAGTGCGGCACCGAGGGGCGGCCGGACCGGCGTATTGAGGAACCGCAGCGACCAAACAGACCCGGCAGCTGAGCTCCGCGTGGCACGCCCCAGAAGCCCGCGAGCTTCTCGACGGCCCCGTCGCCGAGTGCAGGAGCACCGACCACGGCCCGTTGAACGCGTGAGCGTCACACCTTGCACCGACGGCGGTGACCGCCAACGGACCACCTCGCTCTGAGCTGGCTCACTAGTCTATTCCGGTCGTCGCGTCTCGATACCC
Source organism: Nocardioides segetis (assembly GCF_051390595.1). Lineage (NCBI taxonomy): Bacteria > Bacillati > Actinomycetota > Actinomycetes > Propionibacteriales > Nocardioidaceae > Nocardioides > Nocardioides segetis. The sequence continues at coordinate 93,402 of NZ_JBNINR010000019.1, read as the reverse complement.
CGAGAGCCTGGAGACGAAAAACATCCAGGTGCTTGTCAGTGCGCCCTTTAGGACGTCAAAGCGAATTCCACTACCTTCAGCCGATTCTGCGAGAACAAGATAGACTCCGGCGGATTCTGGGTCCTGTGCCGCGTACCACGCAAACTTATTCGGCCTAAAGGTCGACGTATCGTCGACTATCGCACCATTTCCAAATATTTCATCTCGCCATGCATTCCACTGCTTGGAAACCCTCTCCGCTTCAGCAATAGCGTCGCGCACTTCGTCGCCGTCATCTTCTGCGGCAAAGTATCCCGACTCGACCGGAAAGCGATATTGAGGGTCCGCAAGGTTCGACACAAAGACGTGGGCAAACTGCGTCCTATCTTTTATGAGAATTTCAGAAGGTCCCATTTCTGCATAATTCAAGTCGCTCGAAGCCGCGGCAACTCGCACGAGCTTAGCCTCTGATTCGTGAGTCTTCCGGAAGACGGAGAGTCGCCAAGCACCATGCTGAAACAACGATTTCGCGACCTCACCAAGGAGCTTCTCGGGCGAGGATTCAGACAGCTTTCTCAAAAGCAGTGCGTTTTCGGCCTCAACGTCTTCTAACCGCCGACTGCGCCGTGCCATCCACGCGAGGCCAATAGCGCCCAGGACAGCGCTCGACAGAATTCCACCGGCCCGCCACCCGCCGGTGACACTGGGTGCGTACTCAAGAATCGGGATGATAACCGCTGTCTGAGCCGTTATCGCCGCAGACACGGCCCACTGGTGTTGATTCCACCAGCTACCCTTCGCAGCATCCTCTTTCGTACCCATCAGTCGAACGCGGAACTCTCGGCGTCGGACAAGTTTTCGAACTCGTCGGATTCCTCACCCGAATCATTCATCTCTGCCACGATCTCGCCAAGTTGCTCCGCGGGCAACGGCACGCCCGTCGGTCCCTGGGAAGCATCCTGCGCAGCGATGTCTGCGCGGAGGCCTTCTGAGAACCAATCCGGCACCTCGGCAGACACAGTCCTGATCAAGCGAGCGAGCGTGGGATCGAGGTGATTTGCGATGGGCCTTAGCGTTTCCGTCGTAGCTCCCAAGACCGATACGAGGGCGTCCTCATCGACCCAATAGCCCACCGGGAGTGACTGCAGCAGCGCTTCAAGCCTTTCTTCGACTGCCGCCCCGGCTTCATGCCGGTCGAAGGTTCTTGCCGAGGAGACCGGCTGCGCATTGAATTCGGACAGGATCAGCTCGGCAAGCGCTACACTCCGAGCTTGGATCTGCTCTGGCAAGAACTGGTCGAGGTCCGCCAGTCCGCGATTGAGCCGAAGTGCCGAATCTCTAAAGTAATCGTCTCTCTTCTCTTCGAATGAGGCATTTCCCATCCCCGAGTTGTTCTCGGTGAGGGTCAGATTGCCAAGCGTATGAGTCAGCGCCTCGGCGTCGTCAAGGTCGACGCCCGCAACCGCGAATTGCTTCATCCAGGCCTCGGAAAGCTGCTGCGGCATTACGTGCTCAATGGTCGATTTGGCCAGACTCGCTGTCTCGCGGCCCGGGAGCTGACGCTCGGCCGATGACAGGAGGAACTTCACGTACCTCCGGGCAGAGGCATAGATCGGGTTGGACGCGACACTAGCCAATACCTGAGAGTCGGTGGGCCAGTAGTATCCCTGACGACTAAGAGTAGCGCGCATTTGTTCCGCTACCGGGACAGATTCTCTGCTTGCCTCGAGTTCAGAGGCAATTGGCGTCAGCAGCCGGTTGAGCTGATTGGTGGGCACTCCGTGCAGAATCCGCTTCACCAGGTAGCTCAGTAGCACGGTGATCGCCTCTGCGGCATCCTCTTGGGTAATGGCGCCTGACACCGCGCTCTTCAGGATCCAGAGGGCTGCTGGGGTCGCTGGCTCGGATCGCCATTCCTTCAGCGCCGTCAGCGACGAATAGAGGGGCTTCGAAATCCGCTTGTCGTTGACTGCTCGATTGGGGTCGCGGATAATGAGGAACAGTAGGTGGTCATCGTAGATTTCTTTGAGTTGCGAAAGCGCGCCCTGCTGGCGACGATTTCCACTTAGAGGCGCGAGGTGGTCCCGGAACCTGCGCTCGAAGGCGGGAAAGAGCTCGTCGCGACTGGTCTTGGGATTCAGTGCAACTTCTCTTGCCCATAGGAAGGTCACAAACTCGCGGTCTGGAGACTTGGCTCGAGGATTTACGAGTGCCTCTTCCATTGGTATCCAGTATTTGTCATGGGCGATCTCGGCGTCCACGTCGCCGATGTGATGCAGAATCTCATTTCGCACCAGGTCAGCCGCCGACAAATCCATTCCCTTGGAGTTGAGGGTGTTGAAGATGCTGTTGACGGAGTCGCCGGATTTCGTGGTGATCTCAACAATGAGCATATGGAGAAGTAGGGTTGTTTCGAGGTGAGCGAGTGAGACCTTCCCGTCAGCCCGGACTCGCTCGATCTCGGATCTGAAATAGTTGTAGGCGATCCCCATATCACCCGTAGCCACACCTTCTCGAACAGTCTTTCGGTAGGCTTCCCGATCCAGCTTCGTCGGAACGAGGCGTTCGGGGTAGTCGTCGCTAAATGGGTTCCGCAGATATTGGTCATCGATTGCACTGGGATTCCACTCAGGCTCCGCTGTCTGACGGACATCCCGCAGCGCCGCTAGTAGGAGGAGAATGGTCGTTAGCCGCTGCTGACCGTCGATGACCTGGTGTCGCATCAGCGTCGAAGCGGGGCCGAGCGCGGGGTGCAGAACCACGCTCCCCAAGAAGTGTCCGTGAAGGGAGTCTGGGTCCTCCGGGTGGTCAACTTGAGCCTCCGCTAGGAGGTCGTTCCACAGCTGGCTCCACTGGGCTTTCTTCCACGTGTAGCGCCTCTGAAACGTCGGGATCAGGAACACCTTGGAACCCTGAACCAGCTTCAGCACGGTCGTAGCCGTTGCCTTCATGCTTCTCTCGCCCACTTTCGTCCGAGTCGCGCCAATCTTGCCTGAGCGATCCGGCGGTTGGTGGAAGATTGCTGATCTCGGCTCACCTGTGGCCACGCGACGTCCTACCGGGCGGACTTCAGCATGGAGCGGTGAGCCGCGGCGCCGGTGCTTTGATCGTGAGGTCGGCCGCGTGGGCAAACGCAGCGGGGTCACGCAACATGCGGGTCCTACCAGGCAAGCTCACTGAGCTCTTCGTGGAAGGGTGCAGAGCGTCACAAGGCCCGAGCCAGCTGCCGGAGGTTCTCGACCCGCTATCCGCGACCGACGTGGTCCGGCTGCGGCCAGTGATCTGACTAAGGCACCACCGCCCTACCAGTCCTTCGCTGATGGCACCGGCCGCATCATGGCCTCCAGGTCATCGGTCTTGATGCGGATGGTCTTGCCGCAGCGGTAGGCGCGCAGCTCGCCGGCGGCGATCTTTCGGCGGATGGTCTTGGCCGAGAGGCTCACCCAGATAGCGGCGCCGGTGATGCTCAGCCAGCGGGGTCGCTCGTTGGCAGGTCCGACGGTCGCGGCCATGTCACTCACCGGCCTTGAGGAAGCGGCGCAGCTCGGCGACGGTCGTGTAGAGGCGACCGTTGCCGTTGAAACGCCACCAACGCGGGCCGCGCTTGAGGCGGCGCCACTCGCGGACGGTGCGTTGCGGCGTACGGATGAAGGCGCAGAACTCCTCGAACATGAGGATGTGGTTGTCGTCCCACTCGTCGGGGACGCCCAGCGGCTTGATGCTCATCGATGACTCCCTTGGGTTGGCGAGCGACCGACGTCGGCCGCTCCAGTCACCTATGTGCGAAAGGCGGTTCGCAGCGATCAGGTCCGAGCAGGGATGTCAGCGACCGACGCCGCGGGCGCGTTGCTGAGCACCTGTTGTCGGCCGAACCTCGGATCGGTCGCGCCCGAGCCGTCTCGGCGCCGGGGTCCAGGACTCGTCGGGGAGGCGGGTGCCGTAGCGGTCGATGTCCTCGTCGACTCGGGTCGCGGCGTGGCCGGGGCCGAGGTCGGCGCGGTCGCGGCCGAAGACCTCGATCCACTGCTGGCGTGCTTCGTCGATGGTGTCGGCGACGAGGTGGGCGACGTTGTTGTGGCGGCCGCGGGTCATGGCGACGTACGCCGCGGCGGCGCCGGTGTGCTCGCCGACGACGAGGTGGGCGGAGTCGACGGTCTGGCCCTGGGCGCCGTAGGCGGTGGAGGCGAAGGCGAGCTCGACGTGGTCGCTGACGTAGTCCTTGGGCAACGTGCGTTGGCCGGCGCGGCCGGCGACGATCAGGCTGCCGTCGTCGCCGATGCCGGCGACCGTCCAGACGTCGCGGTTGGCGACGCCGAGGTCGCGGTCGTTGCGGCGGGTGGCGACGCGGTCGCCGAGTCCGATGCGTTCGCCTCGTCGGGTGATCGGTTCACTGACGTGATCGCTACCGGGCTGTCGTCGGTCGCGGATGGCGGCGTTGATGCTCGCGACCTGTTCGCGGGTGTCGGCGATGATCAGCTCGTCGCCGCGGGCACCGATGTCGGCGACGGCGGCCGTGCGTTCGACGTTGCTGGCGTGCACGACGACCTGCCCGCGCTCGAGGAGGGCGTCGAACACGGTGGCGGGGCGTTCGCCGGTGCGCATGAGGAGGCTGAGGTCGGCGTACGTCTCGTCGCTGAAGCGGTGGACGGACTCGAGCTCGAGGTGCGCCTCGGGCGGCGCCCATCGGGCGGCAAGGTCGAGGACGCCGCCGCGGCCGACGGCGGGGAGCTGGTGGCGGTCGCCGAGGAGCGCGATGGTGGCACCGGCGTGGTCGGCGATCGCGAGGAGCGCGCGGGCGGTGTCCTGGTCGAGCATGCCGGCTTCGTCGACGAGGAGTACGTCGCCGGGGAGCAGCCGCGCTCGTGCGTCGGGGGTGGCGTCGACGCGTGACCAGTGTCCGTCCTCGTCCCACCGGAAGCCGTGTTGGTGGATCAGCTTCGCGGCGGAGAGGGCGTCGGCGCCGACCTGTTCCTGGGCGGCTTGCGCGGCCTTGAGCGTCGGGGTCACGACGACCAGGCGGCGGTCCTGGAGTTCGAGGGCGCGGTGCGCGGCAGCGAGTGTGGTGGTCTTGCCGGTGCCAGCTGCTCCTTCGATGACGAGTACGCCGGCGCGGCCGGCGAGTGCACTCACGACCTCGCGTTGCGCGGCGTCGAGCTGGCCGCCGCGAACGACGACGGGCTCGATCGGTTGCAGCGCGCGGGTGGCGATGGCGTCGATGAGGTCGGCCTCGACGGCGAGGACGTGGTCGGAGGTGAGGTTGCGGATGTGGTCGGGGACGTCAGCCCGGTCGCGCAGGGTCCTGCAGGTTCTAACGGCGCGGGCGGTAATGTCTTCGGTGAGCTCGACGCGTGCCGGTCGTTCGGCGACGAGTCCCAGCGTCGCGATGACCTTCTCGGCTTCGCCGCGGATGTCGGCGGCGTTCCAGGACGATCGCTTGGCGCCGAGTCGGGTGAGGATGAGTTCGGCGACGGCGTCGCGTCGTACCTGGCCGATGGTCGCCGGCTTCGCGATGGATGGCTCGACGGGCGGGCGGAAGCCGAGGTCGTGGAGCTCGTCGTTCCAGCGGCGGACGAGGTCGGCGCCGTCGGCGGGTGCGACCTTGTCCGGGCGGGCGTCGGACCAGGCACGTCGATCCCAGGTGCGACGCAGCTTCGGGCCGGGCTCGTGTCCGGGGTTGTCGGCGCGCCACTCGGCTTCGTACCGGTCAATGTTGCGGCCGATCTGTGAGGCGCGTTGGCTGAACCGTCCGGCGTACGGCGCGAGCTCGTTGATCTCGCCGGCGTCGCCGAGCGTGTAACCGCGGGCGGCGAGTGCGGCGCGGAACTGCGGGTCGCACATGACGGCGGCGTGGCCGATGCCGTTGAGGGCCTCGATGGAGTCGACGACGCCGACGGAGTGGAGGCCCCGCCAAGCGCCGCGGGCGAAGACCCGGGCGTTGATCTGGAGGTGGAGGTGTCGGTGCGGGTCGCCGGCTCGGGAGGTGTAGTGCCGGACGACGGCGGCCTCGATCTTCCCTACGGGCACCTGGACCTGTCGGCCGCGTGGTCCGACGCGCGTCGTCGCGTGCTGCGCGACCCAACTGATGACCTCGCCGGCCGCGCGCGTCTGCGCGTCCTCGTAGGCGTCGGCGATGTCGGGGTGGAGCGCCGCGGCGAGCGACCAGGTCTTGGGTCCGTTGACGACGACCTCGACGAACCGGAGGGCGTGGTCGTCGTCGCGCAGTCGACCCTTCGACTGGCCGGTCGCGACGTCGTACCCGGCGACCCAACGTTCGTAGCTCGGGCCGTCGAGGTCGGGGCGTCGTTCAGTGCACACGCCGTCGTCGCCGACGGTGACCGCGTAGTGCTCGGCGACGCCGCTGCCCTCGGCGAGGTAGTAGTCGTCGGCGCGTGAGTGGTCGGCCTCGACGTAGGAACGCGCGGCAGCTGCGGACCCGCGGTAGAACTTCACTCCACCGTGCATGATGTTGCTGTCACCGCCCGTCACGTCTCGTCAAAGGCCTCTGAAATGACGCTGGTCCGTCCCCCCGGGGGGACGGACCTTCTACGGACCTTCGTAGCATGCGTGCCGCTGGTTTGGGAGGGTTGGGGACGGCGTCGGAGCAGGTGTGTTCAGGCTTCGTCAACGGACGTCAATGAGGATCGGATCGACGGCCTCAGTGAGCGCGCTCGGATGGAATGGTCAGAGGCTCAGGAAGTGGGCCAGGAGTGGGTGCGCGATTCGACGAGCCGTCGAATTGCCAGAGCGGCCGAGTGGTCCCTCGAGCGAAGGATGGCCTCCACCGGACGGCCGTCAACGACATCGAAGACCGCGATGCGGGCCAACCGGATACCTGGAAGAAGGTCCTTCACGGCGTCGTAGAAGGCACGTTGTCGCCACCGCGGCGACCCCACGCCAGTGAAGTCTCCCGGCGCGGAAGCTGTGCCGAAGTAGCGGGGTGCAGAGGCGTTGGTCCAGCGCCCGCCCGAGATGAACTTCCGTGCGAGGTCGGCCTCATGGACACGCGAATAGTCGCGATAGGCACTCACCCAGGGGAGCGCTTCGGCCCAGGGAAATGAGAGCGTCGTTGCGCGGTACCGGTTGAAGTGTTGCTCCTCGTCGAGCTCGACGATGAGGGGGCCGTCGGTGGTAGAAACACACAGATCGAACGCGCCGGGCTGGGCTTGATGCAGCAGGTCTGGGTTCCCGTTGAGGGCCCGATAGACGTCGTTGATACGGACTCTCGCGACGTCGGGAACTTCGTTGATCCTGGGCCTCGGTGGTCGCTCAGCGGCCATGAGACCGCCCGCCTCGAGCAACTCGGAGAGCGCTGCGGCCCGAGCACCGGTACGGGTCATCGCTTGCCCTCCGCCGTCGGCATCGCTGCCTCCAACGCGGCCGCCACGGCTTCGAATTCGGCAAGTGCGGCGGTCAGGTCCTCGACGATCTCCCGGGCAATCACCTCGGGCGCTGGAAGGTTGTCCATGTCCTCGAGCGATTCGTCGCGCAGCCACGTGATGTCGAGGTTGACCTTGTCGCGAGCGATCAACTCGTCATAGTCGAAAGACCGCCAGCGGCCGTCCTCGCCGCTCTCAACGCGCTCGTCGTGCGCCTTGCCCGGAAGGTACGAGTCGACGAACTCGTCGAGGTGGTGGCGCCGCAGCGGGTTCTGCTTGAGCGTGAAGTGCTGGTTGATTCGCAGGTCGTAGACCCACAGTTTCTTCGTCCACGGCTCCTCCGACGCGGGCTTCTTGTCGAAGAACAGCACGTTGGCCTTCACGCCTTGGGCGTAGAAGATGCCGGTCGGAAGCCGCAGCATGGTGTGCAGGTCGAAGTCGGCCAGGAGCTTGCGGCGCAGCGTCTCGCCGGCGCCGCCCTCGAAGAGCACGTTGTCGGGGAGGACGACGGCCGCACGGCCGTTGATGTCCAGGATCGTCATGATGTGCTGCAGGAAGTTGAGCTGCTTGTTGGACGTCGTGACAACGAAGTCCTGCCGCTCGATCTCGGTGTCCTCACGCACCTCACGACCATCGGCGCCGACCATGGTCAGCGACGACTTCCGACCGAAGGGCGGGTTGGAGAGGACGACCGACCAACGCTTGCCTGGGTCAGCGATGAGTGCGTCCCGAACGTCGATAAGCGACTCACCGTCGGCGGAGCCGATGCCATGCAATAGCAGGTTCATCGCAGCAAGGCGAGCCGTACCGTCGACCAACTCGTAGCCGTTGGCGAACGTGTCGCGGAGCTTGTCACGCTGGGTGGGGGTGAGGTGCTCCGCGTCCTTCGATGCGAACTCGTGCGCAACAAGCAGGAAGCCGCCGGTGCCGCAGGCGGGATCGACGACGGTGTCGTCCGGCGTGGGCTGGATGACGTCAACGATCGCGTGGATGAGATCCCGAGGAGTGAAGTACTGCCCAGCGCCCGATCCCTTGTCCGAGGCGCCCTTGGACAGCAGCTCCTCGTACGCGTCGCCCTTGACGTCGGTGCCTGACTCGGACCACTTCTCCTGGTCGATGAGGTCGACGATGAGCCGCTTCAGCTTGGCGGGGTCCTGGATCCGGTTCTGCGCCTTGCGAAAGATCGTGCCGAGCGTCCCAGGCTGCTGCGCGAGACCGACGAGGATGCGGGTGTACTCGACCTCGAGCTGCGTGCCTTCGGCATCGAGCAGCCGTTGCCAGGAGAACTCCTCGGGCACGATCAACTGCGGCCTGAGTTTCCGGGTCGCCCGCTCGTGGGCCATCTTCAGGAACAGAAGGTAGGTCAACTGCTCGGTGTACTCGATGACGCCGACGCCGTCATCGCGCAGGACGTTGCAGTAAGACCAGAGCTTGTCGACCAGGCGACGAGAGTCAGACATCCACGGGTTCCTTGTTGGTGAGCTTGCCGGCGAATGCAGCAGACAGAAGGGCCTTGCGCAGGCGGGTCGCGTGGAGCACCTGTGTGTTCACGGACGACCTCAACCGTTCGACCTCAGAGATGAGGTCGGCACATCGCTCAACCGCTTCGCGCTGCTTCGCCAGACTTGGCAGGTCGACTCGAAGCGCGGCGAGTCGTGCCCGCCCCAGGTGGTTGATCCCCACCCCGCGCGCATCCGGCATGAAACGGCCGGCACGCGCCTCGGCCAGAAGGTACCTCTGCACAAACGCGGCATCCGCACCGTGGCACCGGACCCTAAGCAAGGTGTTCTGGAAGCAGACGTCCTTGGGCACGCCGGAATAGAGGACTGACTTGCCGACCTCCGCAGGGCTTCCAGAGGCTTCGGTCAGAAGGATGTCGCCGTGCTCAAGACGGTAAACTGCCTCTTCTGGCTCCGTGAAATGCATCTCCTTGACGTCATCGAGCCGCAGACTGTCCCAGTCGACATTGGCTGCGCGGAGGTAGGGACGCATCCGGTCGCCGGAATGATTCTTCGGCGATCGCTGACGCCCGAGCCGAACCTCGGCAATCGCCTGAAGTTCAACGGCACGCGCTCCGGGGAGGTTGTGCGTCGCCAGCCATAACCCGGCAGTGTGCAGCGCCTCAGACCGCGCGAGCGCCGTCTCAAGGCCGTCGCGGGCTGCGTCGAGACGGGAGAGGTGGTCTTCGAGTACGGCGACGACGCGTCGCTGCTCATCCATCGAGGGCACTGGGACCGGGAGCTGTGTGAATCGCCCGTGCGTGAGGTTGAGGCCGCTATCCGAAATGCCGGTCTTCATGGCGTCGATGGACCTCTGCGCATCAGGACTGAGCAGCCAATACTCTAGGAATCTCGAATCCACTCGCCCGTCCGGGCGGAACCTGTACATCTTTCCCGACATCATCAACCGTGACGGCGTGCGGCGAACAAGCGCCGGGACACCGCAGCGGGACCTCGGGCCCGCGCAGGTGATGAGCAAGTCGCCCGCTTGCACCTCTATTCCGGGCTTCGGTGCAAGCGTCTCCGGCAGTTCCTTGTTGTGTTCCGGTTCGAAACGACCTGCCTGAATCGCGGTCGTCTTGAGCACGCCCCAGCGATCAGGCCCGGCAACGTGCGCGTGGCACTTAGGGCTCCACCCTTGCTGGACAAGCCTCTTGTTCGGCTGCGGGACCAGTACCTCGGCAAGAGTCAGCCACTGCCATGCGTCAGTCACGCGGTGAGTTCCTGGTTGAGTGCGTAGAGCAGGTCGCCGGCTCCATCGCCGAGGTCACGGAGTGCACCGTCGATCCCACCTCGCTCGGTGAACGGGGCTTCGTCGAGATCGTTGGCGGTGATCCCGGCGGAGGCAGCGATGACGGCGACCATCCGGTCGAGCCACCACCTCTCGGTCTCGCTGAACGTTACGCCCGCCTGTCCCTGCTGGGCGAGCCAGGCGACGTACCTCTCCTGAACCAGATCAGCGTAGGGGACGAGCTCATCGTCGACACCAACGGTGTAGCGCAGAAGCGAAACGAGGTCGGTGAGGGAGTGACCGGTTCGAGTCCCGTTACTCCCTCGGTAGTTCGCCCCGAGCGCGACGTAGGCGTCCCAGATGAAGTCCGGTGTCCAGTTGTAGGGCGGCCGAGAGATGCGGTCGGCGAGCTCCTGGATGTCGGGAAACGCGATCCGACGTTCCGTGGACTCTTGGATCACCTGGATCGCGGTGATCTCGGCGCGGTGCTCGGCTAGGTAGGCCTTCCACGACTCGATGGTGACCTTGGCTCGGTCTGTGTCGACCACGCCGTACGCGTCGAGCAAGGTGTCGCGGCTGACCTCGTCGATGACGCGGTCGTGCGCCCGGCGGAGTTCGATGATGCGAGTGCGGAGGTCGGGGTTGGCCGCAATTGGCTCGATGGCCGCATCCAGCAGGTCCTGGATCGCGCCACCCGCCTCGGTGTGCCTGGCCTGCCTGTCGGGGTCGACGGCGTCCACCAGCGCACGGACGATTGTGCGGAGCGGCTGGCCGGCGACACGGTCGAGCTCGGTGCGCTCGTCCGGGGCGAGCTGAGCCTCCAATGCGGAGAGCCGCGAGGCGAGGGTCGCCGTCTCGGCCTCGGTGAGGTTCAGCGTTGCGGCCTTGTCCAGCAACTGCTTGAGGCTGATCGACTTGTCACGGTTGAGCGGGGGCTCAACGTACTCATGCTCGGTGACGCCGACGGCATCGACAAGCACGAAACGGGTCTTGTTCTCGGCGTCCGGAGTGACGCCTTGGAAGGTGGCCTTATCGATGGTGCGGGCGCCGCGGCCCTTCATCTGCTCGAAGTACTGTGCGGAACGGACGTCGCGCATGAAGAACACGCATTCCAGCGGCTTCACGTCCGTGCCGGTGGCAATCATGTCTACCGTCACCGCTATGCGGAGGGTCGGGCTGGTGCGGAAGGCCTGGAGCTGGCCTTTGGGGTCTCGGGCGTTGTAGGTGATCTTCGCGGCGAAGTCGTTGCCCTTGCCGAAGACCTCGCGGATGGTGGTGACGATCTCCTCGGCGTGGGCGTCGTCCTTGGCGAAGATGAGTGTCTTGGGAACCGTGGAGCGGCCGGGGAAGATCTCGGTGAACAGCCGATCGCGGAACGTCTCCAGGACCAACCGGATCTGGGACTTCGCCGTGACCGCTCGGTCGAGCTGCTTGCCGGTGTACTCCAGGTCCTCGTCGAGCTCCTCGAGCCGCTCGACGCGGGTGCGGCGGTCGACCTTGGGGACGATGGTGCCGGCCTCGATCCTCGATCCCTGCTCGCTGATCTCGGTCTTGATCCGGTAGATGTCGAAGTCGACGTTGACGCCGTCGGCGACTGACTGGGGGTAGGTGTACTCCGAGACGAGGTTCTGCCTGAAGAAGCCGAAGGTCTGCTTGCCAGGCGTCGCGGTCAGGCCGACGACGTGGGCGTCGAAGTACTCCAGCACGCGGCGCCACACGCCGTAGATGCTGCGGTGAGCCTCGTCGACGATGACCAGGTCGAACGCCTCCGGTGGAAGGTCTAGGTTGTAGGCGACCTCGACGGGAGCGTCGGGGACGAAGTCGTCGATACCCTGGTCGTCGCCCTCGGGGACCTCTTCGTTCTTCAGGACCTTGAACACCCGTTGGATCGTGGAGATCGCGACCTTCGTGGAGTCAGGCATTCCGCCGCGGTTGAGCTTGGCGACGTTGTAGAGCTCGGTGAACCGGCGGCCGTCGTCAGGCGTGCGGTAGTTCTGGAACTCCGCGAGCGTCTGCTCGGCAAGGTTGTTGCGGTCGACCAAGAACAGGATCCGGTTGAAGCCGCCCCACTTCAGCAGCCGGTAGGACTGGGTAACGGCGGTGTATGTCTTGCCAGCGCCCGTTGCCATCTGGACGAGGCTGCGGTCGAAGCGCTGCTCGGCGAGGCTCTTCTCGATGCCGTTGATCGCGGTGATCTGTGCGGGCCGCAGTGGAGCGGTGTCCAGCTCGGGAAGGTTGCGAATCCTCCCGCGCCATGTCGCGGTGTCGGGATCGTCGTTGGCTGCCCGGATGGTTCGGGCGAGTGTTCCAGGCCTTGGGAAGTTGAAGATCGCCCGGGCTCGCGGCTCGGGGTCGAAGCCGTTGGTGAAGTGGGTCTCGCCGCCGGATGCCTCGAACACGAACGGCAGTCGGCCATCTGTCGTGAGCGCCTTGAGTCGCACACCGGCCGGTAGGCCTTCGGCGTACAGAGCCGACTGCCACTCCACTCCCGATAGCGGCGTTCCCTGCGGCTTGGCCTCGATGACACCGACAACGGCCTTGTCGACGTACAGCAGGTAGTCGACACGACCGTGGCCGGGCTTCATCACGACCTCGCGGACGGCGATGCCGGGGCCGGCGAAGAGGTTGAGATCCTTCTTGTCCTGGATCACCCAGCCAGCAGCCTCGAGCTGCTGATCGATGAGCACGCGAGCGCGCTGCTCAGCGGCGAGCCGATGTGCTTCATCCGAGGGGCTCATGATTCAGCAGGCTATCGAGCGGTCGACGTCGAGACAGCGGTTTGACGACGGATCGCTGAATCCCTCGACAGCCTGCGCTGGATTCCTTCCCCCTACAGTCCCCCTAGCACCCGATCTCGAACCAAACCAGAGCACTCTTGAAATGAAGGAAACCGCAGGCTGACCTGCGGTTTCTCTGGTGGAGCCTACGAGACTCGAACTCGCAACCCCCTGCTTGCAAAGCAGGTGCGCTACCAATTGCGCCAAGGCCCCTCGCCCAGTCGTACGACGACCGGGCGGGTGTTCAGTTCTTGGGGAGGGTGTCGGTGGCCTGGGCCCAGAGGGCCTGCTCGGCCTTGCTCTCCTGGAGCTTCTTGCCGGCGACGACGAGGCCGACGACCCCGAAGACCGCGAGAAGAACCTTCTTCATGCTGCTCCTCCTTCGAAGAAGCCCCGGTCCGCGATGTACGCAGCCGGGGCTTTCCGTGGGCCTAAGAGGACTTGAACCTCTGACCCCCACATTATCAGTGTGGTGCTCTAACCGTCTGAGCTATAGGCCCGGGTGACTCGCCGCTCTGGGTGGAAGCCCCGCGGCAGCAAGCCGAGGACAGACACTACCGGAGCGGGTCTGGCCGGGACAAAACGAGGGGCCTCTCTCGGGACCGCGGGTGCCGGTGGTCGCGGGAGGCGAGCCTTCAGCCGAGCCGACCTTCGTGCCGCCGGGCGGACCTGACCTCTGTCCGCCTCGACCGCGACGCTCGCCCGAACGAGCTCAGTTGTCCTCGGCCAGGGTGATCTCGACGCCGCCGAGGAGCGCGGCGGACATGTTGTAGAGGAACGCGATGAGCGTGGCGGCGGCGGTGATCAGGACGACGTCGATGGCGGCGACGAGCATGGTGAAGCCGAGGACGCGGCTGGTGCCGACGTAGTCCTCGATCCGGAAGGATGCGACGTCCTCGCCGCCGATGCCCTCCTGGATCGTGGAGTTGATCGAGTCCCACACGCCGGCGGCGCCGAGGACCTGCCACACCATCGCCACCGACACCACGGTGACGACGGCGAAGGCGATGGACAGCAGGAACGACGTCTTCATGACCGACCAGGGGTCGATCCGGGTCAGGCGCAGGCGGGCGCGTCGGGGGGCGCGGCCCTTGGCGGGGGCCGCCGCGTTCCCGGGTACGCCGCCCGGCCCGGTCGGGGGGACGGGCCCGGGCGCCGAGGGCGCGCCGGCAGGGCGGCCTGCGGCAGCCGCCGGCCGGACCACCGTGTCCTCGACGCGCTCAGTCATCAGCCCTCACTCTCCCCGCCGGGCTCGTTCGTGCCCCCGGATCCCTCGATTGTGGCATCCGGGGCCTGAACCTGCGATTCCGTCGAGCCCTCACCCGGACCCTCGCCCGCGCCGTCGGCACCCTCGACCGCACCCTCGACCGCACCCTCGACCGCACCCTCCTCGGGCGCCTCCTCGTCGGCGTCCTTGGCCTCGACCGAGCGGGCCACGACGGCGACGGCGTCGCCCTTCTTGGGGCTGACGAACTTCACGCCCTGGGTGGCGCGGCCGGTCGGCCGGAAGTCGTCGTTGATGGGGCTGCGGACGACCTGGCCGGACTGGGTGATGGAGAGCACCTCGTCGCCGTCGATGACGATGAACGCACCAACCAGCGAGCCGCGCTCCTCGTTCTCGAGCTTCATCGCCTTCACGCCGAGTCCGCCGCGGCCCTGGATCTTGTACTCGGAGATCCGGGTCCGCTTGGCGTACCCGCCGTCGGTGATGGTGAAGACGTACTGGACGTTCTCGTCGCTCTCCTCGACGGCCGCGTCGGCCGCGCGGATCACGGTCATCGAGAGGACGGCGTCGCCGTCGCGGAACTTCATGCCCGTGACACCCGACGTGGCCCGACCCATCGGACGAAGCTGCTCGTCGTCGGCGACGAACCGGATCGACTGGCCCTTGCGGGAGACGAGCAGGATCGAGTCCTCGCCGTTGACCAGCTCGGCGCCGATCAGCTCGTCGTCGTCGTCGCGGAAGTTGATCGCGATGACGCCGGCCTGGCGGGGGCTGTTGTAGTCGCCGAGGCGGGTCTTCTTGATCAGGCCCTTCTTCGTCGCGAGGACGAGGTACGGCGCCTGCTCGTAGTCGCGGATCGCCAGCACCTGGGCGATCGACTCGTCCGGCTGGAACGACAGCAGCCCGGCGACGTGCCCGCCCTTCGCGTCGCGCGAGGCCTCGGGCAGGTTGTAGACCTTCGTCCGGTAGACCCGGCCGGCGGTAGTGAAGAACAGCAGCCAGTGGTGCGACGTGGTCGAGATGAAGTGGTCCACCACGTCGTCGCCGCGCAGCGAGGCGCCGCGCACGCCCTTCCCGCCGCGCTTCTGGGTGCGGTACTGGTCGGCGCGGGTCCGCTTGGCGTAGCCGCCGCGGGTGATGGAGACGACCTGGTCCTCGTCGGGGATCAGGTCCTCCATGGACATGTCGCCGGCGGCCGCGATGATCTGGGTGCGCCGGTCGTCGCCGTACTTCTCGACGATCTCGCTCAGCTCGTCGACGACGATCTGCCGCTGCCGGGCGACATTGGCGAGGATGTCCTTGAGGTCGGCGATGATCAGCTCGAGCTCGGCGAGCCGGTCGATGATCTTCTGCCGCTCGAGGGCCGCGAGCCGGCGCAGCTGCATCTCGAGGATCGCGTTGGCCTGCAGCTCGTCGATGTCGAGCAGCGCGATCAGGCCGCTGCGCGCCTCCTCCACCGTCGGCGAGCGCCGGATGAGGGCGATGACCTCGTCGAGCATGTCGAGCGCCTTGACCAGACCGCGCCAGATGTGGGCGTCGGCCTCGGCCTTCTTGAGCCGGAACTCGGTGCGGCGCCGGATCACGTCGACCTGGTGCTCGACCCAGTTGCTGATGAACTGGTCGATGCTCAGCGTGCGGGGTACGCCGTCGACCAGGGCGAGCATGTTGGCCGAGAAGTTGGTCTGCAGCTCGGTGTGCTTGAGCAGGTTGTTGAGGACGACCCGCGCCACGGCGTCGCGCTTGAGCACGATCACGATCCGCTGGCCGACCCGCGACGACGTCTCGTTGCGGACGTCGCTGATGCCCTGCACCTTGCCGGCGTCGGCGAGCTCGGCGATCTTCACCAGCAGGTTGTCGGGGTTGACCATGTAGGGCAGGTCGGTGATGACCAGCACGGTGCGGCCCGACTTGTCCTCGTCGACCTCGATGATCGCGCGCTGGGTGATCGAGCCGCGGCCCGTGCGGTAGGCCTGCTCGATGCCCTCGCGGCCGACGATGAGCGCGCCGTTGGGGAAGTCGGGGCCCTTGATCCGCTCGATGAGCGCGTCCTGCAGCTCCTCGCGGCTGGCGTCGGGGTGCTCAAGCGCCCAGACCGCGCCCTCGGCGACCTCGCGCAGGTTGTGCGGCGGGATGTTCGTCGCCATGCCGACCGCGATGCCGGCGCTGCCGTTGACCAGCAGGTTGGGGAACCGCGCCGGGAGGATGGTCGGTTCCTCGGTCTTGCCGTCGTAGTTCGGGGTCATGTCGACGGTGTCCTCGTCGATGTCCCGGACCATCTCCATGGCCAGCGGCGCCATCCGGCACTCGGTGTACCGCATCGCCGCGGCGGGGTCGTTGCCCGGCGAGCCGAAGTTGCCCTGCCCGTTGACCAGCGGGTTGCGCATCACCCACGGCTGGGCGAGGCGGACGAGGGTGTCGTAGATCGCCGAGTCGCCGTGCGGGTGGTAGTTACCCATCACGTCGCCGACGACGCGGGCGCACTTGTTGAAGCCGCGGTCGGGGCGGTAGCCGCCGTCGTACATGGCGTAGAGGACCCGGCGGTGCACCGGCTTCAGGCCGTCGCGTACGTCGGGCAGCGCGCGGCCGACGATGACCGCCATCGCGTAGTCGATGTAGGAGCGCTTCATCGACTCCTGCAGGTCGACGGGCTGGATCCGACCGCCGCCGCCGTCGCCGAGGTTGCTCTGCGTCTCAGTCACGATTGCTCTCTCTGGTGTCGTCTATCGATGTCTAGGGCTGGTGTTAGAGACCTAGATATCGAGGAATCGGACGTCCTTGGCGTTGCGCTGGATGAAGGAGCGCCGCTGCTCCACGTCCTCGCCCATGAGGATCGAGAAGATCTCGTCGGCCTGCGCGGCGTCCTCGAGGGTGACCTGCAGCAGCACCCGCTGGTCGGGGTCGAGCGTGGTCTCCCACAGCTCGTCGGCGTTCATCTCGCCCAGACCCTTGTAGCGCTGGATCGGCGCCTCCTTGGGCAGCTTCTTGCCCTGCTCGAGACCGTCGCGCATGACGGCGTCGCGCTCCGCGTCGGAGTAGACGTACTCGTGGTCGTGGGGCTTGTTCCACTTGATCCGGTACAGCGGCGGCTGGGCGAGATAGACGTGCCCGGCCTCGATCAGCGGGCGCATGAACCGGAACAGCAGCGTCAGCAGCAGCGTGTTGATGTGGTGGCCGTCGACGTCGGCGTCCGCCATCAGCACGATCTTGTGGTAGCGCAGCTTGTCGAGGTCGAACTCCTCGTGCACGCCGGTGCCCAGCGCCGAGATGATCGCCTGGACCTCCTGGTTGGCCAGGACCTTGTCGATGCGCGCCTTCTCGACGTTGAGGATCTTGCCGCGGATCGGGAGGATCGCCTGGATCCGGTTGTCGCGGCCCATGACCGCGGAGCCGCCGGCCGAGTCGCCCTCGACGATGAAGACCTCGCACTCCTCGGGGTTGCGCGAGCTGCAGTCGCGCAGCTTGCCCGGGAGACCGCCGCCGCCGAGCAGGCCCTTGCGGTTGCGGGCCAGGTCTCGGGCCTTGCGCGCCGCGATCCGCGCGGTCGCGGCGGCCTGCGCCTTGCGGATGATCTCCTTGCCCTCGTTCGGGTTCTGCTCCAGCCAGGCGCCGAGCTGGTCGTTGACGACCGACTGCACGAAGCCCTTGGCCTCGGTGTTGCCGAGCTTGGCCTTGGTCTGGCCCTCGAACTGGGGGTTGGAGATCTTCAGGCTGATGATCGCGGTGAGACCCTCGCGGATGTCGTCACCGGTCAGCCGGTCCTCCTTCTTCTTGATCAGGCCCCACTCCTCGCCCCACCGGTTGACCAGCGAGGTGAGCGCGGCGCGGAAGCCCTCCTCGTGGGTGCCGCCCTCGGGGGTGTTGATCGTGTTGGCGAAGGTGTGGACCGACTCGTTGTACGACGACGCCTGCCACTGCATCGCGAGCTCGAGGCTCATCGGGTTGGGGACGTCGTCGCCGGTGTCGGCCTCGGCCGCGATGATCGAGCTGATCGAGGTCTTGTTGCGGTTGAGGAAGTCGACGTAGTCGGCTAGACCGCGCTCGTACTGGAAGACCTGCTCCAGCGCGCGGTGCCCGTCGACGTCGATCGCGTGCACGGCCGACGCGGCGGTGGCCACGCCGCTGGTCTCGTCGGCGGTGCCGTCCTCGACCGCCTCGGCGATCTCCTCGGCCTTGGGCCGCGCGTCGCGCAGCTCGATGCGCAGGCCCTTGTTGAGGAAGGCCATCTCGCGGAACCGGGTCGAGATGGTCTCGAGGTTGTAGTCGGTGGTCTCGAAGATCTCCGGCGAGGCCGACCAGGTCACCGTGGTGCCGGTCCGCTCCCCCTCCTCGAGGGGCCGGACCTGGCGCAGGTCGTAGTCGGGGACGCCGAGGGAGAAGTCCTGCTCCCACAGGTAGCCGCGGTTCTTGATCTCCAGGCGCAGGCTCGTGGAGAGCGCGTTGACGACCGAGGAGCCGACGCCGTGGAGGCCGCCGGAGACCTTGTAGCCGCCGCCGCCGAACTTGCCGCCGGCGTGCAGGACCGTCAGCGCGAGCGTCGCCGCCGGGAGGTCCTGGCCGGGCGCGGTGTCGGTGGGGATGCCGCGGCCGTTGTCGGAGACGCTCACCGAGCCGTCGGGGTTGAGCGTGACGTTGATCGTGTCGCAGTAGCCGGCGAGCGCCTCGTCCACCGCGTTGTCGACGATCTCCCAGATCAGGTGGTGCAGACCGCGCTCGCCGGTGGAGCCGATGTACATGCCGGGCCGCTTGCGGACCGCCTCGAGCCCTTCGAGGACCTGGATCGCCGAGGCGTCGTACTCCGGAAGCTCCTCGGCCGGGGTCCCGGGCGTCTCCTCGGGGACCTCGGGCACGACCTCGGGGGACTGGTCGTCAGTGGACACGCGGGACCTCATTCACTTGAAGGCATGGCGAAGGCCGAGTCAGGCGTCCCGAGACGCGTTCCCGGCCGATAACCCATTCTAGCCGTCTGAGGGGCCCAGGACACGTGTTGCCGGGCCGCCAGAGGGGCAACACGGGATGAAATATGCCCTCAGACGGCTCAGAAACCGCGATCGGAGCGCCGCGCAGGGGTGGCGGTGTGTCCCCATACGTCGCCGACCGACTCCGGCGCCCCGGTCGGCAGCACGGGCCCCGACCCCCGACCAGCCCCGACCAGCCCCGACCAGCCGGGCCGGCAGCCCCAAAGGTCAGCCGTAGGTGTCGCGGGGTCCGCGGCTGCCGGGCGCCTTGCGGCGACCATGCTTCCAGCTCGGTGCGTGCGGCCCGAGCACCTCCACGAGCGTGACCGTCCCGTCGCCGAGCTCCTCGTTGAGCCGCTTCACGACGGACGCGGCGAGCAGCTTGAGCTGGGTCGCCCAGGCGGTGGAGTCGGTGCGGACGACGAGGGTGCCGTCGGTGAGCGACTCCGGGGTGCTGTGCGCACCGATCTCGGGGCCGACGATCTCGGCCCAGCGGGCGAACACGCCGCGCACGCGCAGGTCGAGCGCCCAGCCCCGGTCGCTGATCAGCCGGCCCAGCTCGGAGGTGAGCGCCTGCGGGTCGCGGCCGTCGGGATAGGCGCCGCTCAGCTGCGGCTCGCCCCGGCCGCCGCCCCGGCGCCGGAAGGCCTTGCGCTTCGCGGCGTCGGAGCCGACCCGCGGGAGCCGGCGCGCGGGCGTCGTACTGGCGCCGGCGGTGCCGAGCATCTGCGAGCGCGCGAGGTCCAGGCCGTCGGGGCGGTGCTCCTCCGGCTCCTCGGGCTCCGCGGGTCCGCCGACCGGGTCGGTCCCCTCGGGCCGGTCAGCCACGGGTCACCTCCCCCGCCGCGACGTGGAAGGTGACGCCCGACAGCTCGGCGGGCACGTCCGCGGCGACCGCCGCGGTCACCAGCACCTGCTCGGCCCCCGCGACCAGGGCCGCCAGCTGGACCCGGCGCTCGGAGTCGAGCTCGGCGAACACGTCGTCGAGGATCAGGATCGGGTCGTCGCCGTCGGCCCGCAGCAGGTCGTACGACGCCAGCCGCAGCGCGAGCGCGAACGACCACGACTCGCCGTGGCTGGCGTAGCCGCGCACCGGCAGCCGCTGGTCGTCGCCCGGCCCGAGGGTGAGCAGGAGGTCGTCGCGGTGCGGGCCGACGAGGGTGACGCCACGACCGATCTCGTCGGCCTGGCGCCGCTCGAGCTCGGCGCGGAACGCCTCCGCGGTCGCCTCGGGGACCGTCGGCTGGTACTCGATGCGCGCGTCGTCGCGCGACGCGCCGCGGGCGACGGCCTCGTAGGCCTTCCCGACGTACGGCGCGAGGTCGGCGCTCAGCGCGAGCCGGGCCGCGAGCAGCTCGGTGCCGGTCGTGACGAGGTGGTCGTCCCACACCGCCAGCGTCGCGAGCGCGGCGTCGCGACTGGAGCCGCGGGCGGCGTACAGGGTCTTGAGGAGGGTGTTGCGCTGCTTGAGCACCCGCTCGTGGTCGGCGATGACGCCGGCGTAGCGCGGGGCGCGGAGCACGAGCAGGTCGTCGAGGAAGCGGCGGCGCCCGCCCGGGTCGCCCTTGACGAGGGCGAGGTCCTCGGGGCTGAACACCACGGTGCGGACGATGCCCGCGAGCTCGCGCACCCGCGGCAGCGGCGAGCGGTTGATCCGCGCCCGGTTCGCCCGACCCGGGTTGAGCTCGACCTCCAGGACGGCGGTGCGGCCCTCGCGGACCACGGCGGCCCGGACGATCGCCTGCTCGGCGCCGGCCCGGATGAGCGGGGCGTCCGTGGCGACCCGGTGCGAGGAGAGGCGCGAGAGGTAGTCGACCGCCTCGACGAGGTTGGTCTTGCCCTGCCCGTTGCGGCCCACGAAGGCGGTGACGCCGGGCTCGAGCTCGACGTCGACGTCGGCGTAGGACCGGAAGTCGTGCAGGCTCAGTCGCGCGACGTGCACCCTCCACCCACCTCCTTCGACGTGTCCTCGTGACGATTGTCCCCCGGCGAGGTGTCCGGGAGTGGTTTGCGGGCCGCGGGAAAACCCTAGGCTGACCGACATGACGCAACCACCCACCCCGCCGTACGGGGCGCCGGACCCGTACCAGCCTCCCGACCCCTACCAGCCGCCGCACGGTGGCGGCTACGGAGCGCCGGCCGGCGGCACGTTCTACATCAGCCTCCTCGGCCGCGAGCAGGGCCCGCTCGACATGCCGACCCTGGCGCAGATGGCGCTCAGCGGGCAGATCCGCTCCGACACCCCGGTGCGCACCGCCGAGAGTCAGCAGTACTTCGCGGCGAAGGACCTGCCCGGCCTCTTCTCCGACAAGGACTGGACCACCACCCTCATCCTGTCCATCCTGCTCGGCCAGCTCGGCGTCGACCGGTTCTACCTCGGCCAGGTCGGGCTCGGACTGCTCAAGCTCTTCACCTGCGGCGGTCTCTACATCTGGTGGATCATCGACATCGTGTCGGTCGCGACCCGCAAGATGCGCGACTCCCAGGGCCGTCCGCTGCGCTGACGATGCCCGCCACCGACGCGCCGGCCACCCGGCGACCGACGACCACGGAGCTGGTCGCGGTCGCCGGTGTCGCCGCGCTCGGTGCGAGCCTGCTCTTCTCCCCCGACCACATCGAGGACGGGCCGGTCATCTGCCCGTTCCGCCGGCTGACCGGGTTGCCGTGCCCCGGCTGCGGACTGACCCGCTCGTGGGTCTATCTCACCCACGGCTGGTGGCGCGAGTCCTTCCTCGCCCACCCCTTCGGCCCGCTGTTCGCGGCGGTCATGGTCGCCCTGGCCGTCGTGGCCGTCCGGGCGCGGGTACGCCGTACCGGGTCGCCGTCGATCGAGCGCCTGGTCCGCCACCCGGTCGCCGTCGTGGTGCTCGCCGCCTGGCTCGGCTTCGCACTCGTGCGGGCCGTGCTCGCCGGCTGATGGTGGTGCGCGGCGGGTCCGGGGACGGCGCAACTACCGATTCGGTCGTCGTACGGCGTCCGTGGCGACGATTTCGGTAGTTGAACCGCGCCGGATCAGCCCGCCAGAACGCTCAGGCGTCGGGGTTCGCCTCGCCACCCGGGGGCGGCTCGGTGTGGACGGCGTGGCCGCCGAACTGGTTGCGCATCGCCGCGATCGCCTTCATCGCCGGGCTGTCGTCCTGACGGGAGGTGAAGCGGGCGAACAGCGACGACGCGATGACGTGCATCGGCACGGCGTTGTCGATCGCCGCCTGCACCGTCCAGCGGCCCTCGCCGGAGTCGTCGGCGTAGCCGCGCAGCCGCTCCAGGTGCTCGTCGTCCTGGATCGCCTCGGTGAGCAGGTCGAGCAGCCACGAGCGGATGACGGTGCCGTGGCGCCAGGAGTCGAAGATCGCCGGGACGTTCTCGACCAGATCGACCTTCTCGAGCAGCTCCCAGCCCTCGGCATAGGCCTGCATCATGGCGTACTCGATGCCGTTGTGGACCATCTTCGCGAAGTGCCCCGCGCCCGGCGTCGGGCCCGCGTGGACCGCGCCGCCCTCCTCCGGCTTGAGGGCGTCGAACGCGGGCTGGACCTTCGCGATGTCGTCGGGGGCGCCGCCGTACATGAGGGCGTAGCCGTTCTCCAGGCCCCACACCCCGCCCGAGACGCCGCAGTCGACGAAGCCGATGCCGCGCTCGGCGAGCGAGGCGGCGTTGATCGCGTCGTCGGTGTACTTGGAGTTGCCGCCGTCGACGACCAGGTCGCCCTCGCCGAGCAGCTCCCTGAGCTCGGCGATCGTCGAGCGCGTCGGGTCACCGGCGGGGACCATCACCCACACCACCTTCGGCGCGGGCAGCGCCTCCACCATCGCCGCCAGGCTGGGGACGTCGGCCAGGTCCGGGTTGCGGTCGTAGCCGACCACCGTGTGGCCGGCGTTGCGCAGCCGGGTGCGCATGTTGCCACCCATCTTTCCGAGTCCTACGAGTCCGATGTGCATGGCGCATCTCCCTGTCGGTCGCGGGTTGGTGGCGGTGGTGCTCAGCTCAGCAGTCGGCGTGGCATCAGCAGGTAGCGGAAGCTGCCCGCCTCGGCGTCGTCGGCGCCCTCCGCGGCGGTGCCGCTGATGACGACCGGCTTGGACGGCTGGGTGAAGGCGAGCTCGACGACCGCCTCGTCGATCGCGCCGAGCCCGTCGAGCAGAAAGGTCGGGTTGAAGCCGGTCACCAGCTCGTCGCCCTCGATCTCCGCGGCGACCGACTCCGACGCCTGGGCGTCGTCGCCCGAGCCCGCGTCGAGGATCAGCGCGCCGTCGCGGAAGCTCAGCTGGACCGCGGTGTTGCGGTCGGCGACGAGCGAGACCCGCTTGACCGACTCGATCAGCTCCTGCCGGTCGATCTTGGCGACGGTCAGCTTCTCCGACGGGAACAGGCTGCGGACCTTGGGGAACTCGCCGTCGAGCAGTCGCGTCGTGGTGCGGCGTACGCCGCCGGGGCCGGTGCCCTCGAAGCCGATGATGCCGTCGCCGGCGCCCGAGGCGGACAGCGCGATCGTGACCTCGGGCCCGGCGGTCAGCGACTTCGCGGTGTCGCCGAGGACCTTGGCCGGGACGAGGGCGGCGAGCGTGGCGTCGGGCGTGCCGGGGTTCCACGCGAGCTCGCGCTGCGAGAGGCGGAACCGGTCGGTCGCCAGCAGCGCGATCGTCGAGCCCTCGATCTCGAGGCGGACGCCAGTGAGCACCGGCAGCATGTCGTCGCGGCCGGCGGCGGTGACCGCCTGCGCCACCGCGTGGGCGAAGGCCTCACTGGAGACGGTGCCCGTCGCGGCGGGCATCTCCGGCATCGTCGGGTAGTCCTCGACCGGCAGCGTCTGCAGGGAGAACCGCGACGAGCCGCAGGTCAGCGAGACCCGGGCGCCGTCGAGCACCAGGTCGACCGGCTTGTTGGGCAGGCTGCGGCAGATGTCGGCGAGGAGCCGGCCGCTGACCAGGGCCCGGCCCTCGTCGCTCACCTCGGCGGCGAGGGTGGCACGTGCGGAGGTCTCGTAGTCGAACGTCGAGAGCACCAGCCCGTCGTCGCCCGCCTCGATGAGGAGCCCCGCCAGCACGGGCGCGCTGGGCCGGACGGGCAGGCTGCGCGCAGCCCAGGCGACGGCGTCGGCGAGGACGTCGCGGTCGACACGGAACTTCACGTCGTCGTACCTCTCACGTGGTGGGTGGGAGTTGCATCCTGCCACGTCGTCCCTGAGCGCGTCAGCGCGGTCGGTGGGCGAGGGAATGATCCACAGATCGGAGGTCCGGAGGAGTTCCGACGATCGAGGTCCGCATGTCGTCAGGGAGTGGTCATAGCGGCGGTGGAATCTGTGGACAACCGGCGTTTGCGCAGGTGGCGACGGGTTGGGCCGGTGGATGACGGGTGTGGATGAGTTCGTGAACCACAAGGGCCGGTGTGGAGCGCGGGGCCGGTGTGGAGGGCGTCGTAGGTGCCTCCACGGAATCCTCCCCGTGTAGTTCTCACAGTTTTGCGGGGTTCCTCCACAGACAGTTTCACCGGCCGGCCGGTGAAACTCACGCTGGGACGAGGAAACTTCCTCGTCCCAGCGTGAGTTTTGTCGTCCAGGCTCCGACTCGGGTGCGTCCGCTCAACCCTGACGGGCCTGCATCTTGACCCGGTTGGTGAGCTCGCTGACCTGGTTGAAGACGGCGCGGCGCTCGCCGAGGAGCTGGTTGATCTTCCGCTCGGCGTACATGACGGTGGTGTGGTCGCGGTTGCCGAACTGGGCGCCGATCTTCGGCAGCGAGAGCCCGGTGAGCTCGCGGCACAGGTACATCGCGATCTGGCGGGCCATGACCAGGTGGCGGCCTCGGCTGGGGCCGGTGAGCTCGTCGATCGACAGGCCGAAGTACGCCGCGGTCTGGGCGATGATCAGCGACGCGGTGATCTCGGGCTCGCCGCCCTCGGGGATGAGGTCCTTGAGCACGATCTCGGCCAGCGTCATGTCGACGTCTTGCCGGTTGAGGTTGGCGAACGCGGTGACGCGGATGAGGGCGCCCTCGAGCTCGCGGATGTTGGTCTGGATCTTCGAGGCGATGAACTCAAGCACGTCGGAGGGCGCGGTGAGCCGGTCCATCGCGGCCTTCTTGCGCAGGATCGCGATCCGGGTCTCGAGGTCCGGCGGCTGCACGTCGGTGATCAGGCCCCACTCGAACCGGTTGCGGAGCCGGTCCTCGAGCGCCTCGAGCCGCTTGGGCGGGCGGTCGGAGGTGAGGACGATCTGCTTGTTGGCGTTGTGCAGCGTGTTGAAGGTGTGGAAGAACTCCTCCTGCGTCTGGGTCTTGCCCTCGAGGAACTGGATGTCGTCGATGAGGAGGACGTCGATGTCGCGGTACTTGCGCTTGAACCGGTCCTGCCGGTCGTCGCGGATCGCGTTGATGAACTCGTTGGTGAACTCCTCGCTGGAGACGTAGCGCACCTGGGAGCCGGCGTAGATCGTGCGGACGTAGTGCCCGATCGCGTGCAGCAGGTGGGTCTTGCCGAGGCCGGACTCGCCGTAGACGAGGAGCGGGTTGTAGCTGCGGCCCGGCGCCTCGCTGACCGCGACGGCCGCGGCGTGCGGGAAGCGGTTCGACGAGCCGATGACGAAGGTCTCGAAGGTGTACTTCGGGTTGAGCCGTGACTCGCCGCTGCGCGTGGGCGACGGCCCCGCCCCGGTGAGGTCGGCGCCGCCGAGTGGACTCATCGACGAGTCGACATGGGGATTTGTCGACATGGCGACTTGTCGATCCGGACGCTCGGCACGCTCGGGGCGGCCCTCGCGGGTGTCGGCGGGGTCCTCGCGCGGGTGGTCGAAGCCGGCCGGCGCCGGGAAGGTGTCGTAGGAGCCGCCCTGCTCGTAGGCCGGGCCGTCGTCGTACGACGCGGACGCGGGCGGGCGCGCGTCCTGGCCGAGCTCGCGGCCCGGCTCCCGCTCCCGGCCCGCGTCCGGGCCGGGCTCGTGGCCCAGCTCGTGACGCAGGGAGCTGTCGACGGTCACCGCGAGCTGGACGTCATGGCCGAACCGGTCGGTCAGCGCATCCTCGAGTTCACCGCGCAGCCGGCCCTCGAGGCGCTTGCGGGTGAAGTCGTCGGGCACGGCGACGATCGCCGTCGTGCCGTGGAGGGTGACCGGGCGGCTCGCCTGGAGCCACGCCCGCTGGTGGGTCTGCAGGTCGCCGACGACCAGTGCCCACTCCTGGACGAGGCGGGCGGTGGCCGGATCGAGGGGAGGGACGTCCGGCGTCGAGGCGCCGGGGCCGCCGGTGCCGACGGGGTGGGCAGCGCCGCTCGGGGTGCTCGTCTCGTCCTCGGGCTGATCCGGGTTGCCGGTCACGCCACTCCCTCTCGCTCGTCGGGTCTGGAGGAGTGGCGACGGATCGCTGCCGGCACTGGCTCCACAGGTTTGTCCACAGGTTGTGAACTCTTGCATCATCGGGGTGACGATGCCGAACCGAGGCCTGTCCGATCCCCCGTCGCCGCTGCGTTTGCGCAGGTCACAGGCTCGTTCCCGAGAAAGGAACGGGCTCGTGCGCGTCGTACGACGACCAGGGGGTCGGCACCGGCGGGGAATCCCGGATCCGTCGAACCTAACGTCCGGGACCCGGTGGATCAACCCGCTATCCACAGGTTGTGACGTTCGGCCCGAAGGGGTCCCGCCCGCGGCCGGCGTGGGCGGGCCCGCGACACCGGAGCTCCGCCGGTTTGACCCCCGATCCGGCGTCCGCGTACCGTTGATTGGTCAACCGGTGTCGACCGGTGCCGCATGTCCACGACGCCCCGGTCATCGCCGGTCCTCGTGGCTGCGCGGTGCCGGCCGACGAGCCGTGCGGGATCCCGATCGGACCCCGTTCGCGGCTGCCGGCCGACCCTTCCCGACATCTGCATCATCTGAGAGGCCGATCGTGAGCAAGCGGACGTACCAGCCCAACAACCGTCGTCGCCACAAGGTGCACGGTTTCCGACTGCGCATGCGCACCCGCGCCGGTCGCGCCATCCTGGCGAACCGTCGCCGGAAGGGCCGCTCGAGCCTGTCCGTCTGAGGACGGACCCGCGTGTCCGCCCAGCGGTTCGCGTGGGGCTGACCGTGCTCGCAGCCGGCCACCGGCTCACCGATCCGGACCTGTTCCGGGCCGCCAGCCGACGTGGTCGTCGCGCCGGTTCGCGCACCCTCGTCGCCCACCTGCTGCTCCCTGTCGAGCAGCAGGTTGTCGGCATGTCCGGGGGCGTCCCCGACGACTCCGGCGACCCCGTCGACGGTGTCGATACGGGCCAGGGCGCCGGCACCCACGCCCCTGCCGGTCCGCCGTGCGGGGGCGCTGCGGTGCGCGTGGGCTTCGTCGTCAGCAAGGCGGTGGGCAACGCCGTCGTCCGCAACCGGGTCAAGCGCCGGCTGCGCCACGCCGTCCGTCCCGCTGTCGCGACGCTCCCGCCGGGCGCGGTGCTCGTGATCCGGGCCCAGGCGGCGGCCGGCGCGGCGTCGTACGACGAGCTCGGCGCCGACCTGTCCCGATGCCTCGAGCGGGTGGCCGCCGAGCGGCAGGAGACGCGATGAACCCAGTGACCTGGGTCCTGGTCGGGCTGGTGCGCGGCTACCAGCTGCTCGTCAGCCCGCTGCTCGGCCCGACCTGCCGCTACTACCCGTCGTGCTCGGCCTACGCCGTCCAGGCGCTGCAGCGGCACGGCGCGCTGCGGGGCAGCTGGCTGGCCGTACGCCGGCTCCTCCGCTGCCACCCCTGGGCCCCCGGCGGCGTCGACCACGTCCCGCCGCGGCGCGGCGACGCGGACCCGCAGACCGAGGAGCACTCCTGCGGGCGGGACCATGCCCCGGACGGTGTCCCGGACCCTGCGCCCGGCGCGGACCCCTCCCCCACCCGCGCAGAGCGCGGCCCCGAACTCCGCCCGGCGACCGCCGGGCGCTACCCCTCCCAGCAAGGAGCCTGATCAGTGGGCATCATCGGCGACATCGGCAACTTCATCATGGTGCCGCTGTACTACATCATCTCCGCGGTGCTCATCGGCTGGCACGAGCTGTTCTCGGCCATCGGGCTCGACCCCGCGGGCGGTCTGTCGTGGGCACTGTCGATCATCGGCCTGACCCTGGTCATCCGGGCGGCGCTGATCCCGCTGTTCGTCAAGCAGATCAAGTCCAGCCGCAACATGCAGCTGCTGCAGCCCAAGGTGAAGGAGCTGCAGAAGAAGTACGGCCACGACCGGCAGAAGCTGGCCGAGGAGACGATGAAGCTCTACCGCGAGGCGGGCACCAACCCGTTCGCCTCGTGTCTGCCGATCCTGCTGCAGATGCCGATCTTCTTCGCCCTGTTCCGGCTGCTCGACCAGGCGGCCCGTAGCGGCAAGGCGCACGGCTTCCTCGACGTGGAGCGGGCCCGCCAGTTCGGCCAGGCCGACATCTTCGGGAAGATCCCGATCGCCGACTCGTTCTGGGGCTCGCGCACCTGGGGCGACGAGCCCAACGCCACCGTCATGGTGGTGGCGCTGATCCTGGTGCTGGCGATGACAGCCACCACCTTCTTCACCCAGCGCCAGCTGATGGCCAAGAACATGCCGGCCGAGGCGATGAGCGGCCCCTACGCCCAGCAGCAGAAGATGCTGCTCTACATCCTCCCGGTGGCCTTCGGTCTCGGTGGTGTGGCGTTCCCGATCGGCGTCCTCCTGTACTGGACGACCTCGAACCTGTGGACGATGGGCCAGCAGTTCTACGTCATCCGCAACAACCCCGCGCCCGGCACCCCGGCCTTCAAGGCCAAGGAGGACCGCGACCGGGCGAAGGCCGCCCGGCACGGCCACACCGCCACGGACACCGTCGTGGAGGACACCACGACCGAGGAGCGTCGCCCCTCGACCCGGCAGCAGCCGAAGCGACAGAGCCGCTCCCAGCGCCGGAGCGGCCCCCAGAACAAGCCCGGCGGGCAGGCGAAGCAGCAGCCGCCCGCGGGTAAGGACGAGACCATGAACGACGAGGGAGACAGCAAGTGAGCGCCGAGACCGAGACCGGGACGGACACCGTCACCGAGGACGCGACGGACACCCCGACGGACGCCGCCCCGGAGACGGCCGCCGAGACCGCCGACACCGCTGTCGACACCGCGGACGAGGCGACGGGCGAGGAGACCTCCGTCGACGCGCCCGCCGGTGTGAACGACCGCATCTCCCGCCTCGAGCAGGAGGGCGACATCGCGGCCGACTATCTCGAGGAGCTCCTCGACATCGCCGACCTCGACGGCGACCTCGACATCGATGTCGAGGCGGACCGCGCCGCGGTGTCCATCGTGGGCGCGGACCTCACCCAGCTGGTGGGTCGCGACGGCAAGGTGCTGGAGGCGCTGCAGGAGCTCACCCGCCTGGCGGTCTACCGGGAGACCGGCGAGCGCTCGCGGCTGATGCTCGACGTCTCCGGCTACCGCGCCGACAAGCGCACGCGCCTGACCCAGCTGGGCACCGAGACCGCGGCCGAGGTCGCGAAGTCCGGTGAGCCGGTATCGCTCGAGCCGATGTCGCCGTTCGAGCGGAAGATCGTCCACGACGCCGTCGCGGCCGCTGGCCTGCGTTCGGAGTCGGCCGGCGTCGAGCCCCGCCGCTACGTCGTGGTGCTCCCGGCCTGAGCGACCCGCACGGGTCGACGTTTCACGTGAAACACGACGACGACACCGCACCCCCGGTGTCCCCCGGTCCCGAGGACCGGGTGGACCCGGGGGTGCTGCGTGCTGCCCTCCCCGCTCCCCCGACGGTCCTGGCCGAGGTGTTCCCGGCCGACCGCCGTGACCTGGTGCTCGCGTACGCCGACCTCCTGGCCACCGACGGCGTGATCCGCGGGCTGATCGGCCCTCGCGAGACGCCCCGCCTGTGGGAGCGCCACCTGATCAACTGCGGCCTCCTGGCCGCCGCCCTGCCCGCCGACGCGACGGTCGCCGACGTCGGGTCCGGTGCGGGTCTGCCCGGCCTGGTTCTCGCGATCGCCCGTCCTGACCTCCGGGTGACGCTGATCGAGCCCCTGCTGCGCCGGACCACCTTCCTCGAGGAGGCCGTCGCGCGCCTCGGCCTCGACAACGTGACCGTGCTCCGGGGGCGCGCCGATGCCGTCCACGGCGTCGCGACGTACGACATCGTCACGGCGCGGGCCGTGGCCGCCCTCGACAAGCTCGCCACCTGGTGCATGCCGCTGGTGGCGCCTGATGGCGCCCTGCTGGCGATGAAGGGCAGCAGTGCCGCCGACGAGGTCGCGGCCGCCGCTGCGACCTGTCAGCGGCTGGGCTGTGCGCCTGCCGTCGTCGAGGAGCTGGGTGCCGAGCTCGCGGCCGAAGGCGCCGTGGAGCCGATTCGAATCGTCCGTCTGTCGTGGGCCGACCCGGCCCGCGTATCGTTGCCGCTTCGTGGTCAGCGTGGTCCTCGGGGATCACGCGCGGGCTCGTCGCGGAGGAAGAGGAGGAAGTCGTGAGCGACTCATGGGGTCCCGGTCCCGGGTTTTCCACCGGTCCGGAGGCAGGTGCTGAGCGTGAGTCTCCACAGAACCTCCCTGGTTATCCACAGGGTGGCGTGGAGCCCGCGTCGACGACCGAGGATCCGGTTTCACGTGAAACCAGCGCGGACCCGGTGGACTCCGTTTCACGTGAAACGTCGGCGAGCCCGGGCCCGGCCACCTCGGGGCCGCTGACGGCGGCGCAGCTCGCCGAGCGCGCGGCCGGGTACGACGACGACCTCACGCCCCTCGCTCGGGCCGCCCAGGCGACGGTCATGGTGCGCGCGGGCATCCCCCAGGAGGAGCTCGACCGCCCGTCGGAGACGCGCGTCTTCGTGGTGGCCAACCAGAAGGGCGGCGTCGGCAAGACGACGTCGACCGTCAACCTCGCGGCCGCGCTCACCCAGCTCGGCCAGCGGGTGCTGGTCATCGACCTCGACCCCCAGGGCAACGCCTCGACGGCGCTCAACATCGAGCACCGCCAGGGGACCCCGTCGTCGTACGAGCTGCTCGTCGACGGCACGGCGATCGCCGATCTCGCCCAGCCCTGTCCCGACGCCGCCGGGCTCTGGGTGGTCCCCGCGACCATCGACCTCGCCGGTGCGGAGATCGAGCTGGTCAGCGTCGTGGCGCGCGAGCAGCGGTTGAAGAAGGCCCTCGACGCCCATCCCCGGATCGGCACCGCTGCCGCGGTCGGCGAGGACCGCTTCGACTACGTGTTCATCGACTGCCCGCCCTCCCTGGGCCTGCTGACCCTCAACGCCCTCGTGGCGGGCGCGGAGATGCTCATCCCGATCCAGGCGGAGTACTACGCGCTCGAGGGCCTCGGACAGCTCCTCGCGACCGTCGACATGGTGCGCGCCCACCTCAACCCCGAGCTCGCCGTGTCGACGATCGTGCTCACGATGTTCGACGCCCGCACGCGGCTCGCGGCCGGGGTGGCGCACGAGGTGCGGGAGCACTTCGGCGACCAGGTGCTCAAGACCGCGATCCCCCGCTCCGTGCGCGTGTCGGAAGCGCCGTCGTACGGGCAGACCGTGATGACCTACGATCCGGGTTCGCCGGGCGCGCTGAGCTACCTCGAGGCGGCGCGCGAGATCGTGACCCGAGGGAGCATGTCGTGAACAGCAACGCGCCTCGCCGCGGCCTCGGTCGGGGTCTCGGCTCCCTCATCCCGACCGCGCCGACGCCGCCCGTATCCACCCCGACGCCGAGCGACGATGTCAACCGGAACGCCCAGGATGCGGACTTTGCCGCTGGAGCGACGTCCGGCGCATCGGCGGACCCCGGGTCCACCGGCCCCGCGAACGGCGCTCAGATCGCCGATTCGGCTCTGCGGCCCGTCGAGGGTGCCTACTTCGCCGAACTGCCCGTCGAGCAGATCTCGCCCAACGCGGTCAACCCGCGGACGGTCTTCGACGAGGAGGCCATGGCCGAGCTGGTCCACTCGGTGAAGGAGATCGGCCTCCTGCAGCCGGTCGTGGTCCGCAAGACCGGCGCCGACGCCTACGAGCTCGTCATGGGCGAGCGCCGGTGGCGGGCGACCCAGCAGGCCGGGCTCACCACGATCCCCGCGATCGTGCGCGAGACCGACGACACCGACATGCTCCGCGACGCGCTGCTGGAGAACCTGCACCGCAGCAACCTCAATCCCCTCGAGGAGGCGGCGGCCTACCAGCAGCTTCTCGAGGACTTCTCCTGCACCCATGACGAGCTGGCCCAGCGCATCGGCCGGTCGCGTCCGCAGATCAGCAACACGCTGCGGCTGCTCAAGCTCTCCCCCGCCGTGCAGCGCCGGGTCGGCGCCGGTGTGCTCTCCGCCGGCCACGCTCGGGCCCTGCTCGGTGTCGCGGACGCCGAGCAGCAGGACCGCCTGGCCCAGCGGGTCGTCGCCGAGGGCATCTCGGTGCGCGGCCTGGAGGAGATCGTCGCGGTCGGCGACGGCGTCAGCGGTACGACGCCGCGCCCACGCCGCGCGAAGCCGCAGGCACCCGGGCTGGGCGAGCTGGCCGAGCGCTTGGGCGACCGGCTCGAGACCCGGGTCAAGATCGACCTCGGCAAGGCGAAGGGGCGGATCTCGATCGAGTTCGCCAACACCGGCGACCTCCAGCGCATCGTCGACCTGATCGACCCGCGCAACCGCAGCGACCGGCCGGTCTGAGCCGACCGCTCGTCCGGCACGGGGCGCGACCCGCACGGGCCGCGCCCTGTCTGTCGCGTTCGGCGCTCGCGAGCAGTCCGGTCTCGGACGCGGCATGGCTGGTCGCGGGCTGGTCCGGTGCGGGTGGTGCCGGTTGCGGGCGGTTTCAACCCGGTGGCTCCAGCCCCCGGTGGCCGCAGCCCGGTTGGGCGCGTAGCCCGGGTGGCCGCAGTCCGGTGCGCGCAGCCGTGGCTGCTCCGGTCGGGGTCGATCCGGTTGCCGGCGCGTGCGGCCGGTGCGTGAGCGTGCGCGTTTCACGTGGAACGTCACCGTCGGCCAGACGGGAGCAGTGCTCGGCGTACGGCCTCCGGAGCGGTCCTGGTCACCGCCGGCGCCCAGGCGGCGGGGCGAGAGGCGGGCGCAGCGAGAGGCCGGTGCGGCGTCGATGACTTCGCCTGCCCTCGGGTGCTCGACGACCGGTCCGACGAACCGGCCGCAGCGGCGCGTCGTCGCCGGGACCTGCCGTTCGACTACCTCGGTGCTGTTGCTCTGCCCGGGCGCTGTTGCACCACCATTCGTGGACGTAACCCTTAGTTGCAAGCGTCTCGCCCGGTGCACAACGAGGGGCTGACCTGCAGGAACATCGATTGTCGACAAAACGACCTATCGACATAACGATATATCGCCAAGTCCACGTGG
Source organism: Nocardioides segetis (assembly GCF_051390595.1). Lineage (NCBI taxonomy): Bacteria > Bacillati > Actinomycetota > Actinomycetes > Propionibacteriales > Nocardioidaceae > Nocardioides > Nocardioides segetis. The sequence continues at coordinate 60,075 of NZ_JBNINR010000019.1, read as the reverse complement.
CGGATCTGTGAGGCTCCTGTGACCTCGGTGCCGCACGGGTGTGAGGCGGGCGGTCCATCCTGGTGGCGCCGGTGAGATCCGCCGGCGGTCTGAGCAGAAGGACACCCATGAGTCACCTCCGCACCCGCCGTACCGCTGCCCTCGTCGGCAGCGTGCTCCTCGCCCTGGGCGCCGTCACGGCGTGTGGCGTGGAGGACGAGAAGCCCGTTCCGGCCGAGCCCGGGGCCGGGTCGGGCAGCGGGGCCGACAGCACCCCGACCGATCCCGCGATCGCCGCCCGCGCCGCGGTGACCTACCTCCTCGACTGCGTCGGCGAGCCGGTCGCGAGTCCGGCCACCATCACCGTGGCGTGTGCGGACGGCAACCAGAGCCTGACCGAGCTGGCGTGGTCCGACTGGGGGGCCGACGAGGCCACGGCGACCGGGTCGATGGTCGCCAACGACTGCGACCCCAGCTGCGCCGAGGGCACCGACGTCACGGTCCCGGTCGAGGTGGAGGTCTCGGACATCGTCGAGGGCGAGGCCTCGGCGACCTACGGCACGATCACGATCAGGGTCCAGGGCGAGGTGCCGGAGGGGATGGAGGCGACGCAGACCTACCCGCTCCAGACGGTGGACCCGGTCGACCCGGAGATGGGTCCGGGGTCCTGAACTCCACGACCACCTCCGCACCGCCGGCGGCGGGATTGGTCATGGTCACGGTCGCGCCGATCGCCCGTGCCTGACCGTGCACGATGGTGAGGCCGAGGCCGCTCCCCTGGCCGGTGCTGTGGAAGCGGATCGCGCCCGCCGCCAGGACGTCGTCGGGGAAGCCCGGCCCGGCATCGCGGACGACGACCCGCGGGCCGTCCACGACCAGGGCGGTGACGCCACCGCCGTGACGCTCGGCGTTGGCGACCAGGTTGGTGACGATCCGCTCGACCCGGCGGGCGTCGACCAGCACCTCCGCGTCGCGGAGCACGTCGGCGCCGGGGACGAGGGGGCCGAGCGGCTGGGCGGTCAGAGCGACGTCCTCGGCGCCGCTGTCGAGGCGCGCCACCTCGAGCAGGTCCTCGACCAGGTGGCGCAGCCGGGACACCAGCCCCCGGAGGAGGTCGGTGGCCTCGCCCGGCGGCAGCAGCTCGCTGGCGCTGACCAGTCCGGCGACCGGCGTCCGCAGCTCGTGGGCCACGTCGGCGGAGAAGGCCCGCTCCGCCCGGAGCCGGCGGTCGAGGGCGTCCGCCATTTCGTCGACCGCCCGGGAGAGGGCGGCCACCTCGTCGCGGCCCCCGACGGTGCAGCGTGCCGCTCCCCCGTCGCTGATCACCGCCGCGGCCGCGGCCGCCCGACGCAGCCGCCGGCTCAGTCCGGCGCCGACCACCAGGCCCAGCAGGGCGGTGAGCCGCAGCACCGCGGCGGCGGCGAGGAGCATCCGCGTGCGCAACGACGAGCGGGCGGTGCGCACCGGGGCGTCGTCGAGGGCGACGTGGGCGATCCGCTCCGACGAGAGGCGACGGGCCGCCCACATCTGCTCACCGTCGTAGTACGTCGCCGCCCGGTCGCCGGACGGCCCGGCCTGTCCGGCCCGTCCGGCCTGTCCGCGCAGCGCGGAGCGCAGCGTCGCCGGCACACGCTCGGGATCGAGCGAGAGGTCGTAGCGCAGCGTCGAGGTCACCTCCAGGACGGCGATCCCGGCATCGAGCTCGGTGAGGGCCTGGGTCCGCAGTCGCTCCCGCGCGTCGGCGGCCGATCGGTGGTCGACGACGATGCCGACGCCGAGCAGCGTGGCGAGCGAGGCCCCGACCACGGCGACCACGATCCGGGTCCGCAGCGAGTGCCGCCATCCGGGCGCGCGGCCGGATCCCCGCGAGCGCACGGTCAGGACCGCGCCGTCTTGTAGCCGGCGCCGCGCACAGTCTGCACCCGGTCCGCGCCGATCTTGGCGCGCAGCCGCTGCACGGTGACGTCGATGACGTGCGGATCGCCCCAGGTCGCGCTCCCCCAGACGATCTCGAGCAACTGCCCGCGGCTGAGGACGACCCCGGCACGGTCCACGAACGCCATGAGGAGCCCGAACTCGGTGGCCGAGAGGTCGACCGGCACGCCGTCGCGCTCAACGGTCATCCCGTCGACGTCGATGCGCAGGCCCCCGTGCTCGACGACCCGCGCCGCCGCTCCTCCCCCGCGCCGGCGCAGCAGGGCCCGCAGCCGGGCCTCGAGCACGTCGCCGTCGAACGGCTTCACGACATAGTCGTCGGCACCCGCGTCGAAGCCCACCACCTGGTCGCGGGGCAGGTCGCGCGCGGTCAGCAGCAGGACCGGCAGCTCACCGTGGGCGCGGATCCGCTCGGTCAGCCGCAGCCCGTCCAGGCCGGGGAGCACGACGTCGACGACGGCGAGGTCCACCGGCCGGGTGAGATACGCCGTCCAGCCGGACTCGCCGTCGGCCGCCGTGACCACGCGGAACCCCCGTGCCTCGAGCACCAGCCGCGTCGTCGTACGGAGGTCGTCGTCGTCCTCGACCAGCAGCACCAGCGGCGCGTCCACCACGGTCTCGTCCCGGACGGCTAGCCGGCCTTCTTCTCCGCGGCCTTGGCGGCCCGTTTGGCGGCACGGGCGCGCAGCTCGGCCTTGTCGAGGCGGTCGGCCTCCTCGGGGGTGGGCGCGGAGCCGCCGAAGCGGGCGGGCGTCCACCAGCTGCCGGGCGCCTTCTCGGCCGCGGGGTACTCGGCGATCACCTCGTCGAGCATCCGCTTCATCGCCGCCCGCAGCTCCTCGGTGTCGGCCGCGACGTCCTCCCCGGTCGGGTGCAGCGGCTCGCCGACCTTGACGACGATCGTCTTCGGCGAGCGCGAGAAGTCCCGCGGGTGGTCCTTGGTCATCAGCCGGTGGGCACCCCAGACGATGACCGGGATGAGGGGTACGCCGGCGTCGGCGGCGATGCGCGCGGCACCGGACTTGAGCTCCTTGATCTCGAACGACCGGGAGATGGTGGCCTCGGGGTAGATCCCCACGACCTCGCCCGCCTTGAGGTAGGCCAGCGCGTCCTTCATCGACTGCACGCCCGAGGCGCGGTCGACCCGGATGTGGTGGAAGGAGCGCAGCAGGTGACCGACGCCCGGGGCGTCCATCATCTCCTTCTTGATCATGAACCGGACCAGGCGCTTGCGGGGCTCGGCTCCGGCACCGGCGTAGATGAAGTCGACGTAGCCGGTGTGGTTGATCGCCAGCAGCGCGCCGCCTTTGCGAGGGATGGACTCCGAGCCGCTGACCACGACCCGCTGGCGCATCAGCTTGAACAGCACCTTGGCGGTGACGATGACGGGCGGGTACGTGATGTCGAGCACCGGTGCAGTCTGACAGGCCGACCCCGCACAGTGCGACTGCGTGTCACGCAGACCGCGGCGCCGGAACTGCTCCCGGCGAACAAAAACCGCGCCAGCGATGCGGTCGGAGGACGCCGGGCGAGGACGCCGGCCGTGGAGGTCGGGCTCAGCGCCGGGTCGCGAGGAAGTCGGAGATCCGGCCGATGGCCTCCTCCAGCACCTCGACGTCGGGGAGCGTGACCAGGCGGAAGTGGTCGGGGGCGAACCAGTTGAAGCCGGTGCCGTGGGTGACCAGGATCTTCTTGGCCCGCAGCAGCTCGATGACGAACGCCTCGTCGTCCTCGATCGGGTAGACCTCCGGGTCGAGGCGGGGGAAGCAGTAGAGCGCGCCGCGCGGACGCACCGAGGTCACGCCGGGGATCTCGTTGAGGAGACGGTCGGCCAGCATGGCCTGCTCGTAGAAGCGGCCCCCGGGCACGATCAGCTCGTTGATCGACTGGTAGCCGCCGAGCGCGGTCTGGATCGCGTGCTGGGCCGGGACGTTCGCGCACATGCGCATGTTGGAGAGCGTCGTGAGGCCCTCGAGGAAGTCCTCGGCCAGCTCCTTGGGACCCGAGATCATCACCCAGCCGGCGCGGTAGCCGCAGACCCGGTAGGCCTTCGACAGGCCGCTGAAGGTCAGGCAGAGGACGTCGTTGCCGGCCGCCTCGGCGGCGTGGTGGTGCACCGCGTCGTCGAAGAGGATCTTCTCGTAGATCTCGTCGGCGAAGACGACGAGGTCGTGGCGCCGGGCGATGTCGACGAGCTTGCCGACCATCTCCTTGCTGTAGACGGCACCGGTCGGGTTGTTGGGGTTGATGATCACCAGGCCGTGGGTGTGCTCGGTGATCTTCGACTCGATGTCCTCGAGGTCCGGCATCCAGCCGTTCTCCTCGTCGCACCGGTAGTGCACGGGAGTGCCGCCGGACAGCGAGACCGCGCCGGTCCACAGCGGGTAGTCCGGCGACGGGACGAGGATCTCGTTGCCGTCGTCGAGGAACGCCTGCAGGACCATCGAGATCATCTCGGAGACGCCGTTGCCGACGAAGACGTCCTCGACGGCCGTGTCCTTCAGGCCGCGCGACTGGTAGTACTGCGCGACGGCGGTGCGCGCGGAGTAGATGCCGCGGGAGTCGGAGTAGCCCTGCGCGTCGGGCAGGTTGTGCACCATGTCCGCCACGATCGCCTCGGGTGCCTCGAAGCCGAACGGTGCCGGGTTGCCGATGTTGAGCTTGAGGATCTTGTGACCCTCGGCCTCCAGGCGCTGGGCCTCGACGAGGATCGGACCCCGGACGTCGTAGCGGACGTTGCGGAGCTTCTGGCTCTGGCGGATCTTGCGCACGGACGTCATTGTCTCAGGTCCGCGCCACCTCATTTCGGCCCGTTCGCCGGCGTACCATCGATGACGTGGCCCGGACCACGGTCCCTCTCACCCTCGACCTGCTCGACGCGCTCTTCCAGGACGCGGACGCGCCGTGTCGCAGCTGCCTGTTCTGGGAACGCGAGCCGGTGCACCGCGAGCGTCTCGACGCCGCGGCGCGGGCGGCGGAGAAGGAGGCGTGGGTCTCCGAGGTGCTGCGCGAGTGGGGCTCGTGCGGCCGGGTGGCCCTCGTCGACGGCCGGCCGGTCGGCTACCTCGTCTACGCGCCCCCGGCGTACGTCCCGGGCGCGGCCGCGTTCCCGACCGCGCCGGTGTCGCCGGACGCCGTGCTGCTGACGACCGCCTGGGTCCGCCCGGAGTACGCCGGCGGCGGGGTCGGCCGGCTGCTGGTGCAGGGCATGGCCCGGGACCTGGTGGGCCGCGACGGGATCCGCGCGGTCGAGGCGTTCGCCCGCACCGATCGCACCCGCCGGACCGGCCCGGGTCGCGTCCCGACGTGCGTGGTGCCCGCGGACTTCCTCGCGCGGACCGGCTTCAAGACCCAGCGCGCACACCCGCGGACACCGCGCATGCGGATGGAGATGCGCGCCCTGGTGACCTGGCGCAGCGAGATGGAGGCGGCCTGGGAGCGGATCGTCGGGGCGGTGCGCCGCCCGCAGCACGTGCCGACGCCGGTGCCGCGGGAGGTCGACCGACCGGGTGCCTGACCCGCGCCGCTGGCTCCTGCGGGGCCCGGCCGGGGCGGGAATGACGAGAGCCCCCGGCCGGGGCCGGGGGCTCTCGCGGGTGAGAGGGGCCGCCGGGGCGGCCGGGCGCTCAGATGAAGTCGGCGAGCTCGTTGAGGATCGCGGCCTTGGGCCGGGCGCCGACGATGGTCTTCACGACCTCGCCGCCCTGGTAGACGTTGATGGTCGGGATGCCGGTGACGCGGTACGACGCCGGGGTGACCGGGTTCTCGTCGACGTTCATCTTGAGGAACGTGATCTTGTCGCCGTGCGCGCCGGCGAGCTCGTCGAGGATCGGGGCGACCTGGCGGCACGGCCCGCACCACTCGGCCCAGAAGTCCACGAGGACCGGCTTGTCGGACTTGAGGACCTGCGCCTCGAACTCGGCGTCGGTCACGGCGGAGATGTTGTCGGCCACGGCGGCCACCCCTTCGGTTGGTTGAACGAAACGTCTGTGGAGTTGAACCTACGCGCCGGCCGGGACATTCCCGGCGGCTGCGGCGGCGTGGTCGAGCTCGGCGAGGTAGCGCTCGGCGTCGAGGGCGGCCGAGCAGCCGGTGCCGGCCGCCGTGATCGCCTGGCGGTAGGTGTGGTCGACGAGGTCGCCCGCGGCGAAGACGCCCGGGATGTTGGTCGCCGTCGAGCCGGGACGGACCAGCACGTAGCCGTTGTCGTCGAGGTCGACCTGACCGACGAGGAGCTCCGAGCGCGGGTCGTGGCCGATCGCGATGAACAGGCCGGTCGCGCCGAGCTCCCTGGTCTCGCCGGTCACGGTGTCGCGCAGCGTCAGCGACTCCAGCGAGTCGGCACCGTTGATCGACTCGACCACGGAGTTCCACACGATCTCCAGCTTCGGGTCGGCGAACGCCCGCTCCTGCATGATCTTCGAGGCGCGCAGCTCGTCGCGGCGCACGATGAGCGAGACCTTCGAGCCGAACCGGGTGAGGAAGGTGGCCTCCTCGACCGCCGAGTCGCCGCCGCCGACGACCGCGATGTGCTGCTCGCGGAAGAAGAACCCGTCGCAGGTCGCGCAGTAGGACACGCCGCGACCGGAGAGCCGGTCCTCGTCGGGGAGACCGAGCTTGCGGTAGCCCGAGCCGGTGGACAGGATCACGGCACGCGCGGTGTAGGTGTCGGTGGCGGTCTTGACGATCTTGACGTCGCCGGTCAGGTCGACCTCGACCACGTCGTCGGCGATCAGCTCGGCACCGAACCGCTCGGCCTGGGCCCGCATCTCGTCCATCAGCTCCGGACCCTGGATGCCGTTGCGGAAGCCGGGGAAGTTCTCGACCTCGGTGGTGTTCATCAGCGCGCCGCCCGCGGTGACCGAGCCCTCGAAGACCAGCGGGTTCAACTGCGCGCGCGCGGCGTAGATCGCGGCGGTGTAGCCCGAGGGCCCCGAGCCGATCACGATGACCTCGCGGAGGTCGGGGCGGAGCTCGGACGTGGCGGACTCGGACATGGAACTCCCCGGTGGATCGTGGTTGGGACGGATGCGGCGCCGACGACCGGCGGACACTAGGACAACGTGATCGTAGGCCGATAGATTCCGCGGCAGGGGTGCCGGTCCACCACGGGGCCCGATCAGCAGCGGCGCTACCTCGTCCCTCGGTCGCGGCGCTGCTCGATCATCGCGTCCGATCGCGGACCGCGCCGGCGCGGCCCGCGGGCGCTCTCACCCGGTGGCGGTGAGGGTCGTGGAGTGGATGACGTCGCCGGTCCCGCAGGCGAGGACCTCGGCCTCCTGGGTCGACCCGACCGGCCGGCGGAAGGCCACCACGGCGGGCCTGCCGTCGTAGAGGACGCCGACGAGGTACCCGCGGCCGAAGGACGCCGGCTCACAGATGAAGTCGGTCGGCGCGCTCAGCGTGGCGCCGTCGTAGTCGGCGGTGGTCGGGTGCGGGAGGGTCACGTGCTGCAGCGCCACCAGGTCCTCACGCAGCCGGTCGGCGCGGACCTCGCGGACCGGCTCCTCGGTGGGGACCCGCTGCGGCGCGACGTACCCCTGGTCGGCCCCGCCCGAGGAGACCGCACTCGGCGACTCCGCCGCTTCGGGCGCGTCCTGGGCGACCCCGCCGGCATCCTCGTCGTGCGTGCCGGCCACGGCGCTCTCCCGTGCCGAGTCGTCCTGGGCGAGCTGGTGCGCGGTGGTCAGGTCGTCGCCCGCGCCGCTGTCGGACACCACGCTCACGCCGACCGCCACCACGGCGGCCGCGGCCGCCGCGCCGAAGAGCAGCCGGACCCGGCGCCGGCGCCGCAGCGCCGCCGGGTCGAGGGGGACGACGACCGCGGGCGCCTCGGGATCGCTGCGGTGCACGCCGCCCGGGGGCAGGGACGCCGCGACGCGCTCGGCGGCGAGGCCGGCGATCACGCCGTCGATGCGCTCGGCGACGTCGTCGGGCATGGGCACCGGTCCCCCGGCGTCCGCGAGGGCCCGGCGGACGGCCTCCTCCGCAGCGGGGGAGGGCGTGGGCACGGCGGACGGCTCGGTGGGGTCGTTCATGTGGGAGTTCCTGGCACGCGGGCCCGGTGGGACGGGCGGGGCGGGGTGAGCGGGGTGAGGCGCGGTGATCAGTCGACGGCGGTGCCGGCGGGCGGACCGCGCGGCGTCATCGATCCGACGTCCGGCGTGCCGGACGGGTTCCCGAGCTCGCGGGCGTGGCCGACCGGCTCCGGGTCGTCGCCAGCCGGGTCGTCGTCGAGGACGTCGGCGAGGAGGACCGCGAGCCGGGCGCGCCCGCGCGAGCAGCGGCTCTTGACCGTGCCCTCCGCGCAGTCGAGGATCCGCGCGACCTCGGCGACGGCGAAGCCCTCCATGTCGACGAGCACGAGTGCCGCCCGCTGCTCCTCCGGCAGGCTCGCCAGCGCGGCGAGGACCCGCTCCCGGCGCTCGACGACGAGGCTGTGCTCGGCCGGGTCGACCGCGTCGCCGGCGGTCTGGCGGACCCGGCGATGCCCGGCCTCGAGGTCGTCGAGGTCGTCGGGCAGCGGCTCGGCGCGGCGGACCGCCTCCTTGCGCAGGCGGTCCAGGCAGGCGTTGACGACGACCCGGTGCAGCCAGGTGGTCACCGCGGCGTCGCCACGGAAGGACCCCGCGCGGCGGAAGGCGGCGACCAGGCCGTCCTGCAGGCCGTCGGCGGCGGTCTCGGGGTTCCCGCAGGTGCGCAGGGCGACCGCCCACAGCCGGTCGCGGTGCCGGGTCACGAGCACCCCGAACGCCTCGGGGTCGCCGTCGACGTGCGCGGCGAGCAACTCGCGGTCGCTCGGCGCGCCGCCTGGCGCGACCGGCTCGCGCACGTCACTCACCACGGACCACCACCTCGGACACCTCGGCCCGGAAGTCGCCGTCGACCTCGGGCAGGGCCGTCCACCACAGGACAAGGTAGCGAGATCGCACCGGCTCCGCTCCCGCGAGGGTGAGGACGCCACCGCCGGTCCCGGTGGCGACCGGCGGCCCGGTCGGCGCCTGGGTGGGAGCGGCCGTGCCGGGCACCGCGTGCAGCGAGACCTGGTTGGGCTCCATCTCGCCCTCGTCGACCATCCGCACCGCGACGCTCTCGACCGCGCGGACCGTCCCCAGGTCGATCACCAGGCCGACGCCCGTCTTCAGGCCCGGCGGCGGTCCCAGCTGGTTGTCGTAGTACGTCTGCGTGCTCCAGGTGGTCCCCACGTCGCCGTCGGTCAGGTTGCCGAGCGAGCCCGGGTCCTCCTCGCCGTCGCCGAGGGGATCGAGGTCGTCGAGCGTGATGTCGCCGAGCACCGCCGCCCGCCCCGTGCTGGGCGCGGTGACGCTCGGCGTCTCCTCCGGGTCGCCGCCCAGCGCGGTGCGGCCGCGGCCCAGGTTGAAGGCGACCGCGATCGCCACCAGCAGCAGCACCGCCAGACCGACCGCCATGGCCAGCCGCAGCCAGCTCCGTCCCGGGACCTTGTCGAGGTTGTCGGTGGAGTCCCCGTCGTCCGGGCCGGTGCCGGTGTCCCACGGCCAGAAGCCCGCGGCCGGCGGCGCGCCGGGCGCCTCCCCCGACGGGACCGGTGGCAGTCGAGGGCGTCGTACGCCGCCGGGCGGGTCGGGAGCGAAGAGCGGACGCTCCGGGAGGTCCTCGAACGGCGGCGGGGGCGGCGGCGGCGTGCTGCGGGTGCGCAGCCAGGTGACGTCCTCCTCGCCGAAGACCGGCATCCCGGCCTCGGTGGGCAGCTCGGTCGCCAGCGGGATCGGCGGGTCCTCGGGCCCGTCCGTCTCCTCCGGCTGTTCGGTCTGTCCTGGCTGTCCGGGCCGGTCGGGTTGTTCGGGCCGGGCGGCTTCGGGCTCCGGGGCGGACGCGGCGGCCGCGGGCGGCACGACGGGGATGTCGTCGCGCGAGGCGTCGTGCGGCAGCGGGTCGGCGAGGGCGGGCAGCCAGACCGGCCGCAGCTCGTTGATCGGGGGCACCGCCCGGGCCAGCTGCTCGGGCATCCCGGCGGGATCGCCCACGAACGCGACCAGCTCCGCCGCGATCGCGGCGGCCGAGGACACGTCGGGATGGTCGCTGCCGCGCCGGCGGCGGCGCGAGGGGGCCGGGGCGCCCGCGTGCTGGTCGAGCTCGCGCCACAGCGCGTCGAGCGGCTGCGGGACGCCCGCGACGACCTGCCGCGGGCTGAGCGTGGTGTCGGCCTCCCGGGGCGCCGCCGGCACGATCGACCCGGACGGTCCGGGCCAGGTCGCCGTGAGCGCGCAGTGCAGCAGGCCGCCGAGGTCCTCGAGGTCGCCCTGGACGTCACCGGGCGAGAGACCGTGCAGCGCGGCGTCGACGCACATCCCGATGATCCGCACCGCGCCGAACCGGTCGATGAGGACGTTCTCCGGGTTGAGCCGTCCGTGGGTCACGCCGGCGGCGTGGGCCCGGGCCAGGGCGTCGGCGACGTCGGCCACCAGCCAGGCCGCGTTGCGCGGGGCGAGGGGTCCGTCGTGGGTGACCAGGATGTCGAGGGAGATGCCGGTGCCCCACTCGTTGACGACGAAGCAGCGGCCGTCCTCCTCCTCGGCGTCGAGGACCCGCAGGATCCGCGGGTCGAGCACCTGCGCGGAGGTCCGCGCCGCCTCGACCAGCGCGTGGGCGCGGGCGTCGTCCTGGGAGATGACGTGCAGCGCGACGAAGCGCTCGAGGATCCCGTCGTGGGCGCGCCAGAACCGCCCGCCGCCGCTCTCGCTCAGCAGGTCGATCAGCCGGTACCGGCCGGCGAGGACATCGCCCGACCGCGTCGACGTCGCCACCTCGTCCCCCTGCTCGCCCTCGTGTCCCTCGTGTCCCTCGGTGTCCCTCCGGTCACCTTAGACCGGCTCAGCGCCGCCGCAGGCGCCCGGCGACGGTGTCGGCGACGGAGGTCACCTCGGCCAGCCGCAGTGGTCCCGCGACGCCGAGCAGCGCCGCCCCCGCGCCGGCGGTGACGATCGCCACCTCGACCGCCGCCAGGGTCCAGTGGGGGAACGGTCCGACGAGCTCGACCACGGTGTCGGTGACCACGATGTCGAGGAAGCGGCCGACCACGAACACCACCACGCTGGCCCCCAGCAGGCGCAGCACGAACCCGCGCCAGCGGCGTACGGCGCCGCCCGGCGCGCCGCCCCGGCGGAGCAGCCGGACGAGCACGACCGACGAGAGGGTCGCGCCGACCGTGTACGCGCCGCCGTAGGCCAGCACCAACATCGGCGAGGTGTCCCACGGGTCGACCCGGGAGACGAAGAGGACCGCGAGCGCGATGTTGGTGGCCGCGATCACGCACTGGACGTAGAAGACCAGCCGGTTGAGCTCGAGGGCGTAGAAGCCGCGCAGCACCAGGTAGTGCACGGTGAAGGCGACGACCGCGAAGCCGAAGAGGACCATCGACGACTCGAAGCGGTAGACGTGCGGGGCGGTCGCGCCGTGGCCCCACACGACCTGGGCCAGGGGCAGCGCGATCGAGGGCAGCAGGGCGGAGAACGGTACGACGACGACGAGGGCCGTGCGCAGGGTGCTGCCGAGCGTGGTGGCCAGTCGGCCGAGGTCGGCCGCGGCGGCCGCCGCGGACAGGCGCGGCAGGATCGCGGTGGCCAGGGAGACGGTGATGATGGAGTGCGGCACCATCACCACCAGCATCACGTTGGAGTAGATCGTGATGCCGGTGCCGTCCTCGGCCGCGGCGGTGCCGCCGGAGGCGAGGCGCACCACCACGACGTACGCGATCTGGTTGACCACCACGAACAGCACGGTCCACACGCCGAGCCTGAGGGTGTGGCCGAGGCCGACGCCCCGCCAGTCGAACCGCGGCCGGATCCGCACTCCGCAGCTGCGCAGGTAGGGCACCAGCACGAGCATCTGGACCGCGATCCCGACGGTCGAGCCGATGCCGAGCAGCCGCTCCTGGCCGGGCGAGAACGCCGCCAGCTGCTCCGCGGGGCTGGCCGGGCCGAACGCGACGAGATAGGTCACCAGGACGGCGATCGAGATCAGGTTGTTGGCGATCGGCGCCCACATCATCGGGCCGAACCGGCCGCGGGCGTTGAGCACCTGGCCGAACAGCACGAACATCCCGTAGAAGAAGACCTGGGGCAGGCAGAACCGCGCGAAGTCGATGGCGGACTGGCGTTGCTCGACCAGGTGCGGGGCGTCGTAGCTCGGCACCAGGACCTGCATGACGAGCGGCGCGGCCACGACCAGCAGCACCGTCACCAGCCCGAGGAAGCAGGCGGCGAGGGTGATCACCCGGTTGACGTACGCGGCGCCGGCGTCGGCGTCGTTCGTCATCGCGCGCACGATCTGCGGCACGAGGACCGCGTTGAACACGCCCCCCGCGAGCAGGATGTAGAGCATGTTGGGCACCGTGTTGGCCACGGTGAAGATGTCGGCGTGCAGCGAGACGCCGAGCGCGGCCGCGAGCAGCGTCGAGCGGATGAAGCCGCTGAACCGGGACACGATGGTGCCGGCCGCCATCACGGCGGTGTTGGCGAGGATCCGGCGCTGCTCCCCGGCGGCCCCGCCGCCCGTGTCGCCGTTCGTGTCGCCGGTGGTGTCGCCGTCGCTCACGAGGCGGCCTCGCCGCGCGCGGCGCGGAACCGTCGGACCAGGCGGATGCCGATGGCGACGAACAGGATCCCCGCGCCGGTGCCGATGATCGCCCAGATCACGACGCCGACCTGTCCGGAGCGGATCGGCAGCTCGTCCTCGGCGCCGAGGGGTGTGCCGTCGGCGTCGGTGAGTCGCAGCCGCACGTTGTGGACGCCGGTGCCGTGCATGTCGGCGCTGACCGGGACCGACGAGCGGCTGTTGGCGGCGAGCACGATCGGGTTGGCGACCGCGATGGTCGCGCCGGAGTCGGCCGCGACCTCGATGCGGACGGTCACGGCGTGGTCGAGGGTGTTGCTGACCGCCACGTTGAAGCTGCCGGAGCTGCTGGACAGGGTGACGCCCTGGGGCGCGTCGAGGTCCACCTGGCCGAGCTCGTCCTCCACCCAGGCGCGGGAGCGGCCCAGTCGGGGCCCGGCGTCCGCGTCGTCGCGCATGGCGTACGACGTCCCGGCGAGCGCCTCGCCGACCAGGGTGTCGCCGATCGTGTAGCCCTCGCCGAGGATGCTCTGCAGCGACCGGCCCGCGCGGATCAGGCTGCCGGCCTCGTTGAACACGCCGGCGTCGAGCTGCGCGGCCACCTGGCCCTGCGGATAGGTGAGGTCGTCGGGATCGACCTGGCGCTCGTCGGCGGCGTCGGCGTCGACCGCGAGGTCGTTGGTCCGGGTGAGCGTCGGCAGGTCGACGAGGGTGACCGGCCCGTCCTCCAGGCCGGCCCAGAACTCGCTGGCGCCGGCGGCGTCGATGCTCGACGGCAGGACGACGACGAGCGGGTCGGGCCGCTCGCCGCCGGAGCGCAGGATCCGGATGACCGCCTCGCTGAGCAGCCGCTGGCGCAGCGCGACCGGAGCCAGCGCCGGGTCGGGCCCCGGGCCGCCGCGCGCGGTGGCGGTGCTGGTGGCCACGACCGGCCGGTCCTCGACCAGCCCGCCGACCGGAGCACCCTGCGGGAACGCCTCGGCCGAGAACATCTGCTCGCCGAGCAGCAGCGTCGCCCCGTCGTCGACGTCCGCGATCGCGGCGGCGTCGAGGTAGCCGTTGCGGGACGCGACCACCGGGGTCGTCTCGATGCCCCAGGCGGCCAGGGTCGGCGACGCGTGCTTGCGGGCGGTCGCGTAGAGGCTGGGCAGGGACCGCGCTCCCGCCGAGAGGTCCGGGTCGCCGTACGGCAGGGCGGCCACGGTGTCGTCGGGCAGCACGGTCCCGGCGCGCTGGAGCCAGGTCTGGGCGGCGCGGACGAGCGGGTCGTCGGGGTCGAGCGTCGCGGCCTCGAGCTCGGCCGCCTCGTCGGTGCCCTCGCCGGCGTCGCCGTCGTCGGCGTCGTCGCCCGCGGACCCGCTCGGCGAGGGGTCCTCGCTCTCCTCCGAGTCCTCCTCCGGCGTCACCGCGGTGATCGTCCGGGTCGGGTTGCCGGCCGCGAGCTGGCCGACCGCGTCGGCGACGGCCGGGTCGAGCAGCCAGGTCACCGGCGTCGTGGTGCTGGCCGCGCCGAACGCCAGCGGGCCGCCGAGCACGCCCTGCGGCGAGAGCGCCTCCTCCCACCAGTCGGTGCGCCCCAGCTCGCCGTCGGCGGAGTGGGCCACCCGGCCGCGGAGGGGCACGACGACCGCCGTGTCGACCCGGGCCGAGTCGGTCGGCGCGACGTACGGGAGGAAGGTCCGGGCGCGTCCGTCGGCCACCTCGTCACGGCCGTCACGGCTCTCCCCCAGGGCGTGCACGCCGAACCAGTAGACGCCAGTGGTGGGGTTCGCGAACACCTGCCGGAGCACGCGCTGCGGGATGCGGATGGAGTACGCCTCCGACTCGCCCGGCCCGAGGGTCGCGACCTGGGCGCGCACCGCCTCCTCGTTGGTCTTGCGGACGCCGACCTGTGCCTCGGGGTCCGTCGCCACGGCCGCGGTGAGCTCGTCCTCGGTCGTGATCGCCGGCGGGCAGCCGATGCAGTCGTCGCCCGCGCCGAACATCGGGTAGATGTTGATCCGCTGCCAGGTCTCGAGGTCGACGTTGGTGATCCGGCCGCGGATCACCAGCGGGCCGGTGCGGGGCAGCACGCCCGGCGTCAGCTCGTCGATGGTGACCTCGAGCGGCGGGTCGTACTCCGCGTTCTTCGGTGCTGCCGCCGGTGCCGTCGCCGGTGCCGTCGCCGGGGCGGCCTGCGCCGCGCCGGCCGGCGCGAGGGCGGCGGGCGCCAGGGCGGTGAGGCCGAGGAGGAGAGCGGTCGCCAAGCCCGCGCGCAGGCGGGAGGGACGGCGGACCACGCATCGAGGGTAGTGGGGGGCCGTGGACGCCTCGGCCTAGACTCTCCGCCCGTGACCGAGACGCCCGACCCGACCGCCGCGCCGGCCCCCCTGAGGCTGGTCGACGTCCAGGCCGCGGTCGCCGCCGAGCTCGCGCGGATCGCGCCGGTCATCGACGACCTCGGTGCCCGCTTCGCCGACGCCGGCCACGAGCTGGCCCTGGTCGGCGGGCCGGTGCGCGACGCGATGCTGGGCCGGCGGTCCAACGACCTCGACTTCACCACCTCCGCGCGCCCGGAGCAGACCGACCGGATCCTCAAGGCATGGGGTGACGCGTGGTGGGACATGGGCCGCGACTTCGGCACCATCGGCTGCCGCAAGGACGACTGGGTGGTCGAGGTGACGACCTACCGCTCGGAGTCCTACGATCCCGACTCCCGCAAGCCCGAGGTGCAGTACGGCGACACGCTGGCCGGTGACCTGGGCCGGCGGGACTTCACCGTCAACGCGATGGCGGTGCGGCTGCCGAGCCGCGAGCTCGAGGACCCGTACGGCGGCGTGATGGACCTCGCGCACCGGGTGCTCCGCACCCCGGGGACGCCCGAGCAGTCGTTCTCCGACGACCCGCTGCGGATGATGCGCGCGGCCCGGTTCGCCGCGCAGCTCGGCTTCGCGGTCGACCCGGCCGTGGCCCGGGCGATGAGCGACATGGCCGACCGGATCACGATCATCTCCGCCGAGCGGGTGCGCGACGAGCTGGTGAAGCTGGTGTGCGCGCCGTACCCGCGACGCGGCCTCGAGCTGCTCGTCGAGACCGGGCTCGCCGACCGGGTGCTCCCCGAGCTGCCGGCACTCAAGCTCGAGCGCGACGAGCACCACCGGCACAAGGACGTCTACGAGCACACCCTGACCGTGCTGGAGCAGGCGATCGACCTCGAGCCGCGCCTCGCCGAGCGGGCCGGGATCCCCGCGCCCGACTTCGTCTCCCGGTTCGCCGCGCTCATGCACGACGTCGGCAAGCCGAGGACGCGCCGCTTCCAGGACGACGGCGTGGTCACCTTCCACCACCACGACGTGGTCGGCGCCAAGCTCACCCGCAAGCGGATGAAGGCGCTGAAGTTCAGCAACGACCAGATCGACGCCGTCGGCGACCTGGTCGAGCTGCACCTGCGCTTCCACGGCTACGGCTCGGGTGAGTGGACCGACTCCGCGGTGCGGCGCTACGTCCGCGACGCCGGGGCCCAGCTCGAGCGGCTGCATGTGCTCACCCGCGCCGACTGCACGACACGCAACAAGAAGAAGGCCGACCGGCTGCGGCGTACCTATGACGACCTCGAGGCCCGGATCGACCGGCTCTCCGCCGAGGAGGAGCTGGCGGCGATCCGCCCCGACCTCGACGGCAACCAGATCATGACGATCCTCGACATCGGCCCGGGCCGTGAGGTCGGGGAGGCCTACAAGTTCCTGCTGGAGCTGCGCCTCGACCACGGCCCGATGGCCGAGGAGGACGCGACCGCCGCTCTGCGGGAGTGGTGGGCCGCGCGCGACTGAGCGCACCTACCAGGGCACCGGCCCCTCGGCGTCGAAGAAGCGGCCGGACGGACCGGAGTCGTCGAGGAGGGCGGCCCGGACGACGACGTCGGCCGCCTCCTCGGCCGGCGTCGGCGCGGCCGCCCGGTTCTCCGCTCCCCCGAGGTCGGTCTGCACCCAGCCCGGGCACACCGAGTTGACCTTGACCCGGGTGTCCGCGAGCCGCTTCGCGAGGGCGATCGTCAGCCCGTTGAGCGCCGCCTTCGAGGACTGGTAGGCCGGCACCACGAGTGCGTGGTACGGCGACGCGGGGTCGAGCTGGTCGGCCAACGAGCCCATCCGGCTCGAGACGTTCACGACCCGGCCCCGCTCGGACGCCAGGAGCAGCGGGAGCACGGCCGCGGTCACGCCGACGGCGCCGAGCACGTTGGTGCGGAAGGTGCGCCAGAAGAGGTCGGGGTCGAGCGGGCCGACGGCCTGGGTCGCCGTCGCCTCCGGCAGGATCCCGGCGTTGTTGACCAGGATGTCCAGCCGGCCGTGCTCGCGGCGGATCCGCTCCGCCGCGGCGCGGGTGCTCGCCTCGTCGTCGACGTCCAGCGGCACGGCGCTGGCCCACACGCCGTCCGCGCGCAGGCCCGCAACGGCGGCGCGGGCCCGGTCGCCATCCCGGGCGCCGATCACGACCGTCACGCCCTCCTGGCCCAGGCGCCGGGCGGTCGCGAGCCCGAGGCCGCGGTTGCCGCCGGTGACGAGGGCGACGCGCCCGTCGGCCCCCGTGGCGTCGGTGGGGCTCGTCCCGTTGGTCTCGTTCGTCTCGTGGCTCGGGTCGGTGTGGTGGTCCTGGTTCGCCCGGGTGGTCCGGTTCGTCGCGGTCATGCGACCAGCCTGGCGCGGTCCACGCCCCGTGGCTGGCGGCAATCGGACCTGGCGTCCGGTCCTCCGGCGCGCGCGGCGGGAGCGCGCATGGCGACTGTGATCGGGGTCACGTACCGGCGGTACGCTACCTGCGGGTAGTTTGCCGGGACCACCCTGCTGTCCACGGAAGGCACCGTCATGAGCGACACCTACGAGAAGCTGCTCGAGGACTCCATCGAGATCGCCGCGCCCACCGAGAAGGTGTGGAGCCTGGTGACCGACATCCCGGCCATGGCCAAGTGGAGCCCGCAGGTCGTGAAGTCGACCGTCAAGGGCGGGGTGGTCACGCAGGGCGCGACCTTCAGCAACCTCAACAAGCAGGGCATCAAGCGCTGGCCGACCGGGGGCAAGGTGGTCCGGTTCCAGCCGCCGACCGGCTCCACTCCCGGCGACTTCGCCTTCCGGATCCGCGAGAACCGGACCGTCTGGTCCTTCCGGCTCGAGCCCACCGCCGACGGCGGCACCCGGCTGACCGAGCGGCGCGAGACCCCCGACGGCGTCTCCGCGATCTCGATGGTGCTGACCAAGCTGGTCCTCGGCGGCCAGAAGCCGTTCACCGAGGAGCTGCGCCGCGGCATCCGGCAGACCTTGGAGCGGATCAAGGCCGAGGCCGAGGCCTGAGCGGTCCGTCTGGGACTTGGCCCGGCGAGCGGCCGGCGAGCGGCCCGGCGCCTGAGGCCGGACGGGCGCCCGGTTCAATAGGCCCGTGACCGAGGGCAGCCGCGCGACGAGGCTCGCGACCGTCGCGGTGGCAGTGGTCGTCCTCGTTGCGGTGGGGCTGGTCCTGCTGCTCCAGGACCCCGGCGGGCCGCCCGCGGGCGGCCCGGGCGAGCCGACCTCGGTCCCACCGCCGCCGTCTTCCGGCGCGACGCCGACCCGGACCGAGCCTCCCCCGCCCACCCCGACCCCGACCGCGCCGACGGCCCCGCCGACCTGTCCGACGCCGGCGCCGGTCCAGCTGACCGTGCTGACGTTCAACATCCACTTCGGCACCGGACACGACGGCCGCCCCGGGCTCGACCGGATCGCCGAGGAGATCAGGACCTGGGAGCCCGACATCGTGCTGCTCCAGGAGGTCGACAAGGGACGGCCGGTGAGCGGGAACGTCGACCAGGCCGCCGTCCTCGGCGCCAAGACCGGCCTCCACCACGCCTACGGCGCCAACTCGCGCAACACGGGCGCGGGGCCGCGGGGCAACGCGATCCTCAGCCGGTTCCCGATCCTGTCCTCGGGCAACACCCACCTGCCGATGGCGGGCGGGCGCGAGTTGCGCGGCGTCCTGCACGCCCGGGTCGACGTCGGCGGCGTCCCCGTCAGCGTGTACGCCACGCACTTCGACCATCGCTCCCGCCGCGCCCGGACCGTGGCGGCCCGCACCGTGACCGGGCTGATGGCGACCGACCCGCTGCCCAAGGTGTTCGGCGGCGACCTCAACACCGGTCCCGACGCCCGTGCGATCGCGATCCTGCGCCGCTTCGGACTCGGCGACGCCTGGGCGGTCGGGAAGGGCAGGGGCGCCACGGTGCCCGCCGACCGCCCCGGCAGCCGGATCGACTTCATCCTCCACGACGGCTGGTTCACCCCGCTCCAGGCGGAGGTGCTGTTCTCCGCGGTGTCCGACCACCGCCCGGTGTGGACCCGGATGCAGCTCCAGCCCCCGCCCGCCTGCTGACCGCCCGTCCGGCACCGGTCCGACCCCGGCCGGTCGCTCAGGCCGGGGTCGGGGCCATGCGTGCCTGCAGCGTGGCCGACCACCGCCGGACGACGACCACCAGCACGGCGCCCACGACCAGGCCACCGAGCGCGACCGGCCACGACTCCTCGAAGCCGTCGTGGAGCAGCAGCCACGCCGGCAGCGCGGCGGTGAGCACGCCCTCGACGGCCGCGAGTGCGCCCGTGATCGGGGCCAGCGCGGCCCGGTCGAGCCCGAGCAGCAGGAAGAACAGCGTCCACAGCACCGCCCAGGACAGCCAGATCACGCCGAACACGGGCGCGTCGGCACGCAGGCTGTCGATCCCGTGGCCGGCCGCGAAGACCGCCACGAAGAGGGAGAACCAGCCGAGTCCGTGTCCGGGGAGGTCGCCCAGCGCGTTGATGCCGACCCACAGGTAGGTGAAACCGAACAGGTAGAGCGCGGAGGCGCCGAGGACCGCCTGCGGGTCGCCGCCCGAGGTCATCACGAGGTACGTCGGCGTGATCACCTGCATCGCGCCGACGAAGAGGTTGAGCGGGGCGGCCGCGCGGGGGGTGAGCCAGCCCAGCAGCATGACGCCGTTCACGATGAGCACCGCGCCGACGTAGAAGAGCCCGATGTGGCTCATGGACTTCTCACCTTTCGTCGAGCGTCGCCGCCCGCCCGGGGCGGACGGGCGGCGACGGGGTGGGTCACTTCGGCTGCGGCAGGATGTCCTGGTCGAAGATGTCGAGCGGGATCTTCAGCACGACCGCGGCGTTGGGGATGTCGACGACGCCGCCCACGTGCATCTCGCAGGGGGCGACCGAGATGATCGTGTACGCCTGCTCGGGGGTGTAGCCGAACTTCCCGAGGTACTCGATCGCCTGCTCCACGACCTGGGTGACCGCCATGGTGGTGTCGAGATAGCGCTGCTCCGTGCCGCCCGCGGACAGTCCGGTGAAGGACAGGTAGCGGGTGCCGAACTGCGGGTCGACCGGCGAGGGGCGGAACATCGGCGTCCGGACGCCGTAGCGGGCCATGCCGTCCTTGATCACGTTGAAGCGGTACCAGCCGACGCCGTCCATCTCGATGGCGTTCCAGGTGATCTCGCCGTCGCCCTCGGCGAAGTGGAAGTCGCCGCTGGAGAAGAGCGCGCCGTCCACGAAGACCGGGAAGTAGACCCGCGAGCCGCGCGAGAGGTTCTTGATGTCCATGTTGCCGCCGTTCTCGCGCGGCGGGATGGTGCGCGCGGCGGTCTCGGCGACCCGGGCCCAGTCGTCGCCCTCGAGGTCGCGGAGCACCGCGGTGTCGCGGGCGTCGGCCCGGGGCGCGGCGAGGCCCTCGGCGATGAACGGGTCCTCGCGCTCGTTCCAGGTGCGCAGCAGCTCGTGCGACGGCGCGACCCCGATGATGCCGGGGTGGCTGATCGCCGGGATCTCGACGCCGGGGATCTGCCGGCTGGTCGCGAACAGCCCGTGCAGGTCCCAGACGGTCTTGTAACCGTCGGGGAAGGAGGAGGCCAGCGGGCCGCCCATGCCGGGCAGGATGTTGGAGTAGCCGATGCCCGAGAGCGGCTGGACGTCGAGGATGTCGACGACCAGCAGGTCGCCGGCCTTGACGCCGTCGACCTTGACCGGCCCGGTCAGCGGGTGGGTGCGGGTCAGGTCGAAGGTGTGGATGTCCTGGTCGTCGTCGACGTCCCTGAGCTGGTAGTCGTCGTAGCCGCCGCTCTCCAGGATCAGCTCGTCGCCGAGGCCGACCTCGATGAGGGGCGGGATGTCGGGGTGCCAGCGGTTGTGGCCGAGGTGCTTCTGCTCGGCCAGCGGGACGCCGACCTCGCAGCGGAACCGCTGGACGCCGAGGTCGCGGTCGGGGAACCGGGATACGCCGGACCGGGTGAAGTCGGTGCTGTCGGACATGGGCTCGTGCCTCCGTTCGTCGGGTGTGACGCGGAGCACGTTACTTCCATTTGGAATTAAATCAAGAGGTTCGGGTCAACAGGCCGCGCAGCGCCTCGCGCTCCCAGTCGGCGAGCTCGGTCAGCTCGGCGGCGATCGCGTCCTGCACCGGACCCCGCAGGTCGTCGTACGTCGCCCGGCCGCGGTCGGTGAGCCGCACCAGCACCCGGCGCCGGTCCAGGCCGTCGAGGCCGCGGTGCACGAGGGCGTGGTCGACGAGCCGGTCGACACTGCGGGTCAGCGTGGGTGCCGGCAGGCTCACCGCCTGCGCGAGGTCCGTCATCGTGCGGCCGTCGGGCAGTGCCTCGAGCGCGGTGAGCACCAGCCAGTGCGGGGTCTTGAGGGGGGTCGCGGCGAGCGCGGCGCCGATCGCGCGCTCCAGTCGCGACGCGCGTCCGATGAGCAGTGCGGCCAGTTCCCCGTGCCCGGTCGTCATCGGCGCCTCCTGCGTCCCTTGACCCGTCCGGTGTGACGATCCATACTCCCAGAATATTCCATTCGGTGATATTGGTGCGGGCTGGCCGGAAGAGGGGGCGAGGTGGACACGTTCCGCGTCGGGCTGGCGATCCCGCTGCAGGGGCCCGGCGGCATCTTCGGCCCGTCGTGCGAGAAGGTCGCCGAGCTGGCCGTCGCGCAGCTCAACCAGGGCGCCGGCATCCTCGGGCGGCCGGTCGACGTCGAGGTGCTCGACGCCGGTGCGCCGCTCGAGCAGTTCTGTGACAGCACCGCCGCGGCGGTCGCGGCAGGGCGGATCCACGCGGTCGTCGGCTGGCACATCTCCTCGGTGCGCCAGCACATGGCGCCGGTGCTGGCCGGGCTCGGCGTGCCCTACGTCTACACCTCCCTGCACGAGGGCGCCGGCCGCGAGGCCGTGCTCTGCCCCGGCGAGACGCCCTCGCTCCAGGTCGCGCCCGGGCTGCGCTGGCTGCGTGAGCACCTCGGCATCCGGCGTTGGTCGATCGTCGGCGCCGACTACGTCTGGCCGCGCCGCACCGTCCGCGCGATCCGCGCCTACGCCCGCGCCACCGGCCTCGACGTCGTCCACGAGCAGTTCGTCCGCTACGGGTGCCGCGACTTCCGCGGCGTCGTGCACGACGTGCGCGCCAGCAGTGCGCAGGGCGTGATCATGCTGCTGGTGGGTCGCGACGCGGTGCTCTTCAACCGGCAGTTCGCGGCCGGCGGGCTGCAGGACCGGCTGGTCCGGTTCAGCCCGCTGATGGAGGAGAACATGCTCCTCGCCTCCGGTGCCGGCGCCACCCGCGACCTGTACGTCGCCGCGGCCTACTTCAACAGCCTGGTCACCTCGTCGGCGATCGACTTCACCGGCTCCTACGCCGACCGGTTCGGGCCGGACGCCCCGGCGCTCAACAACGCCGCCGAGTCCTGCTACGAGGGCATCCTCGCGCTCGCCGCGGCGGCCAGCGCGGTCGGCAGTGCCGACCCCGCCCGGATGCTGGCCGCGATCGAGGAGCAGGGGGTCACCTACGACGGACCGCGGGGCACCGTGCGGCTCGGCGCCGGGTCGTCGTACCAGCAGGTGCACATCGCGCGCGCCGAGGACTACGAGTTCGACGTGCTCGGCCCGCTCGCCCAGGACTCGCTGGCCGGCTGAGCCCCCGGCGCCCCCGGACGCGACGAGACCCCGCACCCGGGCGGGTGCGGGGTCTCGTGCGAGCTGGTCAGACGCCCTTGATGAAGGCCTCGAGCTGCGCGCGGCCCTCGGTGTCCTCGATCTGCACCGGCGGGCTCTTCATGAGGTACGCCGAGGCGGGGATGATCGGGCCGCCGACGCCGCGGTCCTTGGCGATCTTGGCCGCGCGGACGGCGTCGATGATGATGCCGGCGGAGTTCGGGGAGTCCCAGACCTCGAGCTTGTACTCCAGGTTGAGCGGGACGTCGCCGAACGCGCGACCCTCGAGGCGGACGTAGGCCCACTTGCGGTCGTCGAGCCACGCGACGTAGTCGGACGGGCCGATGTGCACGTTCTTGTCCTCGACCTTGCCGGCCAGCGGGCCGTTGAGGTTGGAGGTGACGGCCTGGGTCTTGGAGACCTTCTTGGACTCCAGCCGCTCGCGCTCGAGCATGTTCTTGAAGTCCATGTTGCCGCCGACGTTGAGCTGGTAGGTGCGGTCCAGCGTCACGCCGCGGTCCTCGAACAGCTTCGCCATCACCCGGTGGGTGATGGTGGCGCCGACCTGCGACTTGATGTCGTCGCCGACGATCGGGACGCCGGCGTCCTCGAACTTCTTGGCCCAGACCGGGTCGGAGGCGATGAAGACGGGCAGGGCGTTGACGAAGGCCACGCCGGCGTCGATCGCGCACTGGGCGTAGAACTTGTCGGCCTCCTCCGAGCCCACCGGGAGGTAGGAGACGAGCACGTCGACCTCGGCGTCCTTGAGCGCCTGGACGACGTCGACCGGCTCCGCCGCCGACTCGTGGATCGTGGCGCGGTAGTACTTGCCGAGACCGTCGAGCGTCGGGCCGCGCTGGACCTCGACCCCGAGGGTCGGGACGTCGGTGATCTTGATGGTGTTGTTCTCCGAGGCGTTGATCGCCTCGGACAGGTCCTTGCCGACCTTCTTGTCGTCGACGTCGAACGCGGCGACGAACTCGACGTCGCCCACGTGGTAGTCGCCGAACTGCACGTGCATGAGCCCCGGGACGGTGCTCGCGGCATCGGCGCCCCGGTAGTACTGCACGCCCTGGATGAGGGACGTGGCGCAGTTGCCCACGCCGGCGATCGCTACTCGAACCGAACCCATGGGGTTTCCTTCCTTGCTACTCATGACATCTCGTGAATGATCAGGTGGCTGACCTGTTCGGTGCTGCGGTGCCGGTCAGGACGGCGTCGACGGTGTCGCCGGCGTCTCAGGTCCGGGTGTTGCCTGGTGGACGTTGCGCTCGGCGTTGATGAGCTCCGAGAGCCAACGGACCTCACGCTCGACCGACTCCACCCCGTGACGCTGCAGCTCGGCGGCGTACCGGTCGGCCTCGGCTTGCGTCATCGCCAGCTCGCGCTGGACGCGGTCGAGCCGCTCCTGGAGTCGCGAGCGGCGTCCTTCGAGGACGCGCAGGCGGATCTCCATGTCGGTGGAGGAGAAGAACCGGAACCGGATGTCGAAGTTGTCGTCCTCCCACGCGGCAGGACCCACCTCCGACATCAGGCGCGAGAACTCCTGGGTGCCCAGGTCGGTCACCTGGTAGACGATCCGCTGCCGCCGGGTCTGGGGACCCGAGGGCACGGTTTCCTCGATGAGGTTGCCACGGAGCATCTTCTTCAGCGCGGGATAGAGCGAGCCGTACGACAGCAGGCGGCCCCAGCCCAGCATCAGGTTGAGCCGCTTGCGCAGCTCGTAGCCGTGCATGGGTCCCTCGTGCAGCAGTCCGAGGACTGCGAGCTCGATGGTGTCCCCGCGCCGTGCCATGCGACCTATCGTAGCGATATATCCGCGGGACGTGAACTTCCGATGGATCAGGAGTGTCGAACGGGATGCCTGGACGACGAAACTCACGCTGGGACGAGGAAGCTTCCTCGTCCCAGCGTGAGTTTCACCGGCCGGCCGGTGAAACTCCTCGAGTCATCTCGGAAAATCGGGTCGGCTGACCAGGGCGCCGTACCCTGTCCTGCGTGGTTCAGGGAAAACGGAAGTCCGCAGCGAGCTCCGCGGGGTCGAAGGGCCGCTCGAAGTCGCGCCCGAAGGACCGTACGCCGCGGACCTGGAAGCAGCGGCTGAAGAGGTTCACGATCTGGGGTCTGGTCGCCTGCGTGGTGATGGCCCTGCTCGGTGCCGCGGGCTTCTTCGTGGCCTACCGCTCGATCGACATCCCCGACCCGAACGCCGAGTTCCTCACCGAGACCACGCAGGTCTACTACTCCGACGGCAAGGGCCAGCTCGGGCAGTTCGCCGTCCAGCGCCGTGACTCGATCGACTTCGACGAGATGCCGGAGTACGTCAAGGACGGCGTCGTCGCCGCCGAGAACCGGACCTTCTGGACCGATAACGGCATCGACCCCAAGGGCATCCTGAGCGCGGCGTTCAGCAACGCCCAGGGCAACACCACGCGCGGCGCGTCGACGATCACCCAGCAGTACGTCAAGATCCTCTACCTCACCCAGGAGCGCACCTGGAAGCGGAAGATCAAGGAGGCGATCCTCTCGCTCAAGGTGCGCAACCAGCTGAGCAAGCAGGATGTCCTCGAGGGCTACCTCAACACGATCTACTTCGGCCGCGGCGCGTACGGCATCCAGGCCGCGTCGAAGGCCTACTTCGCCAAGGACGCCGCGGACCTCAACCTCAAGCAGTCCGCCGCCTTGGTCGCGATCCTCAACAACCCCAACCGCCTCGATCCCGACAACGGCGAGGCCGCGCAGGCCGCGCTGCTCGGTCGCTACCAGTACGTCCTCGACTCGATGGAGGAGACGGGGGTGGCGCCGGCGGGCGAGGTGTCGCAGGCGCGCGCGGCGCTGCCGAAGTTCCCCGAGATCAAGCAGAGCGCGCAGTACGGCGGCCAGCGGGGTCACGCCCTGACCATGGTCCGCAAGGAGCTGCTCCGGATGGGCTTCTCCGAGCAGGAGATCGACGGCGGGGGTCTCCAGGTCACGACGACCTTCACCAAGAAGGCGATGGCCGCGGCGGCCCAGGGCGTCGCCGAGCAGCGCCCGGAGGGCTTCAGCCCCAAGGACCTCCACGTGGCGGTCGCCTCCGTCGAGCCCGGCACCGGCGCGGTGCGCGGCTTCTACGGCGGCCAGGACTACCTGCAGTCGCAGATCAACTGGGCGGTCGCGGGTGGTCAGGCCGGCTCGACGTTCAAGCCCTTCGCGCTCGCCGCGGGCATCGAGTCCGGGTTCGAGCTGAAGGACACCTTCGACGGCAACTCGCCGTACGAGCTGCCGGGCGGCGGCCGCCCGATCGAGAACCAGGGCGACCAGAGCTACGGCCGGGTGGACCTGATCCGGGCCACCGAGGACTCCATCAACACCGCCTACATCGATCTGACCCTCGGCATGCCCGACGGGCCGACGCAGATCATCGAGACCGCCCAGGCGATGGGCATCCCGCCGGAGAAGCCGGCGCCGAAGCCCTACGGCATCCCGACCTCGAGCCCCGGCCTGCAGGCCAACACCGGCGTCTCGCTGGGCTCGCAGACCGTGAGCCCGATCAACATGGCCAACGGCTACGCGACCATCGCCAACCGCGGTGTCGCCGCGGACGCCTACATCATCGAGAAGGTCGTCGACCGCGACGGCGTCGTGCGCTACAACCACAAGGTCACGACGCACGAGGCGATCCGCGAGGGCGTGGCCGACGACGTGGGCTACGCGCTCCAGCAGGTCGTCCGCTCCGGCTCCGGTACGTCGGCGCTGGGGCTGCGCCGTCCGGCCGCCGGCAAGACGGGCACGGCCACCAACGGCCTCGGCGAGGTGTCCTCGGCCTGGTTCGTGGGCTACACGCCCCAGCTGTCGACGGCGGTGATGTACGTGCGGGGCAAGGGCAACGAGCAGCTCAAGGACTGGCTGCCGTCGTACTTCGGCGGCGCCTATCCGGCCGACACCTGGACCGCCGTGATGACCCGCGCGCTCGAGGGCGAGGACATCGAGGAGCTGCCGTCGGCCGCCTGGGTCGAGGGCGAGGCGCCGTCCGACGGGCACGACAAGCTGCCGCCCCCGCCGCCCCCGAAGCCGAAGCAGCCGCAGAAGCCGAAGAAGGAGAAGAAGCAGAAGCTCCCGACGGAGCAGGTGCCTCCTCCCGCGCCGCCGACGACCGAGGCGCCCCCGCCGCCCCCGCCGACGACGCCGCCCGCGACGACGCCGCCGACGGGGACGCCCCCGACCGGTGGTCCGACGCCGCAGCCCGGGCAGGGCGGCGGTCGGCCGCGCGCCCGCTGACCCGGTGACCGGACGGCGATCGTCGGCGACTCGCGTGGTGACGCGGGCGTGGTCGGGCGTGATCGGGTGGTGACGCACTGATGGGCCACGTCCACCCGACCCGCGACGACGCCGTGGTCACCGCGCTGAGCGAGGTCGTCGGCGGGCCCATGGGCGAGCGGGCGCGGCCGCACCGGTGGTGGACGCCCACCCGGGTCCTGCTCCTGCTGACCGCGCTGGTGTTCGCGGCGGGGCTGGTCCAGAAGGCCCCCTGCTCGCTGGCCCAGGGACGCGACCAGAACTGGGTCTACTCCCACATGTGCTACACCGACCTGCGGCCGCTCTACGTGCCGCGGGGGCTGGTGGAGCGGGCGTGGCCCTACTCCGACGACGAGCAGGTGCGGGCCCGCTACGACGTGATGGAGTACCCCGTCGGCATCGCCTACTGGGCGTGGGGCACCGCCTGGGTCACCCAGCTGCTCAACGGCTCCCCGGACGTCGAGCAGCGCTCCCGCACGCCCGTCGACCTGCTGTACGGCGACGAGGAGGTCGACGACGAGCAGACGATCTTCCTGCTGGTCAACGCCGTCGGCTTCGGCGGGCTCGCGCTGCTGGCCACCTGGCTGCTCGCCGGGGTGCATCGCACCCGGCCCTGGGACGCGGCGGCGTTCGCGCTGTCGCCCACTCTGCTGCTCACCGGCCTCATCAACTGGGACCTGCTCGCCGTCGCCCTCGTGGCGGGAGCCCTGTGGGCATGGTCGCGGGACCGGCCGGTGCTGACCGGCGTCCTCGTCGGCCTGGGCACCGCGGCCAAGCTCTATCCCCTGTTCCTGCTCGGCGGCCTGCTGGTGATCTGCCTGCGCCGGCGCCAGGCGGGGCGGTTCGTGATCGCGGCGGTGTGGGCGGCGGCGGCCTGGGCGGCGGCCAACGCGCCGGCGTACCTCAGCGGTCCGGAGCAGTGGAAGGTCTTCTGGTCGTTCAACTCCGACCGGGCCGCGGACCTCGGCTCGGTGTGGATGCTGATCGACCAGGCCGGCGACATCGGCTTCTCCGCGCACACCATCAACGTGTGGTCCTGGATCCTCTTCGGCGCCTGGTGCGTGCTCGTGTTCGTGATCGGGATGACGGCGGGGCGGGGTGGTTCCCACAGGTCCGTCCCCCGCCTGGCCCAGCTCGGCTACCTGATCGTGGTCGGCTTCCTGCTGGTCAACAAGGTGTACTCCCCGCAGTACGTCCTGTGGCTGCTCCCGCTCGCGGTGCTGGCGCGGCCGCGGTGGCGCGACCAGATCGTGTGGCAGGCCACGGAGGTGTTCTACTTCTGCACCGTCTGGTGGTACCTCGGCGGCTACCTGGCCCCCGCCGGCGGCGGCGACGCCGGGTTCTACTGGCTCGGCATCGCGGTGCGGATGCTCGGCGAGCTCTACCTGGCCGCGGTCATCGTGCGCGACCTCTACCGTCCCGCGCACGACCCCGTCGCGATCGAGCGGATCGAGCCGGGCGGACGGCGCGGCCGTTCTCAGTCGGCGACGACGATCCGGTCGAACGAGGTGGCGGTGTAGCGGACCCGGACGTCGACGTCCTCGCCGACCTCGGGCACCCGCGCGCCGTGCGGCAGGAACAGCATCGAGGCCTGCATGTGCGGGGGCTCGGCGAAGAGCCGGAGCTTCGCGTCGATGGAGTACGGCGAGCGCACGAAGCCGACCGCGTCCATGCCGCCCCGCGCGAGCGTCGCCGCGCGGGCCCGGATCGACTGCTCGCCGGTGGGCGCCTCCAGGCCGATGCCGTGGGCCGTGCCGCCGCTCACGACGACGACATGGCCCGCCTTGGGTGCCGTGCGGCCGCGGTAGCCGAAGGCGTCGCCGCGCTCGACGGGGTGCACGTCGAGGACCGTCGCCGTCACGCGCAGCGCGCCGCGGTCGCCCAGCCACAGGCCGGTGCCGATGCGCGGACGGACCGCGAAGTCGCCGTACCGGGTGCGCAGCGTGGTCAGCTCGGCGTCGGTCAGATGGCTGACCCAGACCTCCGGCGTGCCCCGGCTCGGGATCTCCGCCCCGACGAAGTCGTTGACCAGCCGGGTCACCTCGCCGAGGTGGGCACCCTGCCCGAGCGGCAGGTGGAGCGCGAGACCCTCGACCCGGGCCCCGGGGTGCTTGCGCAGCAGGTCGCCCGCCTCCCACAGCTCGCGCGCGGCCATCCCGTGACGGCGCATCGACGTCATCCGTTCGAGGACGACCCGGGCGGCCGGGTCCCGGTGCAGCAGCTCGCGCAGATCGGCCAGCCGGCTGACCGTGTGCACCAGCCGCTTCGCGACGGCGGGCTCGGGCAGCGCGACCCAGGGGCGCCACGGGGTGAGGACGAGCAGGTCGCCGTGCCAGCGCTGCACGACCTCCGGCAGCTCGTCGTAGGTGCCGACCGCGAGGGTGCGCACGTCGTGCCCCCGCTCGGCCAGCCACTGCGCCTTGCGGGCCAGCCGGCCGAGGGTGAACCCGTAGCCGTTGCCCTTCGCCACCGGCACCAGTCCGGGGTGCGCGTCGGCGACCGCCTCGAGGTGGGCCCGCCAGCGCGGACCGTCGACGGTGAGAGTGAGGCTCACCCGGTCACCCCCTCCGCTGCAGGTAGAGCTGGAACGCCTGGTACAACGCCCGGTTGAGCGGGAGGTCCCACTCGCCGGCGTACTCGACCGCCTCGCCGCCGGTGCCGACCTTGAACTGGATCAGCCCGACGTGCGGGTCGTCGGCGTCGAGCGTCTCGGTGATGCCGCGCAGGTCGTAGACCGCCGCGCCGGCCGCGATCGCGTCGCGGATCATCGCCCACTGGATCGCGTTCGAGCCGCGGACCTCGCGCTTCTCGGTGGACGAGGCGCCGTAGGAGTACCAGGCGTGCTCGCCGACCCGGACCGCGATGGTCGAGGCGACCAGGTCGCCCTGGTGCCGGGCCAGCCAGAGCGTGAGCCGCTCCGGGTCGTCGCCGCACAGGGCGTCGTACATCGTCTCGAAGTAGCGCAGCGGGCGGGGGGTGAAGTGGTCGCGCTCGGCGGTGTGGACGTAGAGCTCGTGGAAGGCCCTCAGGTCCTCGCGGCCGCCCCGGACGACCTCGACGCCCTCCTTGGCGGCCTTCTTGATGTTGCGGCGCCACAGCTGGTTCATCCCCTTGAGGACCTCGTCCTCGGTGCGCTGGCGCCGTTCGCCGGTGGCCGAGCCCGTCGGGACCCGCAGCGGGATCTGGAAGACGAACTGCGGCTGCCCGGCCGCGAAGCCGCCCTCGACCCCCTGGTGGCGCCACCCGAGCTCGTGCAGCTGGGCCACGACGCGGGCGCCGCCGGGCGTGCGCTCGGCGGGAGGGATCTGCCCGAGCAGGCGGACGCCGGGGTCGGCGATCCCCTCCTTGACCTGGGCCGTCGTCCACCGGCGGGTGATCACGGGGGGACCGATCCGGACCGCGAAGGCCCCCTGCTTGCGGAGGTGGGCCACCATCGGAGACAGCCAGGAGCCGAGGTCGTCGCCGTCCCAGTCGATGACCGGGCCCTCGGGCAGGTAGGCGAGGAAGCGGTTGAGCTTCGGCAGCTTGCGGTAGAGCACCAGCGCGACGCCCACCTGGACGCCCGCGTCGTCGAACCAGCCGAGCGACTCGCTGCGCCACTCGCTCTTCACCTGTGCCCAGCCGGGGGTCTGCAGGAAGCTCGCGGAGGGCAGCGAGGCGAGGTGGTCGCGGTGCTCGGTCGGGGTGATCGGGCGCACGCTGGGCATGGACACGAGGCTATCGGGCGCGCTGTCGGGGGTGAGTCCCGGTGAGCCGGGTACCGCGGCGACATGACCTCGCCACGCCCGCTGCCCTACTGGATGAGGACCATCGACCGGCTGATCGACCACCAGGTGCTCGACGCGGTCGAGGCGGCCGGCGTCGACCGCCGCGGGTGGACGGTGCTGTGCCGGCTCGAGCACGGCGCGATCCGGGCCGAGGAGGTCGAGGAGCTGCTGGCGCCGTACGGCGGCTCGGGCCGCTCCGCCGCCGACGTGCTGGCCGAGCTCGAGCGCGCAGGGCTCACCGAGTCCGTCGCCCACGACTACCGGCTCACCGCCGAGGGCGAGCGCCGCGTCGAGGAGCTCCAGGCGGGACCGGTGCGGGCGGTGGTGGACCGGGCGAGCGCCGACATCGACGAGGCCGAGCTGGACCGGACGCTCGAGGTCCTCGAACGGGTCGCCCGGAACCTGGGCTGGCTCGACGAGGACTGATCAGACCCGCTCGCGCAGCCAGGCGAAGTCGGCGGCGTGCTCGTCGGCACCGCCGGGGGTCTCGCACACCACGGGCGCGCCGGCGTCGCGGACCACCTGCGCGAGCAGGTCGGGGTCGATCTGGCCCGCTCCGAAGTTGGCGTGCCGGTCGGCGCCGGAGTCGAAGGCGTCGCGGCTGTCGTTGGCGTGGACCAGGTCGATCCGGCCGGTGATCGCGCGGATGTCGTCGACGATCGTCTCCAGGGCGTTGCCGCCGGCGTGGGCGTGGCAGGTGTCGAGGCAGAAGCCGACCATGTCGGCGCCCTCGGCCGACGCGATGGCGTCCCAGGTGCCCTTGATCCGGTCGAGGTAGCGGGTCATCGCGTTGGTGCCGCCCGCGGTGTTCTCGATGAGGAGCGGGATCTTGAGGTCGGTCGCCTCGATCGCCTTGCGCCAGTTGTCGAAGCCCTTCGCGGGGTCGTCGTCGTCGGTCACGTGGCCGCCGTGCACGATCAACCCCTTCGCGCCGAGCTCGGCGGCGGCGTCCATGTGCTGCTGCAGCAGCTTGCGGCTGGGGATCCGCTGGCGGTTGTTGGTCGTGGCGACGTTGATGAGGTACGGCGCGTGCACGTAGAGATCGACGCCGGCCGCCTCGGCGGCGGCGCGGAGGGCGGCCGGGCCGCCGTCGTACGCCAGGACCGGGCCCTTGTAGGACTGCGGGTTGCCGAGGAAGAACTGCACCAGCGGGGCGTTGCGGGCGGCCGCCTCGGCGATCGGGTCGGTCTGGTCGACGTGGGCTCCGATGCGCAGCTCGCTCATGGTCGCCACCGTATCGACCGGCGGGGACACTCGTGGATCGGAGGCCCGGGGCATTACCTTCCTCGCGTGAGCACTCTCCACGTCGCCGCGGCCGGCCGCACCTGGTCGTTCGAGGAGCCCCGCGTCGTCACCATCGGGCGCGACGCCGGCTCGGACATCCTCCTGACCGCGCCCTCGGCCTCCCGGCGGCACGCCGAGCTCCGCTCGGACGGCACCGGCTGGGTACTCGTCGACGTCGGCTCCAGCGGCGGCACCTTCCTCAACGGCACCCGGGTGACGGAGGTCCGGCTCAACGGCCCGACCGTGGTCCGGTGCGGCGGCGTGAACGGCGAGGAGCTCACGCTGACGCCGGCCGCCGCGCCCCGTCCGGTGCCGCCCGCGCCGGTCATGCCGCCCGCCGCGCTCGAGCAGACGATGCTGCCCGGCGCCGTCGGTCCCGTCGGCCCGGGCCCGGGGGGCGGGCCCGGCTTCGGCAACGGGCCCGGGCTGCTCGTCCGGGCCGGTGGCGCGTCGCGCCGCTTCCCGCCCGGCGTCGTGGTCCGGATCGGCCGGGACCCCGGCAACGAGGTCGTCGTCGACGACCCGTCCGTCTCCCGGCTGCACGGCGTGGTCGAGGGCCGCCCCGACGGCTGGTGGTACGTCGACCGGTCGAGTGCCGGCACCTTCCTCGAAGAGGACCGGATCACCCAGCGCCGGCTCGAGGACCCGACCACCCTCATGCTCGGCCACCCCACCGCGGGCGCCGAGGTCGAGGTGGTCCCGATCGTGGCCGCCGGCGCGGCGCAGAGGTCGATCGCCAAGAAGAAGCGCCGGCGCACCGCCGCGCTCGTCGGCGGCATCGTCGCCGCCCTGGTCCTCGTGGGCGGTGGGATCACCGCCGCCGTCGTGCTCGGCGGCGACGACTCCGGGGGCGGCGGCTCCGGGGAGACCGCCGGCCTGAGCACCCAGGAGCTCGACCGGGCCAAGCTCGCGAGCGTGCTGATCATCGCGGTCGACGACAGCGGGGAGCCGCTCTACACCGGCTCCGGCACGATCATCAGCGAGGACGGCCTGATCCTCACCAACGCCCACGTCGGCAAGCCCAGCGCCCCCGGCCAGCTCCCGCCGAGCGACGACCCGGCGGGCCTGCTGGTCGCGCTCACGTCCGCGGAGGACGACAAGCCGGCCGCGCCGTCGTACACCGCGGAGGCGATCGTCGCCGACGGCGTCCTGGACCTCGCGGTGCTCCGGATCACCGCCGACGCCGAGGGCAACGAGATCGACCAGAAGGACCTCGACCTGCCCCCACCCGTCCCGCTCGGCGACAGCGACGACCTGCGCACCGGCGACGAGCTGACCGCGCTCGGCTTCCCGGCCGTCGCCCACGTCGCGTCCAACGACGGCCTCGACCGGGCGCTCACGGTCACGCGCGGTGTCGTGTCGACCTTCCTCACCGAGACCGCCGTCCCCGGCAACCGCGCCTGGATCGACAGCGACATCCGGATCGGGTCGGGCAACTCCGGCGGCGCGTCCATCAACGACGACGGCGAGCTCGTGGGCGTCAACAGCGCCGTCGTCACCGAGGCGACCATCGGCGACAGCGGCGAGGGCGGCGCGTTCACCGGCGGCTCGGCCCGGATCCGCCCGGTCAACCTGAGCGACGCCATCGTCGAGATCGCCAAGGACGGCGGCGACCCCGACTACGTGTCGCCCTACCTCGACGACGT
Source organism: Nocardioides segetis (assembly GCF_051390595.1). NCBI lineage: Bacteria > Bacillati > Actinomycetota > Actinomycetes > Propionibacteriales > Nocardioidaceae > Nocardioides > Nocardioides segetis. The sequence continues at coordinate 26,630 of NZ_JBNINR010000019.1, read as the reverse complement.
CCCGGAGCCGCCGGCCGACCCGATGGGGCAGGCCACCGCCTCCCCCGCCGGCTGGAGCGCCGACGGCAACAGCGACTGCTCCACGACCAGCACCCTGGACGACCCGCAGGTGCTCACCGGCGTGGTCCTGCCGACCACGCTGTACGCGCACTTCGCCGTCAGCGGCCTGCCCGACGGCACGCCGTTCACGATCGAGCTCTACAACCCCGACGGGGAGCTGCTCGGCTCGCTCGACGGCGCGTGGGACCTCGGCTCCGACGACGTGTGCGCGGCCGTGTCCCTCGACGTCCCCGACGGCCTGGCCGGCGCGATCGCGGTGCTCGCCATCGACGACGCGTCGATCCGCAACCCGGTGATCTTCGGCTAGGACCCGGTCCTCGGCGACGGGTCGCGCAGGGCGAGTTCGCCTTCGCCTAGCGAGCAGCGGCCCGGCGCACTCGGCGCCGGACCGCGGTCCGCTCCAGCGGACCGAGGTCCTCGGCGGCCGCGAGCACGGCCGCGAGCTGCTCCAGCGCCCCGAACGCCGCGGCCGCCCCCTCCCCGTCGACGCCCTCGTAGAGCTCGAGGCCGACGAACCCGCTGCCGATCGCCCGCGCCAGACCGGGGACGTCGACGAGATCGGCCAGCACCGTCGGCGCGATCAGGCGTCGCAGCACGCGCTCGACCTCGACGATCCACAGGTCGAGGCCCTGCCGGGTGGCGTCCGCGAGGGCGGGGTGGGACGACGCGCCGGCGAGCAGCTGGCCCAGCAGCGCGACGGTGCCCTCCGCGCGCTCGGTCGCGTGGACCGCATGGGCCACCGCCACCAGGCCGGGGATGTCGCGCACGCCCTCCAGGGCGGTCCGGTGGGCGGCCACCCGCTGCTCGGCGCCGTGCAGGCAGGCCGCCGCGAGCAGCTCGTCGACCGAGCCGAAGTGGTAGAAGACCAGCGCCTGGTTGACCTCCGCCTCCGTGGCGATCGAGCGCGCCGAGGCCTTCGCGATCCCCTGGTCGGCGACCACGCGCAGGGTGGCGTCCAGCAGTCTCGCGCGGGTCGTGGTCACGGCAGGATCCTGCCGGGTCTTGAGCGTTCGCTCAATCCGTGCCATGTTTTGAGCGAACGCTCAAAACCAAGGAGGAGCCATGGTCACCACGCCCGGCGTCGGTGGATACCTGGTCGCCTGGCTCGTGAGCGTGCTGGCGTTCACGCTCGGCCTGCTGCCCTGGCTACACATGCCCAGGGCCGAGGGGCCCGGCTGGTCCGAAACGATCGTGACGCTCTATGCGGTGGGGATCTTCTCGATCCCGTTCGCCTGCATCGGCGTCCCGCTCGTCCACTTCGCGTGCCGAGAGATCCGGTCCCAGTGGGTCCACGTGCTGTGCGCGGGTGTCGTCGGCTGGCTCTCCCTGGTCGTGCCGGGGATTCTGTTCGGAGCCGATCCGTCCGTCGGCGACTCGAGGACCGGTCCGCCCGACGAGCTCTTCGTGGGGGCGCTCATCCTCGGCGGCTCCACCGCGTTGGGGCGTCTGGCCGTCGTTCCCCTCGTGTGGCTGCGCCGGGCGGCTCGCGATTCGGCGGGGTCGCCCGCGCGCTGTTAGCCTCTCCTGTCCGGTGCCACAGGCGCCGTACCGTCCGCTGGGCCGAACCAGCGGGCAAGCAAGGCCCTCCTGCCGCGGAAAGTCCGCGGCCGCCTGAGTCCAGAGGAGGTGGAGACCGCTTTGCGCAACTACGAAGTCGTGGTCATCCTCGACCCGAGCCTCGACGAGCGGACGGTCCAGCCGTCGCTCGACAAGTACCTGAACGTCGTCCGCAACGACGGCGGCACGGTCGACAACGTCGACGTGTGGGGCAAGCGTCGCCTGGCGTACGAGATCAAGAAGAACGCCGAGGGCATCTACGCGATCATCAAGCTGACCGCCGCTCCGGCGACCGTCGACGAGCTCGACCGTCAGCTGACCCTCAACGAGTCCGTCCTGCGGACCAAGGTCCTGCGACCCACCGTCTGAGGCAGCCCGGCCCCCTTCCTGTGGAACGCGACTGTTCTTTGTCGGCACCACGGGACACGATGGGGGCCGTTGCCCGGGACTGACCCGGGCGGGCCACTCGAACCCACCTCACAGGAGACCACCATGGCTGGCGACACCGTCATCACCGTCATCGGCAACCTCACCGACGACCCGGAGCTGCGCTTCACCCCGTCGGGTGCGGCCGTCGCCAACTTCACGGTGGCGTCCACGCCGCGGTCCTTCGACCGCCAGACCAACGAGTGGAAGGACGGGGAGACCCTGTTCCTGCGCTGCTCGGTCTGGCGCCAGGTGGCCGAGAACGTCGCCGAGTCCCTCCAGAAGGGCATGCGCGTCGTCGTCCAGGGCCGGCTCGTGTCGCGCTCGTACGACGACCGCGAGGGCAACCGACGCACCGTCAACGAGCTGCAGGTCGACGAGATCGGCCCGTCGCTGACGTGGGCGACCGCCAAGGTCACCCGCGCCAGCCGCTCCGGCGGTGGCGGCGGCTACGGCGGCCAGGGCGGCAACCAGGGTGGCGGCAACCAGGGCGGTGGACGTCCCGCGGGTCAGGACCCGTGGGGTGCCCCGGCCGGTGGCGGCCAGCAGCAGGGTGGCGGTTCCAACTACGGGGGCGGCGCCCCGGCCAACGACCCGTGGGCCGCGCCGGGCGTCTCGTCGAGCGACGAGCCCCCGTTCTGATCAAGCATCACAACCCAACCATTCCGGCCGTCGTTGACTGACGCGGCCGGGCTCTGAGGAGGAGCACCACAATGGCGAAGGCAGTCGTCCGCAAGCCGAAGAAGAAGGTTTGCCAGTTCTGCAAGGAGAAGGCCACCGGTGTCGACTACAAGGACACCGGCCTTCTGAAGAAGTTCATCTCCGACCGCGGCAAGATCCGCGCCCGTCGGGTGACCGGCAACTGCGTCCAGCACCAGCGGGACGTCGCGATCGCGGTGAAGAACGCCCGCGAGGTCGCGCTGCTGCCCTACACCTCCAGCGGCCGCTGATCAGCGTCAGAGAAGGAGAGCTGAACTCATGAAGATCATCCTGACCCAGGAGGTCGAGAACCTCGGCGCTGCTGGCGACGTGGTGGAGGTCAAGGACGGCTACGGCCGCAACTACCTCATCCCCCGCGGCTTCGCGATCCGGTGGACCCGGGGCGCCCAGGCGCAGGCCGACTCGATCAAGAAGGCCCGCACGGCCCGCGCCGTGCGCGACGAGGCCCACGCCGCCGAGCTGAAGGCCAAGCTCGAGGGCTCGCCGGTCGACGTCAAGGTCAAGGCCGGCCAGGGCGGCCGCCTGTTCGGTGCGGTCACCCCCGCCGACATCGCCGCCGCGCTCGGCGACGCCGCCGGCGAGGCGATCGACAAGCGGACCATCGTCCTCGGCAACCCGATCAAGTCGCTGGGCAACCACGCGGTGTCGGTCAAGCTCCACGACGACGTGTCCGCCGCGGTGGCGCTCAACGTCATCCCGGCCTGACCCGATCGACGCACCACGGCGTGGCCGGTCCCTTCGGGGCCGGCCACGCCGCTACTTTTGGACCGACTCCTCCTTCCCCTACCCAGGAGCTTCCCCGATGCGTGTACGACGGCTCTGGCCTGCTGCCCTCCTGCTGCTGACCCCGGTCCTGGCGGCCTGCGGCGACGACGACCCGGACGCGGACGACGCCCCCACCGCCGCGTCGAGCCCGACCGAGGAGACCTCGCCCACCGAGGCCCCGCCGAGCTCGCCGCCGACGGCGCCGGCTCCCCCCGCCTCGACCCTGCCCGCCGCGTGCGACGTGGTGAGCGCCGACGACCTCGCCGAGGCGTACGGCATGCCCTTCGGGGCGCCCGAGGTCGGCGGTGACGACTCCAGCGAGAACGGTCTGGCCTGGACGAGCGACGACTGCTCGTTCGAGTCGGCCGGCCTGGCCGAGGTCACCGTGAAGCTGACCGGTCCCGAGGACTTCACCCAGGGCGCCTTCGGGTGCCCGCAGCCGGCCGACGACGACGGCATCGTCGAGCCGGCCGCCGACATCGCCGGCGCGACCGGCGGCTGGTGGAAGGTGAGCAACCCGCCGGAGTTCGAGGGCGAGCTGCGGGCCTGCACCGACGCGGTGCTGCTGCAGATCGACCTCGACTACGAGGACGGCGTGCAGTACGAGGGCGACCCGCTCAACCAGTCCGTCGGGCTCGCCGAGAAGATCCTCGTCGCGGTCAAGGGCTGAGCTCTCCCCGTCGTACCGGACGAACAGGTCGTGGATCCACCCGATCCACGACCCGCTCGTTCGGTACGACGCGCGCGTGCGGCTCCCCGAGGACCCCGCTCACAGGTTGATCATGTGGCCTTCGAGGCCGTGAAACGCCTCCTGCAGGGCCTCGCCGAGCGTGGGGTGGACGTGGACGTTGCGGGCCAGCTCGAAGGAGCCCAGGTCCCACCGCTGCGCCAGGGTGAGCTCGGGCAGCAGCTCGGACGCGTCCGGGCCGACCAGGTGGCCGCCGAGCAGCAGGCCGTCCGCGTCGGCGATGAGCTTGACGAAGCCGGTCGGGTCACCGAGGCCGTGGGCCTTGCCGTTGGCGGAGAACGGGAACTTCGCGACCTTCACCTCGCCGTGCTCGGCGCGCGCCTGCTCCTCGGTGAGGCCGAAGCTGGCCACCTGCGGCTGGCAGAAGACGGCCCGGGGCATCATCCGATAGTCGCCGAGCTCCATCGTCACGGCGCCGGCGATGGTCTCGGCCGCGACGACGCCCATGGCCTCGGCGACGTGGGCCAGCTGCAGACGCATCGTCACGTCCCCGATGGCGTGGATGTGGGACTGACTGGTCCGCATCCGGTCGTCGATGGTGATGGCGCCGCGGTCGTCGACGTCCACGCCGGCGTCGGCGAGGCCGAGGTCGGAGCTGTTCGGGCGGAAGCCGGTGGCGACGAGGACGAGATCGACGGTGCGCTCGGTGCGACCCCCCGCGTTCTCCAGGGCCACGGTGACCGCGTCCCCGTGGTCGGTCGCCGCGGCCACGCGGGTGGAGGTGAGGATCTCCACCCCGAGCTTGCGATAGGCCCGCAGCATCTCCTTCGAGACATCGGCGTCCTCGGCCGGCAGCGGCCGGTCGGCGTACTCGACGATGGTGACGTCGACGCCGTAGCCCGCGAGGACGTAGCCGAGCTCCATGCCGATCGCACCCGCGCCGACGACGGCGATGGTGCGGGGCAGCCTGGGCTCGAGGAGCAGGTGCTCGTAGGTGACGACATTCGCCGACAGCTCGATGCCCGGAGGTACGGCGGCCCGCGCTCCTGTCGCGATGACGGCGTGGCCGAAGGTGATCGGCACCGTGCCCTCGGCGGTGGTGACCTCGAGCTCGTGCGGGCCGGTGAACACCGCGCGACCGTCGATCTCGGTGATGCCGTTCTTGCGCATCAGGAAGTGGACGCCCTTGGCGCGCCCCTCGGCGACGTCGCGGCTGCGGCGATGGGCCACGTCGTAGTCGAAGGTGGCCTCGCCGCCGATGCCGAAGGCCGCGGCGTGGTGGCGGAAGGTGTGGGCCAGCTCGGCGTTGCGCAGCAGGGCCTTGGAGGGGATGCAGCCGACGTTGAGGCACACCCCGCCCCAGTACCGCTCCTCGACCACCGCGACGCTGCGGCCCAGCTGGGCGGCGCGGATCGCGGCGACGTAGCCGCCGGGGCCGGCGCCGATGACGACGACGTCGAAGGTCCGGGCCGTCATCACAGCACCGCCAGTCCGGGCTCGGCCAGGAGGGCGGCCGTGTCGGCGAGCACCTGGGAGCCCTCCGCGCCGTCGAGGACCCGGTGGTCGAAGGACAGCGCGAGCTGCAGGATCGAGCGGGGCTCGATCCGCTCCCCGGCGCCGTCATCGACCACCCAGGGCTGCCGGCGGATCGCGCCGACGGCCAGGATGGTGGTCTCGCCCGGGTTGAGGATGGGGGTGCCGGTGTCGACGCCGAAGACCCCGACGTTCGTGATCGTGGTGTGGCCCCCGGTCATCGCCTCCGGCGGGGTCTTGCCTGCCCGCGCGGTGGCGGCGAGGTCGTTGATCGACGCGGCCAGGTCGAGCAGGCCGAGCCGGTGGGCGTCGCGGATGTTCGGCACCATCAGGCCCCGCGGGGTGGCGGCGGCGATGCCGAGGTTGACGCCGTCGGGGACGACGATCTCCTGCGCCTGCTCGTCCCAGCGGGCGGTGGCCATCGGCACCGCGCGCAGGGCCCGCAGGTAGGCGCGCGCCACGAAGGCGAGCGGGGTCAGCTTCACGTCGCGGAACTCGCGGCGGCGCTGGACGCTGTCGCGCAGCTCGAGGGTCCTGGTCACGTCGACGGTGACGAACTCGGTGACGTGGGGCGCGGTGAACGCGGAGGCGACCATCGCGGCGGCGGTGTGCTTGCGCACGCCCTTGATGGGGATGCGGGTCTCGCCGGTGGTCCCGGCGTCGCTGCCCGCGTTCGCCCCGACCGGGTGGGCGCCGACCAGGTGGGCACCGACCAGGTGGGCACCGGGCTGCTGCGCGGCGGCCATGACGTCCGCCCGGACGATGGTGCCGTCCGGGCCGGTCGGCACGACGGTGGCGAGGTCGACGTCGAGGACCTTCGCGAGCTTGCGGACCGGTGGCTTCGCGCGGGGCCGCTCCCGCGCGGGTACGCCGGCGGCGGGCCTGGGCGCGGCGGGGGCGGTCGGTGCCGTGGCGGTCGCTGGCGCGGGCGTGCCGCGGCGGCGTCGGCTGGTCCCCGGCTCCCGGGCGCCGTAGCCCACGAGGAGGCGCGGCTCCTCCTCCGCGGGCGGATCGACGACGGGGGTGGGCTCGGCCGCCGGCGCCGCGCCCTCGGCGCGGATCGCGATGATGGGTGCGCCCACCGGCACCGTCTCCCCGACGGCCGCCATCAGCTCGACCACCTCCCCGGCGTACGGCGACGGGAGCTCGACGACCGACTTGGCGGTCTCGATGTCGACGATGACCTGGTTGACGGTGACGGTGTCGCCGACCGTCACGTGCCAGGCGACGATGTCGGCCTCGGTCAGACCCTCGCCGACATCGGGCAGCAGGAAGGTTCGCAGGTCGGCGGCGGTGGAGGTGGTGGTCACGGGGGCTCCTGGGGAGGACGGCCGGCGGGGTGCCGGTCAGCCGGTCAGTACGTGAAGCTGCGGTCGCAGGCGTCGAGGATGCGGTCGAGGTTGGGCAGCCAGTCCTCCTCGAGCCGGCTCGCCGGGTAGGGCGTGTCGTAGCCGGTGACCCGCAGGATCGGCGCCTCGAGCTCGTAGAAGGCCTGGGCCTGCACCCGGGTGGCGAGCTCGCCGCCGATGCCGCCGCTCTGGGAGGCCTCGTGGGCGATGACCAGCCGGCCGGTCCGGCGTACCGACTCCACGACGGTGGCGTCGTCGAGGGGCGAGAGCGAGCGCAGGTCGATGACCTCGACGTCGCGGTCCTCGCCGGCCAGTGTCGTGGCGGCCCGCAGCGCGATCGGCACCAGGGCGCCGTAGGTCACGAGGGTGAGGTCGGCGCCGGGACGCACGACCCGGGCTCGCTCCATGTCGACGGCGGGCGCCGACCGGTCGAGGTCGGTCTTGGACCAGTAGGAGCGCTTCGGCTCCAGGAAGACCACCGGGTCGTCGGAGCGGATGGCCTGCCCGAGCAGGTCGTAGGCGTCCTGGGAGGTCGACGGGCACAGCACCCGCAGGCCCGGGGTGTGGGCGAAGTACGCCTCGGGCGACTCGCTGTGGTGCTCGATGGCGCCGATGCCGCCGCCGACGGGGATCCGGATGACGACCGGCAGCGAGATCCGTCCCTCGGAGCGGTGCCGGTACTTGGCCAGCTGGGTGACGATCTGGTTCATGGCCGGGAAGACGAAGCCGTCGAACTGGATCTCGCACACCGGGCGGTAGCCCGCCATCGCCAGGCCGATCGCGCTGCCGACGATGCCGGCCTCGCCGAGGGGCGAGGTGACGACCCGGTCCTCGCCGAAGTCCTTGAGCAGGCCGTCGGTGATCCGGAAGACGCCGCCGAGGGCGCCGATGTCCTCGCCGATCAGCAGCACCTTCTCGTCGGCCTCCATCGCGTCGCGCAGGCCGGCGTTGAGCGCGTGCGCCATCGCGGTGCTCATGCGGACACCTCCTCGGCGGCCAGGAAGGCCAGGTGCTCGTCCCGCTGCCGGGCGAGGTCGGGGGGCAGGGTGCTCAGCGTGTGCCGGAAGGGGTCGCCCGGCGCGGGCACCGGCAGCGCCCGGCAGCCGGTCCGCAGCCGCTCGGCGAGCCGCTCCTCCTCGGCGGCGAGGTCGGCGAGGAAGGCCTCGTCCATCGGGTACGCCGCGCCGGGGGCGGTGAGCAGGAGGCGGAGTCGCTCGAGGGGGTCGCGCGCGGCCCAGGCGTCGTTCTCCGCGGCGCTGCGGTAGCGCAGGTCGTCGTCCGAGGTCGTGTGCGGGTTGCTGCGGTAGGTGACCGCCTCGATCAGGGTGGGGCCGTTGCCGGCGCGGGCCTGGGCGAGCGCCTCGTGGGTGGCGGCGTGGCAGGCGACGACGTCGTTGCCGTCGACCCGCACGCCGGGGAACCCGAAGCCGCGGGCCCGCTCGGCGGCCGGCACGCGGCTCTGGACGGAGAACGGCGCGGAGATCGCCCACTGGTTGTTCTGGCAGAAGAACACCACGGGCAGGTTCTGGGCCGCGGCCCAGACGAAGGCCTCGTTGGTCTCGCCCTCGCTGAGGGCGCCGTCGCCGAGGAAGACCAGGACGGCGCGGTCGCGCTCCGGGTCGCCGGTGGCGACGTCGCCGTCGCGGACGATCCCCATCGCGTACCCGACGGCGTGCAGGGTCTGGGCGCCGATGACCAGCGTGTACAGGTTGAAGTTGCGCTCGCGCGGGTCCCAGCCGCCCATCGTCGTACCGCGGAACAGGCCGAGCAGCTGGACCGGGTCGACGCCGAAGCACCAGGCCACGGCGTGCTCGCGGTAGGTCGGGAAGACGACGTCGCGGGGGCGCAGGGCGGAGCCGGCACCGACCTGGGCGCCCTCCTGGCCGCGCATCGACGGCCAGAGGCCGAGCTCGCCCTGGCGCTGCAGCGCGATCGCCTCGGTGTCGATGCGGCGGGCCAGCACCATGTCGCGGTAGGCGGCGCGCAGGTCCAGGGCGTCCGTGCCGCCGGGTACCCGCTCGCTGGCGCGCAGGACGCCGCTGCTGCTGAGGGCCGACCACGGCTGGTCGGTGGCGTGCTCGTCGGTCACGGTGCCTCCTTGGTTCGTCCGGCGCCGACAGCCTGGTCGCACCGCGGAAGCGGTCGCAATCATCACGCGTGGGACTTGCTCGTCTCGCTGGACATCGCGATATTGGAGCGGGCTGACACCCTTCGAACATGCGTCAGGCGCATGTTCGTATCGCAGCGAGAGGATCGACGATGGACGAGATCGACCGGCAGATCCTGGACCTGCTCCGGCACAACGCCCGGCTCCCGGTCAGCGAGATCGCGCGCCGGGTGGGTCTCTCGGCGGCACCGGTCGCGCGCCGGATCGAGCGGCTGGAGGCCTCCGGCGTGATCCTGGGCTACGTCACGGTCGTCGACTACGGCGAGGCCGGCGACCTGGACGCCTTCACCGAGGTGACGCTGACGAGCGGCACGGACACGCAGGAGTTCGACGAGATCGCGCGCCAGGTGCCCGAGGTCCAGGAGTACTACACGATCGCGGGCGACCCGGACGGCATGGTCCGGTTCCGGGTGCGCAACGTCGACCATCTCCAGCAGGTGGTCAACGCGATCCGGCGGACCGGGATCGTCGCCGCGACGAAGACCCTGATCGTGATGAAGGCGTGGGACCGGTCCCGGATCACCGACAGCAGCACCGACAGCAGCGGTCGGACAGGCTAGGACGACGCGTCGCTCGCGGAGCCGGCCGGGTCCGGCGCGGGCGGCGCGCCGGCCCAGGCGCGGCCGGCGACCACGAAGCAGAGGACCACGAGGGCGAGCTGGACGGCCTGCGCGGCCACCTCGCCCGCCGGGCCGACGCCGGTCCATTCCGCGCCGAAGGCCAGGGGCGGCGCGGCCAGCACGAACAGCAGGGTCAGCGCGGCCATGCCGAACACGCTCGCGGCGCCGGTGCTGCGCGCCCGCAGCGCCGCCTGGCTGAGCTGGTGGCACAGCAGCGCGAAGAAGCCGAATCGGGGGACGTCGGCCGCCCAGCCCAGCGCCGGCTCGGTGTCGACCCAGCGGGCCACCGCCGGCACGACCAGCGCGACCGAGATGACCAGCGCGAGCCCGCCGAGGAACCGGAGGGTGGGCAGACGCCGCGGGTCGAGCACGGCGTTCAGCCCGTGCAGGCCGATCAGGATGAGCAGCCAGCCGAAGGGGTCGGGCAGCGGGTCGAAGGTGCCGGGCTCCGCATCGGCGGGCCCGAGCGCGAGCAGGACCAGGCCCAGCCCGACCGCCTGGAGCGGCTTCACCCGCCGGCCACCAGCCAGGCGTCCCCCCGCGCACGGCGCAGCAGGGTGACCAGCCGGCCGCCCATGAACACCGTGGAGAAGACGACCCACAGCCAGGGCAGTCCGGCGCCCAGCTCACTCGTCAGCAGCACGACCGGAGCGTAGCCCGCCAGCACGATCACGCCCGCCCAGGCCAGGTAGCGGCCGTCGCCGGCACCGATGAGGACGCCGTCGAGCACGAACACGACGCCGGCGATCGGCTGGGCCAGGGCGGCGACCAGCAGGACCGGGACGAGGGCGTCCCGGACGCCCTCGTCGGGGGTGAACAGCGTGCCGAGCCACGGACTCGCCGCCGCGAGCAGCACACCGGTCGCGATGCCGCTGACCACGCCCCAGCCCACCATGCGCCTGGTCACCTCCCGGGCGCCGGCCACGTCGCCGGCGCCCAGGTAGCGGCCGGTGATCGCCTGCGCGGCGATCGCGATCGCGTCCAGCACGAAGGCGAGGAACCCCCACAGGGTCATCGCCAGCTGATGGGTGGCGACCGGGACCGCGGTGCTGTCGAGGCCGGGGTCGGCGGACGCGGCCAGCACGACGGCGTACGTCGTCACGAGGAGGGAGGCCCGCAGGGTCAGGGTCCGCACCAGGAGGGGCACGCCGGCCCGGGCCGCCGCCCGCACCCCGGGCAGGTGCGGTCGCAGGGTCGCGCCCTCGCGGCGCGCCGCCCGCACGACGGTGACGACCAGGGCGACCGCCATCGCGGTCTGCGCGAGCACCGAGCCGAGCGCGGACCCGGCGATCCCGAGCCCCGGCACCGGCCCGGCGCCGTACACGAGGATGACATTGAGGACGAGGTTGGCGACATTGCCCGCCACGGCGACGACGAGCGGGGTGCGGGTGTCCTGCAGGCCGCGCAGCACGCCGGTGCCGGCGAGGATGAGCAGGAGGGGGACGAGGCCGAGGGCGGCGACGCGGAGGTACGTCGTGGCGGGCTCGACCACGTCGGGGGAGGCCCCGAACACGGCGACGAGCGGGTCGGCGGCCAGCGCGGTGACCACGGTCGCGGGCAGGCCGATGAGGACCGCGAGCCACAGCCCGTCGAGCCCCTGGGCGAGGGCGGCGTCGCGGTGGCCCGCGCCGATCTGGCGGGCGACGCTCGCCGTGGTGCCGTAGGCCAGGAAGATGCACAGGCCGACGACCGTGGTCACGACCGTGCCCGCGATGCCGAGGCCGGCCAGCTCCGGGGTGCCGAGGTGCCCGACGACGACGGCGTCGCCGAGCAGGAAGAGGGGCTCGGCGACCAGCGCCAGGAAGGCCGGGAACGCGAGGCGGGCGATCTCGCGGTCGAGGGCCCGCGGGGAGCTCACCACGGGCTCTCCGCCACCGGTGGATAAGTCGGGTGCCCCTGTGGAAATGAGGGTGCTCCGTGTGGTACGGGGGCGGCTGCCGCAGCAGACGCCATCCGACCGGCCGATGGCCGGAAGGTGAACGGGATCACATCGCGGATTTTTGCCATCCACAGGCGTGGATCGCCGTTTGCGCAGGTCAGCCCCGCTTTCGGTCTCACTGACCCCTTCGCCTCCACAGGTTCCTCCCCACCCCGTGCACACCATCTCCGCGTGTCGTCCACGCCCTGTCCCCAGTTATCCCCAACCCTTGTGGATAAGGCCCTTTCGGCGCGCCTGTCCGGCCCGTAGGTTGCCGCATCGGTGGCCTGCGCGGTCGGGCCGTGCGGGCCCGCTCGGGCATTGTGTCGGACCCGGTCGCGACGCTGGTCACCGCACGACCCCGGGTGGGCCGCCCCGAGGGCCGGACCGGACAATCGAGACCGGGCCCGGCCGGCACGGACGGGACCGACGTGGACGGACGAGATCAGGAGGTGGGAGGACCGTGAGCCTCACGGACGACCCGCCCGCCTGGACCGCCGAGCCCTCCGACGGCTGGGGCGACGGCCCGGCGCCGTACGCGCCCGGCGAGGCGCCCAGCGGCGGCCGCACCCCGCCGCAGGACATGGCCGCCGAGCAGTCCGTGCTCGGCGCGATGATGATCTCCAAGGACGCCATCGCCGACGTGGTCGAGGTGCTCCGCGGGGCCGACTACTACCGGCCCGCCCACGAGGAGATCCACGAGGCGATCCTCGACCTCTACAGCCGCGGCGAGCCCGCCGACATGGTGACCGTCGCCGGCGAGCTGCAGCGGCGCGGGCAGCTGCAGAAGATCGGCGGCGCGCCGTACCTCCACACCCTCGCGGCCAACGTCCCGATCGCCGCCAACGCCGGCTTCTACGCCGAGATCGTCTACGAGAAGGCGATCCTGCGTCGCCTGGTCAACGCCGGCACCAAGATCGTCCAGATCAGCTACGCCGGCGAGGGCGAGGTCGAGGGCATCGTCAACGAGGCCCAGTCCGAGATCTACAAGGTCACCGACCGCAACAAGTCCGAGGACTACGCCCCGCTCAGCGACATCATGGACGGCGTCCTCGACGAGATCGAGGCGATCGAGAACCGTGAGGCCGGCATCTACGGCGTCCCCACCGGGTTCGCCGACCTCGATGAGCTCACCAACGGCCTGCACTCCGGCCAGATGATCGTCGTCGCGGCGCGCCCCGCCATGGGCAAATCGACGCTGGCTCTCGACTTCTGCCGCGCCGCGTCTGTCGGGCACAACCTGACCAGCGCCTTCTTCAGCCTGGAGATGACGCGCGCCGAGATCGTGATGCGCCTGCTCTCCGCCGAGGCCCGGATCCCGCTCAACCACATCCGCAACGGCAAGATGGGCACCGAGGAGTGGGACCGCCTGGCCCGCCACGTCGCGAAGGTCTCGGCCGCGCCGATGTTCGTCGACGACTCGCCCAACATGACGATGACCGAGATCCGCGCCAAGGCGCGCCGGCTCAAGCAGAAGCACGACCTCAAGCTGATGGTCATCGACTACCTCCAGCTGATGTCGTCCGGCAAGAAGGTCGAGTCCCGCCAGCTCGAGGTCTCCGAGTTCTCCCGGCAGATGAAGCTGCTCGCCAAGGAGCTCGAGATCCCGATCATCGCCCTCTCGCAGCTCAACCGTGGTCCCGAGCAGCGCGCCGACAAGCGTCCGGCGATGTCGGACCTTCGCGAGTCGGGCTGCCTGACGGCCGACACCCGCCTGCTGCGCGCCGACACCAACGCCGAGATCACGCTCGGCGAGCTGATGGAGGGTGGCGTCCGCGACATTCCCGTCTGGGCGCTCGACGACCGCCTCAAGCTGGTGCCCCGCACCCTCACCCACGCGTTCCCGAGCGGGACGAAGCCGGTGTTCGAGGTGACTCTCGCGTCCGGCCGGCGGGTGAAGGCCACAGGCAACCACCCCTTCCTGACGTACGACGGCTGGATGCCGCTGGCCGAGCTCGAGGTCGGCAGCCGGGTCGGTGCCATCCGGCACGTCCCGCCGCCACTGGAGATCGTGCCGCGAGACGACGACGAGATTGTCCTGCTCGCGCACCTGCTGGGTGACGGCTCGTTCGTCAGGCGCCAGCCGATCAGGTACGCGAGTCAGGACGAGGCCAATCTCGCCATCGTCGCCGACGCCGCCGCACGTCGCTTCGGCATCACGGCGATCCGTGACGAGTACGCCGCGGCGCGGGTGACCACCCTGCGTCTGCCTGCCCCCTTCCGACTCGGGCGTGGTCGTCGCAACCCCATCGCGGAGTGGCTCGACGTCGACGGTCTGTTCGGATTGCGCAGCCACGAGAAGTTCGTCCCCGACTGGGTCTTCGCGCTCCCCAAGGAGCAGGTCGGGCTGTTCCTGCGTCACATCTGGGCCACCGACGGGTGCGTCCACTGGGATGAGAGGCGTGCTCTCGGGCGGATCTACTACGCGTCGACGAGCCGGCGCCTGGTCGACGATCTGGCCCGGTTGCTCGGCCGCCACAACATCTTCACCCGCGTCAAGACCGTGCGTAAGAACGGCTACCGCGACGGCTACCAACTGCACATCTACGGCGTCGAGAACCAACTGCGGTTCGTCGACGAGATCGGCGTGCACGGCGCCCGCGGCGAGACCGCGACACGGATCGGCGAGCTGATCCGCGACGTCGCCCCCAACACGAACGCCGACACGGTGCCTGTCGAGGTCTGGGACGACGTCCGGTCGATCCTCAGCGATCAGGGCATGACCCACCGCGCGTTCGCCGCCGCCATGGGCACGCAGTTCTGCGGATCCACGATGTGGAAGCACGCCCCGAGCCGCCAGCGCCTCGGCAAGGTGGCCGCCGTCCTCGACCACGCTGACCTCGAGGTGCTCGCCACCAACGACGTCTACTGGGACAGCATCAAGTCCATCGAAGCGATCGGTGAGCAGCCCGTCTACGACGCCACCGTGCTCGGCGTCCACAACTTCGTCGCCGAGGGCATCGCCCTGCACAACTCGATCGAGCAGGACGCCGACATGGTGATCCTGCTCCACCGTGACGACGTCTACGAGAAGGAGTCGACCCGCCCCGGCGAGGCCGACCTGATCGTCGCCAAGCACCGTAACGGCGCGACCCGCGACATCGTCGTCGCCTTCCAGGGTCACTACAGCCGGTTCGTCGACATGGCGCACTGAGCGGGTCCAGCTGTCGAGATGCAGCGAATCTTGACAACTGGCTGTCACGGTCAAGATCTACTGGCCCGGTAGAGATTGGCCGCTACAAGGGCGACGCCTCCTCGACGACCGGCGTGCGGCCTGCATCTGCACGCGGGCGGTGTCTGAACTGCAGCGACCCTTGCGTCGTCGTCATCGAGCGGGGTTTGCACTTTTTCTGATTCGTGCAACACTTGCACTTATGCCAGAGAGTGCAACGTCGCTGAACCGCCGCATGACCGCGCAACGAATCACGCGCTGCGCCCAGGACCTGGCCGAGGAGCGGGGCCTGGACGGCTTCACCATGGACGACCTCGCCGAGCGCGCTGGAGTGTCGCGGCGCACGTTGTTCAACTACGTCTCTGGCAAGCACGATGCTGTTCTCGGGTCACCGCCCGGACCCGACCCGGCCAACCTCGTCGAGTTCAAGGCAGGGGGCCCGACCGGGCGTCTTGCTGACGACCTCAAGGCCACCGTCGCGGCAGTGCTCGACCGCAAGGGCCTCGACCCGGCCGAGGCCGAGCGAGTACGGCGGCTGATCGCCTCCGACTCCCGCCTGAACAACACACTGCATGACAAGTTCGCCACCCTCGCGGCCTTCTTCGCCGAGGCGATCTTGGAGCGCGAGGGCGAGTCCTTCGACGAGTTCCGCGCACAGGCGGTCGCCACCGTGACCCTCTCGCTCTTCGACGTGGCCCTCGCGGCGTTCGTCGCTGACCCGACGACCACCCTCGCCGACTACTACCTGAGGGCCTTCGACGGCATCGCCGGCCTCTTCGACTGAACCGCCCGCTGCTGCCCCGATCTCGTCCTTGACCTGACCTTCGATCCCCTGACACCTGGAGACTCCTGATGGCTTCCCTGCTCTACCGACTCGGCAAGACCGCCTACCGACGATGGCCACTGGTGCTGGTGGCCTGGCTGCTGGCCCTGGCCGGTGTCGGTGCTGTGGCGGCGACGATGTCGCAGCCGATGACCGACCAGTTCTCCATCCCGGGGATCCCCTCGGAGAAGGCGACCGACCTGCAGCAGGAGCTGTTCCCCGGCTCGGGCAGCGCGATCGACGAGGCCTCGGTGTCGATCGTGGTCGCCGCCCCCGAGGGCGAGAAGCTGGCCGACGAGCCGTACGCCGGACGGGTCGCGACGCTGCTGGAGGACCTCAAGACGGTCCCGCAGATGCCCCGGGACGGTCCGGTCGGACCGGTCGAGGAAGCAGCCTCGATGGAGGAGCAGATCGTCGGCATGGCGGTGGAGCAGGCCGAGCAGTCCGGCGGGGACGTGGATGCTGCCCGCGCTGCCGCTGAGAAGAACGTGGCCGCCGTCGCGCCGCTGTCCGCGGACGGGCGGGTCGGCACGATCGACTTCGCCTTCGACGTCAAGACCGTCACCGACGTCGAGCCCGAGACCCGGGAAGCGGTCCTCGACGCCATCGACGAGGCCCGCGGCGACGGTCTCCAGGTCGAGGTCACCGGCTCCGGCATGGAGGCCGGCCCCGGCGGGGACGAAGGTCTGCCGGTCGCCGAGCTGGCGGGCGTCGGCATCGCCCTGATCGTCCTCGCGTTCACCTTCGGCTCCCTGGTCGCCGCCGGCCTGCCGGTCCTGACCGCGGGCCTCGGGGTGGGGCTGGGGGTCACCGGCATCACCGCGATGACCGCGTTCGTCGAGCTCGACTCCAGCACCCCGCTGCTGGCCACCATGATCGGCCTCGGGGTCGGGATCGACTACGCCTTGTTCATCCTGGCCCGCTACCGCACCGAACTGGATCACACCGAGGACCGCGAGCACGCGGTCGGCATCGCCGTGGGCACCGCCGGCTCCGCGGTGGTATTCGCCGGCCTGACCGTCGTCATCGCGCTCGCCGCGCTGTCCCTGACCGGCATCCCGTTCCTGGCAGCGATGGGCTGGGGCGCCGCCGCGACCGTCATCATCGCTGTCCTGGTCGCACTGACCCTAGTGCCCGCCGTGCTGGGGATCTTGAAGTCCAAGGCCTTCGCCGGCCGGTTCCGCCGCTACACCCCCCAGCGTGACGAGTCGGGCAAGGTCCTCAACAACGGCGTCCGCTGGGCCCGCCTAGTCGGCCGCGCCCCCTGGGCCTTCGCCGCCGTCGTCGTGGTCGCCCTCGGCGCGCTGGCCATCCCCGCCTCGAACATGCACCTGGCCTTCCCCTCGGACTCCACCGCACCGACCGACACCACCCAGCGCAAGGCCGCCGACCTGGTCAACGACGCCTTCGGCGAAGGCCGTCTCGCGCCCATGCTGACCGTCATCGACGGCCGCGACATCCCCGCCGACCAGCGCCCCGCGGCCTACCAGCAGATCGTGGCCTGGGCGAACGGCCACGACGGCGTCACCAACGCCCAGCTCGGCGGAATGAACGAGGACGGCACCGGCGCCCTCATGCTCATCACCCCCACCCACGGGCCCGACGACACCGCCACCGAGGACCTCCTCGACGACCTGCGCAACACCACCGACGAGATCGAGGAAGCCACCGGCGCCACCATCGGCATCACCGGCCTGACCGCCATCCAGACCGACGTGTCCCAGCGACTTGCCGACGCGCTGCCGCTCTACCTCGGGGTGGTCATCGGGCTGGCGTTCCTGATCCTGATGCTGGTCTTCCGCTCCATCCTGGTCCCGCTGACCGCCACGCTCGGCTTCCTGCTCTCGGTCATGGCCACCCTCGGCGCGACCGTCGCGGTGTTCCAGGAAGGCACCTTCGGGCTCTTCGACGGCCAACCCATCATCAGCTTCATCCCGATCTTCCTGATCGGGCTGGTCTTCGGCCTCGCGATGGACTACCAGGTCTTCCTCGTCACGCGCATCCGGGAGGCCTACGTCCACGGCGCCTCGGCCCGCGAGGCCGTGGTCGACGGGTTCCGCAACAGCGCCCGCGTCGTCACCGCGGCCGCGCTGATCATGATCTCGGTCTTCGGCGGATTCATGTTCATGCCCGAGCCGATCCTGCAGTCCATGGGCTTCGCGCTCGCCGTCGCGGTGTTCCTCGACGCCTTCGTGATCCGGATGTGCCTCATCCCGGCACTGATGTACCTGATGGGCGACAAGGCCTGGTGGCTGCCGACGTGGCTGGACCGGCTCCTGCCCAACATCGACGTCGAGGGTGAGAGCCTCGACCGACCCCACCTGGCCGACCACTACACCGGCACCTCCACCGGCAGCTCCACCGGTGCGGTGGACGACGAGGACGCCGTGACTGCGGGTCGACCGTCATGACCGCCGGGCCTGGGCTGCGCAAGCTGCTGCTCACTGTCCACGTGACCGCATCGGTGGGCTGGGTCGGCGCGATCCTGACCTACCTCGCAATCAACGTCGTGGCGCTGACCAGTAACGACGCAGCCCAGGCCCGCGGCGCCTACCAGCTCCTCGAGCCGGTCCTGCAGTACGTCATCGCACCGATGGCGGTCACCAGCCTCATCACCGGGATCGTGATGGGCCTGGTGACCCGCTGGGGTCTACTGCGCCACCGCTGGGTCGCGACCAGTCTTTGGCTCACCACCCTGGCCGTCGCGCTGCTGTTCGTGCACATGTCCACCGAGGTCGCCGACCTCGCCGCCGCAGCAGCCGACCCGGCCACCAACCTCGCGACCGATCCCGCCACCGAACGAGCCGACCTGCCGAACACGATCGCCGGGCTGCTGCTCGTTGCCATCCCGCTCGTCCTCAACATCTACAAGCCCCGCGGCCTGACCCGCCGCGGACGCCGACACCAGAACGGCGCCACCACCCCGCTCCGCTCCGCGACTGCCTAGAGCTACTCAACCCCAAGGAAACCCGATGACCATCCAACAGCCCCCGATCCCCGCCGGCACCCGCGTCGTGGTGATGACCGGCGCCACGTCCGGCATCGGCGCCCGCGCACTCGAGCACATCGCGGCCGAACCGACCACGACGGTGATCGTCGGTGCCCGCGGCACCGGCCGCACCGTGCCAGCAGGCGTCGAAACCCTCGCCCTGGACCTCACCTCCCTTGACGCGGTCCGAAAGTTCGCTGCCGCCGTCATCGCACGGCTCGACGGCACGCCGATCGACACCCTCGTCCTCAACGCCGGGATGCAGGTCGAACGCACCGACACCACCACCGCCGACGGATACGAGACCTGCTTCGCGGTCAATCATCTGGCCCACTACCTCCTCGCCCGCCTGCTCGCGCCCTACCTGGCTGACGATGCGCGGGTCATCCTGACCACGAGCGACACCCACGACCGCAAGGTGACATTCCTCGCCCCGAAGAGCATCGACATCCAGGACCTGGCCCACCCCGCGAAGCCCGGCTTCGGGATGCGGGCCTACACCGCTTCCAAGCTGTGCAACCTGCTCACCGCACGTTCGCTGGCCGAGCAGCCCAGAGTCCGTGAGCGCGACATCGAGGTCTACGCGTTCAACCCCGGCTTCACCGGCGGCACCAACCTCGGCGGCGAGTCCAGCCCCACCCAGGAGCGGATCATGCGGGCCGTGGTGTTCCCGATCTTCAAGATCGTGGGCCGGTTCAAGCCCGAGTACAACATGGGCACCCCCGAACGGGCTGGCGAGGTCCTCGCCCAACTCACCACCGGCGCACTCACACCGCCCGAGGGCCACGTCTACGTCTCGGTCCTCAAGGGCGAGGTCACCTACCCAAAACCCGGTGAGCTCGCCCTCGACGACCAGCTCCGAGACGACCTCTGGACCCAGAGCGCCGCCATGGTCGGCCTCCCCGCCCTCACCCCCTCGTAGCGCCGCCTCACCACCTGACCGCCACTGCCCTTTCTCGATCCTCGGCACCCATCGCTCGCACCAGCAGGAGCCACCCATGAGCACCACCCCTGAACCAGCAGCCCCATCCACCGAGTCCGCTGCGTCTGCCAGCGCTGGCCAGTCCGACAAGCTCGACCGCAGCGTCATCGTCACCGGTCTGGTGATCGTGGCCGGCATGATCATGGTCGTCCTCGACACCACGATCGTGAACGTCGCCCTCGACTCCCTCAGCACCGAGCTCGACGCCACCCTGTCCACCACTCAATGGGTCGTCACCGGCTACATGCTCGCTGTCGCGATGGTCATCCCCATCACCGGCTGGGCCATGGACAGATTCGGCACCAAACCCACCTGGATCACCGCCCTGACCCTGTTCGTCCTCGGCTCCGCACTGTGCGCCACCGCCTGGAACATCGAGAGCCTCGTCGGGTTCCGCATCCTCCAGGGCCTCGGCGGCGGCATGCTGCTCCCTGCCGGGCAGGCGATGATCGTCCGCGCCGCCGGCCCCCACCGGATGGGCCGCGCCATGGCGATCCTCGGCGTCCCCATGCTCCTCGGCCCCGTCTTCGGACCCATGCTCGGCGGCTTCCTCGTCGAGTACACCAGCTGGCACTGGATCTTCATCGTCAACCTCCCCGTCGGCGCGCTCGCCATCGCACTTGCGGTCTGGAAGCTCCCCGCCGCCGACGGGCTGACCGACGCCGGACGACTCGACCTCCGCGGCCTGGCGCTGCTCTCGGGCAGCTTCGCCGCCCTCCTCTACGGGCTCTCTCAGGCCAGCTCCCACGGCGGCTTCGGCGACCCGGACGTCTACGGGTGGCTCATCGGCGGTGGTGTCGGCCTCGTCCTCTACGCCGGACACAGCCTGACCCGCGGCACCGCGTCGATCATCGACGTCCGCCTCTTCGCCAACCGCCTCTTCTCCAGCGGCTCGGTTGCGGTGTTCCTCGTCGCCGTCGGCCTGTTCGGCGGCATGCTCCTGCTGCCGTTGTACTACCAGACCGTCCGCGGGGAAGGAGCCCTCAACGCCGGCCTCCTCCTCGCTCCCCAGGGCCTCGGTGCGATCGTCGCGATGATCATCGGCGGCCGGCTCACCGACCGCATCGGCGCGGGGTACGTCGTTCCCGTCGGCGTCCTCATCGCTCTGGTCGGGACCTACCCGTTCACCCAGATCACCGACGACACCTCGTATGTCTGGCTGAGCATCGCCCTGTTCGTGCGCGGCATGGGCCTGGGCGCGGTGATGATGCCGACGATCTCCTCGGCCTACGCCAAGCTGCCCAAGGACAAGGTCTCCCGAGCCGCGCCGACGATCTCGGCCATCCAACAGATCGGCGGCTCCCTCGGCGGCGCGCTCCTGGTCACCGCCCTCACCAGCCACCTGACCGGCCTGATGAGCGACCAAGGCATCCAGGGCAGCGGAGCCGGCGGTGCGGACCAGCTCAGCTCCATCCCCGCCGACGCCATGGCCGTCATCGGGCCCCTGCTCGCCGACTCCTTCGGGTTCGCCTTCTGGGTCGCGTTCGGGCTCACCGCTGCGATCCTCATCCCCGCCATGGCCCTGCCTCGGCACTGGGGCGGACGCCCCGAGACGGCCGAACCGGCCGACCCGTCCGCAGCGGCGGCCGCAGCCCTCTGAGCCATCAAGACACGATCCGGAAAGGAAACCTCAGCATGCGCATCGCCCTCCTCGGAGCCACCGGCAAGACCGGCAGCGAAGTCCTGAACCAGGCCCTGGCCGCCGGCCACAGCGTCGTCGCCTACGCGCGCCGACCCGACGCCGTCACCCGCGCCCCTGGCGTGAGCGTGGTCTCGGGCCAACTTGACGACGTCGACAGCCTCATCACTGCCCTGGAGGGCTGTGACGCCGTCGTGGTCACGCTCGGCCCCAAGGTCCGTGACCGCAACAAGCCGCTGCTCGCCTTCGCCATCCCCGCCGTCATCCAGGCAGCGCGCAACGCCGGCGTGAAGCGCATCGTGGTGCTCTCCGCACTCGGCGTAGGAGCCACCATCGCCAACACC
Source organism: Nocardioides segetis (assembly GCF_051390595.1). Classification (NCBI taxonomy): domain Bacteria; kingdom Bacillati; phylum Actinomycetota; class Actinomycetes; order Propionibacteriales; family Nocardioidaceae; genus Nocardioides; species Nocardioides segetis. Next base: position 4,878 of record NZ_JBNINR010000019.1, on the reverse strand, counting down.
CGCTACCCCTACCGCTTCGGTGCCAGCACCTTTCTCAAGGGCAACTTCGTCGACCACGACGCCGGCGAATCGCTGCTGACCGACAGCGGGCTCGACTGGACCACCGTCCACCCGGGGCCACTGTTCAACGGCGCACGCACCCCCAACCCGACCATCGTCGACGCAGCGTCCGGAACCAAGATGCCCGGCTCGCCACGCACCATGCGCGCCGACGTCGCCGCCGCCATCCTCGACATGCTCGAGAATCCCGACACCTACGGCAAGCAGATGCTGCTCACCTCGGTCCAGGCATCCTGAACCGCCGCCGCAGAGAGCCAACGGAAGGAGAGCGAGCCCGTGAACGACAGTCGCGAACCCACCGACCGAACAACCGCCGAACCCGCCAGCCAGGCCAGGGCGCGCCGCACAGTCCCCGCCACGGTGGTCACTGTGGTGGTAGCGGCGGTGGTCGCGGTCGTCGCCTCTGTGCTTGGCAACACCGTCGTGGCCCAAACGGCGCTCGCTGCGGGCGCGTCGGAAGACTTCCAGCCCCTGACCGTCGGCTCCTACAGCGCGTTCACCGTCGTTGGTGTCGTTGCCGGCCTGGTCGGCTGGTTGTTGATCCGGCGTACCCGCCGCCCGACGGCGACCTTGCGGTGGCTGGTGCCGACCGTCCTGATCCTCAGCTGGATCCCCGACGTGCTCCTCGGACTCTCCGACCGAACCGGTGTCTCCTGGGGAGCGGTGGTCGCGCTCATGGTGATGCACGTCATCGTCACGGTCGCCGCGGTCCTCACCTTCGCACGCCTTCTCCCCCTCACTCAGCACGACGCCCACAGCGACGCCCACACCGATACCCGCCGCGCGCCCTGTAGGCCTGACCCGACAGGCGGGCCCACATAGCATTGCCAAACCGGACACACGTCCACTTGGCCCGATCGAGGGAGAACACAGCAGATGTCGACCGAGCCGGCCCCCTCCGCTGGGCCCCGGCGAGCAGACGCTCAGCGCAACCGAGAGCGGGTCCTCGAGGTCGCGGCCGCGGAGCTCGCCCGTGATCCTCAGGTCGCGCTGAACGCGATCGCCAAACGAGCCGGCGTCGGCCAGGGCACCTTCTACCGCAATTTCCCCGATCGCGATGCCCTCCTCTGGGCGGTCTACCACCACGAGGTCGAACGACTCGTCACCGCCGCCACGGACCTGCTCGACCGGCATCCGCCCGCGAAAGCCCTGCGGGAGTGGCTGAGCCAGCTTGCCCGGTTCGCCACCACCAAGTCCGACCTCGGCCGCGCCATGAACACCACCATCAACGCCACCGATGCCCCCGTGCAACCCGGCTACGCCCTCGTCGCCGACACCATCACCACCCTGCTCGACGCCAACCGGGACGCGGGCGCCATCCGGCCCGACATCACCCGCGACGACTTCCTCCTTGCCATCGCCGGCATCTGGCAACTGGCCGGCGAGCCCGACCCCACGGCCCGCGAAGCACGGGCCGAGAAGCTGATGGACCTCGTAGTCGCCGGCCTCCGGCCTGATACCGATCAGCGCCCCTGAGAATCCCGGTCCTTGGCAGGTCCCCGAGACGTTGGTAAACGGACACGTGTCCGGTACGCTTCCTCGAAGCGGACACATGTCCGTTTCGTGTTTGCTGGCACTCTCGCTCGCCTCCCCCTTTGAGGACCTCGCATGAAGCTGCTCATCCTGGGCGCCACCGGGCCCACCGGACGCCACGTGATCGACCACGCCCTCACCGCCGGTGACGCCGTCACCGTTCTCGCCAGGCGCCCTGAGGCGCTGGCCGACCTGGCCGACCGCGTCACCGTCCTGACGGGCGATGCCACTTCTGCTGCCGACGTCGCCGCGGCGATGGCCGGCCAGGACGCCGTCATCTCGGCTCTCGGGCGCGGAAAGTCAGTCCGCGCCGACGGCCTCTTCAGCACGGCCGCGGGGGCCACTGTCACGGCCGCCGACCAGGCCGGCGTCCGACGCTTGGTCTGGCTCTCCTCGTTCGGGGTCGCCGACACCTACCGCTCGGCCAGCCCGGCACAGAAGGCGATGTACAGCTCGTTCCTCCGCAACATCTACGCCGACAAGAAGAAGTCCGAGATGACGATCCGCGCCAGTTCCCTGGACTGGACCATCGTCTACCCCACCACCCTCACCAACCGGCCCGCCAGGGGCACCTACCGCGTCGACGACCGACTCGAGATGAACGGGGCTCCCACCATCGCCCGCGAGGACGTCGCCCACTTCCTCCACCAGGCCGCCCACACCCCCGCCTGGATCCACCGCGACGCCGTCATCAGCGACTAGGAACCACCCGGGGTCCAGCGCGCTGGACCCCGGCCTGTTTCAGGCGGTCGCCGTCGAGAGGTGGGGGGCCATCGCGTCGAGCGTGAGGTCGATGGGTCGCGTCGACCGCGTCAGGCGGCACATCGTGATCGCGCCCTCGAGGCTCGCGACGCACAGCATGGCCACGTCCCGCGCACGGTCCTCGTCATGGCCGACCGCGACGAGAGCGCGGGCAAGCTGCTGGACCCAGTCGTCGACCACCTCGGCCACGACCGGGCCCAGGTCGGGATCGGCGTAGGACTCCTGGGCAACAGCCCACACCGGGCAGCCCGCTGCGTAGTCGGTGGTCTCGAGCTGGCGGCGGTAGTGCTCGCAGATGCCCCCGAACAGCTCCAGCGGCTCAGCGCCTGCCTCGACGCCGGCGCGGAGTTGGTCGCCGACCAGTGCGGCAACCCAACCCAAGGCGTCCCTCAGCAGCTCACTGCGCCCGCCGGGGAAGTGGAAGCCGACCGACCCCCGCGGACTGCCGCTGTGTTCCAGCACGCCCGCGACCGTCGTACCCGCCACGCCCCGCTCGCGCAGCAGCAGCGCAGCGCTGGTGATCATTCGCTGACGGGTGTCCGTGCGAGCTCCCACGGCAGTACCCCTTCCCTTTACTATGTTCTGCGACATAGCATATCGGATGGGGAAGTACCTGCTGAGGAGGACACAGTGCGCGAGCTGACCTACGTCGGACCCGGAGCATTGAGGTGGAGCGACCGCCCCGACCCGGAGCTGATCACGCCGACCGACGCCCTGGTGCGACCATTCATAGCCAGCCGCTGCGACGGAGACACCCTGCCGTTGCACCGCGCAGTGTCCCGGCCGATGCAGGCGGGACTCCGGCTCGGCCTGATCGACCCGGTCGTCGCCTCCATCGTCGGCGACGTGCCGTTCCAAGGTCCGTTCGGGATCGGTCACGAGGCCATCGGGCAGGTTGCCGCCGTCGGCCCGGAGGTCGCCCAACTCACCGTGGGCGACATCGTCGCCGTGCCGTGGGCCGTCTCCTGCGGCCAATGCAACGCGTGCCGCCGCGGACTGACCGCCAAGTGCACGACAACCGTGACCACCTCACCCGGCCAGACCCTCGCAGCCTTCGGCTTCGGCCCCGCCTCAGGACCATGGGGCGGCATGGTCGCCGACGTTCTGCGGATCCCGCACGCCGACCACATGCTCGTGCCGTTGCCCGCCGGACTGGACCCGCTGCGGGTGGCCGCCGCCAGTGACAACCTCTCCGACGCGTGGCGTTCGGTCGTGCCGCACCTCGCCTCCCGTCCCGACGCACGGGTGCTGGTCATCGGTGGGGGTGGGCAGAGCATCGGCCTGTACGCCGCCGGACTCGCGGTCGCCCACGGCGCAGCACAGGTCGACTACGTCGACGACCGCGACGTACGACTCGAGATCGCCGAGTCCCTCGGCGCCACCGCCGAGCAGCTGGACAAGCCACGACGCGGTGCCTGGCTCAAGGACCGAGCCGGCCGCTACGACATCGTCGTCGAGGCCTCGTCCAAGGGACCCGGGCTCCGCGCGGCACTCCGAGCGCTGGCCCCCGGCGGCGTGTGCACCGGAACCGGCTACTACTTGGGCACCAACACCGCCCTCCCGGTGATGGACATGTACGCCACCAGCGCCACCCTGCACGTCGGCGTCTCGCATGTGCGCCCCGTGCTGCCCGACGTCCTCGACTTCGTCGCCCGCACCGGCTTCGCCGCCGAGAAGGTCACCACCACCCTCGCCGACTGGGACGACGCGCCCGACGCCTACCTCGCCAGAACCACCAAGCTCGTCCTCCACCGCCCACCGCTCGACCTCGCCTGACCCCACGACATCTACCCCCACGAGAACCGGAGACCGACATGCCACAGATCCAACTCACCGCGCCCGAAGGCGCGCTCACCGCCGACGGGGCGGCGACCATCCAGGCCGACCTGGCCGCCACACTGCTCAAGTGGGAAGGTGCCCCCGACACCGAGTTCTTCCGCTCCCTCGCCTGGTCCTACCTGCACCAGCTGCCCGCCGGCGCCCAGGTCACCGCAACCGATGCCGACCCGCGGTTCCGGGTCGACGTCACCGTCCCCGCCGGCGCCCTGGACGACAAACGCAAGGCGGGACTGGTGTCTGACGTCACCGCCCAGGTCCTTGCCGCCGCCGGACTCACTGCCGACCACGCTCTACGCGTCTGGGTCCTCATCCACGAGCAGACAGACGGCACCTGGGGCGCTGGCGGCCAGATCTTCCGCTACGCCGACCTCGTCAAGCTCGCGAGCACGCCTCTCGACTGACGTGCGCCGCCGAGCTCGAACGATCGGCCAACCGGGCTTGTTTGACCGACCGAAGCCTCCACAACGAAATCGTCAAGGTTCCTCGCAGGGCGGTCGGCAATCTTCGCTGCATCTCGACACCAGCTGTCGAGATGCAGGGAATCGTGACAACTCGCTGTCACGGTCAAGATCTACAAGCTCGGTCGACTATCTGAGCGCGCGAAGTGGTTGAGTCCCCGATAGTGGTGTAGCGCGGTCGCCGAGATCGTCACCGGCGTGTACGTCGGACGAAGACGCGGCCACC